>JBBISG010000023.1:0-33020 GCA_037441365.1 Nitrospirota bacterium
GTCTGTATGCGGTGAAGGGGTGAATTGGTCATGAAAATATCTGAAAAAGCAGGAAGGTGAGGCTTGCACCCATCATGCCTCCTAATACGACCTCCCATGTGTTATGTATCCGCAAGGATACCCTGCTTGCACCTATAATAGCGGCAAGCATGAATGAGAGCGTAGATGCTATAAAGCTGCCTGTTGTGTATGTGATGGCTATCCAGACAGAGAAGGCGAGGGCAGCATGGCCGCTTGGTATCCCTCCCCTGAGTGGGGTTCCCTTTCCGAAGTATGCCTTTGTTATGACCACGAGTATCAGCACGAGGATGAATGCCATGATTGAGATGTCCTCTCCCGAGTGTTTGACTATGCGGGCCCCTTCCTGAAACCAGCGGAGGAGATAGGGGAAAAGGATAATGTATCCGATTACTGCTGCACCGAGGGCTGTTATGAGCACTGCCCCTGCTGCCACGTCCTTTGCTATCCTTGCCTTCTCGCTGTGTTCTGGTGACACTATATCCACGACTGCTTCGATAGCCGTGTTCAGGAGTTCGGCCAGCAGGACTGCGATTACAGCAATGCCTATTACAAGGAACTCATCTCTTGATACACCGATTATGTAACTCAGGATGAGCACGGATGCGGCAAAATAGAGGTGATACCTGAGATGCCTCTGGGTTTTTGCTGCATGGAGTATCCCCTCTATAGCAAAGTTTGCGCTCTTAATCCAGTGTCTCAAGGGCATCCTGTAGTTCTCTCTCCTTTTTCCTCATCTTCCTTTCCTGGTAGGCGCCCCCCTCATGGTCGTAGCCGAGAAGGTGGAGGAGACCGTGGATGAGTAGTCTTCTAAATTCCTTTTTAAATGCACGCCCTAAACCTGATAGAGGGTCATATATAAGTGACTGCCTCCTCGCAGCCTGAAGATTAATGACTATGTCACCGAGAGGCAGTAACGGGTAGCCCTTTGACATGATCGGGGCAGACCCAGTAACGGGTATCGAGCTCTTGCGCTTTAATTCCCTGCGGTCAAACATCGGGAAGGAAAGGACGTCTGTGGTTCTGTCAATATCTCGATAGAGATGGTTGAGCCTTCTCATCTGCCTGTCATTGACAAGCAGTATTCCGAGTTCGGCCCTTGAGGCAAGTTCAGGACTGAACGCCCTGAGAAGCCTCAGCAAGTCCCCTTTTAACCTCTGCTGGCTTATCCTTATCGACCGCTGCTGGTTCTTTATATAAACCTTCACTGGTGTGCGGGGGTAACTTCGTTTCCCCCACGAGCCCCCTTTCATTGTTTGCCTTCTTTGGTTCTTCGCTGAAATCAAAGCCCGGATAATCCACCCTTCTATGGAGAATCCCTGTCAGTATATAAGAGAAATGCTTCTTGATCTCGAATATGTCCTTCAGCGTCAGTTCGCATTCATCGAGCTGACCCTCAAGGAATATGTGGTTTATTATCCTGTCCACGAGGGCTGCAATCCTTGCAGGGGTTGGGTCTGTGAGGAGCCTCGATGCTGCCTCGACAGCGTCTGCCATCATTACAAGGGCTGCAACCCTTGTCTGGGGCTTCGGTCCCGGATATTTGTAGTCTTCTTCAGATGGAAGATGATTGATCTCCTGATCCTTAGCCTTTTGATAAAAGTATGTAATCAGACTTGTGCCGTGGTGTTGTTCGATTATGTCGACAATAGACTGAGGCAGCTTGTATTGCCGGGCAAGTTCGACCCCCTCTTTGACATGGGAGGTGATTATCATGCTGCTCATGTGGGGTGTGAGCTTGTCATGCTTGCTCACTGTTGCGGTCTGGTTCTCCACAAAATATTCAGGCATCCTTATCTTGCCTATGTCATGATAGTAACTGCTGACCCTTGCAAGGAGGGGATTTACACCGATGGCCTCTGCTGCCGACTCTACAAGATTTCCGACAATGACGCTGTGGTGGTATGTGCCGGGGGCATTGACCATGAGGTTTCTCATGAGGGGATGGTTCATATCGAGTAGCTCGAGGAGGCTTATGTCGGTTGTTACATTGAAGGCATACTCAAGGACAGGTAAGAGTAGTGAGACGATGGCTGTAACGCTTATGCCTGCTGAGGCTGCAAATATCATTGTCGACAATGCCTTTGCAGTGAACAACTCTCCCTGAAATAGAAGGAGTATCGTTGCTGTGATGATGTTTGCGCCGCTGATATAAAGGCCGCCTTTCAGAAGGGCAGATCGCCTTTTGCATCGGATGACACTGAAGGAGGCGATCAGGCCTCCCACGAAGGCATACACAGGATATACAGCGTTATGCAACCAGAGGCCCGAAAGGAGGCTGACAATAAAGGAGAAGACTATAGCGGTGTGAAAGTCAAAGAGGAGCGTAATGAGCATGGCACCTGCTGGTATTGGCATTCCAAAGACCGCCCCTTCAACAGAAAGAGAACCCAGCCCCCTGGAGAGGTTTAGCAGCACATAATGAAAGACCCTCCCCAAGAAGACCGTTCCGACGATCATAATGCCGAGAAGTGCCAGCATGTTATATTTCTTCATATACTGCGGCTTATATCTCATGATGTCTCTGTAGAGGATGGATAGGAGAAGGCAGGCCACAAGAAATCCTCCTATGAGCGGTTCAAAACCGAGCCTGCTCTGGATGACAACGGCTGTTAGCAGACCAAAGATTATGAGAAGGCTGTACTTCTTTGCTGCTGTTATTTCACTCTGACCTTTCTGGTTAGTCGATTTTTGGATTAATGGTGTCCCGTTTTTCATACCTTTCATATGCCTTCACTATCTCCTGGACAAGTTTGTGTCTTACCACGTCCTTCTCAGAGAAGTATATAAACTTTATCCCCTCAATTCCCCTGAGTATCCCTTCTATTTCTATGAGCCCTGAGGTCTTTCCCTGGGGCAGGTCGATCTGTGTTGTATCACCTGTGATTACTGTCTTTGAGTTGAAGCCGAGCCTTGTGAGATACATCTTCATCTGTTCTGATGTGGTGTTCTGGGCCTCGTCCAGGATTATAAATGAGTCATTGAGTGTCCTGCCCCTCATGAATGCCAGGGGTGCGATTTCGATCACCCCTCGTTCAATGAGTTTGCCTGCCCTTTCTGTGTCCATCATGTCAAATAGGGCATCATAAAGGGGTCTGAGATATGGATTCACCTTTTCGTAAAGGTCGCCCGGCAGATATCCGAGTTTCTCACCTGCCTCAACCGCCGGTCTTGCCAGTACGATCCTGCTCACCTCCTTTTTTAGGAGGGCATTAATCGCCATCGCCATTGCGAGATATGTCTTACCCGTGCCTGCCGGCCCTATGCCTATAACGATGTCATAGTCCTTTATCGCCTCGATATACTGCCTCTGCACCTCGGTCTTAGGGACGATAAACCTCTTCTTGGATGAGACAGGGATATTGTTCATGAATAGGTCTTTAAGGGACACATCTGCACCTGTGGAGATAGACCTAACGGCAAAGCGGATATCCTCGGGGTTCAGCGAATAACCCTCCGCACTCAGTGAGCGCAGCTCATTGATCAGGGTCTCTGCCCTTTGTGTAGAAGGCTCATCACCCTGTATAAATATCCTGTTTCCCCTTGTGCTGATGGTGACTCCGAGGGAATCTTCTATCACCTTGAGACTCTTGGTGAGCCCACCGTAGAGGAGTGGAAGTTCCTTTTCTGTATCAAGCTCTATCTGTGTTGTGACCGTAATTGCTCCTTGTTAATTCTTGACAGCTGCAAAGGCATTGAGGCCCTGCGTCTTCTTCAGTTCACGGGCTAACGTCTCTGCCTTCTTCTTATCAGTGAATTCACCGATCCTTACCTTGAAGAGCGTTATCCCCTTTGAACCTGTATCCTTCCTGACATATGCCGCATATCCTTTTTTTTTGAGCTTTAGCATTAGAGAATCTGCATCTCTCTGGTTTCTGAAGGCCCCTGCCTGCACTGTATAAAGTCTTTTCTCGGGGGTCGGTTTGTTCTCCTGAGCCGCGCTGCCCGCATCGTTGTCTGCCCCAGAAAGTCTGTGACTTTCCGGGGACCCCATCGGAGTGGTGATTTTTGGGCCTGTTCCTGCCTCTGTTCGGGTCTGTAGGAGGGCCGCAGAACTCTCTTCAGGGCTGGCTTTCATATCCTCTTTCGCTTCTCTCTTTAGTATACCAGCCGGAGATGAAACTCCAGACTGCTGGGGCATAACAGGCATAATCCCCTGAGCTGTCGAAGTAGAGGTGTTTTTCCCCACGAAATAACCAAGGGTGAACCCGCCTGCTGTTGTAATCGCAGTTATGATTATGAGAATCGCCTTCCCTGAAAGCGTGAAACCCTTCATCTCTATATTATTAGCATAGCATCTCCGTATGAGAAAAATCTATATCCCTTTGAGATAGCACATCTGTAAGCATCCAGGAGATTCCGTGTCCCGACCAGTGCAGAGGTGAGCATCAAGGGGGTAGACCTCGGCAGATGGAAATTGGTTATAAGTGAATCCACGACCCTGAATCTGTAACCAGGGTATATGAATATGTCTGTTGTCCCTTTTATACAACCGTTGTTATTACTCCCTCTATACCTTCCACTGAATATCCCCTCTATAGCCCTTGTTGTGGTAGTTCCTACGGAAACGACCCTTTTCCCTGATTCCTTGACCTTCCTTATAGTCTCAATGAGGGCGTTGTCTATCTCGAAATACTCCTCATCCATAGCATGGTTTTCCACATCACTGACCCTCACAGGCTTGAATGTCCCTGTGCCTATATGGAGTGTAACAAATTCGATGACAACGCCCTTCCCCCTGAGTGCAGCTATTAATCCATCGGTAAAATGAAGCCCTGCAGTTGGGGCTGCAATAGAGCCTGACTTTTCGGCATAGACCGTCTGGTACCACTCCTTATCAGCCTCTTGCGGTTTTCTTTTTATGTAGGGCTGATGCCGCTTCCGCCCTACATTCCAGAGGATTTCCATAAGGCTGGATGTATCATACCATTCAGGGGGACAGGCCTCTTGACCGTCCTCATTATCTCCGATGTCCGATACGGACGCCCTGCTAAACTTTATAGTTTTACCATCGCATATCTCTGCTTGCAGCGTGGGGGAAACTTTGTTTCCCCCACGAACCCCCTTTGATAGCTCATCAGAGATCGACAGCATTCCTGTATATCTCTCCCTTGACATGACCTCCCAAGTGTATGGTTCTATCTCCCTTACAAGGAGTATCTCTATCCTTCCACCTGTCCGCTTTGTGCCTATCAGTCTGGCAGGAATAACCCGTGTATTATTCAGAAGTAAGAGGTCGCCCTCATCGAGATATTCGGGCAGATGTCTGAATATTCTGTGCTCCATTGAGCCGTCCCTGTGAAGCACTAAAAGCCTGCATTCATCCCTCGGGATAACGGGTTTCAGTGCTATTAGAGAGTCGGGGAGAGAGAAGTCAAAGTCAGTCACCTTCATAGATTCGTATCTCAGTGCCAGGATAAAAAAAGGACAGTATCTCTCTATAGTCCTTGCCATCCCGTGCCATCTGAAGGGCGCTCCACTGGCAGAGACCAACACCGTGCCCGTAACCTTTCCCCTCAAAGACTATGGAGTCGCCCTCCATCTTCATCTCAAAGTTCGTGCTCGGCAATCTTGACCACCCGAGAAGCCTTCTGAGTTCCACTGCCCTGATTACTTTCCGGCCAGATCTGGATTTCACAGAGAGGGCTCTCACCCTTCCTGTTGATGTGCGGGAAATTATAGCCATCCCCTTTACTCCATTGATACTCAAGGCCTTTTCAATCTCTGAGAGGGGTATCTTTCTTTCCCATACCCAGTAAGGGGACAACTCGCAGTTGGACTCTACAGGTCTCAGATAGGGATAACTCTTACCGAAAACCTCCTCAGGGTCCTCTGTCTTGCCTCCACAGGTTGAATGGTAAAATGCCTCTATCGGCATCCCATTGTAGGTGAGGATCTCGCCTGCGGTGCTTTTGACCGCATAGGTTATCTGTGTATGAGTACTGTTGCCCTTATATGCCTGATGAAGGACGGAGGATGTGAGGTGAAACATGTTGTTTCCATTCATGGCCTTTTTGTATACGGCATAGGTTCGCGCTATAACAGCCTGTGCCTTGAGCGCCTCCATCTCCCAGTTTGTGCCGATCTCTGAAGCAACAACACTCTCGACATAATCCTCAAGGGGGAGTTCATTGATGAGATATAGACCCCCTTTCCCTCTCCATACCTCGATGTTGCCGGTATAGTGCAGACCATTAACCAGGAGATCACCTTTCATATTCCCCATCCTCTCTAATCTTTCACCCTTATCGGGTATTAAGCCGAAATTTTCATCTGTGATGAGGACCTTTATCCTGGCAGGAGGGGTTGATGAACAGACAGCAGGTGGGGCGATGAGGATATCGGAAAGTGCAAAACACAAACAGCAGAGCACAGCACAGAGCGATAGATGGATGTCTGTCTTCGATTCATCGAGCATCATCGCCTCCCTATGAGCCAGAGGATCAGGGTGATGATTATGCTCAGGAGTATGCTTGTTGCAATGGGGAAATAAAGGGTGAAGTTCTTCCTGTGGATGATTATGTCGCCGGGTAGCCTTCCGAGCCATGGAATCTTGCCTGAGAGTATGAGTATCCCTCCAATGGCAACAAGCACGATCCCGATAATAACTATAAATCTGCCTATGTATTGCATACCGTCATCCATCAGCATTTATTTTTCTTTGAGTATCTCTCCATCTCCGAATATATGCATCCGCAATACCTCTGTCTGTACAAACCGAGTTCTTTTGATAGCGGGATGCTTCCCCTGTAACCATTCCTGAAGTCCTCGAGGTAAAAGGCAATGGAATACATCTTTTCGATCTCCCTCGCTATATCAACAATAGCATCGAATCTCTGGTAAGGGCTGACGAGCATGGATGTGGTGAATCCATCGAGGTTCATCTTTTTTGCAGTCCTTGCAGTCTCCTCGAGCCTCATGGCGTAGCATCTGATGCAGCGATTATCAGTAGGATCTCCGATTTTCCTGATGAATGTGTCAAGGTCATAATGGTCTATATACTCCACATCGAGACCCCACAATCTCTGAAGCCTCTGAAGGGAGTCAAGTCTCTGTTGATACTCAGGGAAGGGGTGTATGTTTGGATTAAACCACAGGCCCTTAACATCTATGCCCTTCAATAGAAGGCTTTCTAACGGGTATAGGCTGCAGTTTGAACAGCACATATGCATCAGGAGTTTCATGCTATATTTTAACAGAAATTACCATAATCCGCAGTCAATAAGTGCGGAAGTTCGGAGTTTACCTCCTTTGCCTCGGAGTAAAAGGTCACCCTCACCTGAGCACACTCAGGGTCTAAGGAGAGTTACTCCGAGGTATGGTAAAATGATTACGGGATATGGACATACACCACCTGAGGGTCTTTACATCGGTATTCAAGAACAGGAGCTTTTCGAGGGCGTCTGAAGAGCTCTACCTGACACAGCCTACAATAAGCGATCACATCAGGGCACTGGAGGAGGAACTCGACTGCAGACTCTTTGACAGGCTGGGTAGATCAATCATACCTACAAAAGAGGCAGAAATCTTATACAACCATGCTGCGGAAATTATAGAGAAGATGAATAATATTAAAGAAGTCATCGGGCGGTTTAAGAAGGAGATTACAGGCGAGCTGATCATCGGTGCGAGCACAATCCCCGGCACATATTTAATGCCGTCCATTATGGCAGGGTTTCAGAGAAGATATCCATCCATTTCTTTCCAGATCATTATATCTGACTCTAAGGGGATAGTGGAGAAGGTTTCAAGGCATGAATTGCTCATAGGGATAGTTGGAGCAAAACTCACCAATGCACAGTTAGACTATATACCCTTTATGGAAGATGAGCTGATCCTTGTATCCTCACCTTCTCTGATTAAAAACAACAGGATTTCATTGAAAGGGTTACTTAACTACCCGATGGTCCTGCGAGAGGAAGGCTCGGGAACGCGAAGGGAGGCAGAAAAAATATTAGAAGTTAGGGGAATCTCGTTTGAGGACATCAAAGTCGCAGGCATCTTTGGTTCAACAGATGCTGTAAAACAGGCTGTAAAGGCAGGGCTCGGTGTTTCCATACTGTCGAGATTGTCTGTAAAGGATGAATTGAGATATGGGGTATTGAAAGAGATAAAGGTGGCAGACATCCAGATGCGAAGAAGATTCTATACTGTGACACATAAGAAGAGGAACCTGCCCGCGGTTTATAATGCATTTTTAGAGTATATGAAAGCGATGCCTGCCGAGGTAAGAAGGTCGTAAGGGCAGATCAGACTTTGCACATCTTGAAAGGCGTATCTATAGTTCTTTTATCTTCTATTGGTAATTTCTATTTGACTTATTACTTATAACTATCATATCTTAATCTTGAGGGGTATGGGGCTGGTGCCCCACCTGGTCTGCAAAACCAGTGTCACAGTTAAGGTCAAAGAAGGCCATCTCCCTTAGAAGGAACTGTGGTGGGTTCGATTCCCACTACCCCTCTCCACAAAAGGGTTGCTTGATGCGGCTTTTACAGAAAAATCTTCGATGTCTAATCCTCCCTAAAGGAATTCGGTCTGAATTCCAGATATGCACTCTAATGGGCAATTCTATAGATTTAGTCTATAAGTAATAAACCATGCATCATAAAAAACTATTAGACATCGAATGATCGTTTTATTTATATTTTTTAAAAATCTTTTGAGGAGGTACGAAGTGAGGAGAAATCTCTTTATTCTTGCTAATTTCCTGTTGTTAATACTTTTTGTAGCCTCATCCTTTGCAAAGGAAAGGCTTGTTGAAGTCACCATGACATTTAATCTCAATGCACCGGAAATGGCGAAGAATGTAAGGCTCTGGATACCCTATCCCATTTCTGACGAAAATCAGAGTATCACGGATATTACTGTAAAAGGGAACCACTCCAGATCAGGTGTATACAGTGAAGGCAGATATGGAAATCACATCCTTTATGCAGAATGGAATGGCCCTGCAGGGGAGAGGAGTCTCAACTTCACATTTAAGGTAGATAGAAAAGAGGTCATCAAAAAGGATTTTACGGGCAAAGAATTAACATTCTCAAAAGAAGAATTCAGGAATTTTCTCGGCCCTGCAAAGATGCTTCCACTGAATGGAAAGGTTAAAGAATATGCAATGAAGATAACAAAAGGCAAAAAGACTAATCTCGCGAAGGCAAGGGCTATATATGACTGGATTGTGGACAATATGCATCGCGACCCTGATGTGAAAGGATGTGGCCTTGGTGAGGTGGATAGACTCCTTGAGACAAAAGGTGGTAAATGTGCAGATATCAGCTCAGTCTTTGTTGCACTTGCAAGGGCCTCAGGTGTTCCAGCAAGAGAGGTCTTTGGAATACGTATACCAAAAGGCAAAGATGGCGACATGACAAAGGCACAGCACTGCTGGGCTGAGTTTTATCTTCCAGGATACGGCTGGGTTGTTGTGGACCCTGCTGATGTGAGAAAGGCGATCCTTGAGCAGAAGCTCACCCTTGAACAGGCAGGGCCATTAAGGGAATACTTTTTCGGTGCGGTTGATGAAAACAGGATAGCCATTGGGACTGGAAGGGATATAATCCTCAACCCTCCGCAGAAAGGAGAGCCCCTCAATTACTTCATGTATCCCTATGCCGAGGCTGATGGAAAGCCGCTGAATGAGGATTTATATGGATTTAATATCGGGTATAAAATAAGTTTTCGGGAAGCAGGGGGAGGTTCTCATGTTCATTGATGCAAGGGGACTCGGCTGTCCAAAGCCTGTGATAATGGCAGAGGAAGCCCTGTCGGGGATAAGCGAAGGCATTATTGAGATACTCGTTGACAATGAGGCATCTGTAAAGAATCTCGCAAGATTTGCAAACAAGAACGGTTTTTACACAGAGAATATAAAAGAGGACAACTACTGGCGTGTGAAGATTGTGAAGGGTTATCCCTGTGAGATTGACAGAGCAGTGGAGCAACAGAGCAGTAGAGCGGTAGAAGAAGAAGGGCACCGGTCAAGTAAAGCCTATTTTCTTATTGTTGCTACAGATACAATGGGCAAGGAAGAAGAACTTGGAAAAATTTTAATGAAGGCATTTTTTGAGACCATGAAGGTCTATAAAGAGCTTCCTCAGATGATATTTTTCCTCAATGCGGGGGTGAAGCTGACAACTACCAGCGAAGAGATTATCCCGATACTAAAAGAACTTGAGAAGATGGGTGTCGAGATATTCTCCTGCGGCACATGCCTTAAATATTATGGTCTCGAGTCAGAACTCAAGGTCGGCCACAGGGGCACTACAAACCAGATTATCGAGGGCATGAAGGATTCTGGCAAGACGGTCTGGATCGGATAGATAGTAAAATTTCAAGCCCGCCATAAAGATTTCTGCTATAATTTTATATCAGGCATTCATCAGGCTATAGGCGAGAGGCAAGAATTCACCAATTCGCACAATATCACCTCGCCTATCACCTGTTATAGCCCGAAGGGGTGTGAGATCGGTTTGCCGTGAACAGGGTTCTTATCGTTGATGACGAGGAAATGACGAGGCTCCCATTTCGAGAGCTCCTCATGGCCAAGGGCTTTTTCCCTTTGGAGGCGTCAGATGGCAGGAGTGCTGTCAGGATATTCGAAAGGGAAAGGCCTGATGTCGTCCTCCTCGACCTTGTGATGCCGGGGATGGATGGCATCGAGACAATGGGGGAGATGAGAAAGATAGACCCCGATATACCCATCATAATCGTTACTGCCCACGGTGATGTTCCTACAGCGGTGGAGGCGATAAAGCTTGGGGCGTATGATTTTCTGGTAAAGCCGCCTGACTTTAACAGGCTCACCCTTACCATCAGGAGGGCGATCGAGAAGCTGCAGACAGAAAGGAGATTGAAGAGGCTGGATGCTGCTGTGCAGACCCACTTTGGATGGATGCTTGGCAGGAGCAGGGCAATGAAGATGGTCATCGAACAGGTCAACCAGGTTGCATGGAGCGATTTTTCAGTAATCATCCAGGGTGAGACAGGCACAGGAAAGTCTATCATCGCCAATGCCATACATGCCCTGAGCAGGAGGTCAGAAGGGCCATTTGTCACAGTCGATATGGGGACGATCCCTGAGGGCCTTGTTGAAAACGAGCTCTTCGGACATGAGAGGGGCGCCTTTACGGGCGCTGTGACAAAGAAAAAGGGCTTCTTTGAGATCGCAAACAGGGGCACCATATTCATCGATGAGCTGCAGGATATGTCCACCAATATGCAGGGCAAGCTCCTCAGGGCTGTTGAGGAAAAGAGGGTCTATCCCCTCGGCAGCACCGGCCCGGTAGATGTTGATGTCCGTGTCCTCGTGGCAATCAATACGGATATACGGCAGGCCGTTAGAGAGAAGAGGGTTCGGGAGGACCTGTTCTTCCGTCTCGGTGAGTTCATCATCAACCTTCCACCCCTGAGAGAACGGGTCGAAGACATACCGATCTTTGCACGAAGGTTCCTATCAGAGGCATCTGCCGAACTGAACAGGCAGGTATGGGAAATAGCCGATGATGCGATTGATCTTTTAAAGCGATACCCCTGGCCTGGCAATCTGAGGGAGTTAAAGAATGTGATCAAGAGGGCGGTCCTCCTGTCAAATGGCGGTGTAATCAAGGCAGAGGGCATCGATTTCTTAGTCAGAGACAGATATTCAGGTCAGGAGCCGCCTGCTATGACCCTGAAGGATGCCGAAAAGATGGCTATAAGAAAGGCTCTGGAGGCAGCAAATGGCAATAAGACCAGGGCTGCAGCACTTCTACAGATAGATTATAAGACACTCCTTACAAAGATAAAACTGTACGGGCTTTAAATATGGAATAATTCCATATCTTTATGGAGTAATTCCATAAGATTTTACCCCGCGATTGAAAAATCTTTTTGAGATCAAGTGGTTAATTCTGGCACTATTCTTGCCTAATCTCTAAACTGCTATATTTAAAATATGTATGTTTGAGGACTTTTGACTTTCGACCTTTAACCTTTAACTTCATGGTATATCGGGATTTGAGGGATTTATGTCATGGAAGATACTTATAGTAGAGGACAATGATAAAAATCGTGTCCTGATAGGTGATATCCTGAGACACTACGGCTATGAGGTTATGGAGGCGGCCAATGGCGTGGAGGGGATAAGGATGGCGAGGGAGTACAGCCCTGATTTGATACTTATGGATATGCATATGCCTGTGATGAATGGATTTACAGCGATAAAGGTGCTCAGGAACGACCCGACAACTATGCACATTAAGATTATTGCGGTAACCTCATTCGCTATGAGGGGTGATAGAGAGAGGATTCTATCAGCAGGTGCTGATGTCTATATCGCAAAGCCCATAGACACAAGGCAACTCCCTGTAATAGTCGAGATGGTTTTAGGTAGGGGGATGTTAAGGGGCATCGGGGAGGGGGCCTGAATTGAAGGAGTGGCTTTTACGGAAGAGATGGAGGGTTGTCCTTTCAGGGATACTTATAACGGCTGTCCCTGTTGTCGGTCTTGCCGTCTTTGTGTATTTCGAGGTTACTGATGAACTCAGGCATCGGGTAATGGAAGAGGAGCGGATGTATGCAAATATAGGTGCCCACCGTATTGAGGAGAGATTAAATGCCGATATAGCCTTTGGCAGGGCCTATGCTGCAAGGCCTTATCTGATAGCAGGGCTCCAGAGGGGCGACAAAAGGGAGGCTGATAAACACCTCAGAAACCTCATCGATAACTCTAATACCATTGAAAGGGCATTCATAGCCTCACCAGAGGGGATAGAACTTGCTGCCTATCCAGAGGACCCGCTTGCCATTGGAAAGGACTTCTCATTCAGGGACTGGTATAAAGGTGTATCAAAGAACTGGCAGCCCTATGTCTCTGAGTTCTATCTCAGGGCAGGCAGACCTCAGAGGTACCTTTTTGCAATAGCCATCCCCATAAAGGCGGATGATGGAGGTATCCACGGAATCCTCGTTATGCAGCCAAAAGAGGATTATATAAAGGGTGCATTAGAAGACATAAATATTGGACGCAGTCTTATCTATGTGGTTGACAGGAAGGGCAATCTCATCTATCACCCTGAATACAGATTGGACAGGATAGTGGACTTCTCAGGTATGCCGCCTGTCGATAAGGTCAAAAAGGGCATCAGGGGGATTGAGAGGGTGTTTGACCCTGCCTCTAACAGACCTGTGCTATCAGCATATCAGCCTGTAAAAGAATGGGGGTGGGGGGTGATTTTCCAGAGCCCTCTGAAGGATGTCTTTGAGCCTGTGAGAAGGATAACCTTCGGGCTGATCGCCTTTACAGTTGCCATGCTACTTCTGGGTGGTTTTTTTGCATACAGGGCGGCCGGACAGATATTCGAGATACAGAGACTTTCAGAGAGGCTTTCCGTATCCAACGAGGAGATACAGGCAATAAATGAGGAGCTCGAGGTTCAGCAGAAGGAGCTCTCTGATGTAAACAGGAGGCTTATCGAGGTATCAAGGGCAAAGTCAGACTTCCTTGCAAACATGTCTCATGAATTAAGAACACCACTTAACTCTATAATCGGCTTTTCAGAGGTCCTCCATGACGGGCTTTATGGGGACCTCAATGAAAAGCAGGCAGAGTATGTGAGGGATATAAATACCAGCGGGAGGCATCTGCTTGACCTCATCAATGATATACTCGACCTCTCAAAGGTCGAATCCGGGAAGATGGAGATCGAGATAACGAGGTTTCCATTGAGGGACCTCCTCAATTCCTCGCTGATGATGTTCAAGGAGAGGGCGATGAAGCAGAATCTGAGCCTCAGCCTCGATATCGACCCCGGTGCTGATATAGAGATAGAGGCAGACCTGAGGAGGATGAAGCAGATAATGTTCAACCTCCTCAGCAATGCAGTGAAGTTCACCCCGGAGGGGGGTTCAGTGCGGGTAAGCGCACGGAGGGTGTCATTGCGGGACGCGGCCGAGGCAGTCTCTGAAGGGGAGGCTCTCCGCTCTGCTCAGGAGGATAGAGGGCAGATGGCGCATAATGGCGACATGGTTGATTGCATCGAGATCACTGTGGAGGACACCGGCATAGGCATAAGGCCCGAGGATATGCCGAAGCTCTTTAAGGAATTTACACAGCTTGAGTCTCCATACACAAAGAACTATGAGGGGACAGGGCTCGGGCTGGCCCTGACAAAAAGGCTTGTAGAGCTCCACGGAGGCAGGATATGGGCCGAGAGCGAATACGGCAGGGGGAGCAGGTTTATCTTTACGGTACCCATCAAGCAAAAAAGGGGGTCTATATCCGCATCAGTACATGCCTGCAAAGATGAAACAGTGGTGGGATTGCAGGCAGAGGATGGGAGGGTTGCCCTTGTGATTGATGATAATCCTGAAACGCTCACAATCGTAGATGAGGCGCTGACTGCCGAGGGATATGCTGTGATAAAGAGGTCCAGCGGTAGTGACGGCATCGAGACGGCTATAATGAAGCAGCCGGGCCTGATTGTACTTGACCTTATGATGCCGGAGATGGATGGATTCGAGGTGCTCGATATCCTGCGGGCAAATGATAGAACCGCACATATCCCGGTCATTATCCTTGCAGGGATGGACCTCTCTTTGAGGGATAGAGAAAGGCTTGAGGGCCGGGCTCAGCTCATCGTAGAAAAGGGAAGACTCACAAGGGAAGGGTTTATATCTGAGATAAGAAAGACGCTCTTATCGGAAGGCCCTATTTAAAGTTAAAAGTTTTATTGGCTTTATCTTTATCTCTCTGTTTCACTTTCACTTTTGACTTTTGACTTTCGACTTTTAACCTTTAACTTCTTGTCTGTTTGATGCCTGCCCCCGCCATACTGACCATACATGGTATAATTTATTTATGGTATAACTTATACAGGAGCTTTAAACGGTTATTAGAGAGGAGGTTTTGTTGAAAACCCCTGTGTGTGGAGAGGGCGGGATAATGGAACTGAAAAGAGGAGAGATGGAGAAGGAGTTTCTGGCTCTGACGCCACTTCAGCGGATAAGGGCTATGAACGCTATCTTTAATGATGTAATCTCATTGAAGGCGAAAACAACGGGTTTAAAGGAGTATGAAGTCTATAGAAGATACATTAAGGCTTATAAGCAGCATTGTTGACTCTGCCTCCCGAGGCAATGTGATTAATATTGCGCTTGTCGGAGGATATGCCGTCATTGCCCATGGCGTAGAAAGAACTACGGCAGCTGTAGATTTTTGCGTTTATACAGATATTATTTCCAGAAATGGTGCACAGGCCTTTGCTGGATTTCTCAGAGATGCGATCCCTGATAATTTTGAAATTAAATTTGTTGAAGGAACAAAGATGATAGACGACCCCTTTAAGCACGACATTATCTTTCTCAATGATAGAGCAGGGGAATATCCGAGGATTGATTTTATTATCGCTAAGTACAGATGGGAGTTAGAAGGCATAAGGTCAGCAATGCCATTAGAGGACATACCCTTCCCTGTTCTTCCCAAACCATATCTCATAGCCATGAAATTGAAGGCAGGAGGGATAAAGGATGATTATGATGTGGTAGGGCTATACGGGCTTCTCACGGAAGAGGAAAAGATGAAGACCCATGAGCTTGCAAAACTCATACGCATGGACAAAAAGCTCATGAAACTCATAAAGCCGAAAAAGGTCAAAAGAGAAAGAGAAGACAAAAGCCAGCTTATCTGAAAGCGAGTGAATGTTTAAATCCCTTACAGCAAAATACATCCTCATCAGCCTTATACTCCTTTCATTCATAGGCATCTATGTCTATGCAGACCTTGTCTTTACATACCAGATAAAGGGCGATGTCACGAGGATAAACATGGCAGGGCAGCTGATGTTTCGCTCCTTCGAGATGGCCTGGCTTATCAGGAGGATAATCGAGATGCCGGAGGGACGGCAGAGAGAGGCACTTATCAGAGAGCTCAACAGTGAGATGGCTACATTCGAGACGATCATTACTGATATAAAGAACGGCAATGAGGGGCTTGGCATCAAACCGCTTAAGAACAAGGAGGCAATGGGATTGCTCAACGACTTCTCCAGGAGATGGGGCAAGACCTTAAGGCCCATGCTCATGGAGATGAGAGGTCTCCACTGGGAGAGGTCAAACCGCTGATCGATAAATACGACTCGATGATTCAGGGTTATGTATATGATATCCACAGATTTGTGAACCTCCTCGATGAGGACCACAATGAAAGACTCGGTAGGTTTGACGCCTTCAGGGTCTATGCCCGTCATTTTATTTGCAATAATCCTTGTCTTTGTTGCTATGTTTGTTGTACAGAGGATTGTCAGGCCTGTGGTGGTGCTGAGGGATGCGGCAAGGGAGCTTGAGAAGGGGAATCTGGATGTCGTCTTTGAGACAGAGGCAGGGGATGAGATAGGAGAGCTCTCCCATGCGTTTAACCAGATGGCGGTCTCCCTTAAAAAGTCATTCGAAAAACTGAAGGACAAGACAGAGCGGATGAGCGCAATTGCTGATTCATCCAATTTCTTTGTGACGCTGCCGCATTCGGAAAATGTATATGAGGCTGTATGCAGCGTGCTGGTCTGGAACTTCGATCTGAAGATGGCATGGCTCGGCATGATAGTAGAGGGGAGCTATGATATCAGGCCAGTGGCTCATGATGGGTTTGAGGAGGGCTATCTGTCGAACATCAGGGTCACATGGGATGACTCACCCTCGGGCATGGGACCGACAGGCATGGCGGTAAAGACAAAGAAGTCGCAGGTAATGAATGATATAGCGGCTGACCCGAGGTATGGGCCGTGGAGGGAAGATGCATTGAAGAGGGGGTATAAATCTTCGATGGCAGTGCCGTTGCTCAACTCTGAGGCGAGGGTGATAGGCGTCCTCAATCTCTACAGCAGTGTACCTTATTTCTTTACAAAGGAGAGGGTCAATCAGTTCCAGATACTGGCAAACCAGGCTGCCAGTGTCATCGAAAACAGGCTGCTCATAGAGGGGCTTGAGAGGAAGGTTAGGGAGAGGACAGAGGAGATCGAGGATGCGTACGCAGAGCTCAAGGCATTGAACAGGGAGCTCGAGCTGCGGAAGGCAGAGGCAGAAGATGCGAGGCTCAAGGCAGAGGCAGCAAACAGGGCAAAGTCTGAGTTCCTTGCAAACATGTCCCATGAATTGAGGACCCCCCTCAATGCGATAATAGGCTTCTCAGAGGCCCTCTTACAGGGGATCTATGGACCTGTGAGTGACAAGCACAGAGAGTATCTGAACGATATCCTCGAAAGCGGCGAACACCTCCTGAGCCTCATAAACGACATACTCGACATTTCCAAGATAGAGTCGGGCGTTATAGAGCTTGACGTGACCGAGTTTTCACTGAAGGAACTTCTGAGGTCTGGTATGATGCTTTTCAAGGAAAAGGCGATAAAACACAACCTCACCATGGAGGTCGATATACAGGATGATATCGACATGATAGTGGCTGACCAGAGGAGGCTCAAACAGGTGATAGTGAACCTCATCGGCAATGCGGTAAAGTTCACGCCTGATGGAGGTTCTGTGCGTGTGAGCGCAAGGAAGATACAAGATGCAGGATGCATGATACATGATACAGAAAGGACATTAAGAGAGTTCATCGAGATCACTGTTGCTGATACAGGCATAGGCATAAGGCCTGAGGATCTTGACAGGCTCTTCCAGCCATTCCAGCAGATCGAGTCGCCCATAATAAAGAGATATGAAGGCACAGGCCTCGGCCTTTCCCTCACAAAGAGGCTTGTAGAGCTTCACGGCGGCAGGATATGGGTTGAGAGTGAATACGGCAGGGGGAGCAGGTTTATATTCGTGATACCATTACATCAAAAGATGCACTGAACACGAGATGCACGGGTCGTAGCTCCGTACGATCTTCTCACTCTCTTTTTTGAGGAAATCAGACGGCTTACCTATATTGTTCTCTATGAAATGGAGCAGGTCTTTCTCTATATGTCCGAGGTTCTGGGATGTTGGAGGAATAATATTACAGTTTTTTACATATCCTCTATCGTCCAGTTCATAAGTGTGTATGAGTATCCCTCGTGGTGCCTCTGTTATCCATGTTGCTGCGCCTGCTTTCGGTTCAAAGTCGGTAAAGGCTCTGTCAGGCATCTCGTAATCCTTTATGATCCTTATCGCTTCATAAAGGGCGTATGCTATCTCAATAGACCTTGCGATTATACCCATCTCTGTATTCCTTACTGGCAGCGTGACGCCTGATTCTCTGATAATATCTTTAATCTCGGCTGGTAATTTCTCATGGTTCAGGTTGAGCCTTGAGATGGGGCCGACAATATAAGGGCTTATGGATGAATCCCTCCTTATACCCGAATGCAGGGCCGTGGAATATCTGACCTGATATTCCTGGAGACATTCTAAGAAGCCATCCATGTCCTTGTCCAGTCCCTTATTTGAGACCACGCGTCCCTCGTTCATCGGATATTCATCGTGATGTCTTAAAGAGACATACTCCATATCGAGGGGGGCTCTTCCATTGAATGGGAGGCTGGACGCCCATTTTATTCCATTTAATGATTCCCCATAGGCCCTTTCGAGGTCAGGCAGGATTGAGGTGAGCTCTCTCTTGTCAGGGATTCTGTAAAATCCCCCGACCCTTACAGAGATGGGGTGTATCGCCCTCCCACCGATTATGGTAATAATCTGATTGCCAATTTTTTTGAGATTCAGCCCCCTCATGGCGACCGTGACATACTTCTTATCCGCCCATACACTCTCTATACCATAAAAGTCAGGGCCCTGCAGGAGGTATACATGGAGGGCATGGCTTTCTATCCATTCGCCGCAGTATAAAAGCCTCCTGAGGTCCCTTACGGATCTTTCTACCCTGATCCCGAATATCCTTTCTATGGCATGAACAGAGCTCATCTGATATGCCACGGGGCAGATGCCGCAGACCCTTGCAGTGAAGTCAATTATATCAGAATAGGGCCTTCCTCTGAGGAAGGACTCGAAAAACCGTGGCGCCTCAAAGACCTTCATGTGGAGTCTCAAGACAGCGCCATCTCTTATCTCGATGATGACTCCGCCTTCACCTTCGACCCTTGAGAGGTAATCAACCCTGATAGTCTTCTTCATATGAAATCTCTGAAGGTTTCAGGGATTCTGTCTGCCCTGTTCGATATGTGATTTTCTGTATGCATACGAGTTCATCTTATCGAGCAGCAAAAGGCACTCCTTCTGGTTTAATCCCATCGCCTCGAAATGTCTTAAAAGGGATTCTATATTCGCGTCTTCCTTGGGGCCGAAGCATCCATAACAGGGCCTTCCGAATGAAATGCATATGGCCCCGCAGCCTGCCCTCGTGATAGGACCGAGGCACGGCTCTACCATCGAGACGAGGATGCAGGGGATTGACCTCTGCTTGCACTGCATACACAGGCTGTATCCAGGTATTGTCGGTCTCTTGCCTATCAGAAATGATATGAGGGTTTCTAACAGGGCTTCTTTGTTTATAGGGCATCCCCAGAGTTCATAGTCAACATACACATGCTCTGATATCGGAGTGGATGTGGCGAGTGCGCTTATGACATCAGGGGATGGATAGATGTAGTTCTTATAGGCCGTAAGACTTGCCCAGTTCCTTAGCGCTTGCAATCCCCCCGATGTGGCGCATGCCCCTATGGTGATAAGGTATCTCGCCATTTCTCGGACCTCTACGATCTCCCTTCGCTGTCTATCAGTTGTTATCGAACCCTCTACAAGTGCCACGAAGAATGGAGCCTTTAACGGCCTGTCAGATGCCTCACGAAAATAGGCTATATCGAATACCTCGATCAGATCTGATATTTCTTCCTCGAGATTAAGTATCGATAGCTGGCAGCCATCGCAGGATGTGAATTTGAATACGCCGATTCGGGGCCTCTTCATATCTCCTTTACCCCCAGGAAATTCTCTATTTCTGTAAACCTGAAGACGGGCCCGTCTTTGCACACAAATTTAGGGCCGAACATACAGTGACCGCAGATGCCCATACCGCAGTTCATATTTCTTTCCATGGAGAGGAATATCTTCTCGCCGGGGATGCCCCTCAATATCAACTCCCTTAGCATGCTTTGCATCATTATCTCTGGCCCGCACATAAAAACGACTGTGTTAAGGGGGCTGAGGGTTATCCTGTTCAGGAGCCCCGTTATGAGTCCGATGTCGCCCATCCAGTACTCTTCAGGGTCTGCCTTATCGACTGTGAGGAATACATCAAAGAGGTCTCTGTATCTTGGAAACTCATCCCTGAATATGATGTCCTTCGGTGTTTTGGCACCATAGAGAATTATCCCCTGGTGTGACCTTCTTGATGATGATTGTTTCCCCCTTCTGCCTTTGAGCATATCTCTTATGACAGACCTCAGGGGTGCTATGCCGAGACCGCCGGCTATTATTATAAGATTTCTGTCTTCGGTCTCCTCGAGGGGCCAGCCATTGCCGAATGGCCCCCTCACACCTATCGAATCCCCGGGATTAAGTCTCGATATCGCTGTTGTTACATCACCGGCAACCCTTATGGTATGTGTCAGGTCGTGGTCTGAGGGCGCTGAACTTATCGACACAGGTGATTCCCCTATACCAGGTATATAGAGCATATTGAACTGCCCTGGTCTGAAACTGTATGCCTTCTGTATCTCCCTGTTGTTTATCTTCACGGCATAGGTGGCTGTATCCCTCGTCTCCTTCTTTATCCATTTTATTGTTGCCTCAAAGGGTATAGCTCTATCCATCACTTTCTCAATGCCTCAAGTTCTTGGGTGATGTCAATTCCTACAGGACACCATGTTATGCATCTTCCGCAGCCTGCACATCCCGGCGAGCCGAACTGGTCTATCCAGTATGCGAGTTTGTGGGCCATCCACTGCCTGTATCTCGCCCTTCTCGATGGCCTGAAATTGCCTCCATGCACCCTTGAGAAGTTTTTTGAAAAGCAGGAGTCCCATGTCCTTATCCTGCTGCCTGATACCTCGGCTGGTCTTTTCGACAGCCCTGATAGCTGGACGCTATCATAGGTCGAGCTGCAGAAGCAGGTCGGACAAACCAGTGTGCAATTCCCGCAGGCAAGACATCGCCTTGCAACATCTGTCCACATGGGATGTTCGAGGTTCCTGTAAATCAGCCACGGAAGCTCGCTGACCCTTAAAGACTTCTTCATCTTCTTCTTGCAGTCCTCGATCTTTGATCTCTTTTCGGCCATATCCTGTCCATCGACCTTATCAAAGGGCAGTCCGACAATCAGTTCCTCACCTTTAGTTGTCCGTATCTCAAGCAGAAGAAAATCGTCGAGCTCAGTAATGGCGATGTCAAAACCATCTTTTACCTCAGGCCCTGTGCCCATAGAATTGCAGAAACAGTTATCATTGGGTTGCAGACAATTAAGGGCGATTATCATCGAGTCCCTTCTCAGCATCTCATAGGCCTGGTCTTTTACAGGCCCTTCGAGGAATACCATGTCGAGATGTCTGAGGGCTGAAATATCACAGGCCCTCACCCCGAAGAGTGCCATTGGTCTTTGCCTGTTGGCGTGTAGTGTTATGGTTATCCCCCTCTTTGATCTCCTGAATCCAAGTGTTTCTATCTCAGGGGGATGAAGGAATCGCTTGAAGGAGTCGGGTCCGATAGAGTAGGAGAAGACAACCCCTGCTTGCCTCTCCATGTCGATCCTGTAAAGGCCAGGCCCGTGTTTATCTGAAATGCCCTTGGGGATGTCATCAAAATTCACCTCGGTTAACATTATGACGCCATTTTCGACTATGGGGCCTATGACCCTGAAGGAATCCTTCAGTCTATCAAACAGGGGCCTCAGGTAATCTTTTCTTATCTTTGCCGCTGTCATTGTTGTCGTATCATAACTCGTAAGACTCAGCCCTTTCTGGCACATGGGTAACAAACCCATATCTCTCTTTAATTATCTCAGAAAATGTCAGGGATGTTACCTCCTCACCATGAACCACAAAGACCGTGGGGTTATCCCTGAAGGACGAGAGCCACTCGAGGAGATCCCTCTGGTCAGCATGGGCAGAGAAACCTCCGAGGGTATAGACCTTTGCCTTCACGGCTATCTCCTCACCAAGGATATGGACGGTTTTTGCACCGTCAACAATCCTCCTGCCGAGTGTGTCCCTTGCCTGAAACCCAACAAAGATGATTCCGCACTCCGGCCTCCAGAGATTATGTTTCAGGTGGTGTTTTATCCTTCCGCCCTCGCACATGCCGCTTCCTGCAATGATTATCGCATTAGATTTAATCTTATTCAAGGCCATCGAATCCTCTGCTGATTGGGTGAAGTGGACCTTGATAGCATCTCCTGGTGCCCTCGTATTGAGGAGTCTCTTTGCCTCCTCGTCAAAGCATTCAGGGTGCGCAAGATATGCCTTTGTCGCCTCTTCAGCGAGGGGGCTGTCGATATAGACATTGATGTTATACAGTCTTCCCTCACGCACAAGGCGGTTAAGTATATAGAGGATATCCTGTGTCCTTCCAATGGCAAAGGCGGGGATGATGACATTGCCTCCTCTTTTAAATGTGACCTTTATCGCCTCTACAAGCTCATCAATAGTCTCGGCCATGTCCTTATGGAGCCTGTTGCCGTAGGTAGATTCTATAACAACATAATCGGCCTCAACAGCCGTTGATGGGTCCCTTATTATGGGATTTCCTTTCCTCCCTATATCCCCTGAGAATATTATCTTCTTTTCATGAGGGCCTTCCTGAAACCAGAGTTCAAGTGACGCCGAGCCGAGTATGTGGCCTGCATCGAGAAACCTGTATCTTATTCTCCTCCCTGTGTGGTCGATCTTCCCGTAGGGGATTTTATTGAAGAAGGGGATAACTGCCCTCACATCATCCACTGTGTAAAGGGGCAGGACAGGCTCTTTACCCGCCCTTAAGGCCCTCCTTGTCTGCCATTCAGCATCTGTTTCATGGATATGAGCTGAGTCATAGAGCATCAACTCTGCGAGGTCTATTGTCGCTGAAGTCGCTATTATCTTCCCCTTGAAGCCGTCCCTTACGAGCTTAGGCACAAGGCCTATGTGGTCTATATGGGAATGAGTTAGAAAGAGGTAGTCTATCTCTGATGGGTTGAACAGAAAGGGCTCTTTATTTATAACATCGGCATTCTCACCCTGAAACATGCCGCAATCAATAAGCATCTTGCTTTCTGATGACTCAAGATAGAAACATGTCCCCGTGACTGTCCTTACACCACCGAGGAATTGTATCTTCAATTCATTACCTCTAAAGAGATAATACCAGATTTATCACAACATGGAAACACACCATGATCCGTAGCCATTACGGATTATGGAAACACAGGAACTGCTTGAAATATGCATGGAGTAAATATATAATGGGGAAGGGTTCATTATGGCAGATACAAAGTATTGTCTCTGTTGCGGGGAGATGGTTCCCTACAACTATGTCGAGCGATACGAAAGGAGGGAGATGACCTGTGCCTATTGCGGTTTCGTCCTCGATGTCCAGAAGCTATGGGAACCGTCAAGCGTGGGTGAGGGCTATGTTCTCATCGCAGAGGATTCAAAATATGTGAGGAATATAATCCTCGATGCCCTCAAGACCAGCAAGTTTTCTTCGAACATAGTGGACTTCGATAATGGACTCGAGCTGACAACCGCTTTTTCGAGGTTAATCGCTGAGCATGCATCCATAGATGTGGCAATCATTGACCTTAATATGCCTATTATGGACGGGATAACAGCAGCAAGGACCATCAGGGCTATCGAGGCTCAGCATAAACTATCGTCTACTCCCATTATCTTCTTCTCCTCTATGAAGGCAGACGAATCCCTTAAGGTCCAGATGGATATGCTAAGTCCAGCAAGCTATGTCAATAAGGGTTCAGACCCTGACCCTGATAGTCTTGCCAGGCGGGTCGAACAACTCGTTGGTTATCTCATAGAGAAGTACAAGAAGCCTTCCTGACCTGACTCACCTTGACTTTTATATACTGAATAATATTAAATTTATTGATGCGCAGGCCCTTCATAGCAGCCAACTGGAAGATGAACAAGACCGTATCAGAGGCAAGGGGCTTTATCGATGCCTTTTTGCCCTCTATCAGACACGTTGACGATGCAGATATCGTTATTGCACCGCCATTTACCCTGCTCTATACCATGGCAGAGATGCTCAAGGGGACGCAGGTAAAGCTGTCTGCCCAGGATGTGTTCTATGAAGAAAAGGGGGCCTTCACAGGAGAGGTCTCGCCGATTATGCTAAGGGATGCGGGCTGCGAATATGTGATTGTCGGTCATTCAGAGAGGAGGCAGTATTTTAATGAGACGGATGAGATAGTGAACAGAAAGGTGAGGATTTCTCAAAAGAACGGTCTTGGTGTAATATTCTGCATAGGGGAATCCCTTGGCGAGAGAGAGGCAGGGAAGACCTATAATACATTGAATAGGCAGTTAGAAAACGGCCTCAAGGATGCAGATGCAATGGGACTCGTGGTGGCCTATGAACCTGTTTGGGCAATCGGGACTGGCAGGACAGCAACACCCGAGCAGGCCCAGGATGCGCATAGATTTATCAGGGAAAGACTAAGGGAGATATACAGCAGTCATGCTGATTCAGTAAGGATACTTTATGGTGGAAGCGTGACGCCCGACAATATCGATGCCCTCATGGCATGTCCTGATGTAGATGGCGCACTGGTTGGAGGCGCAAGCCTCATGCCTGATAGCTTTGAGAGGATAGTTAAATTTAAAAGGGGGACAAAATGACGACATTGCTTTTGATAATCCATGTGCTTGTCTGCCTGTTTCTTATATTCATCGTCCTTATACAGAGCAGCAAGGGTGCTGAACTCGGCGCTGCCTTTGGAGGTTCGAGCCAGACGCTCTTTGGAAGCCGTGGAGCTGCAACAATCCTGAGCAAACTAACCACCATAGCAGCGGTTGTCTTCATGGTGACATCACTTCTCCTTGCGATGGTCTCTGTAAAAGGCGGCTCGGTTGTAAAGAAGACAGTGCCTTTAGAGCAGAAGACAGGCATTCCGACACAGCAGGGGCCTGTTCAGGTGCCGCAGCAGCAACAGGCGCCAGCAGGGGCCCAATCACAGCCGCCGGTGCAGCAGAATAAATAAGTCAAAAGGCAAAGGGGGTTCGTGGGGGGAAACCCTGTCCTCCCCCCACGCTATTCTGATTATGCCACAGCTACGTTTTCTTTTTATGTTCCTCATCGCCATTTCTATCTCCTGCTCGAGGGAGCCTGACATAAAAAGGCCCTTTGACATCACAGTCGGGTTTGGTGCTGATGCAAAGCGTCTCCTGCCGCTGCTGGCATCTGACAGCGCCTCAGGCGATATAAGCGGCCTTATCTTCAACGGCCTTACAAAATACGACAGAGATATAAAGATCAGAGGAGACCTTGCAGAATCATGGGATGTGAGGAGAGGGGGGCTCGAGATAATCTTTCATCTAAGAAAGGGCGTGAAATGGCATGACGGCGTTGAGTTCACTGCCGATGATGTTGTATTTACATATAACACCGTCACTGACCCGAAGGTCCCTACACCCTATGGAAGTAGCTATGGGCCTGTTGATAAGGTCGAGGCTCTGGATAGATATACCGTGAAGGTGACATACAAAGAACCCTATGCCCCTGCCCTCGAATCGTGGGGCATGGGAATAATCCCGAAACACATCCTTGAGGGGAGGGATGTAAGGGAGGAGAGGTTCAATCGAGACCCTATCGGCACTGGCCCATACAGATTGAAGGAGTGGGTGACAGGGCAGAAGATAGTGCTTGAGGCGTTTGATGACTATTTTGAGGGCAGACCGAATATAAACAGATATATCGTCAGGGTCATACCTGATACAGCTACCATGTTTCTTGAGCTTAAGTTCGGGGGCATAGATTTCATGGGCCTGACCCCCCCGCAATATAAGCTCCAGTCCACTAAAGAGCACTTTAACAGGTATTTCCAGAGGTTCCGCTATCCTGCCTTTGGATATGTCTATCTCGGATATAACCTTCTTGACCCCCGATTTGCTGACAGACGGGTCAGGAGGGCGATCACTCACGCAATAAATAAGAGGGATATAATCGATGGTGTCCTCCTCGGCTATGGCACTCCCTGTACAGGTCCATTTCCGCCCGAATCATGGGCCTATAATCCTGATGTGAAGGACCTCGAATATGATCCTGAGAAGGCGAAGGGTCTTCTTCAGGGGGCAGGATGGGTAATGGGCGAGGACGGCATCCTCCGTAAGAATGGAAGGCCGTTTAAGTTTACTGTCCTTGTTAACCAGGCAAATGAGGTGAGGATCAAGACGGCGCAGATAATAAAGGAGAATCTAAAGAAGGTCGGTATAGAGATGGATATAAAGGTGCTTGAGTGGCAGGCAATGCTCCATGAGTTTATAGATAAGAAGAGATTTGAGGCGGTGATCCTCGGCTGGGCCCTCTCAAGAGACCCTGATATTTATGACATCTGGCACTCTTCAAAGACAAAGGAAGGGGAGTTTAATTTTATCTCCTACAAAAACGATAAGGTCGACAGGCTTCTCATCGAAGGCAGGGGCACCTTTGATCTCGAAAAGAGAAAGGGCATCTATCACAGGATACACAGCATCCTATCAGAGGACCAGCCTGTCACATTCCTCTTCGTACCCGATGCCCTTCCTGTACTGCATAAGAGGTTCAAGGGTGTAGAAAAGGCACCGATAGGTATATGGTATGACTTTATCCACTGGTATGTTCCGAAGAATAAGGCAGAGTGGTATTAATCGATAGAATCAGGAGTATTCCTCTCTCCAGCCGTACTTCCCGATGAGCGGGACAAAGACGCAGGGGGTATGGTATTGCTCCATCATCCTTCCCTCTTGTTTGACAGCCTTGATGAGCGTCTGAGAAAACCTGTCACCTACAGGTGCAACGATTATGCCTCTGTCAGAGAGCTGCTCTATATGCGGTTCAGGGATGCGTGGAGACCCTGCAGTGATGAGTATCCTGTCAAAGGGCGCTGCCTCTGGCCATCCCAGCGTCCCGTCCCCTGTCCTGAAATGTATGTTACTGTATCCGAGCCTGGTGAGTATTTCCCTTGCCCTCTCAGAAAGTGATCTGACCCTCTCAACAGTGTAGACATCCCCTGACAGCTCAGCCAGTATCGCAGCCTGGTAGCCCGAGCCTGTGCCTATCTCCAGCACCTTCTCGTCTCCCTTAAGCTCAAGGAGCTCTGTCATTATGGCCACCATGTATGGCTGTGATATGGTCTGGCTTTCCCCAACAGGGAGGGCCATGTCGTCATATGCCTTGTACCATAAGGATTCATCAATGAATAGATGTCTCGGAACCCTTCTCATCGCATCGAGGACACGACTGTCCCTGATCCCCCTCGAGATAAGCTGGGTCTCGACCATCAGGTCCCTGAGGTTCTGAAAATCAATCGCATCCATTTTGTTACAATTTCACCCTCTTCAGTATCTCACGCGCTGCTATCACACCTGATACAGATGCCTGGACGAGTCCCCTGCTGACACCAGCTCCATCACCAATGGCAAACAGGTTCTTGATCTCGGTCTCAAGGCTGTTGGTGAGCTTTAGCTGCATGGAATAGAATTTCACCTCCACGCCGTAAAGGAGGGTGTGCCTCGAATTCACTCCGGGTGCTATCCTGTCAAGGGCCTCGAGCATCTCCATGATATCGGATAGATAGCGATATGGTATCACAAAGCTCAGATCCCCCGGTGTTGCATCCTTGAGGGTCGGCTGGACAATCCCCTTTGCTATCCTTTCGCGGGTTGACCTCCTTCCTGATTGGAGGTCCCCCAGCCTCTGTATAATCACACCCTGTCCGAGGAAGTTCGCAAGCCTTGCGATATACCTCCCATAGGAGATAGGCTCATTAAATGGTTCTGTGAATACAGTGCTCACAAGCAGGGCAAAATTGGTATTATTCGTCCTTCTCTCAGCATAGCTGTGGCCGTTTACCGTCCATATGCCCTTCAGGTATTCCTTCACAACCTCTCCATATGGATTAACGCAGAACGTTCTGACCCTGTCATCGAATCTCCTTGAATAGAATATGAGCTTTGGCTCATATGTAGCATTGGTCAGATGTTCGAAAACAGATGCAGGTATCTCGACCCTCACGCCGATGTCCACAGGGTTCTGCAGGAGGGTCAGTTTAAGCTTCTTTGCCTCTGCCTCAAGCCATCTCGATCCCTCCCTGCCTGGCGCCAGCACCACAAAATCTGAAAGGACCTCCTCTCCGTTGGCCAAACGGATGCCCCTGACCATTCTGTCTTGTACAAGGACCTTCTCTGCCTCAGACTCAAAGATGGCATCCAGACGGTGATTTAGCGCCTCCCGCATCCTCTTTAAGAGGTCCCTGCATCTGTCTGTGCCTATATGCCTTATCTTCGAGGGTATCAGTGTGAGGTCGTTCCTTGAGGCGAGCCTTTCAAGCTCTTTCACCCTCTCGAGATCGCTGCCGTAAACCTCTTCTGGCGCACCAAACCGCACATATATCCCATCAACATAATCTATGAGAGACCGGAGGTCGCCTGTGTCTGTATATCTTGAGAGGAATCCACCGACCTCTGGTGAGAGGTTCAGCTTACCGTCGCTGAATGCGCCTGCGCCTCCCCAGCCGCTCAGGATGTCGCATTCAGGGCATTTATTGCATGATACATCTCTTATCTCCATCGGACATAGCCTTCTGTCTATGTCCTTGCCCTTCTCCACAACGAGGACCCTGAGTCCCTTTTTCTCGACCAGTTCCATTGCAGAGAATATCCCGGCAGGCCCTGCGCCGACTATCACGACATCATACTTTTTTCTCTGACCTGTGTGAGCAAACAATACAGTCCCTAAAGTCCCTTCTTAATCCCGTCTTCTTCGGATAGGGGCCACTGTGCCCTGAGCAGACCCATCGCATTGTAATTCGTCAGATCGAGATGTATTGGTGTAACAGAGACATAACCATCCTGAATCGCATTGATGTCCGTATCCTCACCATGTTCCCAGTAACTCACACCCCCTCCAATCCAGTAATACCTTTCACCCCTGGGTGAAAGGACCTCCTGTATGGAATTGTCATAGATGCGTTTGCCCTGCCTTGTGATCTTTATCCCCCTGATAAGCGTCCTTGGCTGGTTCGGGACATTCACATTGAGGAATGTATCGTAAGGGAGGGATTTCTCCATTATATATCTGGCAATGACAGAGGCAAAGAAGGAGGCGGTCTCGAAGTGAAAGCCCTTGCTGCCTGCAATGGAGACGGCAAAGGACGGGATATTGAGTATCGTTCCCTCTATGGCCGCCGAGACTGTGCCTGAGTAGGTTATATCGTCTCCAAGATTGCCGCCCTGATTGATGCCTGATACCACAATGTCGGGTTTTCTCGGCAGCACCTTATTGACACCGAGGACTACAGAGTCTGTGGGTGTCCCATTCACAGAGTAAACATGGTCGCGGACCTGCTCTACCTTGAGGGGTCTGTGAAGGGTGAGGGAGTGACCCACAGCGCTCCTTTCTCTGTCAGGTGCCACTATATAGGCATCCCCGAGCTCCTTCATCGCCCTGAAAAGTGCGATCAGCCCTGGAGAATGAACACCATCATCATTTGTAACGAGTATAACCATAATACCTCAGTCAGAAGCCTCCTTATCTATAATCTTTCGGGTCTTCTCCCTGTCTCTTTCTCTGTTGTAACCCTGTCGCCCTTTTTGGTAGTTATCGGATGGCTCCCGAGCCTGAGTGCGAGAGAGGCAGGCATGCGTGGGGCAATTCTCCGTGTCCGCTTTAATCTTTTCATGTACCAGTCAGACCCTCTTCACAAGTATCTCCCTGGCGATGTCAGGGTCTATGGCGATGGTTGTTTCATCGACCTGGATAACATAGGATGGCATCTTCTGCAGGAGTCTGACAGTAGTGCCGGGGGCTATGCCTATCGAGAGCAATCTGCTCAGTCTTGAAGTCTCAGAAGGGATGATGAATACTATCCTGCCCTCGGCTCCGACCTCAAAATCAGACAGTCTCATAACGACAGGTGTTACCTCCAGCTTATACCTTTTGCAGCACTCCCCCCTCGGGATGGGTTTCCCGTGAGGACATGTTGGTGGATGGCCGAGGAAGGTGCATACACTGTCAGTCAATTCCTCGCTCAGTATATGCTCCATCTTGCATGCGTCTGTATGTACGAGATCGCCCTTCAGCTCGAATACATCTGTAAAGAGTCTCTCTGCAAGGCGGTGCCTTCTTATCAATCCCCTTGCGAGGGTATAGCCCTTTTCCGATAGCCTCACTTTATTGTCTTCGAAATGTATAAGACCATCCTTGGTCAGGGCCTCCAGGAGTTCATCAAAGTCAGGGTCTTCAGAGCTCAGCCTGAATCGGTCCAGTTCAGGACGTCCCTCCTCATTTAGAAGCCAGAGGAGCTCAAGGGCCTCATCCATTCTTTCTCTGTCCATTCAACCCCCTGCTTTGATTTTATCATAAGGAAGCGGTAAGGACATGACCTTCTCAAAGCTCTTTCTGTGGATCGGGCATGGGCCGTTGAGGATGATCTTTTTGATATGCTCCTCAGTGCAGTAACCTTTATGTCTCGAAAAACCATACTGCGGGTATATCCTGTCATAATGCAGCATAATCCTGTCCCTTACGACCTTTGCCGCTATGGATGCTGCTGCTATAGAGGCGCTTCTGGATTCGCCCTTTACTATCGAGACCTGCCTTATGTTTATATTCGGCAGATTGAGGGCATCGATCAGCAGCAGGTCAGGCACAGAGGTAAGGTCTTTCACGGCAAGCTCCATCGCAAGTCTTGTTGCCCTCAATATATTGATCCTGTCTATTGTCTCTACATCTACTATCCCAACTCCGATGTCCATGCAGCAGCAGAGCACATCCCAGAAGAGCGACTCCCTCTCTTTTTCAGGGACCTTCTTGGAGTCTCTCAGGCCATCAATCTTTTTCATTGGAGGCAGAACAACAGCCGAAGCCACGACAGGGCCTGCAAGGGGGCCTCTCCCTGCCTCGTCTATGCCGGCTATCCGGCTAAAGCCCTCCTTCCTGAGCGACTCATCATACAGGTAGATGTCCACCTGTCACTCTTTTATCTGTTCTCTCTCCTTCTCCTTAACCCTGGCAGCCTTGCCCTTCTTTCCCCTCAGGTAATAAAGCTTTGCCCTCCTCACAGCACCCCTTTTGAGCACATCTATCCTCTCGATAACAGGGGAATGGAGGGGGAATATCCTCTCTACCCCTATGCCAAAGGATACCTTTCTCACCATGAAGGTCTCCCTTGCCCCACTGCCGCGTTTTGCGATCACAACACCCTCAAAGGGCTGTATCCTCTCCTTGTCCCCCTCAACGACCTTTACAAACAACCTGACCGTATCGCCAACACTAAAGGAAGGCATATCTCTCTTATACCCCTCTTCAACTGCATTAATAAGGTTCATCTGTCTTCCTCCTTGATCTCTGAGATTAATTTATGATCGTCGTCTGTCAGTAATGCCCCTTGCAATAGCTCAGGTCTCCTGAGCAATGTCCGCCTCAGCGCCTCCTTTCTTCTCCACCTTGCAATCTCTCTATGGTTTCCAGAGAGCAGTATATCGGGTACCTTCATTCCCTCGAAATCAGGGGGCCTTGTGTAATGAGGGTAATCGAGTATCCCCCACGAAAAAGACTCCTCTTCGCTTGAGTGTGTATCTCCCAGTGCCCCTGGCAGCAGTCTTACAACGCTGTCTATTATAACCAAAGCAGGTAATTCTCCGCCAGTCAAAATATAATCGCCTATTGACACCTCAATATCAACAAGCCCTTCCCTTACACGTTCATCTATCGCCTCGTATCTGCCGCAAATAAACAGGAGCCTTCTCTGTTCTTTTGACATCGAGACGGCCGTCTCCTGGTTAAACAGCCTTCCCTGAGGTGTCAGCATTATTGTGCATGTCTCAAGCCCGTCTGCCTTTATCTCTCTCACTGCCCTGAAAAATGGTTCTGGCTTCATTACCATGCCAGGCCCGCCGCCGTACGGGTAGTCATCGACAGTCTTATGTCTGTCAGTCGTATAATCCCTGAGATTATGAACCTTTACCTCAACTATCCCGTTTTGAATGGCCCTCCTGAGGATACCCTCTGAGAAATAGGCATTGAAGATGTCAGGGAATATGGTGATGATATCGCATCGCATCAGACTGAGTTATTATACAACCTGTAGGTTACAATATTAAATAGGTAATGTCAAAAGTTTTTTGTGAAAAAAGAGAGAGAAAAAGGAAACCACAGAGGTATTTATTTTTTAAAGAACTCTGTGTTCTCTGTGGTTAATTTTTGACAATACTTTAAATGGTTCAGGCAGAGAGATAGGAAAAGGGTCAGAAATAGGTTCGGGTCTGTCGCAATGAACCCCCGAACCTATTTATTTTATAAGGGTATCCTATTCGAGTATCTCGAGCACGCAGCGCTTGCCTACCTTTGTGCCAGCGGCCCCGAGGATTGTTCTCATGGCGCGGGCAGTCTTGCCCTGTTTGCCTATAACCTTCCCCAGGTCGCTCGATGCTACCCTGAGCTCAAAGACAGTGGTCCTTTCACCATCCACTTCTTTGACATTAACCTCTTCGGGTCTGTCAACAAGAGCCTTGGCCATTGATTCGACTAATTCTTTCATCTTCATCCACCTCCATTGGAGTCTTGGACCGCCTATAAGCCGGCCCGTTGTAAAAGCTTCTTAGCGGTGTCAGTAGGTTGTGCTCCCTGCTGTAACCAATACTTAGCCCTTTCTACATCAATCCTTGTCTCGGATTGACCCTTTTGAGGGTTGTATGTTCCGAGGATCTCTATGAAAGGCCCGTCCCTTCTTGTTCTTGAGTCTGCTACAACGAGACGATAGTGAGGCCTCTTGTGGGCCCCTAACCTTGTCAATCTGATCTTAACCAAAGATTCACCTCCTTTAATATCTGAAAATGCCTGTTCAACAACTCACAAAGCCTTGACAATCAAGGAGTTGTGAGCATACTCTGATTTTCTTTTACCGCAATTTC
>JBBISG010000024.1:0-30220 GCA_037441365.1 Nitrospirota bacterium
ACTCCAGCACCTCTGTGACCACACCAGCACCCACTGTCCTTCCACCTTCCCTTATCGCAAACCTGAGTTCCTTCTCCATCGCTATGGGTGCTATAAGGTCAACTGTCACATTTACATTGTCTCCAGGCATCACCATCTCTACACCCTCGGGCAGCTTCACCACACCCGTTACGTCCGTAGTCCTAAAGTAAAACTGCGGCCTGTAACCATTGAAAAATGGCGTGTGCCTCCCACCCTCTTCCTTCGTCAATATATACACCGATGCCTTGAACCTCGTGTGCGGTGTTATGCTGCCAGGCTTCGCAAGCACCTGCCCCCTCTCTACCTCATCCTTGCCTATACCCCTCAATAATACTCCTATGTTGTCACCTGCCCTGCCCTCATCAAGAAGCTTCCTGAACATCTCTACCCCTGTGGCCACTGTCTTCTTCGTCTCTCCTAGCCCTACTATCTCTACCTCATCCCCTACCTTGATTATCCCCCTCTCTACTCTCCCTGTCACTACTGTACCGCGCCCAGATATGCTGAATACGTCCTCTATCGGCATCAAAAATGGCTTGTCTATCGGCCTCTCAGGGGTCGGTATGTAACTGTCCACCGCTGCCATCAGCTCATGTATGCTCTTATACTCAGGTGCATCAGGAGTATTGCTCTGAGATTCCATCGCCTTCAGTGCACTGCCCCTCACTACCGGTATCTCATTGCCAGGAAATCCATACTTGGACAGTAGCTCCCTCACTTCAAGCTCTACAAGATCAAGCAACTCAGGGTCATCCACCATGTCTACCTTGTTCATGTATACCACTATGTACGGCACCCCTACTTGCCTCGCCAGCAGTATGTGCTCCCTCGTCTGCGGCATCGGCCCGTCTGCCGCTGATACTACAAGTATCGCACCGTCCATCTGCGCCGCCCCAGTTATCATGTTCTTTACGTAGTCCGCATGCCCAGGACAGTCTACATGGGCATAATGCCTCTTGTCCGTCTCATACTCTACATGGGCCGTCGCTATCGTTATCCCCCTGGCCTTCTCCTCAGGGGCATTGTCTATGCTGTCATATGGTCTATACTGCGCCATCCCCTTCATCGCCAGTACCTTCGTTACCGCTGCCGTCAGTGTGGTCTTGCCATGATCTACATGCCCTATCGTCCCTACATTTACATGGGGCTTTACCCTCTCAAATTTCGCCTTTGCCATAAATCCTCCTCGTTAAATCAGATTGCGAATCTTAAACCACAAATTGCAATCTGTATTTTAAACCCTGTATTTTCCACTTTCATTCGCAAGCCCATGACCGGGATTGAACCGGTGACCTCATCCTTACCAAGGATGTGCTCTGCCAACTGAGCTACATGGGCACCTCTCCAGAGCGATTTCCGTGTTCCGCTATTGTCATCTGCCCTTAAGAGCGGGAAACGGGATTCGAACCCGCGACCCTCAGCTTGGAAGGCTGACGCTCTACCACTGAGCTACTCCCGCAATCCTAAAAAATCTCAATTTTGAAATTTCAAATTGCGATCTTGCACGGCAAAACCGCTGGTGGAGAGGGGAGGATTCGAACCTCCGAAGGCTGCGCCGGCAGATTTACAGTCTGCTCCCTTTGGCCGCTCGGGAACCTCTCCGACAAAGTCCGAACACTAAACTTGCACCTCATGGTTTATTCTCTATCCCTAAATATAGCTATGGACAATCAGCTTAATATGGAGCCACCGAAGGGAATCGAACCCCTGACCCGCTGATTACAAATCAGCTGCTCTGCCTGCTGAGCTACGGTGGCTTAAAAGGGCAGCAGTCCACTGCCATTATTTTAAACCAATCATTATAATTATAAATTATATACTGGTCAAACCTGAAATTTCAATAAAAACTTTTATTATCTCCTTAATTCGCATGTATTTTACTTTTTAGTTGACCTCTGTCTTAAAATCTCGAAAAGCAGTATGCCTGCAGCGACTGAGACATTGAGTGAATTGATTTTACCCCTCATTGGAAGAGTCACCATCGTATCGCAGCTCTCCTTAACAGTCCTTCTCATCCCCTTCCCCTCTGAACCGATAACAATCGCGAGGGGAGCTGTAAGGTCGAACTCCCAGACAGGGCTGTGCGGACCTGATTCTGCCCCAACAACTGTTATCCCCTCATCTTTCATCCTCTGGATTGCATATTTGATGTTTGGAACTGCAGAGACAGGGACATATTCCACCGCACCTGCTGAGGCCTTTGAGACCTCAGGGCCGAGCCCTGCCGACCTATAATGCTGTATCACAACCCCGTGAACCCCTGCTGCATCAGCAGACCTCAGAATTGCTCCGAAATTCCTCGGGTCTTCTATACAGTCAAGGACGATGAATAGCGGCGTCTCATTCCTGTTTGATGGTATCCTGAGGAGGTCATCAATGCTTATATAGCCCCTTTGAAAGACCCTCGCTGCTACACCCTGATGCCCCTTTGGAAATCTACTGTCAAAGAAACCTCTCTCAACAGTTTTAACGGGGATTTTCCTATCCTCGGCCTCTCTCCTGATGGAGTAGGGCCTTCCGTGCCTGTTAGAGGAGAGATACACGACCTGTATACCCCTTCCTGCCCTCAGGGCCTCAAGGACAGGGTTAACACCATAGATCCATTCCTCTGGATTGTCGATATTCAAATGCCTTTGTTACGAGAGACTACAGATGCACCTTTGCCATACTTGCCGACCAGGGATAAGATAGCTTATCAGAGGCTGAAATATTCTGTCAACGGCTGAAATATTCTGTCAACAGGACGAATTTTATTTTTCTATTTACATCAGCCTTCGATAGAGGCTATACTAACAAACTGAATTTTAGGGGGTCCCAAAAAAGTCAAAGACTTTTTGGGCGCCCTTCAGGTAACCTTAAGGTTGAATCCAGACGGGAGGCATTGATGGTGAGATTATCTCATAAGGGGTCCAAAAAAGGTCAAAGACCTTTTGGGGCGCCCTTGATGCTTATTCTCTATCTTGCATCCGCTATAGTCGTCGCATGGCTCGGCAATACCATTGCACAGGAACTCCCTGTGGTGAATTCTATCGAGGTGAAAGGGCTGAAGCGGATCGAAGAGGGCGCTGTGAAGTCGAATATAACACAGAAGGTCGGAGAACCGATCTCTAGCGAGAAGACCGCTGCAGATATAAAGAACATATTTAAGATGGGATACTTCGATGATGTGAAGGTGGAAATGGAGCCCTTTGAGGGTGGTATAAGGCTGTTTTATGTGGTCAGGGAAAAACCGACTATCATCAAGGTCGAATTCCAAGGTAATAAGGAGATGAAGGATGACAAACTCAGGGAGAAGACCACTATAACCGTTGGCTCCATAGCAGACACTACGCTAATACAGGATAACGCGGATAAGCTCAGGGCCTTTTATGAGGAGGAGGGATACTGGCTGGCAAGGGTCGTGCCTGTCATAAATAAGATAAGTGAGGATGAGGTCTCCCTCACATACCAGATAGATGAAGGGGGAAAGGTCAGGATTAAAAAGATAAACATCGAGGGGAATAAGGCCATTTCATCCAGAAGGATCAAGAAGGCGATGAAGACTGGAGAGTGGTGGCTGTTGTCATTCATCACATCATCCGGCTACTACAAAAAGGAGACCATAAATTCCGATATGGAGGCGATAAGAGACCTCTATTTTAACAATGGTTATATCAAGGCAACCGTTGCTGACCCCGAGATAAAACTCACGGATGACAAGAAGGGCATGATCATTACTATCTCTGTGTCTGAGGGAGATCAGTATAAGATATCTTCGGTAGATATCACTAACTATAAGGCATTCCCGGAAGCAGAACTGAGGAAGAAGATAACCTCTACACCTGGCGCTGTCTTCAGCAAAGAGACCCTAAGAAAGGACATCACAGCCCTGACAGACCTCTATACCCAGAACGGTTATGCACTTGCAAACGTCTATCCTGATATAGTCCCTGATGAGGCTGCTAAACAGGTCAAGCTGATATACAAGATAGAGGAGGGTGATGTTTACAGGATAGGGCGGATCGAGGTGTCTGGCAACATCAACACGAGAGACAAGGTGATAAGACGGGAGATGAGGCTTGATGAGGGAGACATATTCAACAGCGCCCTTCTGAAGAGGAGCTATGAGAGGATTAACAATCTTAACTTCTTCGAGTCCGTGGATATGACCCCGAAACCGAGACCAGAGGAAAGACTCTTAGACATAGACATCAAGGTCAAGGAAAGGGCAACTGGTTTCCTGAGCGTAGGCGGCGGTTACAGCTCTGTGGATAAACTTATAGCGATGGTGGATATAACCCAGGGTAATCTGTTCGGGAGGGGGCAGTATATAAAATTGAGAGGAGAGCTCGGCGGCAGGTCATCCTTCTATGAACTGTCATTCAGAGACCCATGGTTCATGGATAAACCTCTCTCATTCACAGCGGATATCTACAAGACCACAAGGGAATATATCGACTATAAGAGAAGGGCGACCGGACTGGGTTTTGGCTTCGGTAAATCATTCGGGGAGTACTGGGGTGGCAGCGTCTCGTATAATCTCGAGAAGGCCACTATATTTGATGTCAGTGATTCCGCATCAGACATCATAAAGGAACAGATAGGCACGCGGGTTACAAGCAGCATCACCCCGTCTATAACAAGGGATTCGCGGGATAATTTTCTTGACCCTTCGAGGGGGTCAAGAAACACCGTATATGTCACATTCGCAGGCATCGGTGGGTCAAACGCCTTTATAAAGGGTGTTGCTGATTCGGCATGGTTTTTCCCTGTGGGAAGCACAACCATCTCCCTGAGGGGGCGTTTTGGATATGCCACAGGGATATTTAACAAAAAGCTTCCCCTTTATGAGAGATTTTATGTCGGCGGCATCTATACTGTAAGGGGGCTTGGTTTCGGCCAGGCAGGGCCGAGAGACGACAAGGGGGAACTCATCGGGGGCACAAAGGAACTGATCTTCAACACCGAGTACATATTTCCTATAGTTACAGAGTTAAAGCTAAAAGGGGTTGTCTTCTTCGATGCAGGTAATTCCTATGACCAGAGCGAACCTATCGGAAAGCTGAGATATACAACAGGGCTCGGCTTCAGATGGATATCCCCGATAGGCCCGATAAGGATAGAGTGGGGTTATAATCTGGATAGAAAACCGGGAGAGAGTGCAAGCAAGGTGGAATTCACCTTTGGTAGTTTCTTCTAAAATAGGGGTAGTTAGGCCAATAAACAAGGAGGACAGGATGTTCAGAAGGATTAGCATCACCAAAATTTTCATGGTCGGGATCTGTGTAGCAGCATTGGGTATTGTGAAGATTGCCTCTGCAGCCGATGCCCTGAAGATAGGGTATGTTGACTTAAGGGTCGCACTCAATGAATCAGAGGCAGGCAAGAAGGCAAAGGCTGAACTGGAATCGCTGATAAAGGCTAGACAGGGAGCCATAGAAGACAAGGGCAGGGGCATAGAAAGGCTGAAGGGGGAGCTTGAAAAACAGGCATCTGTGCTATCAGCCGAGGCAAAAAAGGCAAAGGAAGAGGAGATGGACAGGCTCATGAGGGATTATCAGAGACTTGTCCAGGACTCTCAGGCCGAGGTGAAGAAAAAAGAGAATGAGCTTACAGGGACAATCCTGAAGGAACTGCGAGAGATCATTGACAGGATCGGCCAGGAGGGAGGCTATTCCCTCATACTGGAGAATGTAGAGGGGATCATCCTCTACTCAAGGAAAGACCTCGATATCACCGAGAAGGTAATAAAGATGTACAATGAGTCAAAGGCAAAGAAGGGAAAATAGGGAATAAGGAAGGGAAATCCAGGAATAGTGAATATGAAGATAAGGGATGTGGCAGGGATGTTATCAGGTGAAATTCGCGGGGACCCGGATGTCGAGATTAAGGGAGTTTCAGGCATAACTGATGCCGGTGAAGGGGACATAACCTTTCTTACTAACACCAGGTATCTGAAGGATTGCCTGAGTAGTAAGGCCTCTTGCGTAATAGTTAAGGAGTTTATTGATGACTTAAAAAAGCCGCAGATAAAGGTTAAAAACCCTTACTATGCCTTTGCCCTCATCCTTGAGCATTTTCACCCAAGGGTGAAAGAGAAGGAGGGGATAAGCCCGATGGCTCATGTCTCTGAAGGGGCAAATATAGGCAGAGGTGTAACGATTTATCCCTTTGCCTATGTCTCTGAGAGTGTCGAGATCGGTGACGAAACAATCCTATATCCCTTTGTCTTTGTAGGAAGGGGCTCTGTCATCGGATCATCAAGCCTCATCTACTCAAATGTCACTATTAGGGAAGGGGTGAGGATAGGTGATAGGGTTATAATACATGCAGGCAGTGTAATAGGTGCTGACGGTTTTGGCTATGTCTTTGAGAGCGGCAGACATCATAAGATCCCGCAGGCCGGAGGCGTTATCATAGGAGATGATGTCGAGATAGGCGCCAGTGTTACTATTGACAGGGCAACAACAGGCAATACCGTGATAGGGAGCGGAACAAAGATAGACAACCTTGTCCAGATAGGGCATAATGTAAAGATCGGTGAAAATTCCATAATCGTTGCCCATGTTGCCATTGGAGGCAGCGCAGAGATAGGGAGTTTTGTTACAATAGCAGGTCAGGTGGGCGTCTCAGACCATACAACAATAGAGGCCGGCAGTGTTATCGGTGCGAAATCGGGCGTAATGGGCAATGTCAAGAAAGGCATCTACTCAGGCATCCCGGCGATCCCCCACAGGGATTGGCTTAAATCATCGGCAATATTTGCGCGACTTCCTGAACTCAGTAAAAGGATAAGGGAGCTTGAGGAAAAAATCAGGATTATCGAAGGGAGACAGTCAGATGATAGACATTAAAGACATACAGAATATCCTGCCTCATCGATACCCCTTTCTGCTAATTGACAGGATTGTAGAGCTCGAGCCAGGCACAAGGGCAGTCGGCATAAAAAATGTCACCATTAATGAGCAATTTTTTGCAGGCCATTTCCCGGGCAATCCCATAATGCCAGGGGTATTGATCATCGAGGCGATGGCCCAGGTAGCAGGCATACTGGCATTCCGTTCCGGTGTTCAGGGTGACACCGTCTATTTCATGAGCATAGAGAAGGCAAAGTTCAGAAAACCGGTCCTTCCAGGCGACCAGTTGAGGCTGGTGATAAACACGACCCAGCAGAGGGGGAATGTCTTGAGATTCTCAGGCAGCGCACTGGTAAATGAAAAACTTGCTGCAGAGGCAGAATTCACAGCCATGGTCCTGAAGAGAGGGTCCTGATGGCAGCAGAGATGCATCCCACAGCAATTGTGGATAAAGGGGCATCTGTCGATGATGATGTATTTATAGGCCCATTCTGCATCATAGGCAGGGGGGTGAGGATCAGGAGGGGCACAAGGCTTATCTCGAATGTTATTGTCGAAGGCAAGACCGAGATAGGGGAGGAGACGACAGTATATCCCTTTACGAGTATCGGGCTGCCGCCTCAGGACCTGAAATATCGGGGCGAGGAGACAGGGGTCAGTATAGGGGATAGAAATATCATACGGGAATATACAACCATTCACAGGGCCTCGATCGGCGGCGATGGTGTAACTGTTATAGGCAATGACAATTTCCTCATGGCCTATGTGCATATCGCCCATGACTGCAAGATCGGCAGCCATATCATAATGGCCAATGCAGCAACCCTCGCAGGTCATGTCACAGTTGAAGACTATGCTGTCATCGGAGGACTCGTTGCAGTTCACCAGTTCACGCGGATCGGCGCCTATGCAATGGTCGGGGGGTTCAGCGGGATTGGTCAGGATATACCACCCTATATGATTGCCTCTGGTGCCAGGGCAAGGCTCTTCGGGCTGAATACTGTTGGCCTTAAAAGGCATGGTTTCTCCGACACGAGCATCGCTGAGCTGAAGAGGGCATACAAGATACTCTTCAGAGAAAAACGGACATTAAGGGATGCGATTAAAAAGGTCCAGACAGAATTGCCATACACAGACGAGATAAGGCACCTGATAGAGTTTATAGAGAAAAATAAGAGGGGGATATGCAGGTAGATGAAGAAGCTCGGTTTGATCTCAGGTGCAGGAGAGTTGCCAAAGGTAATCGCAGATGAGGCGAGGGCAAGGGGATACATGGTGACGGTCATTGCCCTCGAACCGCTGGCCGACAGCGCGCTGTCGGTCCATGCTGATGAGATTAAAGTGGTGAATATCGGGAAGTTGAATGAGATTATAGAGTCCATTAAGGGCTCAGGGATAAAAGAGGCGGTTATGGCCGGCAAGGTGCCAAAATCGCTCCTTTACAAAAGCAGAATAACACCGGACTGGCGGGCGATAAGGCTGCTATTTTCATTAAAGGACAGGAGTGATGACTCCATACTCCTTGCCATTGCAAAAGAGCTTGAGAAGGACGGCATTACCCTTTTAAACACCACTGAGTTTTGCACAGATATCCTCACCCCTGAAGGCATCCTGACAGGAGATGGCATTACCGATGATGAATGGAGGGATATTCAATTCGGATACAGAATAGCAAAGGAGATCGGCAGGCTTGATATAGGACAGACGGTCGTTGTGAAAAATCAGGCCGTAATGGCTGTGGAGGCTATAGAGGGGACTGATGAGACAATAAAGAGGGGAGGCTATTACGCAGGTGAAGGCGCTGTAGTTGTCAAGGTATCAAAACCCGATCAGGACATGAGGTTCGATGTCCCTGTGGCAGGACTCGATACATTGAAGGCGATGGTCGGTGTAAAGGCGAGGGTCCTTGCCATGGAGGCAGAAAAGAGCATACTCCTTCAGAGGAAGGATTTTATAAAGGGGGCTGAAGGTGCAGGAATTTCGGTCGTTGGGTATAGAAATGATATTGATAAAATTAGGTGGAATGTTTAGTATATAATTAGCCGAAAGTTATACATGGAGGTGAAAAATGTTTTTAGACCTTGCATATGCGATGGGACCGGCGCCGCAGTCTGGACAGGGAGGAGGCGCTGCAGGGATACTAACAAGCCTGCTTCCCCTTATAATCATATTTGTCATCTTCTATTTCCTTCTCATAAGGCCGCAGCAGAAGCGGGCAAAGGAACACAGGCAGATGCTCGCCAATCTCAAAAAGGGCGATAAGGTTATCACATCCGGTGGCATCTATGGTGTTGTAGAGGGTGTGGGCGAAAATACCGTCACGCTTAAGATCTCTGAGAATGTGAAGGTCAAATTCGGGAAGGGGTATATTGCAACTATCAGACCTGCATCAGAGGAAGATTGATATAGGACCTGAGATCAATGCCCTGCGGAGGAATCGCAGGGCACGGCTTTATATCGAGGCAGCGGACAGATACCTTGAGGCCATAGGCTATACCGAGCACGGCTTCAGACACTGCGACATCGTTTCAAGGACTGCATACAGCATCCTCAAGAAACTCAACTACGATGACTACATGGCAGCACTCGCTGCGGCAGCCGGTTTTCTTCACGACATCGGCAATATGCTCGGAAGGAGCAATCACCATCGAATGGGCGCACTTCTGGCAAAGGAGGTGCTTGAGGAGGTGGGATATGAACTCGGCAGTGTGGTAAAGGTGATGATGGCTATTATCATACATGAGGAGGACGAGGGAATAGTCCCTGATGAGATCGCTGCAGCGTTGCTCATCGCGGATAAATCAGATGTTCACAGGTCAAGGGTGAGGAATCCGTCTATGGTGACAGAGGATATCCATGACAGGGTAAATTATGCTGTCACAGAGTCAGATCTGTCTGTAGATCCTGAAAGGAGGCTTATCACACTCAACCTCACAATCGACACGAGGATATCGCAGGTGATAGAGTATTTTGAGATATTCCTTGCGAGAATGACAGCCTGCAGGAGGGCTGCAAAGGTCCTGGGCTGTGAATTCAATCTATTCATAAATAACATAAGAATGGCTTAGGAGGTTATGGACAAGCGATGAAGAAGAGGATTCTCTGGAGATTTATCCTTATTGGTGTAACTGTAATTCTTGCGGTGATCTTTTTCTTGCCGAATACGCCTGTATTTCAGGCTATGCCTGAATGGTGGAAAAGGAGTATGCCAAATAAAGGGGTTACCCTCGGTCTTGACCTTCAGGGAGGCGTCCATCTCGTGTTCGAGGTAGAGGGGGACAGGGCTGTTGAGATAACAACGGACAGGATAGCACAATCTCTGAGGGATACGCTGACAAAAAAGAAGATCACTGCAGATGTGAGCAGAAACGGCCTCTCGATAACGATAAGCCCTAACTCCACTGATATCCAGAATGTGATCAAGGATAATTATCCGATGCTTGTATCTGTAGAAATGGGTCAGAGGCTCGTTTATAAGCTGTCAGATAAGGAGGCGTCAAGGATAAGGGACAATGCAGCAGACCAGGCCCTCGAGACGATCAGAAACAGGATCGACCAGTTCGGTGTCGCAGAGCCGACAATCCACCGACAGGCAGCCAATGAGATAGTGGTGCAGCTTCCTGGCATCAAAGACCCCAGGCGCGCCATCGATATAATCGGCAAGACCGCACAGCTCGAGTTCAAGCTCGTGGATGACTCAGCATCTGTGGCAGCAGAGATACCAGCAGTCATAAAGTCAGGAGAGGAGGACAGTCTTCTTAAGAGGTTCTCTGAAAAGATACCGCCTGATGACGAGATACTCTTCGAAAAGGTCGTCAACAGAGAGACAGGTGAGATTACAAAGAGGCCTGTCCTGTTGAAGAAACAGACCCTTATGACGGGAGACCTTCTCACAGAGGCAAAGGTGAACATTGACCAGAGGTTTAACGAGCCATATGTATCGATAACATTCAATGCAGCAGGTGCGAAGCTCTTCGAGGAGATCACCGCCCAGAATGTTAAAAAGAGGCTTGCCATAATCCTCGATGGCACTGTATATTCAGCGCCTGTCATACAGGAGAGGATATCAGGAGGGAACGCACAGATTACCGGCAGGTTCTCCATGGATGAGGCAAAGGACCTCGCCATTGTTCTGAGGGCAGGGGCGCTTCCAGCTCCGGTGAAGATGCTCCAGAATGTCACAGTTGGTCCATCCCTCGGGACGGACTCTATAGAGGCAGGCAAAATGGCTGGCATCATAGGGACTATCCTCGTGGTGGTCTTTATGGTGGTTTATTATAAATTGTCAGGTGTCATAGCTGACTTTGCCCTCCTCTTGAACATAGTCCTCCTTTTAGGTGCAATGGCATCCCTGAATGCAACGCTCACGATGCCAGGTATTGCAGGCATAATCCTGGCCATAGGTATGGCCGTTGATTCGAATGTCCTTATGTTCGAGAGGATAAGGGATGAGATAAGGGCTGGGAAGACACCGAGGGCTGCTGTAGACTCTGGATATAACAAGGCATTCTGGACTATCTTTGACTCCCATGTGACGACCCTCATTACAGCAGCGGTCCTCTTCCAGTTTGGCACAGGGCCGATAAAGGGTTTCGCAGTCACCCTGAGCCTCGGCGTAGCGATAAATCTCTTCACAGCACTGGTAGGGACGAAGACCGTATTTGACCTCATAAACAGCAGAAAAGAGGTCAGAAGGTTAAGCATATGAAGATAGAAAGTTTTCTTTATCTCTGGCTTTATCTTTCACTTTTACTGTTTTTGGGGGTGAGTTGATGTTAGAGATCATAAAGAACACAAAGATAGATTTTCTCGGCAAGAGGAGATATGCATTTATACTGTCGGGCATCCTTGCGCTGATAGGGATATTCGCCATAATCCAGATAGCCAATGGAAGGGCAAACCTCGGCATCGACTTTGCAGGCGGCACTGCCATTCAGCTCAAGTTCGAAAAACCGATAAACCTCCATGAGGTGAGGAAGGCCCTCGAGGATGGCGGTGTCAGGGACTTTGACCTCCAGGACCTCCCCACCGTAAACAAGATACTCGTCAGGGTCAAAAAGACCGAACAACAGCTCGGGCAGGTCTCGGACACGGTCACCGGGATTATAAGCCAGAGATTCCCCGATAACAGGTATGTCGTTGACTCAACCACTGTTATCGGACCAAAGGTTGGCGGAAGGTTGAGGGCAGATGCGGCAAAGGCCATTGCCATGGCGACTGTAGGGATACTCATTTATATTGCGATAAGGTTCAGATTTAATTTTGCTGTTGGAGCCACTATAGCCACATTTCATGATGTCCTGGGCGTACTGGCTGTATTCTTTTTGCTCGGCAAAGAGATAAACCTCATACTCGTAACAGCCCTTCTCACTATCGCTGGATACTCTCTCACGGACACGGTCGTTGTATTTGACAGGATAAGGGAGAATCTCAGGATAAAGGCCAGAGAGCCTGTAGAGGCTGTTATGAACCTGAGCATAAATGAGGTCCTTTCGAGGACCATCGTTACCTCACTCACAGTGCTACTCACATCCCTCGCCCTCTTCTTTTTCGGCGGAGAGGTGATCCACGACTTTGCCCTTGCCATGATCATGGGGGTCATTATCGGCACTTACTCATCCATCTTTGTCGCAAGCCCCATAGTACTGCTGTGGAAATGGAAGAGGCCGCTTGCTAAAAAATAATTTAAGGATCCCACCCCGAGCCCTATGCATAGAAAATGGCTCATAAACAGGACCAATCCTGAGTATATCAGTTACCTCTCAAGGGCTGCATCCATATCTCCTGTTGTTGCCCAGGTCATGATCAATCGGGGCATAAAAACGCCTGGTGATATTAATGATTTTCTTCATTCAGGCATAACCGGTCTCTCCGACCCTTCAGAACTCCCTGGCATGGATATTGCTGTCCAAAGGATAAAGACTGCCTTAAGTCGCAACGAGAGGGTCCTCGTCCATGGGGACTACGATACTGATGGCCTTACCGCCACTGCGATCATGGTGCATGCACTGAGGTCTATGGGCGTGGATGTCCATTATTTCATACCAAACAGGATGGTTCATGGGTATGGGTTTAATCCGCCCTCTATCGATGTAGCGGAGAGGCTCGGGGCAAGGCTTATTATAACAGTAGATTGCGGCATCGCATCATTCGATGCAGCGGCCTGTGCAAAAGCAAAGGGGATTGATGTAATCATCACAGACCACCACGAACCTGAGCGCTGTAACGAGCAGGACATCACGGGTGGGCAGAACTCGCCACCCCTCACTCGTTACTCGTTACCTGATGCGATAGCTGTCATAAATCCTAAACTCCAAACCCATAACCATAAACTCATGACCCTCTCCGGCGCCGGGATAGCGCTCAAGATTGTCCAGGCACTATCAGCACAGCAGGACCTGTCAATCTCATATGACGATTTCCTCTCGCTGCTGGACCTCGCCTCGTTGGGAACAGTAGCAGACATGGTCCCATTAACTGGCGACAGCAGGGTTATCCTGAAAGAGGGCCTGCGGTATATCCGCGATGCTTACAGGCCCGGCATAAGGTCGCTAAAGGATGTATCAGGGCTTTCAGGCAGGGATATAAAGGCCACGCTTCTGTCATTTACAATGGTTCCGAGGATAAACGCTGCTGGCAGGCTTGGCGATGCACACGACGTTGTAAGGATGTTCCTCTCGGATTCAGTCGAAGAAAGCCTCTCAATAGCCGAAAGGCTTGACAGGACAAATGCCGAGAGGCAGACAATAGAGGAGGAGGTTTATCAGGAGGCACTCTCACAACTGAACACAAACGGATACGACTCTGTCATCGTGCTTCACAAAGAGGGATGGCACATGGGTGTTATTGGTATTGTGGCATCAAGGATAGCTGAGGAATTCCACAGACCCACCTTTGTGTTCACCGTAGAAGGCGATACAGCAAAGGGCTCTGCAAGAAGCATTCCCCCCTTTGATATACTTAGTGGGCTGTCAGCCTGTCGGGATATCCTGCTTACCTTTGGAGGGCATAAACAGGCAGCGGGGATTAAGCTCCACGCCTCAAACCTCTCTGTCTTCAGGAAAATGATTAATGAGATTGCAGTGCAGACCGTGAAGGGCGAAGACCTCATCCCGAGCCTTGAGATAGACGCAGAGGTGACACTGTCAATGATAAATACTGATCTCATAAGAGAACTCTCAATGCTTGAGCCCCTGGGCTATGGAAATCCTGAACCACTCCTTGGCGCAAAAGGGCTCAACATTATCAACCCCAGGACGGTGGGCAATAATCATCTCAAGATGACCCTGAGACAGGCCCTGCGGTCGGAGAGGGCCCTGTCCATTGACGCCATAGGTTTTGACATGGGCGATCTGCTTAAAGACCTCGACGCCTCTGCATCAATCGATGCTGCATTTACACCAATAATAAACGAATGGAATGGCAGCAGATACCTCCAGCTCAACCTCAAGGCCCTCAGACCGAGCCTGTAACCTCCTGTCCTTCACCTACTGACCTCTGTCCTAAGTTGACTGCCAGCCGCCTCTGTGCTATCCTTTCATTAATGCCAGAAAGTGAGATAGGGTCTTTCAATGTCAGGCGCATTGAAATCCTCGACGAGACAGGGGAGGTCGATACCCCTCTCATGCCTCCACTGTCCAATGATGATATAAAGAGGATTTACGAACTGCTCGTCCTATCGAGGATATTCGATCAGCGGGCATTGATGCTTCAGAGGGAGGGCAGACTCGGCACATACGCACCCATCCTCGGCCAGGAGGCATCCCAGATCGGCAGTGCATTTGCAATCGAAAAATCAGACTGGATATTCCCGTCCTTCAGGGAGATGGGAGTTTATATAGCGATGGGCTATCCTGTTCACATGCTCTTTCAGTATTGGGCAGGGGACGAGAGGGGAATGCAGACGCCGGACGGTTTAAACATATTCCCTCTCTGCATCCCTGTTGGCACTCAGATACCCCATGCAGTTGGAGTAGCAATGGCCGCGAAATACAAAAGAGATAAGACGGCAGTGATCTGTTATTTTGGTGACGGTGCAACATCAAAGGGAGACTTCCACGAGGGCTTCAATATAGCAGGGGTGTTTAAATTGCCTGTGGTATTCATCTGTCAGAACAATCAATGGGCAATATCTGTGCCGAGGCAGAAGCAGACCGCATCAAAGACACTTGCACAAAAGGCATTTGCCTATGGATTTGACGGCATCCAGGTTGATGGCAATGATGTATTAGCTGTTTATAAGGTTACGAAAGAGGCCCTCGACAAGGCAAGGAGTGGTGGCGGCCCTACCTTTATCGAATGCGTAACATACAGGATGTCTGACCACACAACAGCAGACGATGCCTCGAGATATCGTTCAAAAGAGGAGGTAGAGGCATGGAGGGCCAAAGACCCGATCCTCAGGCTGAAACTTTTTATGCAGATGAGAGGGCTCTGGACAGAGCAGTATCAGAAAGAGGTTGAAGAAAAATCGAGGACTGTGGTTGATGAGGCAGTGGCAAGAGAAGAAATGATTGAGCCACCACATCCAGAGGATATGTTCAGGCACACCTATGAAGGCCCTTCACTGAGACAGATTAAGCAGCTCAAGGATTTTCAATGACCCGCGTTCGTGGTCCGTGATCCGTTAACGGACAACGAAACACAGGAAACGAGACACGAAAGTTTGAAAGCAGGCGGGTTAATGACTACCTGATAAACCCTAAAAAAGTGAAAGATAAAGATAATAAAGCCAGAGATAAAGAAAACTTTCACTTTTCGGATATTGTATTGGAGAGGGTTGATGGGTATAATAAATTACAGATAAAAGGGCAGGACATGATAAGAAATACCTTCAGCATCCTCAATGGCATTGGCGAAAAACTGGAAAGGCGTCTCTGGGGGAACGGCATTCTGACATGGGACGAGTTTATAGAGAGGAGGGATATAGACCTCATAAGCCCCGACAGAAAGGCAATTTTTGACTGGTCTCTCTCTGTCGCCTCTGAAAAACTCGAGCGGAGGGATGCCACCTTCTTTGCCAGAAATATCAAAAGAAGGGAGCACTGGAGACTCTACGAGGTATTTAAGGGCGAGAGCCTCTGCCTTGACATAGAGACCAACGGCTTTCAGCCGGGAAGGGGGGGCTGTGTCACTGTTGTCGGTCTGTATGACGGCTACGGCTGGAGGTGTCTTATAAAAGGCGAAAACCTCACAGCAGAGAATCTGCGCAGAGAGCTTTCAGGTTACAAGTGTCTCATCACATACTACGGCTCTTCTTTTGACATACCCTTTCTCCAGAGGGCATTCCCGGGCGTCAGGTTCGATATCCCACACTTCGACCTCTGCTTTGGTGCAAAAAGGCTCGGATTCAATGGCGGTCTGAAAAGGCTCGAGACATCCCTCGGTATTGAGCGGGATAAAGATGTAAAAGGGATAAATGGCTATGATGCGGTCAGATTATGGGAACTCGCAAGGGGTGGAAGTGATGAGGCGAGGCGACTGCTGCTGCTTTACAACAGAGAGGACACTGTTAACCTGCTCAGGATAGCTGATATACTCTATTCGAGATTGAGACTCTCCACAGGCATAGAGGAGTATCTGATCAGTGGACTTGCTTAGGGATTTTTTCATATATCTTTCTGTGGAAAGGGGGCTTTCAAAGAGCACGCTCGATTCATACGGCAGCGATCTTGAAGGGTTTGCTGAATTTCTAAGGTCAAAGGGGAAAGGGCTTGAGGGTTTCACGAGAGACGATATTATAGATTACCTCGATAAGATGAGAAACGAGTCTTACTCTGCATCGAGTGTCTGTCGGTTCATGTCATCACTGAAGGGTTTCTGCAAATTCCTTCTCATCGAAGGGGCCATCGACGAGGACCCCTCAGAAAATCTCCAGGCACCTAAGAGATGGGAAAGGCTGCCAAAGGCATTGAGCCTCGGCGAGATAAAGGAGGTACTGTCAGCATCGTCAAGTCTCCGAGCCAGTCAGGGCAGTTCAGAAGGGACAAAGAATCGCATTGATATCGCATTAAGTTTCAGGAATTCAGCGATGGTGGAGCTTCTTTACTCGTCGGGCCTCAGGGTCAGCGAACTCGTTAATCTCAGGCTCGGCTCGATAAATCTCGATGCAGGCTTTCTGAGGGTTATCGGTAAAGGGTCAAAGGAGAGGGTGGTTCCAATGAACCAGAGGGCGATTAAGAGGCTCAAGCGGTATCTGTCAGAGTTCAGGCCCCTGCTTCTTAAGGGGCGGCATTCAGAATACATCTTTGTAACACTCAGGGGCAAACCGATGACACGACAGAGGTTCTGGCAGGCCATGAGGGACTATGGGAAGCAGCTCGGCATGAGGCTTTCTCCACATATTATCAGACACAGTTTTGCGACCCATCTCCTTGAGGGAGGTGCTGACCTCAGGTCCCTGCAGAAGATGCTCGGGCATTCAGATATATCCACAACTCAGATATACACAAGGGTGACCGCTGACAGGATAAAGAAGGTTTATCTTGAGCATCATCCGAGAGCATAATATTGGAGGTGAACAATGGCAAAGAGACTCGGGCCTGAGGAGCTTTATAAGTGCTGCGATGAGGGCCTATTACAATTTGAGACGACAGAAGACCTGCCGCCTCTTGAAGGCACCATCGGACAGCAGAGGGCACTCAGCGCAATTGATTTCGGGTTGAGCCTCGACAGCTCAGGGTTTAATATCTATCTCCTTGGAGAAAACGGTACAGGCAGGATGTCCACCATCAAGGCCATCCTTGCAAAACAGTCCCTTACAAAGCCTGTACCTTCAGACTGGTGCTATGTATATAACTTTAAAGACCCTGATGCACCTACGGCTATCTCCCTCAGACCAGGGCAGGCAGCATTATTCCAGAAAGACATGGATGAGCTCATAAAGACACTGAGGGTCGAGATACCGAAGGTCTTCGAATCAAAGGAATACGAAAAACAGAAAAACAGGATGATAGAGGAGTTCCAGAAGAAACAGAGGGACCTCTTCAGCAGCCTCGAGGACGAGGCACAGTCAAAGGGTTTCTCCATAAGAAAGACTGTGAGCGGGCTCCTTATCGTCCCTATCAGAAAGACAGGGGAACCCCTCACAGAGGAGGAGTTCGAGGCCCTCGATGCAGGCACCAAAAAGAAGATCGAGGAGATAGGGAAGATGCTTCAGGAAAAGCTCGATGATATGGCAAGGGCTGTGAGAGAGGGAGAGAAGCTCTTAAAGGAACTCCTTTCAAGGCTCGAGAGGGAGGCAGCCCTTTCATCTGTGGGGCATCTCATAGAGGACCTGAAAAAGAAATACAGGGATAATGGAAGGATAATAAGCTATCTCGAGGACGTAAAGGAGGATATACTCGAACACCTCGATGACTTCAAGACCACAGAGGAGCAGGCTCCACCCCTTCCATTTCTGAAGTTGCCGAAGATGGAGCCGACATTTACGAGATATACCGTTAATGTGCTGGTGAACAATAAGGAGGCAAAGGGCGCGCCCTGCGTCTTTGAAAGTAACCCGACATACTATAATCTGTTTGGCAGGATCGAACACAAATTCCAGTACGGTATAGCAGTAACAGACTTCTCGATGATAAAGGCAGGCTCCCTGCACAGGGCAAATGGGGGTTATATCGTTATCCAGATACTTGATCTCCTCAGAAATCTCTTCGCCTACGATGCCCTTAAGCGGGCCATCAGGAATCGGGAGCTAAAGATCGAGGATGTCTGGGAGCAGTACAGGCTCGTCTCCACTACCGCCCTCAAGCCAGAGGCTATCCCGCTGGACGTCAAGGTCGTCCTCATCGGCAGCCCCTATCTCTATTATCTCCTCTATAATCTTGATGAGGAGTACAGGGAACTCTTCAAGGTAAAGGCAGACTTTGATAGCAGGATGGACAGGACAGCCGATAATATCCACAAGTATGCCCTCTTTGTTGCTGCCCTGTGCAAGGATGAAAAGCTCCTCCCATTTGACAGATCAGGCGTGGCAAAGGTGGTAGAGTATGGGTCGAGACTCTCCGAACATCAGGACAAGCTCTCATCAAAATTCAGCGAGATTGCCGACCTTGTACGGGAGTCATCATACTGGGCAAGGGTTGCTGGTAGTGATGCTGTAAAGGTCGAGCATGTAGAAAGGGCGCTGGATGAGAAGACCTACAGGTCTAACCGAATAGAGGAAAGACTCCGCGAATTGATGGCAGAAGGCACATTGATTGTCGAGACATCAGGGACAAGGGTCGGGCAGGTCAACGGGCTTGCAGTTCTGGACCTCGGTGATTACAGCTTTGGGAAACCATCAAGAATAACAGCCAGGACATATACAGGCAAGGCAGGCGTAGTGAACATAGAGCGTGAGACAAAGATGAGCGGCAGGATACACGAAAAGGCGATCCTTATACTCACGAACTATCTCGGCAGCAAATACGCACTAAAAAAACCCATAAGCCTTTCAGCCTCTATAACCTTTGAACAACTATATGAAATGGTAGAGGGAGACAGCGCCACATGTGCCGAGGTCTATGCCCTGATAAGCAGCATATCAGGCGTCCCGCTAAAACAGAATATTGCAGTTACAGGCTCAATGGATCAGAACGGTGTTGTCCAGCCTATCGGCGGGGTCAACGAGAAGATAGAGGGTTTCTTTGAGTTATGCAGGTTGAGGGGGCTTGACGGCAGTCATGGTGTGATAATACCGAGGAGAAATATCAAGAACCTCATGCTGAAAAAGGAAGTGGTCGACGCCGTGAAAGACGGCAGATTCTCGATATACCCCATAGATATGGTTGAAGAGGGTCTCGAGATACTCACAGACATGACCGCTGGAGAGCTCATGGAGGACGGGACATACCCTGAGGGAACAGTAAACCACCTTGTGATGAAACGCCTCACAGAGATCTCCGAGGCCCTGAAGGAGAAAAAGGAAGACAAGGAAGAGGAGAAGGCTGAAAAGAAAGAGAATAACGAAAACAGATGAAGAGAGTTCTCTGGGGCCTTCAGTTTTTTGGTGTTGTACTGCTCTCTTTCCCTCTGTCCATTCTTCCATGCAGGGTCGGCGAATTCCTCGGACTTCTACTCCACTACCTCTGGAAGAGCAGAAGGGCTATAGCCGTAGATAACCTGAAGCGGAGTATATCACTTAATGCCCTGTCAATAACAGGAACCCCTGAGGAGATAATCAGAGACAGTTTTAAAAATCTCGGACTCTCCTTTATCGAGATAATAAAGGTTTATTACGGCAGGGGCGAGAGGATGCTGGATAAGATCGCCATCAGAGGGATGGAGAACCTCGATGGCGCAAAGGCAAGGGGCAAGGGGATTCTTTTCATAACAGGGCACTGTGGCAACTGGGAACTACTTGCGATAGCATCCTCTGTAAAAGTGACGCCTCTTTCTGTCGTGGCAAGGCCACTGAATAATCCATATCTCAATAGATTCCTCGATAGGGCTCGGTCTCGTTACGGCAACAGGGTAATTTACAAAAAAGGTGCATTGAGGGGTATTGTCTCTACCCTCAGAAGTGGCGGCTCCGTAGGAATACTTATGGACCAGGCCGTGCTGCCTGATGAGGGTTATGTGATAGAGTTTCTCGGCAGGGGTGCCTGGACAACAAAGATGCCTGCCCTGATTGCGAGAAGGACAGATGCCCCTGTCCTGCCGGTATTCATCAGGAGAAAAGGGCATGGGCATGAGATTACTATACACCCGGAGGTCAGCTTATCCCCGAATAACAGTCTTGAGATTGCACTCAAGGAAGACACAAAGACGTTCTCTGACATCATCGCAAACTACATAAGAGAAAACCCATCTGAATGGTTATGGCTGCACAGGCGGTGGAAACGGGTCCCATGAGCCATTCTGCTCACCTTCCGAGGTAATCCTTAAGGGCGTCTTTCCAGTTTAATGCACTGTAGCCTGTAACCATCGAAAACAGCCCTGTATCGAGCACAGAATATCCCGGCCTCTTTGCAGGCCGCGGAAACTCCTCTGATGTTATGGGGACAACCTCTGTGCTAAGACCCAGAATACTGACGATCTCCCTTGCAAAGGCATACCAGCTTATGCCTCCTTCTGCATCATCAGTGAAGTGGTAAATACCACAGGACCCTGTCCCTATGAGTCTCTTTACTGCAAAGGAAAGGCTCATTGTTGATGTTGGACACCCTATCTGGTCCTTGACCACCCTTATTACAGGCTGCTCCTTTGCAAGCCTGATGACCGTCTCTACAAAATTATTTCCCGCCCTTCCATAAAGCCAGCTCGTCCTTATGATATAGAATCTATTCATTATCCACTGTATGTATTTCTCTCCTGCGAGCTTTGATTCGCCATAGACATTCAGGGGATTCGTACTGTCAAATGGTGTGTAGGGCGCTGCCTTTTTACCATCAAAGACATAGTCTGTGCTTATATGGCAGAGGGGTATGGCACTATCGGAGCATACGAGTGCAAGATTCTGTACCCCGATACCGTTTATGAGAAATGCCTTATCCTTGTCTTCTTCAGCCCTGTCGACCTCTGTGTAGGCAGCACAGTTGATGACGAGGTCGGGTGTCGTCTCTTTTATAGCATTATAGACCTGATCTCTTCTGGTAATATCGAGGGTCTCTCTTGAGAACGCAAAAACCTCGTGAGTTTCCCTAAGGACCGGGATCAGGTCATGGGCAAGCATCCCCCTTGAGCCTGTGACGAGAATCTTCATTCAGTATCCGTTGCGGGCTTAGGAAACCCCGCCTAATTTTCTCTTTGCCAGCAGCATAGCCTGCCCCACCATAACCTGTGATTCCCATCCGTCTGTTTCAGGACAGATATTACAGACAAACAGACATACAGAGCACAGACAGTCTGTCGTCTGAAAGTCTGGCTAAGTGAATATCCTTTCTACCTTATCAACCTCAGAACCTTGAACATAAACTCAAGGGCATTCTGGTTGAGAAAGATTACCGTAAAAAAGAGGATGACAAACATTATGGTGAATTTCCTATCAAGGGCGACCCTTACATTCTCTATCTTTTCCATAAGCTCTGCCTTATCCTGTTTCATTATGCCAAGGAGCTCTGCCTTATCCTGTTTCATTATGCCAAGGAGCTCTGCCTTATCCTGTTTTATTATGCCAAGGAGTTCTGCCTTATCCTGTTTCATTATGCCAAGGAGCTCTGCCCTATCCTTCTTTATCTCTGCAAGGAGTTCTGTCTTTAAGGCATTTATCCTCTCTTCAAAGACATCTTTTGTTACAAACTCCTTCCTTATAGCATCGAGGAGTTCTTCCTTTGTTGTGGCCCATTTATACTCTGTAGCCTCAGAGATGGCAGCCTCGATGGACTTCACCACTGTCCTGGCCTCTTCCTTTCCAAGCCCCTTCTCTAATGCCTCAAAGACCTCTAATGGTAGTGTCACTGGCATATCATCTCCAACCTCTGTTCAAACTATACCACATCTCTCCTGCAAAGGCAACAGATGAGCGGCCTCGTTCTTGCATCTCAGAGGTGCAAGGCTATTTCACTGCTATCTTCAGGATCTCTAATGACAGAGAATCAGGGCAACCCCTTTCAAGCAAGACAAATGCCTCGGCATACCTGATATTTTCTGGCAGCGTGGCTGTCCTGAACCTGTTAAGTCCCTCAACCTTTGTGAGATAGTCATTGTAGCAAAGCTCTGTATAATAGCTTTCTATTGCCCTTCTCTTCTGCTCCATCTCATCCGTTATATCGACCAGGATATTTGGATATAGCGCCATTAAAACCTCGTACACTGCCAGGTCGCACCTAATCTCTTGTCTCAGCATCCAGACCGCATTAAACGAAGACCTGTGGTCAGGATGCGCCTCAAGCGGAGAAGGAACATACACGACTGAAGGCGAAAAGGCATTGATGACATGAATTAATCTATCTCCGATCTCCATCGCTGATTGTTGCAGGCACCTGTCTCCGTAACCCCAGAACTCATAATCCTTAACGCCAAGTATTTCCATGGCCTTATGGGACGATTCCCTTCTCAGTTTTCTATATTCGCCCCCATACCTGCCCCTAAAATCACCCTTATCACCATCAGTAAGAAATATAACCTTCACCTTGCTCCCTGCCTTAATGTGTTTGACTATAGAGCCTCCGCAGCCTATGGATTCATCGTCAGGATGCGGAGAAATGACAATGGCATCCCTTAAAGAAAGGTCGGAAACAGAATAGGGATAGAGGTCGGATTCATTCTTCAACATAGCACAATTGTAACATATCTCATCACCATAATCCGTAATGGCTACGGATCATGGTCATCATGAACAACAGCAGCGCACTACCGTTATATGTTATAATAGCAAGAATGCTGCATCATCTCAATCTCGTTAAATATTTCTTGCTCAGGGATATAAAGGCAAAATACGCCGGCTCGGGTCTGGGGGTGTTGTGGACTGTCCTCATGCCGCTCATACAGATTCTCCTTTTCTGGTTTGTCTTTTCAGGGATTATGAAGGCACGGCCATACGCAAACACCCAGATACCATACATATACTTCCTCCTATCCTCTTTCTTCTTCTGGCTTGCCTTCTCTGAAGGACTTCTAAGGGCATCTAATGCCATTGTTGAAAATGCTGAGATGGTAAAAAAGGTCTCTTTTCAGAATATCGTCTTACCCATAACTGTAACCCTTTCGAGTTACATACACCATATGGTCGGCTTTATGATCTTCATAGTCGTATATTTTATTACAACCCCTTTCAGCCCCGTTATCGCATTTGTTATACCTGTCCTTCTTCTGCAGATTCTTTTCTCCCTCGGTCTCGGGATGTTCTTCTCGGCGATAATGCCTTATATCAGAGACATAGGACAGCTCCTCGGACAGGTCATGCAGGGGGTCTTCTTTCTGTCTCCAATCATATACAGCATAGAGTCCGTACCGGAAAGATTAAGGATAATCTTTTACTTCAACCCCATAACTTACTTTACATCTTCATACCACAGGATTATCCTTTTAAGGGAGATGCCGTCCATGCTTCACATGTTTGTAATATCTTCGCTCTCGGTCTTAATACTCATCGGCGGCATCTATACATTTAAAAAGCTGCGGGATGGATTTGCAGATGTCTTATAAACTGAACAAAAGACAGACTTTCAGACGACAGAGTGTCAGAAGTCAGACTGTCTGTTGTCTGTTGTCTGACCTCTGTTGAAGGACAGTAAATGGCTGCAATAAGGGCTACGGGCCTGACAAAGATATACAGGCTATACGATAAACCTGTCAATAGACTCAAGGAGATTATTTTTCGCCGCCCGCTTCACAGGGAATTTACCGCCCTCAACAGGATATCCTTTGAGGTAAAAAGGGGTGAAACCCTTGGCATAATCGGTGAAAATGGCGCAGGGAAGAGCACCCTCCTGAAGATACTATCCAGAACCCTATCGCCTACCAGTGGAGAGTTTGAGGTAAATGGCAGGGTATCCTCCCTTTTAGAACTCGGATCAGGATTCCATCCCGAGTTTACGGGCATTGATAATATCTATTTCTACGGCTCCCTTCTGGGCATTGACAGGGCATTGATGAAGGCAAAAAAGGACGAGATAGTCGAGTTCTCGGAGCTGGGGGATTTCATAAACTACCCGATCAAGACCTATTCCTCCGGGATGTTTGTGAGGCTTGCCTTATCAGTGGCCACAGCGGTCGACCCTGACATACTTATAATTGACGAGGTCCTCTCTGTGGGAGACCTCCACTTCCAGAAAAAGAGCACAGACAGGATACTTTCCTTCAAGGAAAAGGGCAAGACGGTAGTCTTTTGCTCGCACGAGATGTATCATATAGCGAGGCTCTGCGACAGGGTTTTGTGGTTAAAGGATGGGGGTATCCATATGGAGGGGAGGCCCTTTGAGGTTATACAGGAGTACGAGACATACCAGCTTGGCAAAGACAATACAACCTCAGGGGCCGATGCTGGGGCATCAGGGTTGGCTCATGATTTTTCTCAGCACTCAACAGAGACACCCATCATATACATTAAAAATGTCTGGACGCATCCTCACGAGATCGTTCATATGGGTGATGACCTCTACATAAAGATACAGATAGCCGCTAATAGCAATAAAACACCCTATCGCGTTGCCGTTAAGATGAGGACTGTTGACGGCCTCGACATCATAGGGATAGGCACAATCAGGATGGAACCATTTTATGGGAGCAGAACCGTTACATTACTTTTCCCGAAGATACAATTGAGATCAGGAACTTTTATAATAGAGGCATTTGTATTTGACGAGGAGGCCGTCTACTGGTATGATAGAAAAGAGGCTCTGCCATTCAAGGTTCCCCGGCAATCTCTTGAGCTGGGTATAGTAGACCTCCCACATCAATGGATCATTGACTGAGGCCGATGAAACTCATAAGAAAGATAAAAAACGCCTTCAGGCGAACTCAGCCGCTGCCGGTGCCTGAATTTCCGCAGAACATCTTACTCGAACCAACCAATGCCTGCAACCTCAGGTGCAGAATGTGCCCGATATATGGAGAGGGTGTTGAGCGAAAGAGGGAGGTCGGCTTTATAAATAAAGGGGTATGGTCGAGGCTTGTAGATGAGATGGGGTCATGGCCTTCGCAGGTAAACCTCGATTTACACGGTGCTGGCGAGCCGCTGCTTCATCCTGACCTCTTTGAGATCGTTGATTATGCAAAAAGCAAGGGTAATATCAATGTTGGATTCCTGTGTAACGGGACACTGCTTGATCATGAAAAGGCAAGGAGGGTGATACAGAGCGGTGTTGACTGGGTCTACTTCTCTGTGGACGGGGCAGAAAAGGAGGTATTCGAGTATTACAGGAAGGGTGCTGTCCTTGACGCTGTCGAAGACAATATCAGGTATCTTCTGTCTTTGAGAAAAGGCGAAAGGCCGGTCATATCCTTTAACATGGTGAGTCACGAAGAAGCGGACCAAAATAAGTTTATCGAGAGGTGGTCGGGTCTTGTTGATTCCCTCACCATCTCCCTGAAGAGACCTATCCCAAGAGAGAAAAATAGAGGATTAAGACTGTTGAGACCCTGCCCATTGTTATACCAGCAACTCGTTATCGGCTGGCCGGGGAAGACAGGGCTGTGCTGCGAGGACTTCTGGGGCGATTATATAACAGGCGACCTCTCTACAGAGTGCCTGCGTGACATCTGGCATGGGAGACATCTAACCAGGGCTCGAAGGCTCCATGAGAAGGGCAGACAGGATGAACTGTTCCTCTGCAGGGGTTGTGACACAGTTGTATTCCACCTGTACGAAGAATGGACTGTTGAGAAAAACGGAAGGCGAACGACCATCAGGAAAGAGCTTACAGATATAAACCCTGAACTGGCAATGCGTATGCCATGAGATGAGGCGGGATCGATATGCCGGTCAGTGACTACCTCCAGATAAGTCAGATACTTGATGAGATAGTAAGATTGAAACCACGGAGCATCCTCGATGTCGGTTGTGGCATTGGAATCTATGGGGCGCTCTGCAGGGTATACTTAGAGGGCGACAACCTCTATGACAGGGAAAACCTCACATTTAACAAAAAGGAAAACTGGAAGATAAAAATAGACTGCATCGAGGGTTTTGAAAAATATATAACTGATCTCCACAGGGCAGTATATAATGAGATCTTTATTGATGATGCCCGAAAGGTCTTAAATAATCTTAATAATAAGGCCTATGAGCTTGTTCTGGCTATAGACATCTTAGAACATTTTCAAAAGGAAGATGGCATAGCCTTTATAAAGGAGCTTAAAAGGGTTGGAAAGAATGTCATCATCGCCACACCTGCTGCGCCTCAAAAACAGATAGTCCCTGAAAACCCCTTAGAGGACCATCGCTCCTGCTGGGGCAGGGAAGAGCTCCAGTCCTTTGGCTTCAATATTGTAAAAGAAACTCCCTCTTTAATCGGCCTATACCTTCCCCCTGATTTACAGGCCCGGCCAACCCGGTCAGGTGATGTTACTGTGCGGTTGTATCAAGAGGGCGATGAGTATGGCATCGTCAAACTCTTCAAAGAGGTCTTCGGCAGGGAGATGACCCTCGATGAGTGGAGATGGAAATACACAGGCAGGGGGAATAATAAGGTATACTCTTCTGTTGCGGTAAATGAGTCTGGAGAGGTTATTGCCCATTACGGGGGGATGCCCCATCGGATGGTTTTCAATGGAAGGGAAATTAAAGGCATCGCCATCGGAGATGTAATGGTCAACCCAAAATACAGGGCATTAAATATTTTTAAAAAGGTGTGCGCACTGCTACCTGAAGAGACGGCCAAAGAAGGATTTATCCTTGGATACGGCTTTCCAAATGAGCGCGCTATGCGTCTGCCCGAAATACTCGGTCTCTATGAAAGGGTCGAAGATGTGTGGGAGTCCGTTAAGGAGGTGCGGTTTGTTAACAGCCCTGTGCGATTCATTTATAAAATGTCTCCGCTACACTTCGACGACAGAAGGATTGACTCGCTCTGGGATTCCCAGAAAAGGAGGATCAAACTGGCTGTTATCAGGGACAGCAACTACCTGAAATGGCGGTATAAGGAGCACCCCCTTTTTACCTATGAGCTATGGGGTATAAAAAAACGGTGGCAGCAAAAACTCACCGGCATCGTCATCCTCAGAAGACAGGGAGAGGAACTCCTGCTTATTGACTTTTTATGTCCTCTAAGGCAGCTTGCCGCATTACTCCAGAAGACCGAAAATTACGCCGTCGTATCAGGATGCAAGAATCTCAAACTCTGGCATCCCGAATATCTCAATGAAAGGCTGAAACGACTCGGATTCACTGTAAGCAGGTCAGCTACCTGCATCCCCAGGACAACACATCCGTCATGGCTTAAGAAGGATGAGATAAAAGGGTTTTTCTTCTACACAATGGGAGATACAGACTTTCTGTAGTCGCAGGGGCATTCAGCCTATACGGGGTTCTCCAGTCTGTCAAAGAGAAGGGGCGGCCTGCAGGCCGCCCCTTCTTCGCACTCCTTACTTCCTGCCTCTTACCCCGTCAGGGCTATGTAACAGCCCCCTTGAGGTGTCGGAGGGGTCATCTATCTGAAAGCTAAAGGAAACTGACATTTACCATTACCATTGATAAACATAGCCGAGCATTGGCACGGTAACCGCAAAATACCACTTGCCATCGAGGAAGATCCATATGTCCCCTTTTATCTTCTGCTCTACATCCCTCTGGCCTTCCTTTATTGTAGCACCCTTAATAGCCGGAGGCAGCTTTGCCTTTATGAATCCATCGCATGCAGCAAGGATCGAGTCCTGCAGTATCTTACAGCCTTCAATCCTGAAGTCGATGATAGTGGCATTTACCCTCTTCATCATCTCCTCGTGCTGGCCCTTTGTTACCCCTGACCTGTAAAATGGGTCGAGCATGTCATAAACACATCCGTAGTCGTTCTTCTTCCTGCAATCCACATACCTTTCGACAGTTTTATCGAGCAGTTCCTTCCTGTCGCTGACAGATGACAGGTGATAATCGATGTCCTTCACGGTGTCGGCCTTTATGTCCCTTGCCCTGTATATCCATACCTTATCCTTAACAGGGTAAAAGACCCTGAAGCCACCCCCGCCAAGATGGACCACCCTTGGTGTGCCTGTATCTACCCCGGGTCTCTCTATGAGGATGTCCCTCTTTATGAGCTTGCCCTTGCTGTCAAAGACCGCGGCCATCACCCCCGCAGACCCGAGCCTTTTATCTGTGTAAGCGACGACCGTATGCCCATCCGAGCTATCAAAGGATGGGGTCTTGCTCGAAAACATAAATGGCGTACCTCCCACAAGCCTCTCAAAGCCCTTGCCTGCATAAGAGTAAAAGATGTTCGGCTTTTGAGGCAGGGTATAGCCATCAACCTCCACGCCTTGTGGCGGGATAGCCACACCCAGCAAAAGGGGTTTCCGGCCTATGAAGCCTACATTATCAGCAAGGGGGCTGAGGCCTTTCAGCCCTTTCGGTTTTTCTGCGGTGTATTCCTCCACCTTCTCGAATGCGGTGTTTAAGGTAAACAGCCTTACAACAGTAGAGGTCTCGTACGGTATGATGAGAAAGCGGTCCTTCCCCTCTGCAAGGTCAAAGTCGCTAATGCCCTTCCCCGAATAAAGGACCTTTTCAGAGCCGTCAGAGAGAAACCTCACCCTTATCTCCCCATTCTGTTTCCCGTCAGTCTTTGCGTAAACAATGGCGAAACCCTTTTCCGTATAGACAGGCATTGCAGAAAGCACAGGTTCGTCCTTGAAGGATAGGACTTCTTCCTTTTCAGGAAATCTGTCACCATTGACCACCATATAAACAGCTTTCATACCGGGGGGGGCCTCGTCCAGCCATGTCAGGAGCATGCCTCCCTTTCTGTCAAAGGCCATGGATGCAGGTCTCAGGACCTGCTCGAGGGAGGAAAGCTCCTTTGTGTAAAGCACCTTACCGTCAGGCTCGAGCTTCATGAAGATGAGCTTCTTGGGTCCCCACCTCACAGGCTGGGAAAAATAGATATACTTCCCGTCATAGCCGTAAGACATGGCCATTGGGACAGCGCCCATCTTTTTGTACCTGTCCATTATCTCCCTGTTTATAACCATGTCTTCCCTGCCATTGTAGTAATGCATATAACCCTCATGGTCCTGATAGAAAAAGACGACCCTGTCAGGACCGGTCAACTCCTTTACTAACATGTACCTTTCCGGGCTGTAGTCAGAGGGCACCACCGAAGGAACATCAAGGGGGGCCGCAGGCGGATTGCTGGCCAGTGCCGCCTCACCCTTAATGCAGAGGGCGATGATAGAAAACACGATGTTTAAAAAAAGCGCTCTGGTTATCGACATATAATATCTCTCCTTATCTTATTATGTGCAAGACTACCAACCCCGGGCCGTTGAAGGCGCTGATAGACGGGAACACACGGGCTCCTCATATGATTATGCCCCGGTATCTCAGAATAGGGCCCCCAAAAATCGCAGATTTCTGGGGTAACAGTTAGGTCATGGAACACCCCTCAAGAGGGGGTGTTCCATGGAAGTCGGTTACTGTTACAGAGCAAACCACTGCTGGTTCTGGGGCGTTACAGCATAACCGTAGCCAGTGGCGAACTCAACCTTGTAAATGATAGCCGCATCACCAGTCTCAGAGCCTGCACCATCGCCATCACACTCCTGGAATGTTACACCACCATTCTCAGTCTCCCAGCACCTTGGTGAGAGGTTCATCCATCCACCATCGATTATAAAGGAGGGAACACTGCCACCCGTAAGCTGGTCTAATGTGAGCTGGGCTAAGCAGACTATCTCATTCTGCTGGGTCAGGCTCCTGAAGTCCTCAACCCTGTTATAAAGGCCAAGATTATAACCATGGGCAGCATCCATTCTGGCTCCAATCCTGATCCTCGCATTATAGTTAGAGG
>JBBISG010000025.1:0-28696 GCA_037441365.1 Nitrospirota bacterium
TTTGTGGGCCTTACAAACAAAAAACACCATAATGCCCTTACCCTTTCCAGTGGTGAGGCCCAGAGGTTAGGCATTGCAAGGGCAATGGTTATAGAGCCAAAGATATTGTTCCTTGATGAGCCAACAGCCTCTGTTGATAAGGAAAATACAGAGATCATAGAGCAGATTATCATAGACTTAAAAAAAGAAGGCAAATCCACCATTATTATTACCACCCATGATATGGCACAGGCAAAAAGGCTTGCAGACATCATGCTTATCATGTCTGAGGGAAAGATTATTCCTGGTTAATCTGTGTTGCTAAGGTACAGAGACAGACAAACAGACAACAGAGGTCAGACAGTCTGTCTTCTGAAAGTCTGTTGTCAGAATTGGGGTTTTAAAGGGGCTACGCCCCTTTACTCCTGTCTTTAGAACAACCCCTGTGGCACGCTCAGGCCGAGATGTTGATAGGCGTGCCTTGTTGCCAGACGCCCTCTTGGAGTCCTCTCTATGAGTCCCTCCTGAAGGAGAAAAGGCTCATACACATCCTCGATCGTGTCTCTCTCCTCACGGAGTGAAGCAGAAAGGGTCTCTATGCCGACAGGGCCTCCGCTGAATTTCTCTATTATCGTAAAAAGGAGTCTTCTGTCCATCTCATCGAGTCCCCTTTCATCGATATCGAGGGCAAGGAGGGAATGGCGGGTTATATCGAGGTCTATAACACCGTTTCCACGTACCTGGGCAAAGTCCCTTATGCGCCTGAGAAGCCTGTTAGCGATCCTGGGTGTTCCCCTTGAACGTCGAGCAATCTCAAAGGCAGCATCATCTGTTATCTCTACAGCGAGTATGCCTGCTGTCCTGAGCACTATCTTTTTGAGTTCATAGGGGTCGTAGAATTCGAGCCTGCTTATGACCCCGAACCTGTCCCTCAATGGTGATGTCAGGAGGCCTGTCCTTGTTGTTGCTCCTATCAGGGTGAATCGGGGGAGGTTCAATTTCAATGTCCTCGCATTGGGGCCCTGTCCTATGATTATATCGAGCTGATAATCCTCCATCGCAGGGTATAATACCTCTTCCACTATCCTCGGCAATCTATGGATCTCATCTATAAAGAGTATGTCCATATCAGAGAGATTCGTGAGGATGGCAGCCAGGTCACCCGGCCTTTCGAGCACAGGGCCTGATGTTGTTCTTATATTCACCCTCAGCTCGTTGGCTATTATATTTGCAAGGGTTGTCTTGCCAAGGCCTGGCGGTCCGCAGAAAAGGACATGATCGAGAGGTTCATTCCTCTGCATTGTTGCAGCAATAAATATCTGCAGATTCTCCTTTATCCTTTCCTGGCCTACAAAATCAGCAAAGGTCCTGGGTCTGAGAGCCGCCTCAAAATTCTGATCCTCTTTGTTTTTGACAGGGCTTATATCGCTGTCATCAACCCTTTTCACCCCTGCCTCCTGTGAGATACTTGAGTGATTCCTTTAGAAGGTCCTCTATCTGAGTGTAACCCAACTTAGCTGCCTTTTCAAGAGATGCCCGCGCCTCTGACCTTTTATATCCAAGATTTATCAGGGCAGAAAGACTGTCCTCAAAAGCCGCATCCCTGGTCTGTCTTGCAGGTAGTTTTTCTCTCATTTCAAGTATCAGTCTGTGGGCAGTCTTTTTGCCGAGCCCTGGAATCCTGCAGAGCATCGCTACATCCTCCGTCTCTACTGCATTGAGAAAATCATTCAGGGGAAGGCCCGAGAGTATGTTCAATGCAATCTTTGGGCCTATCCCTGTTATGCCGAGTAGTGTCGCAAATATCTTTTTTTCATCCTCCGAAGGAAAACCATAAAGCTGCAGCACATCCTCACGGACATGGGTATGGATAAATAAAAATACCTCTGCACCTTCTGGAGGAAGCGATGATAGAAGGCTGACAGGGACGTGGACATGATACCCAACCCCGCCAGCCTCGACAATTACATTGTCAGGTCTTTTTGATACAAGCCTCCCTCTAAGTGAACCAATCACATTTTGCTCCAGATTCTCTAATTAACCACAGTCCACAGTCTATGGTCCATGGTCTATGGACTGCATTCGTTATCCGTATCCCTCGGGCCACGTCCCATAATTATCTTGCCCTCGTCTCATTGTATTCAGATGGCATATTGAGAGGGCAAGGGCATCAGCGCTATCGGGTGATAGGGTCCTTTTCAGATCCAGCATTATCCTGACCATCTCCTGAACCTGCCTCTTTTCAGCACGTCCATAGCCAACAATGGCCTTCTTTACCTCAGAGGCGGTGTACTCATAAACTGAAAGCCCTTCTGAGGATGCAGCAAGGAGCGATATGCCCCTTGCATGTCCAAGGTTCAGTGCTGCCTTCACGCCCTTTGCAAAAAATACCTTCTCTATCGCTGCATGGGTGGGTCTATACTGTCTGATTACCTCTACAAGGGCATCGTATATCTCTTTTAATCTTATATGCAGTGGCGTTTTAGCGGATACCTCGAGTCTCCCGGAGGCGATATATGTATATGGCTGAACACTGCATGTAGTTTCACGCTCTATGATCCCATATCCGCAGATACGGCTTCCAGGGTCGATGCCGATAACCCTTAAGCCGCCTCTTTTATCTCTTCCTTGGCGTCTCAAAGAGTATCTCCTCCACCATCTGGCAGAGGACATGCCCGAGTGTGATATGGGTCTCCTGTATCCTCGGGGTGTTTTCAGAAGGGACGACAAAGGCATAGTCTGCCTTTGAAGCAAACCTTTCTCCCTTTGCACCGGTAAAGGCTATGGTCCTGAGTTTTTTCTTCTTTGCCACATCCATAGCCTTCAGCACATTGCTCGAATTGCCGCTGGTGCTGATGGCAAGCACTATATCCCCTTCGTCTGACAGGGACTTGAGCTGCCTTGCAAAGACCTCCGAATAGTCATAATCATTTGCTATAGAGGTGATTACCGCCATGTCCGTGTTAAGGGCAATTGCAGGAAGCCCAGGTCTTTCCCTCCTGAACCTATTGACAAACTCGGCCGCTATGTGAGAGGCATCTGTGGCACTACCGCCATTGCCAAAAAGGATGAGCTTTTTACCCTCGTTAAATGCCTCTGCAATCATCCTAGAGGCATTCACAATGGCATCTATATTTTCCTTTACAAATCTCTCCTTTACGGTTATGCTTTCTTGAAAGGCCTTGAGTATCTTTTCTTCCATCCAGGGCATCTATAAAGTGAAAGATAAAGCCAGAGATAAAGAAAAATTTCACTTTGGCTTTATCTTTATCTCTCCGTGCGTATTGCTTAAATCCTAACCCATGCGTTATCTCAAAGTCAATAGCAACAATACCATACTATGGCGCTTACGAGCATCCTGTCATTCTAAGCGTAGCGAAGAATCTCGTAGTTTCAAAGATGAGACCATTCGGCTCCGCCTCATGGTGACAGCAATGGGGAATGCACTTTCCTTGCATCCGACTCAAGGTAGAGCAACGGCAGCAGGCTGACCTGCACGCATCGTAATGGCAGGGTCAAAGCCAAACCTTATATCCACCTCATAAAGCTGTCTCCCTGCCCTTACACCTGCAGGCTCCATGCCGAGGCGAACGATCATCCCCTCGTATCTTTTACCTGCAACCTTCACTGAAACCCTCTGGTTAAGGGAAAGCCTTGATAACTGCTCATGGGTTATCCTGATCCTTGCCACCATATACCCTGCCTCTGCAACGGTGAATAACGGGACAGGCTTCGTGGTCGATATGATGGTCTGGCCGACCTCAACCATCCGCTTCAATAAAATGCAATCAAAGGGTGCACGTATCACACTGTATTCCAGATCCAGCTCTGCCCTGGTCAGAGCAGCCTCTGCAGCTTGATATTCAGAATCGGTCGTCACAAATCCGATACGCGCCAGCTCAAGTTCGTGGTCCGCAAACAGGTCGCGCTCATGCATCTCCCTCGCCCTTTTCAATTCCCGTTCTGCCTCATCCCGCTTTACCCTCAATCGTTCAAGCTCGGCCCTGGCCCTGTTAACCTCGGCCTTAAAACCGCGGTCATCCAGGCGCATCAAAACCTGCCCCCTGCGCACATAAGCCCCTGCATCAGCCAGGACCTCAGAGACCATCCCTGACACAGGTGTGCTGAGATCAACCAAACGGGACCACTGGAGTGTAGCCTCGATATCTCTGGCCCATAACATAGCAGGGAATAGCAGGGTCAGTAATAAACCTGCTGCCCTAATCATCATTGACCCCTCTGTTGAGTTTTGAAAATATCTGCCCTTTCTCAATGAGCGTCCTGCCTGTTAGTGCGTCAAGTCTTTCCCATGCAAGCGCAAGGGCATATCTTGTCCTGGCATGGCGCAATCTGGCCTCAGAATACTTGACCATGGCATCACCAAGGTAAGCCCTCAATCCCTGTTCGTAGATTGTCCTGCTGCGGTCGAGATAAAGGTCTCTATATTTAATCAATGAGTTATCCTCCTCGATTTGAGACCTTAAAACCTTGATCTGCTCCCACGCCTCAAGAACCATCTGACGAACCGACCTCTCAATCTGCGACAGCAAGGCATCGAGACGGTGGAGGTCAGCCATAGAACTCGCAATCCTCGCCTCTGTGAGTCCACCTGTAAAAAGGGGTATCTCCAGAATCAATCCAGCACGCAATCTATCCCTCGAGCCAAACTCTCGCTCATAGAGAGATGCCTCCATCTCTGCTGATAGAACGGGATTCTTCTCTGCACGGGCTGCATCCAAGCGTTTACGGGCAGCCTCAACCTTAGCCCGCATAGCCAGAACTGCAGGGTCTCTGGCAAGTGCATCCTTGATAAGTCCTTCAACATCTGGCAGATCGCGGTTTACATGGGGAAGCAAAGGTTCCACCAATGTGACAGGCGGCATACCAGGGCGATTAAGGGCCTCTGCAAGAAGCTCGCGGGTAAGCCGCTGCCTTGACTCGCTGGCTGAACGCCTTCTTCGTGCCTCCATATATTCGCTCTCTGCCTCTGAAAGATCCAATGCTGAGGCCTGCCCCAACTCCCTTTGACCCTGCAGCCGCTGAAATCTATAATATGCCACTGCCACAGCCTCTCTATCGCGAATAAACTCGAGGTCTGAAAGCAGGACGTCGAAAAACCGCTCCATGATCTCGATCCGCCGCCTGCTTAGTGCATCAATAAACATCAGCCTATTAGCCTTTATATCCGTCTCTGCTGCGATAAGCTTAGAGCTGCTCCTGCCGAAATCATACAGCCTTTTACGCAGATAATAACTCAGACTCGAGTCATTATGTGATCGGTCAGGGGCGAGCCTCGCAGGCTCGACCCATGTTGCACGCCCGGCAATATAGGTGCTTATCCCCATCTCGGATTTTACACCGAGATGCCTTGCCTCTGCCTGTTCTATCTCAGCCCTTGAAAGCATAATATCAGGATGGGGCTCCCCTGCAAGCTGAAGCGCAAATTCAAGGGTCAGCGGTTCTGGCAAGTGGGAAACATCAACACCAGCGGCAGGGACATTAGATGCGTATAAGGTCAATACAGAAAAAACTGATACAGCGATAAAACTCTGCCTTAGCAACGAGCAGGGCCTCATTTCGCCTTTTCTTTTAATCTCTGCTGCTTATACTTTACAAAAGGCATCTCCTTATATATACCCTTTGCAACATATTCACCAAGCCATATAAACTCCTCTGATGTCTGTGTGGCACCGAGGTATCGCATTATCTCATTACCACCCAGGTCAAAGAAAATAAACGTGGGGGTAGCACGGACCCTGTTATTCTTTGCGTATTTCTTCTGCGGCAGTGTCTTTCCCTTGAAGTCCGTAATCTCTGCATCCCCTTTCATATCGACTGAAAAGACAAGGAAATTCTTCCTGTAGAGTCTCTGGACCTCCGGCTGGACGAATATCCTCTCCTTCATCCAGTGGCAAAAGGGGCAGTCTTCCTCTTCAAAAAACAGCATGATCGCCTTCTTGCCCTGCCTCTGTGCGGTACTGAGCTCTTCGGCGAAATCTCCGAGAGTCACATCAAAGAACTCAGCAGCCCATGCTGCCTCAGACAACATAAATATTAATACCGCTGACAGGATAATGCCAGGCTTCCTCATCCGAGCCTCCTCATTGTTTCTTATACATCTCCGTCACATCCTTAATAAGCCCCTCGATCAGCCTCTCAACAGGTTCAAGGACCTCCCTGCCGCTGTCATCCCTCCAGATAAGACGCCTGTAGGAAAGGTAAACCTTTTTTTCATCATCAGGAAGGGTATAGACCATTATCTGGTAGGGACAGAACGCAAGAAAATGGGGATTTCTCTCCATCATATCCCTTGAAATAACAGCACTGCAGAACTCCATGACATTCGCCTTTTCAAATATCTTCCTTGTTCTGCCAAGTTCCTTGCCGGTCCTTTCCAGCATCTCCCCTACATGAGAAACACTCGACACTGTCAGACCCCTCTCATTCAATGCAATCTCAAGCCCCTTCCATATTTCATCATAATCTGCATACACCGAATGTATAACAACAGGCTCTCTGCATCTCTCACACCCTGCAAAGACCTCAGGATTGCTGCAGAGGACAAAAATTACTGTAATCAGGAAGACAGCGTTAAACATAGCTGGATTCAGCCGTCTCCTACCTGTTTTCATTCCTCTCATACGCAATGTTCTAACAATTTTTATGCCAGAAGATACACCCAAAATAAGGCTTTTTAGATGAGCGTATGCCCATAAACGAACATCAAGGGTTTTCAATTGTTCATCTGCGAACATTGCTGACGCCTCAATCCTTTGCTAAATCAGTCTGTGTTTTACCATCCTCAGTCTCAACTGTCTTCTCGTGATCCCGAGGCGGGCTGCTGCCCTCGTCTGATTCCATTTTTCCTCCTCAAGGGCCTTCAGGACTACAGCCCGCTCAAGTTCATCGAGCTTCAGGCCCAAAAGGTCGGTTATACCCCTTAAGGCATCTCCTGCACCTTTATTGATTATCTTGCCGGGCAGATCATTAAGGGCAATTACCTCCTGCTTGGTCAATACAATCGCCCTCTCGATAATGTTTTCGAGCTCCCTTATATTGCCCGGCCAGTCGTACCCTAAGAGGGCATCCATCGCCATGTCATCAATCCCTTTAATGAGTTTCTGGTTTTCGAGGGCATATTTTTTTATGAAGTGGTCAACGAGCAGCGGGATATCCTCTTTCCTTTCCCTTAAGTGAGGCATATGAATAGATATGACATTCAGACGGTAATAGAGGTCTTCCCTGAACCTGCCTGCCTCGATCTCCTTTTCGAGATCTCTGTTTGTAGCCGCTACTATCCTGCAATCAGCCTTTATTGGTCTGGTTCCGCCAATCCTGTAGAATTCCTTCTCCTGTATGAATCTCAGGAGCTTTACCTGCATAGCCGGAGGCATTTCTCCTATTTCGTCGAGGAAGATGGTCCCCCTGTCTGCCATCTCCACCTTCCCTATCTCCCTTGATGCAGCCCCTGTGTATGACCCTGCCTCATGCCCGAAGAGCTCATTCTCGATGAGCTCCCTCGGAATTGCAGCACAGTTTATCGCCACAAACGGGAATCCCCTCCTCTCTGAGACGTTGTGAATGGCCTTTGCCACAAGCTCCTTGCCTGTTCCTGATTCCCCTGTTATGAGGACATTTGCACGGCTGCTGCTGACAGCATCAATGGTCGTCAGCACTTCCCGAATCGCCATGCTCTTTCCTATGATGCCATACTGCCCTTGTTGGTGCCATAACCGACTCCTTTCTTCTACACGCCCCCGAATCAATGCATGTCTGATTATGGCAAGCATCTCGTCATGTTCGATGGGTTTTGTGAGATAATTGGTAGCACCTATCTTCATCGCCTCGACAGCATTTTCTATACTGCCATAGGCGGTAATCACTATGACAGGAAGCTCAGGTCTCCTCTCCTTAATCCACCTTAACAGGTCGAGTCCTGACCTCCCTGGAAGTCTCATGTCTGTGATCACAAGGTCGAAAGAATCTGCGAGTCTTGAGATCGCCTCATCGAAACTCCTGGCTGTCTCGACATGAAACCCCTCCTGCTTCAAAAATTTGTTAAGCAGAAGGAGGATATTTCTTTCGTCATCAACCACCAGTATTTTTTCCATAATCTATCCCTTTTGAGATGTAAGCGAGACCTCACCAGGGTCCCCAAAAAGTCTCTGACCTTTTGGGGTGCCCTCCTCGTTCCCAGCATGAGACCTCCCTATTTGCTTGTTCCCCTCCACCATGAAGGGCTCCAATCTAAGCTCACCTTCAACCCCAATACGTCTATCCCCAAGCGGCAGCCTTATAATAAAGTGTGCCCCTCTTTCTGATGGGAGCAGCCTCACATCGCCGTGATGAGCCAGTATTATCTTATAAACAGTGGCAAGACCGAGACCGGTGCCCTCTGTCCTTGTTGTAAAGAATGGCTGAAAGATCTTCCGTGCAATCTCCTCTGGCACACCCGGACCGGAATCCTTTATATAGACCTCAAGCCACCCCTCAGATGTCATATACTGCACTGTTATAGTCCCGCCCTTTTTCATTGCCTGAATTGCATTCATAAAGAGATTTACAAATACCTGCTTCAGGAGTGTGGGATCCCCCATGACCATCGGGACTCCAGCCTCTTTTTTAATCACTTCAATGCCTGACTCCTCAAGGTCGGGCTCGAGTAAGTCAGTAACCCTATCGATAATACTGCTTATATTACAGTAAACAAGGGATGGTGAGGGCATCTTTGCAAACCTGAAGAACTCGTCAGCCATCTTTGTCATCTCGCGCGTTTCATCCCTTATAACGGTCATATACTCCTGCGCCTCTGCTATATCCATGGACCGCTCAATTCCCGAGATAGCGCCCCTGATAGAATGGAGGCTGTTACGTAATTCATGGGCTATCTGCGCTGCCATCTCCCCTACCGTTGCCATGCATGTGAGCATTTCCTTTTCCTCTGACATCCTCCTGAACTCAGACAGATACCGCCTGAGGTTCTCAATCATATTATAAAAGGCATACCTGAGCTGGACCGTTTCGTCCCTGACGGAGAGGTCATACAGTTTGATATGCCCCAATCCGATCTCTTTTTCAAATGCCTTTATCTCCTTCGAAAGAGAGGTTATAGGTCTGGTCAGTATCATTGAAACAACGAATGAACCGCCAATACCAGCGGCAAATATAATTAACGAAAGATACACAAGCTGGATTATCGTCTTTCTGAACTCCTTATTGAGAGATGCATCTTCAGCCCCCAGATCAAAGTCGATCATAAGGCCGCCCAGTGTATCACCCTTTATCTCGACAGGTAAAAATATCTGACCCTCAGACCCCTCATTTTTTGTCTCACCATTGACAGCATCAGAAAGTTTCTTCAACATCGCATTATCCAGATTGCCTATATTTTCAAGACTATCAGAGGCTATAACTATACCCTGTCTATCTATAATCTTTATGCCCTTTATCTGCCTCGAGGATTTCAATTGTCTGATCTGCTCCATCAAGAACCCATAGTCTTCAGAAATGATCGAATCAGCGGCATTGATCGCCAGTTTTTCAGCAAGGTTTCTGTGAAACTGCTGGCGCTGGATATTGAGATTTCTTCTGGACGATGAAAGAATTACCATGCTCACAGAGATGTAGATCACCACTATTAACAACATCACATAGAGAACACCCTTGCTCTTTATACTCGTCCTCTTATTCAGGTCTCTTAATGACTTCATATCCCTCACCCTCTATTATCCTGAACGCCTTTATCCCCGTCTGTTTCAGGCCTTCAGGTGCCTGCCTTTTTGCAAACTGTGATAGATGCCTTTTTATATCCTCTATCAGCTCCCTGTTCATACCTTTTCGGACGCTCAATACCCACTCATGCAGCGGGGGGGTTCTGGCAAGTATCACAATGCGGCTCATATCTATATCATCCCCCATTGACCTCAAAGACGCAAGGCTTACAAACCCTGCATCGACCGAGCCTCTATAGACCTGCATGATCACATTCTCGTATGTCCTTAACTCCACAAACTTCATCCCATTTACCTGTACCCCGCCTGCAATTAACAGATCCCTCTGGGAGAGATAGCCTCCATCTGAGTGCAGGGATGTTATGCCAATCCTACGTCCTGCCAGGTCTTTCAGCGCCCTGATATTGCTTACTGCATGAGAAATAATCACACCCTGACTGTCTGCAGGATTGTAAGCCTCAACAGTAGCAATCCCCCTTACCAACCCTGTCTTTTTTGTCTCCGTATATAGATAGCGGTTCTGGAAAAAGAAATCTCCCTCCCCTTTATTCACCATTCTGATAAAGGACTCCGCATCCTCCGGTATGACAAGGGTGAACCTGCTTCCTGTCATTTTTTCAAGGTACATTATCAGAGGATTTAATTGTATAAAGACATCGGGGGCAAAATGTACCGGCTCAACCACAAATCTTCTGCCGCCACGGTGCCTTAATATTATGCCTTCCTTCTCTTCAGGGATGCTATTCATCAATACCCTTACTATGTTATAGTCGCTGTCCTTTGCCTCTGAGAAGCCGTCAATTCCATCACCGATGCTGCCGAGGATATCCATTTTGTCTTTAAGCTTGTTTATAGAAAGCATCGCGTTTTTTAGATCGCGTATGAGGTCCTTTCCTATGGCTGACCTCGCAGCAAAGAGATACTGGGGGATGGGATAGGACTGCCTCAACACCTTGAGACCGCTGTTTAATAAGGCCTTGCTGTCCGTCTCAGGCACTCCTGTGGCATCGAACATCCTTGCCGCCACAGCAGTCAGGGAGCTCTCATCCGAGCCTAATTTCACAACCTCGAGAAAGTCCTTATCAGAAATCCCCACCCTCTGGAGCATTATCCTTGGCAGGAGTCCTGAACCTGGGCACTTGTATCTGCCATATGCAAAGCTCTTATCCAGAAGATCAGCGATCTTTTTAACAGAAGAATCATCACGGACTACCAAAACACTCCTCTCCTCTGTAGAGCCGTTTATACTGAGCTTAACAAGGGGAACAATCGGTGTCTTGCTGTATGCGTCACAATAGATGGTCGGGCAGAGGAATGCTATATCAGCATCTCCCCTCTCGAGGTGCTTAAGCATATCAGTCGTCTCTCTCGCCACCCTGATCTTTATGGAAATGTTCAGCTTGGCCTCGAGGTAGCGCTTCAATGGAAGAAAATTCTTATACATTGTTGAAGGCGACTGCAGAGGGATGAGCATCATGGTTAGCTGCTGTCTTGATAGGACAGGCGAGCCACTGAGAAGGACAAGGGCGATTATCAGGATAATCCTCTTAAAGAGAAGGGACTTGAGAAAACACCTCATTTAAAAATTATAGAAAAAAGATGTCCTGGATGTAAATAAGGACATCCAGGACATGGGGGGAGGAAAAGTTAAATCACCATCTTCGGCCTTTCTGGCTCTATCTTTACAGTCTTCTTCTTTTTAATGTAATTGATGACAATATCATAAACAGGAGGCCCCGGCTGTTCTGCCATAGACGCCCACCCTGCCATTGTGTATTCTTTATCAGGATGAACCGCTTTCCCTCTGACCTTGAGGTCCTGAATCCTGTTACCCATCCTTTCATTAACCTTAATGGTGTAGCTCAGGCCTGCTGATCTGACCATATCTCCCCCCTGCTGCTTATAAGGGTCGGGATTAAAGATATTGTCAGCGATATCCTCCAGAATATCCTTCAGATTGCTCCCCTTTATCTTCGTCTTATAAGTATTCGCATAGGTGATAGCTGTCTGCGAATATACATCATCCGCTGTAATCGGACCAGGGAGAACTGTCCTTCCCCACCTGAATCCAGGAGATAGGGCAAACTCTGCATCGTAGTAGTCAATCAGTGCGTCGCAGATAAGGTCGTCAAATGTCCCATCAAGGTTCCCCCTTCTGTAAAGAACGGTCTCTGTATGGCCAAGAACCTCATTCAGTCTTGTCTGGTGAGGCCTTCTTATCTCATCTACAAGCTTTGACATTTCAGGGTCAGGCTCTATCATCCCTGACATCACGGGTATAAGCCTGAAAGAATAATCGACCACCCTTTTATTCTTCACCTCGATGTCCATTCTTGAGAGGAACTTCCCATGACAACCAGAATTCACCACAAGGGTCTTGCCCACAACTATAGGCCTTGGTATCCCATCGTGTGTATGCCCGCCGAAGATTACATCAATGCCCTTCACCCTGCCTGCCATCTTTTTATCCACGTCACAGCCATTGTGGGAAAGAACGACAACAAGGTCAACATTCTTTGCCCTCACCTCATCAACAATCTTCTGCATGTTTTCGTCCTTTATTCCAAATGACCAGTTCGGTATAAACCGTCTGGGATTGGCAATGGGGGTGTATGGGAATGCCTGGCCGATGACCGCAACAGACAAGCCATTAACTGACTTTATGACATAGGGCTTGAATATCGGGTCTCCCCATGTGGCTTCATGGACATTCTGTGCCACAAAGGTAAAGTTCATCATCTTTATCAGTTCAAGAACCCTTTCCTCAGGGTATGTGAACTCCCAGTGACCTGTCATGACCTCGCAGCCGAGGAGGTTGAATATCCTCACCATGTCCTCGCCCCGGCTCCAGAGCGCTGTTGCAGAGCCCTGAAGTGTATCACCTCCGTCAATATACAGCACCTTGTTATGCCTCTCGGCCTTTATCCTCTTAATCATAGAGGCTATATATGCAGCACCGCCGACCTTGCCATACCTTTTTGCGAGGGCTGAGAAGTTGTCGCTTGTATATGCATAGGCCTCAAGGGTATCGGGCTTATAGCCGTAATATTTCAAGAGGTCCTTACCTGTAAGATGCGGCGGCTTTCCTTTATTGTCACCCACACCTATGTTTGTGTCAGGCTCTCTGTAATACATGGGAATAAGCTGTGCATGGAGGTCCGTGGTGTGTAATATCGTGATATTCCCCTTTGAATCAAATTTGAACAGGTTCTCCTGGTTCAAAACCTTTGCAAGGGCAGCAGGCGCCACAGCAGTAGTTCCTGCTGTAAGCGCAGCCATCCATAAGAATTCCCTTCTTGTTATAGCCATTTAATCCTCCAGATGTTAAAATCTAAACCCAGGCACCTGAATCGGCAGTCCATTGGCTTTATAGGTCAGATAGAATTCGAGATTGCGGATATCCTCGCTCTCATATTCTGGCAATTTATCCACTCTCATGTTTTTGATGCAGTCATTTATAATCCTTCTCTGGATGGTTCCTGTTGACTGCCATGCCATCCTGTATGTCGGCCAGTGGTCTGCGTGGTGCCGGTTAGTTGAGAGTATATTTGCCCTCGTCTTATGTCCTGAATATTTTACGTGGCACAGGGCGCAGTTCCAGTTCCACTGCCCGAGCCTCGTATAGTACATCCTTTTCCCTGCCTCGTAGAACGGCTTTGCAGGGCCATCTATGCTTATCCTGATAGGCATTCCATTGGAAAGGGACTTTACAAACAACTCAACTGCAACTATATCATAGGTGCCGTACTTCCATGGCTTTGCATCCATATTCTTTTCACGGCACCTATTAATCTGCATAGGAAGGGTGAGTATGCCTTTAAGGCCGGCATCATACCTTGGATAGGTGGTTGCAGCACCCTTAAGCCTTTCACCATTCTGCCCATGACAGTCTGCGCACGACTTACCCTTGCCACCATCAACTTTTTTGAAGAGCGCCTTCCCGTCATCAAGCACAAGGTCGGCAGGATTGCCCTCTTCTTCCATCTGCTTTGTTGCCTCACCATAGAACTCTTTATATCTCTTGTCATACTCCTCGGGTGAGATATTCGGCGTATATTCCTGAATCCCCTCTGCAGACGATTCCCTGAGGGCAATAACCGACAGCACACCCGAAAGGAGTAATAATGTAATCAGCATCCCTGAAACTCTCCCAAGCATCTGTTCACCTCCTAGATTATTTAAAATTTATTGAGGATTGATCTGTACCGTGTCTTCAAAGGTAGCACCTTTATTGTCCTTCCAGACTATCCTGAGCGGTGCTGCCTTATCAGCCTTTACATAAAAGGTCATAAAGGGATCGGCACTGACAGCGATGGTCCAGTCCATGCTCGTTATAAGATCATTGCCGTAGTAGACCTTAACATCGTTAATGTAGTGCTCAGGGATTGGCTTCCCTGCCTTATCCTTTCTCATCCCTGTCTCCATCGGATGCGTTATCAGTGCCTTCACAGGGATAACATCTCCCTTCTTTATTGCATCCGGTATCCTTATCCTTATCTTTCCTATCTCTGCCATTTTTCCTCCTTTAAAGATTTATATTCTGGATTTTAATGCTAACCCCCGCATCCACCAATGGTCACCTTAACAGATTTAATGGCCTGATAGAGGTTTCCCTTGCTGGTCTCCACAACGGCACGGACATTTGATGTCTTCCTCATCTTTATCCTCAATGCGAGCTCAGCCTTTCCATTGGCAGGGGTAAGTGCCACACCTGCTACGTACGGATTTAGATTACCCTCTGCATAGACATAAATCTTCTTCACATAGTCTCCAGGCGTCATTGGAAGGTCTGAAATGATTGTTAAAGGAACCACTGCCCCATTCTCAGCAATTATTGGTGCCTTTATATCCACATGCCCTGTCTCTATCTTACGGTCACCAAAGTGCTTCTTAAGGACATCCTTGATATCCTCGCCCTTCTCCTCAGCAGCAAGTGCCGGTTTGAAAATGCCGGGTATGATGCCCACTACCGAGAGCGCCACACATGTAGCGCCTGCTGTCTTGATAAATTGCCTTCTTGAAAGTTCAATTTCCTTCATCTCACGCAACCTCCTTTATCTTTTCTTTAAGCTGTAAAGAAATTCCACGATGTCATCAACCCGTTTATCGATCAGCTTCTTTTGCTCCTCAGCAGGAAGTTTTTCTTCTCCCTTAAAGATTAAAAGCCTGCTGTTGCCATACGGCGGCATAAATGTATCCGGGTTAAACTTCCGTGCATCGTATACCCACTGCCTTACTGTGTCTCTGTCCTTTTCGGTATAGCCCTTCATGATCTCCACCAGATCAGGCGCAATGTCGCTTGGAAACTCAATGTTAGGGAAATGGTGGCATGAAACGCAATTGGCAACAGGTCTACCCATAACAAGCTTTTCACCATTCTTTGCATCGCCTGCCATGACGCCAACAGGTATGGCAACAAAGGCAAAGAAAAGTGCCGCTATCGCCAGCTCAGAAACTTTCCTCTTAACCATAATGCCTTGTTCCTCCTTTCATATCAGGCATCTCTGCCTTTATCTCACCTTTATATACGCATAACCCTTTCTCTGCAGCTCCCAGAGCCTCACCTGGCTCGCTTCATGGAACTTAACAAAGGGCTTTAGCTTTGTCTTATCCTTTATATTCAGCCTCTTCAGGCTTTCCTCACACTGCTCGAACTTAACATCGTAGCCGTCAACAAGGCTTTCCGTATACTCATCTATCGCCTGCTGCAATTTTTTATCTATCTTCACATCCGAAAATGGTGTCCCTGTTCTGTCCTTGAGCATAAACTGGGTGCACATGGCGTTGACCACCACCCTCACATCATACGGTATCCCCTTCTCTGTGCCGTAGAGGACAGCGGTAGCGATACTCTTAAGCATCCCGTCGAATCTGACAGGGTCAGAGAAATCGCAGTGATAAACGATCTTTATCATCTCCTCATCCGACCCCTTTTTACCCTCTGCCCAAACAGCCGAAGTGCTCAGCATAAGAACTATGGTCATGTAAAGGGCAAATAGTTTACACTTGCTCACATCCTCACCTCCTTCCTGCATCTGTTTCTTTATGCTATTCCTTCATCACACAATGAAGACCCGATCAACAGCCGCATTATTAATGCATACCCATCCCTGTAGCGGATAAAGGCCATTATGTTATCGGGATTGCCTCTTGATACGCACCCAAGATGAACGGCTCAGTTAATGCTTACCGTGCAATCCTTTATTCCAGACAGATGCGAATTATACGCTTAGATTCAGGGTTTCACATTATGGCTTTATTCAACCTTTATATATGCAAAGCCCTCATCCTGGAGCTCTACAACCCTCACCTGTCCGGAGTCTGTGAGGGTGCAGAATGGTTTGAGCTTTCCCTTATCTATCTTAGTTCTCTGGAGTGTAATACTGCACTGCTCGACCTTCACTCCATAACCGTCCACAAGGCTTGTCAGCATCTCATCCATTGATTTCTGAAGTTTTTCATCTATCTGTTTCCCAGCAAAAGGTGTCCCAGCTTTGTCTTTCAGCAGGAACTGCACACAGGCCCCATTCGCCACAATCCTCACATCATAAGGGATGTTCTTTGTCGTATAGTAGTTGACGAGGTTGTAGATATTGCGGAGCATGCCATCAAACCTCTTTGCGTCACCGAAATCGCAGTGGTAAACCGCCTTCCTCACCTTTTCCCCTGCCTTATCCTTCTTTTCTGCCCGAGCCCATGACGGCATTAAAAGGATGCCGATCATAACGAGGCACAAACATAAGGTAGAAGCACCTAAGTATCTTTTCCCTATCATAGCGCTACCTCCTTTCCACATCAGGCTATTAAACAGCCTCTCTGAGACTTGTTTTTTATATCAGCCATCTTCCCCATCCCCAACAGTGTATTGCCTCTTAAAAGGCATTCCTTGTTATTTACCCCTATCACATAGCTGCAAATCAGGTCTTTAAAATCATTTTTTGTCGTGGCCCCTGGAATCCTCAATACTTCCTTACCCGCGCTTAAAAATATGACAGTTGGTGTTCCTTTGATCTTATATCTTTCTGCAAGCTCTTTCCCTGTCATGTTCATCCATGCAACCTCTTCTCTCCCCCTGACATCAATCCTTAGGATATCTGTATTTCTGCCGAGGATTCCCCTTATGGACGGATCCCTCAGAATATCATCCATAACCTCACACCACCTGCACCCCTTATCATAGAAATACAGGAGTTTAATATCCGCGGCCACGGCCTCTGACGATATAAAAGACACTGTAATAACGAACAGTGATACAATCAGATATCTCATCGTAGTATTTAGAGCAAGATGCATGCCAGAAAAATCTCCCCGAAACAGGCCCTGATGTTCATTTTGGAACAACTCCTGGTTATTCAATGTCCTATTCTGTCCAACCGGGATTATAATCCAGAGTTCAAGGCTACTGTGTCATTACCGTGGGAGGCTACATATACACAGTAGCCTTGCCTCTGGATTCCTGACCTCAAGAGGAGGGTCTATGAGGTTAACATGATAGGTATCAAATTCCATGCCAGAAGAATCCGTGAACCGTGATCGGACAGCGGAATCACAGGAGATCGATAATCTGGGGTTGCATATTCTCTATATTCAGTAAAGCGAGCGTCGATTTCCCCTTGTGCAATCTTGCAGCCTTACCAGGATTAATGATAAGGGTATCTTTAACCCTCCTCGAATCTGGCCTGTGGGTATGTCCGTAGATCAGGACATCGAAATGCCCGCTATCGGCAAGGGCATCAACAAGGTCTGGCTCATGTAGGACAACGAATCTTTTACCATGCAATGTCATGATATGGGGCTGGTTGTGGATGCTCCCCTCTGATTTCTCTCTGAGCAGGAGCTTATCGCCATCATTGTTGCCGAAGATGCCTGTAAACCTGCAGTTTAATCCTCTAAATATCTCAAAGGTAAAGGGGGATGTGAGGTCTCCGGCATGAATCACATGAGATACCTTCTCTGCATTAAAGAAATCCACAGCCCTTCTTATTGCAGCCATATCATCATGCGTATCAGAGATTATTCCTATAAGCATATCTTCCTATAAGGCTATCACACTATTGCAGGGTGATGTCAACCCTTTTTCCGTGTTCTGTGGCCAGCGTTCCGTTGTCCATTAACGGTTCACGGGTCAATGAGGCAATGATTCAGTTTCGTAAAGATTTTTGATGAGGCAATTCGTAGGGTTGTCAAACGCTTTCTATAGGCTGTAAAATTGAGGAAAAAAGGAAACAAGGGGTCACCTATGAAAAAGGCTGTCAAGCGGAAAATGCACACCTCCAACCAGGCCGTTTCCTAAAGGGTCTCTTTTAAAGGACCAATAATCAGTCACCTATTCGTGCTCCTTTCGGGCACACTAATATTGTCGGATACCGGCCTCTCAATCATGTCTAAGGGCTCTACCTTATGGTAAGCCATGACCCCAGGGAGATGGCCGGTTATCCCGCTTCAACCCTATAGGTGACCCCTGTTCTCTTCTTCGATCTCAATATAGCCAAAAAAATTAGCCGAACAGAAAAGACTTGTCAAGCGTTTTTCTGATCTTCCATAATAGTAAGCAAGAACTGAGGAGAATAATTTTGAGAGAACAGCGTCTTAAAATCGGCAGGATCAATTATGCAAATCTATTCCCCATTTTCTATAGTCTGGAGAAAAATGCTGATTGCTCTATCTATGAGTTTATCGATGGTGTCCCATCTACTCTGAACAAACTACTCCGGGATGGAGAGATAGATGTAAGCCCATCCTCATCCATCGAATATCTCAGACACAGAGAGAAATATACAATCATAGAGGGGCATTCGATAAGCTCCATCGGCCCTATTGGTAGCATACTTCTCTTCAGCAGAAGACCTGTAGATGCGCTCGATGGTTTGACAGTCCTTACATCTTCGCATTCAGAAACATCCGTTGCGCTTTTGGATATCATCTTAAAGAAATTCTACAGGATTAATTGCCTGTTAGCAGCCACATCAGAGCCCTTTTCGACCGCAATAGAGTCCTGCCCGGCATACATGCTTATAGGGGATGATGCCATGAAAGCAGTTACGAGTTACAAGTTACGAGTTACAGGTAAGAATAAAAACTCAGAACTGAACTCATCACCCATTACTCATCACTCATCACTTTATATTTACGACCTCGGAGACATCTGGTATAAGAAAACAGGTCTCCCTTTTGTCTTTGCCCTATGGATCGTTAGAAAGGATTGCTGCGTTGATGATCCAGTGCTCTTTGAGCAGTTCAAGAAAGACCTCGATGCTGCAAAGGATCAAGCATTAAAAAACCTTAAAGCCATCGCCAGGGAATCACCTTTGCTGAATATCCTTTCGGAAGACGAGATCGTTTCGTACTGGCAGGGCATCTCCTATGACCTCACCGATGAGCACATGAAGGGGTTTGAATTGTTCAGAATGTATGCAGAGGACCTCGGGCTGTTGTAGCCTCCCCTTCACCTCTTAACCCTTCACCCATTCACCGATTTTGACTTTTAACCTTTAGCTTCTTTGAGCGTGGTACTCCTGTATGGACCTTATGCTGATTTTCTTTTTTAGCATCATCTCAATGGCATTCACAACCGCATTTGCGCCTGACAGTGTTGTTGTAAATGGCACATGGTACTGAAGCGCGCTCTGCCTTATCGAAAAGGAGTCTTTCTGGGCCTGAGCACCGCTCACTGTGTTAATCACAAAGCTTATCTCCTTGTTCTTGATAAGGTCAACGATGTGAGGTCTGCCCTCGGTCACCTTGTTCACAACCTCAACATCTATCCCTTTACTCTTCAGATGTGCTGCAGTCCCCCTTGTGGCTATCACATCGAAACCCATCTCCTGAAATTTCCTGACGATAGGGCATATGCCTGGCTTATCCTTGTCCTTCACGCTTATGAATATCCTCCCTGAAAGCGGAACCTTGTTGCGGCTTGATTCCTGGGCCTTTGCATAGGCAAGACCAAAATTCTCATCTATCCCCATCACCTCACCGGTCGATTTCATTTCAGGACCGAGTATTGTGTCAACGCCGTGAAACCTGTCAAAGGGAAAGACGGCCTCCTTGACGGCCATGTGCCTGATCTGCCTTTCTGCAATGCCAAGCTCCTTCAGGGTCTTGCCGACCATAACCTTTGCTGCTATCTTGGCAAGGGCAATGCCTGTTGCCTTCGAGACAAAGGGAACCGTCCTCGACGCCCTCGGATTCACCTCAAGTATGTATATCTCACCATCCTTGACAGCAAACTGGACATTCATCAAGCCGATAACATTCAGTTCCCTTGCAAGCGCCCTCGTCTGCCTCTTTATCTCATCAACAACCTGAGCGCTGAGGGAATAGGGCGGGAGCGAACAGGCGGAGTCTCCTGAATGTATCCCTGCCTCCTCGATATGCTCCATAACACCGCAGACTATAACATCAAGACCATCTGATAAGGCGTCCACATCCACCTCGATGGCATCCTCGAGATACCTGTCCACAAGCACAGGATGCTCGGGCGACGCCTTGACCGCTTTACTCATATAATCAACGAGGGACCTCTCATCATACACTATCTCCATGGCCCTCCCGCCGAGGACATAGGACGGCCTTACCATAACAGGATAACCTATACACCTTGCAATCTTCAGCGCCTCTTCTGGCGACCCTGCAGTATCACTCTCAGCCTGCTTGAGATTTAGCTTATTAAGGAGCTCTCTGAACCTCTTCCTGTCCTCTGCCCTGTCAATGGAATCAGGGGATGTCCCCAGTATCCTTACGCCCTCCCTCTCGAGTGGCACCGCGAGCTTCAGTGGAGTCTGCCCACCAAACTGCACAATAACACCCTCAGGCCTTTCTGCCTCGATTATACTCAGGACATCTTCTATGGTGAGCGGCTCAAAATAAAGTCTGTCAGCAGTATCATAGTCAGTGCTGACGGTCTCAGGATTACAATTCACCATTATGGTCTCATAACCGAGCTCCTTCAGGGCAAAGACAGCATGGACACAGCAGTAATCGAATTCAATGCCCTGACCTATCCTGTTTGGACCCGAGCCAAGGATGACGACCTTTTTACGCTCGGTAGGATTGGATTCGCATTCGACAATACTCTGGTAGTGCGGCAGTGCGGCAGTGCGGCAGTCTTTCAATGGAATATTTTCGTTTGTTTTTATAGTCGCTCTGTCGCTCTCTGCCCCAGAAAGTCTGCGACTTTCGGGGGACCCCATCTGTCGCACTACAGCTCTACTAAATGGTTTTTCATATGTCGAATAAAGGTATGGCGTGTATGCCTCAAACTCTGCAGCACATGTATCGACAATCTTATAAACAGGTTTAATGTTAAATTCGCTCCTCAATTGTCTTACCTCCCTCTCGGTCATGCCCAACAGCTCAGCGATCCGCTTATCAGAAAAACCATACTCCTTCGCCCTGCGCACCTTCTCCCCCGAACCCTCGAAGCCTTTCTTTATTTCCTCCTCCATCTCGACTATCTGCCTTATGTTATTTAAAAACCATGGGTCTATCCATGTGAGATCATAAACCTCCCCGACAGACATGCCTCTCCTCAATGCATGGGCAACATACCATATCCTCTCGGCATTCGGTATCTTCAGTCTTGCCTTTAACTCCTCACTGCTGGCCGATATATCCTCGAATCCATGGCTTCCGATCTCGAGGCTTCTTAATGCCTTCTGCAGGGATTCCTTGAATGTCCTGCCGATGGACATTACCTCTCCGACCGACTTCATCTGTGTCGTAAGGGTTGGATCGGCCTCCGGGAATTTCTCGAAGGTGAAACGGGGAAACTTTGTCACTACATAATCAATGGTCGGCTCAAATGATGCTGGTGTCTCCTTAGTTATGTCGTTAGGTATCTCATCGAGTGTAAGCCCAACTGCAAGTTTGGCAGCGATCTTCGCAATCGGGAAGCCTGTTGCCTTGCTTGCGAGTGCTGAGCTCCTCGAGACTCTCGGATTCATCTCTATAACGACCATCCTTCCAGTCCTAGGATTGATAGCAAACTGGATGTTAGAGCCACCAGTCTCCACGCCTATCTCACGAATAACAGCAATAGCAGCATCACGCATCCTCTGATACTCCCTGTCTGTCAGTGTCTGTGCAGGGGCTACTGTGATGGAATCACCTGTATGCACGCCCATGGGGTCGAGGTTTTCTATGGAACAGATAACCACCACATTGTCCATCATATCGCGCATCACCTCGAGCTCATACTCCTTCCAGCCAATGACAGATTCCTCTACAAGGACCTGATGAACAGGACTGAGTTTAAGCCCTCTTTCGAGCAGCTCGATGTATTCTTCCATATTGTATGCGATGCCACCGCCCGTCCCACCGAGAGTAAAGGACGGTCTGAGGATTGCGGGAAAGCCTGTATGCCCTATCGCATCAAGCCCCTCTTTAACGCTGCTTACATATGCACTCCTGGGAACCTCAAGTCCGATCCTCCCCATCGCCTCCTTAAAAAGCTCTCTGTCCTCTGCCTTTTTTATGGCATGCGGTTTTGCGCCTATAAGCTCCACATTGTATCCTTCAAGAATCCCCTTCTCTGAAAGCTCTACCGCAAGATTAAGCGCTGTCTGGCCGCCCATTGTCGGAAGGAGGGCATCAGGCCTTTCCCTCTCGATTATCATTTCGATTATCTCTGTTGTGAGCGGTTCGACATAGACAGCATCGGCCATGTCAGGATCGGTCATAATAGTGGCAGGGTTGGAATTTACAAGCACCACCTTATATCCCTCTTCCCTTAGGGCTTTGCATGCCTGCGTACCTGAATAATCAAACTCGCAGGCCTGACCGATCACTATCGGTCCTGAACCGATGAGGAGTATCTTTTCAATGTCTGTTCTTTTTGGCACACATACCCCGATGCTTACCCTATTGAATAAACGCCTCTAATTCCTCTTTTCTCTTCCTGCACCTCTCGAGGGCAAGACAGGTATCATACCACTTCCTGAAATCAGGATTATCAGCGGTCTCATCGTTTCTGAGCTTCTCTATCAGATCGCTGGTCTTCATGCCATATTTTTCTTCCATCCGTTTAATAAGCTTCTCGTAAGTCTTGATCGCGCCGTTGCATACACCTATCTCCCTTCTTGTTGTTATCCACTGCTCGTCATAGACTATTCCCATCGTCTACCTCCTGAGAAAATCCTATGTATCTCTTTAGTTTTTCTACCGCAGAGTCGGCCTCTTGTTTTATCGTTGTTGTAAAGATTACAAACCCTCCTCCATTAAATACAAGTTCCACGCTGTAGAGGTCCTTAACCTCACCAAAACCAGGTATTACGGTGCCATGCTGCAGGGCTACCCTCTCAACAACCCTGATTCCATCAGGGTTTTGCGGCACGAGCCTCACATGGTTTATCCTCACACCCCTTAACGAATCGATAGGCATCTTCACCGTCCTGCCACCGATAGGCCTCTTCAGGGTTATCGACACAATCCCTGAAGCCCTGTCAAATTGTGTTTCGAGGTATGGTTCCCTGAATATGTAGGTCCTGCACAATGGAAATACAATGATAAATGTTACGACTGCAATCGCATAATGCAATAACTGGAGTTTATACCTCATAGCCAGCAAGATCATAACCGCAACTGCAAACAGGGCAGCAACAAACGTTGATGCAAGCTCGCGGTTGTATATCTCGCTGTGAAGAACGCTGCCCTTCTCTGCCCTGAAGGAGGCAGTCCTCAGCGTAAGGATATCATCTTTAATGTCAATTTGATACACGGTTCTGAGCCTCTCTGACACTACCTAAAATACACAATCCTGCTTCCACCCAGATGCAGTGGTATCTCTGCAGCCCCGGACCAGAGTCCCTTCTCCAGATATCTATCATCCGCATATGCAGCGAGGACATTGCCGAAGAAGGCATAACACTCTCCTGCATCTATGGCCTTCCATAATCTGCATTCTATATATCCGATACACCCCTCTATTACAGGTGGTTTCACTATCCTGGCATTGGCGCATTTAAGCCCTGCCTTTCTGAACTTATCGGCGTCCCTGCCTGAGGTCTTTCCGCATACCCATAATGCCTTTAAGAGTTTTTTTGAAGGGATGTTTATTACAAACTCTTTTGTTTCTTTAATAAGTTCAGCCGTATACGCACTCTTTTCCACGCATACAATAACAATAGGAGGCTCCTCACTCACAGGCGTCGCCCATGCACACGCCATGACATTGGGTTTGCCGTCCTTTGTAATGCTTGTGAGAAAAAAAGCTATCTTGGGATGGAGGAGGTGGTAGATGTCTGAAGTGATTTCTTTCAGCATATCTTCCCCTCTATCATCTCCCTGAATCTCTTAAACAAATGGTTTGAGTCATTCGGCCCGGGTCCAGCCTCAGGATGATGCTGAACAGAGAATATCGGAAGCTCAACATGCTGCATGCCCTCTTCGGTTCCATCATAAAGGTTTCTATGGGTCAGCCTTGCCTGCCCCTTGACACTTCCGATATCAACGCAGTAGTTGTGATTCTGCGATGTAATCTCAACCCTATCTGTTGATAAATCCTTGACAGGGTGATTACCACCATGGTGGCCGAATTTGAGCTTATACGTCCTTCCTCCCATAGCAAGTCCTAAAATCTGATGTCCGAGGCATATCCCAAAGATCGGCTTCTTGCCCATGAGCTTCTTTGTGCTCTCGATGGCATAAGTCACTGTCTGGGGGTCTCCTGGGCCATTACTCAAGACTATTCCATCCGGATTCATCTCAAGCACGGCCTCGGCAGGGGTTTGAGCAGGAACAACAGTCACATCAAACCCTGCATCCACAAGGTTCCTCAGGATATTGAACTTTACGCCGAAGTCGTAGACAACAACCTTTTTAAGTGACGAGTGACGGGTGACGAGTTTAGTCTGGTAGTCTGGTAGTCTGGTAGTCTGGAGATCTGACTTGCCCCCTACCTGACTATCAATATCCTTTAACTCGTGACTTGTTACTCGTAACTCGTTACTGTCATTAGGTTGCCATTTCCAGACTCCCTGATTCCATTTATATGGCTCTTTAGCAGTTACATCCTTTACAAGGTCATAGGCCGAGATCCCAGGGTGTCTCTTCACCTTCTCAAGCAGGCTTTCGGGATTCAAGTCTATGGTGGATATTATCCCCATCTGTGCACCGTAGTTCCTGAGATGCCTTGTTAATGCCCTTGTATCAATGCCCTCTATACCGACTATATTATTGTCCTTGAGATACTGCCCGAGGGGCATCTTGAAACGCCAGTTGCTCGGGAAATCGAGATATTCCCTGACAACAAATCCCTCAACCTTTGGACCGCTGGATGATTCGATATCCTCCATATTAATTCCGTAATTGCCAATCTGGGTGTATGTCATAGCGACAATCTGGCCCCTGTATGAGGGGTCTGTAAGTATCTCCTGATAGCCTGTCATTGAGGTATTAAAGACGACCTCGCCTATCGCCTCTTCTTCAGAACCGAAACTATTTCCCTCAAAGACGGTTCCATCAGACAATACAAGCAATGCCCTCTTATTCATCTATCCCCCAGTCAAAAATCTTTCCTTTGCATATTGTAATCACAGGCATACCCTTCAACACCCATCCCTCAAACGGCGTATTTTTGCCCTTTGAGATAAACTTATCTGGCTCGACCTTAAACTCTCTATCCATATCCACTATCGTAATGTCTGCATCTGAGCCTGTTTTAAGTGTGCCTGCATTTAAACCTAAAATCTTAGCTGGATTAAACGCCATCTTCTCGATAAGTTGAGACATGGATAAGATACCTTCATGCACAAGCCTCAGACTCAAAGACAGGGAAGTCTCAAGGCCTGATATCCCTGAAGGTGCCTTATCAAACTCTCGAAGCTTTTCATCCCTGTGGTGCGGAGCATGGTCTGTGGCAATTACATTAATCGTTCCATCCCTCAGCCCTTCCTCTATAGCCTCAATATCCCCCTGCGTTCTTAAGGGTGGATTGACCTTTGCATTAGTATTGTAGCCTTTTACGCCATCCTCTGTAATTGTGAAATAATGGGGGCATGTCTCCGCAGTCACATTAACGCCTCTCTCCTTTGCCTGCCTTATGAGCCTTACAGAGCCCTCTGTAGAGACATGGGCGATATGGAGTTTTCCGCCTGTGAACTCTGCAAGCATTATATCCCTTGCAACCATCACATCTTCTGCTACAGCAGGAATCCCCCTCAAACCGAGGGTCGCCGAGAGCCCTCCCTCATTTATTACGCCACCCTCTGAGAGATTGAGGTCTTCGCAATGAGAGATGATAGGAATACCGAACATCCTTGAGTACTCAAGTGCCCTCCTCATTATTAATGAGTTCATGACAGGCATTCCATCGTCGGAAAATGCAACGCATCCTGCGCCAATCATCATTCCGAATTCTGCAAGCTCTTCGCCCTTTTGTCCTTTTGTTATCGCACCGATAGGATAGACCGAACACATTCCATCTTCCAATGCCTTTCTAACAATAAAACCCGTTATAACCGCATTATCATTTACAGGATTTGTATTCGGCATGCAGCAGACAGATGTAATGCCGCCTTTCACAGCAGCCATGGTACCTGTTTTAATCGTCTCTTTGTGTTCAAATCCCGGCTCCCTTAAATGCACATGCATGTCCACAAGACCGGGCAGGACATATAAGCCTGTTGCATCAATAGTGCGGCAGTGCGGCAGTGCGGCAGTGCGATAGTTTTTTAAAGAATTATCCTTTCCCTTATTGACTGTCGCTCTATCGCTCTCTGCCCCAGAAAGTCGCAGACTTTCTGGGGGCCCCATCTGTCGCACTATTTTGACTATCTTTCCCCCTTCAATCAATATATCCCCTATCCCGTCAATCCCCTGAGAAGGGTCAATGATCCGTCCGTTTTTTACAAGTATATCTTCAGGCACTCTCGCCCCTCCCGGTCAAAAGATACATCACTGCCATCCTCACAGCTATGCCATTTGTGACCTGATCGAGGATTACAGACTGCGGGCAGCCTATGGCATCAGAGCTGATCTCAATACCCCGATTCATTGGACCTGGATGCATTACCATGGCATCCCTTTTTGCAAGTTTGAGCCTCCCCATGTCAAGTCCCCAGTATTTGAAATACTCCATGGTCGAAGGGAAAAAACCCTTCCCCTGTCTTTCCATCTGAATCCTGAGCATCATGATTACATCCACATCCCTCAGGCCATCATCCATGTCGTAAAATACCTCAACACCATAACCCCTCATGTCGGGTATCAGCGTTGGAGGACCTATGAGTCTGATATCAGCGTTGAATTTTGTAAGGAGATATATGTTCGATTTTGCCACCCTGCTGTGAAGGACATCGCCGACTATAGCTATCTTAAGGTCCGAAAGTCTGCCCTTCCTTTCCTTTATAGTAAATGCATCGAGTAGTGCCTGGGTTGGATGTTCGTTAGTGCCGTCACCTGCATTTATCACCGATGCACCGAGGTACCTTGAAAGCATATGTGGAACCCCCGATGAGGAATGCCTTATTACAACAAAGTCAGCACCCAGCGCCTGAATGGTAAGGGCAGTATCTATAAGGCTCTCCCCCTTTACGATGCTGCTTGTTGGAACAGAAAAATTTATGACATCTGTACTCAACCTCTTTGCAGCAAGCTCAAAGGAGGTCCTCGTCCTCGTCGATGGTTCGAAAAAGAGATTTACCGTTGTCTTTCCGCGCAATGCAGGAACCTTCTTAATATCCCTTCCGAGGACATCCTTAAACCCCGATGCTGTATCGAGGATGAGATCTATCTCCTCTACGGAGATATCTTTAATGCCGAGCAAATCCTTTGACTTCAGACCACTTATCATCCTGTTACGGGATGCCCTCCAGATGTTGAACAATTACCACCCTGTCGTCAAGCCCTTCCTCTCTTAAACGAACCTCCACAGTCTCATCCATTGCAGTAGGGATGTTCTTACCGACATAATCAGCCTTTATCGGAAGTTCCCTGTGTCCCCTGTCTATCAGAACAGCAAGCTGGATCGCAGCAGGCCTCCCGATGTCCATCAATGCATCCATCGCTGCCCTTATGGAGCGGCCGGTAAAGAGCACATCATCCACAAGGATTATCTTCCTGTCAGTGACATCACACGGCACATCCGTCCTTCTCACGACCGGATGCTCTTTCCTTATGCCAATGTCATCTCTATAAAGGGAAATATCGAGGGAGCCCACAGGTATATCCACATGCTCGATCTCCTTTATCTTCACCGAGAGCCTTCTGGCAAGGTGCACCCCTCCGCGCTGAATCCCGACAAGGCAGAGGTTCTCGGCGCCCCTGTTTCTCTCAAGTATCTCATGGGCCATCCTCCTTATGGCCCTTTCGAGTTCTTTATCGTTCATCAATTCCTTTGGCATAAAGCAAGCGGGCATAAAAAAGCCTTCCCCACTATTATGAGGAAGGTCTTTATCAGGTGTTCTTGCAGAGCACACACTCCTTTGCCTTTGCAGCCTCGCCGGGCCATCCTTAAAGGCAGTTATATTTAAGCACAAATTTAATACGCTGTCAACACCTCGGTTCTTTTGCTCCATGACATTGTAAACAACCCACCGTAACTGCCTCAGGTCCGCCGACGACCTCACCAAGGTAGTTGTCAAGGGAATTGAGGATATCTCCAGCTTTCGCATGATGGCTTGTAGTCATCTCCTTAACTTCCTTTGGATGACATCTCGAGCAATCATTTGGCGTAACAAGCACAGAAATAGTAAAACCATTATGCTCCATCGCATCGGGGTCTGACTTTTTTGCCCTGTGGCATGAATAACAGTCAACCCCTTTCTCAGCATGCCTGCTTATCTCCCATTCCCTTACAAACGATGGCGACTGCGCCTTATGGCAGCTTATGCACGACTGGCCTTCCTTGCTGACCATGGCTTTCGCCTCTGACCTTCTCCCTGCGGACAGAAATCCAATTATCGCCAGAACAGCCACAAACATGACATAAATCTTTTTACCCATCTTCTTTACCTCCTTTTTAAGAGAATGCCTGTTCAACAACTCAC
>JBBISG010000026.1:0-28111 GCA_037441365.1 Nitrospirota bacterium
ATCCCTGGGTTGAGGCTACCCATCATAAGCAAGGAAACCGCAAAAATGCTTGATGAGTATCTCAGATTCAGACACCTTTTCAGGAAGATATACGGTTTTGACCTTGAATGGGCAAACATTAAAAACCTTTTAAAACAGATGCCGACTGTATATAAAGCGCTGGAAAGCGACCTAAATAAGGCCTTTGAGAGTTAAACATGAGTCTTAGGAGAAAGATAAAAAGAGACAGGGGCTTCACCCTCATCGAGATCGCAATGGTCCTCGTGGTGATTGGCATCCTCCTCACTATCGGTGCAGGGCTTGTGAGCATTCTCTCGAAGAAGGCGAAGTTTAATGAGTCGAGGGAGATTGTAAAGGCTGCGAGGGAGGCGGTGATCGGTTATGCTGTTAAAAATGGCACCCTACCCTCTACGCTTGAAGATGCAGGGGCAAAAAAGCTTGATGCATGGACAAAGGATTTACAATATTCTCGTGCCAATGAATTAACCAGTGGAGATGTCTGCGGTGTAAATACCACAACGATGAATGTCCGAGAATGCACAAATACCAATTGTTCAACCTACAATGAAAAATCCAACATTGCCTTTGTTGTTTATAGCACAGGATTTGATGCAGATGGTGCATGCACAGGAAGCTCCTCCCCCTTCTATGTCCGTGAGCAGGATATGGGATATAATAGCCCATGCACATATACGCCAACGAATCCACAGTTTAATTACGATGATATTGTAGCCTACGCATCTCTCGATGAGATAAGGTCATTGAGAGGTTGTCCTCAGCCACTACAGATAACATCGCCATCCTCTTTGCCTCAGGGAGAGGAGGATTCATTTTATTCATACTCGATGCAGGCAATCGGTGGTAAACCTCCTTACACATGGTCGGGATCGGCAGGAAGTGGACTTGCTCTAAATTTATCAGGTCTTATATCAGGCACAATAAATGTTAATAATGCCCCACCAAATACAGGTGAACTTACAGCATGCACTGCCTCTATAAGCGTGAGTTCAACGGTTAATGATTCCGCAGGTTCACCAGCACAATCTTACACAGGCTCAATACCCGTAAGACCAAAGCCCCTAACCATTATAACCCAGTCAATTCCAGCAGCCTACGAAGGCTCTCCTTACAATGCCACCATATCTGCCTCTGGTGGAAGAACTCCGTATTCGTGGAGTATGTCTGTCTCTCCTTCATGCCCGAGTGGACTTACCTGTTCTGGCAATACTATATCAGGAACACCAGCCTCTGGCACAGCAGGGACATACACGGTTACCTCAACTGTGAATGATACCTGCACAACAAATACAAGAAATTTTGTCCTCACCATCAACCCTTCTGGAGGCGGCGGTGGTGCCTGCACTGCTCTGAGTCTAAGTCCTCCATCTGGCACAAGCTGGAACGCAACGGTCGGGACTGCATTCACTCAGTCAGTAACAGTCTCAGGCGGACAGACGCCTTATACAAATACACAGTGCACACCTGCAAGCTGTAATGGATTGAATTTAAGCTGCACAGCTTCAGGTGCAACCATATCAGGCACTCCAACAGCCTCAGGCACCTGCACCTTTAATGTGGCCTGGAGTGATAGCTGCACCAATCCAGGTCCTCAGACAATAAGCGGGACATACACGGTGAATATCTCAACACCTCCCCCTCCTACCTGCGCCCTCTCTGCGAGCCCTGGCATGGTTCCTTATAACCAGACCACAACCCTGAGCTGGTCAATTACAAATGGCCCTGCAAATGGAACATTCTCTCCACAAAGCGGCACCTGCACGAGTTTTTCAAACTCCAACGGTGGGTCATGCACAACCGCGGGCCTTATTGCACCACCCTGCAGCCAGACCTTCACCCTCACTGTGAGCAATGCCTATGGCAGTAGCAGTTGTTCAACAACTCTATATGTGGGTCGCATAGGATACAGGGTATGGAATGACGCAGGTGGAACCAGAGATTACAGGGTGGATACAACCTGTAGGAACAATATAGGAAATAACAACGAGATTACAACGGGAGCATTTCGCTTAAATGTCGGAGAAACCATCATACAATACTTACAAGCTGGGACCTGCAGCATTCCCACAGGAAATACCTTAACCTATGACCAGGCGATGAGTGCAGACAGTCAGGGTGATTGTGACGGTCGGGTCAACTTCTCTGGCACAGACAGGTAGAAACAAGGGGACACTATGAAAAAGGCTGTCAAGTAAAAAATACAAACCTCCATAGATTGAACCCACCTCGTATATGCGAATATTTTTGTGTTATAATAATCCAGAAGCAAGAGGGCAAAGGAGCAAAGATTTATGGGCTATGCCATACCAGTCAAGGTTTATGAAAAGCTTGAGGAGAAGCTCGGCAAAGAGACTGCCTCTATTGTGGTAGAGGCCCTTGAAAAGTCCATTGATGAAACCATTAAAGAATCTAAGGAAAATCTTAAGATTGTAATCTCAGAAGAGCTCAAAAATGAACTCGCCACAAAGTACGACCTGAAATTAGTCGAAACAGAACTCAGAAAAGAGATAGACCTTGTCAGAAAAGAGATAGACCTTGTCAGAAAAGAGATAGAGCTCGTAAGGCTCGAGTTCAAAAAGGACCTCCGAATAGTAACCATAATACTCCTTGCCGCCATAATACTCCTGAACCAGAACTCCCTTGAATTCTTAGCAAAACTGCTCGGGCTCATGAAATGATTCTGCCTGAAACACATCCAGAGGTTGAATAAAACTTTTGGGTAGAAGCAAGAGGCTCAGGTTTACGCATTACACAACCTCAGCCTTTTATTTCTCCTGCATATCCATCAGCTTCTATAATTATTGCCTTATACCTCCCCTGAAAAAGATGTCCAGACCTTTGTCTTTTTGTATTAAAATAAGTTGTATATGCGCTGTTTATATGCCTCATTATCTGTGAAAGGTTGCCTTCTGGTGTCTCTAATAAAAGGTGATAATGATTGCTCATAAGGCAATATACATGTATAACCGCTCCATAGCGTTCTGTAGCGCTTTGTAAATAAGAAAGAAACCTCTCCCTCTCAGCGTCGCTCTTAAATATGTCTTGTTGTTCATTGCCCCTCGATGTGATATGGTAAAAGGCGCCTGGGTATTCTATCCTCAATGGCCGTGCCATAACTTATATCTTTTTCAAAACCTCTTGTCAAGAGTGTAGATCTGACCCCTTTAGTGGTGAAGAGGCATATATGCACGGCTTAAACTCAATCTGGTATAATTAATTGAGGCAGAGCTATGACCGAAAGACTAAAGAGGATAAGGCAGGAGATAGCAGGGATTGTCTCTATCCTCGGCAGCATATATATCGCCCTGAGCCTTATAACATACTCAGAGTGGGATCCTTCTCTATTTGTCTTCACAACGCTCCCTGCAAAAAATTATGGCGGTATATTGGGTTCGTATATATCCGATCTATTGATCTCTGCCATAGGTCTGGGGGCATTTTTAGTGCCTGCTGCAGTAGCCGTTTTTGGCATAAAGAGGCTGCTCGGCAGGAAGGGGCACTGGATTTATCTCCTCGGTGTATCGCTCTTTATCATCTCATCATCGATGCTCGCTTCTCTGATTACGATGACATTTCACATCGATGCAAGGGTTTCAGGCGGCATTGCAGGCAGGGTTCTCTCAGGGCTGGCAATATCCGTGCTTTCAATATTAGGCGCCTATATATTCGCGCTGACAGTATGGCTTTCTTCGGTGATAATCATAAGCCCTGTATCGCTCACATCCACCGTTATAGAGAGGTCCAGAAAAATACAGGCAGGCGGTGTCGAACCCTCACCTGTAATTGTAGAAGAACAGGCGCCTCCGTTACAGGACGAGGGGCATCACAGAGATGGACCTGTCATACATGAGAAGCCGCTAACAGTGTCAGAGCCCGCTCCTGCATTATCCGGGCAGAACCTCACACATGAGTGCAGTCTTATCAGGAGAGACTACAAGCTGCCGGGCATAGAGTTTCTGAAGGCAGCCGCCCCCATCCCCCTCAGACCGACCAGGGACGAGCTCATTTCGAGTTCTACTATGCTTGAGAGAAAGCTTAAAGACTTTGATGTAGAGGGGAGGGTCACGCAGGTCCATCCAGGCCCTGTTGTTACGATGTATGAGTTCGAGCCGGCACCAGGCGTGAAGATAAACAGGGTTGTCTCTCTTTCGGACGACCTCGCACTTTCCCTGAAGGCCCAGAGCGTGAGGGTATCAACCTTACCAGGCAAGGCTGCCATTGGTATCGAGGTTCCAAATAAAAATCGTGAGGTCGTATGTATCAGGGAGATCATCTCGTCTGAGACCTTCAGGATGAGCCATTCAAAACTTACCCTTGCGCTGGGCAAGGACATATTCGGCAGCCCTGTGATTGCAGACCTATCGAGGATGCCACACCTCCTTGTGGCTGGTGCAACAGGCTCTGGCAAAAGCGTCTCTATAAACTCAATGGTAATGAGCATCCTCTACAAGGCGGCACCGTGGGAAGTTAAGATGCTGATGATAGACCCTAAACTGCTTGAATTATCGTACTATGAAAACATCCCGCACCTCATCTCGCCTGTTATCACGGCTCCGAAAGAGGCTGCTGAGGCCCTCAGAAAGATGGTCTTCGAGATGGAGAGGCGCTACAGACTGCTTGCTGAAAAGGGTGTGAGAAATATAGAGGGCTTCAATATGATGGTTCCTGATGAAGAACAGCTTCCCTATATCGTGATATTTATAGATGAGCTTGCCGACCTCATGTTTGCATCAGCAAACGAGGTGGAGGACTCTATCGCAAGGCTCGCCCAGATGGCAAGGGCATCGGGGATACACCTTATACTCGCCACACAGAGGCCATCGGTCGATGTCATTACAGGGGTAATAAAGGCGAACTTCCCGGCGCGGATAGCCTTTCAGGTGACATCGAGGATAGACTCGAGGACCATCATTGATACCCAGGGCGCTGAACACCTCCTCGGCAAGGGTGATATGCTCTTCATGCTTCCCGGTATGAGGATAATGAGGGTTCATGGCGCCCTCGTAACAGAGGATGAGATCAAGGCGGTCACGGGCTTTATCACAGCTCAGGGATCACCCGACTATTCCATATTCGAGGCCATCCATATAGAAGAACCAGCAGAGGCGTCTCTGCCAGAAGAGGGGGACGATATCTATCAGAAGGTCATCGAGTTTGGAGAATCGATGGGGGAGGTCTCCATATCATCCATACAGCGGAGATTCAAGATCGGCTATAACAGGGCTGCAAGGATTATGGAGCTTCTCGAGGAGGACGGCCTCGTGGGTCCCCCAAAGGCCGCTGGAAAACCGAGGGACTTCCTGAGGAGGAGAAGATGAGCCTTCATATCTCAAGCTATACAGCCTGTCTTAATGGATGACTGATAACCGATGACCCTGAACGAACTCCAAACTCTCTTAGACAGTGGATACAGCGGCAGACAACTTACACTCCTCCATACAGATAGGATAGACTCTATCTTGAGAGACACATTTTATTCCGAATGCAGCAATTCATCAGGTTACTGCCTTATAGCCGTAGGAGGGTATGGAAGGGGAGAGCTTGCGCCTTTTTCTGATATCGATATTATGCTTTTTGCCAGAGACAGAGATGCATCTGAAGGTGCAGGAGAATTCCTTTATAAACTCTGGGACAGCAAACTGAATATAGGCCATTCATTCAGAACGCCCGGGGACTGCATCAGAGAGGCAAGAAAGGACATAAGGACAAGGACCTCTATCCTCGAACACAGGTATATAGCGGGCAATGCCGACCTCTACAGGCATTTTAAGGAGAATGTATACCCCGAGATTGCCTTCAGAAATCAGAGAGGCTTCATAACCGAGAAACTCCGTGAGATAGAGATGAGACATAGAAAATCAGGCGGCTCTATCTTTATGCTCGAACCTAATATAAAGGAGGGAAAGGGCGGGCTGAGGGACATCCACACAATACTCTGGCTCGGAAGTGTCAGGTGGAGAATAAGGCACTTTGATGAGCTCCATAAGGTGCTCACACCTCATGAGTTCAAGAGGCTCAGCCGCGCCTACGACCTCCTTTTAAAGATCAGATTCTGTCTCCATCTCCTCAGTGGAAGGAGGAATGATACCCTCTCCTTTGAATTCCATGATGGCGTTGCAAGGATGCTCGGCTTTAAAACATCAAGGGGTCTCCTCGGCTCAGAGAGGTTTATGAGGTATCTATATCTCAATGCATCTGTCATAAGCGATATAACATCCCATGCCCTCGATATATGCAGCATGCCCTATGTCCATCTGCCAGCGGCCATTACAAAAAGGAAGATAACAGACGGTTTCTACCAGTCAAAAGACAGGATCGTCTCGACCGTGGATCTAAAGGACACAGACAGGATTATGGAGGCATTCTACATCATGGCAAGGACAGGGAAGAGGTTCAGCCCCGGACTTAAGGCAGAGATAATAAAAAACCTTTTCCGCATAAACAAGGGGACGAGAAACTCAAGGAAGGCGATTGAATTTTTTATGGGCATTATAAGCAGCAATAGAGCCTATGAGACATTAAAGGAGATGCACCGTTGTGGCGTTCTCGGAAGGTTTATCCCTGAATTCGGCGCCCTGAGTTTCCTCGTGGTTTACGAACCCTATCACAGATATACCGTCGATGAACATACACTATGTGCCATCAAGAGGCTGCAGGAACTGAGGGATACAAGATACAGGAATCTCGAACATCTGTCCTCTATATTCCGGAGGTTGAGGCATAAGGAGGCCCTTATCCTTTCCCTGCTGCTTCATGATATAGGCAAGAGGGGTATCAGAAAAGATAGCGGACCAGTGCATGCAACAGGCCATCACGAGAGCGAGGGCTACAGGGGGATGAAGGGTATTATTGAGAGGTTCAATCTCGATATAGAGTTGAGGAATATGATTGAGTTCCTGGTGAAAAATCACACGCTTATGTCATCAGTCGCATTTAAGATGGAAACCGAAGACCCGGAGGTTATTGCACGGTTTGCCGACGAGATAGTAGACAGAGAAAGACTCGACGCCATCTATCTGCTCACCTATGCTGACATGGCATCTGTTGGGCCTGATTTCTGGACAGACTGGAAGGCATATCAGCTGAGGGAACTATACGAGACTGTATCGAAGTATCTCGATGGATTTTCAGGCAATGGTTATGAGCATATAAGCAGGATGCCTTCTATCCCTGAGGATGACAGGGCAGGCGTCAGACATTTTCTCTCGATCATGCCCGACAGATACAGGCTCTCAGCACCTCCAGAGAGGAAATACGAGGATTACAGACTTTACAGGGATGTCATGGAGAGGGGGGTTGTCGTGAGGGTGGATGAGGGCTCTACAGGTGTAGCTGAGGTGACCGTGGGGACATGGGACAGAGCAGGGCTCTTCTCAAGAATAGTAGGTGCAATAACATCCATGGGGATGAATATATACAGGGCACGGGTATACACAGGCACAAACGGTCTTGTCATAGACAAGGTTCAGATCTCTAACTGGAGGGACCTCTGGTGGGATGGAATGGCTCAGCTTTTGAAAAAGAATCTCATAGAATCAATACTGGACAGTAAACAGACCATCAGGGGCAAGAGCGAAGAGGGTCGGTCTACACTGGTCTGTGAGAGGTTTAAACCATTCATCGAGCTCGACAATGAGACATCGGCTGACAGCAGTATCCTTGAGTTCTTTGCCCAGGACAGGATCGGCCTCCTATACGATGCCTCAAGCCTGATGCACAACAGGGGGGTCGATATAATATCAGCAAGGATCAATACCGAATCAGGCCTTGCCAATGACGTCTTCTGCATCCAGCAAAATGGCTCAAAGATAGATGGCACCGCTGCGTGGGAATTGCTCCTGTCATTATGGGAAAGATTAAAGGGTTGATCATCAAGGCAATGGGCAGGGGACAAAGGGCAAGGGTAGTCTGCATTGTCTGTTCGTTGCTCACGGTATTAATTGTCTTCCTTGTCCTGAGGGGCCCCCATGTATCCAACCTGCTCAAGAGGCTTATCCTCCCCGAGATCTCGGCTGCCACAGGCAGGAATGTTACTGTCCAGAATATCTATTTCAATCTATTCCCGCTCTTTATCGAGGCTAAGGGGTTCAGGGCATTTGAGGATGGCAAAGAGGTCCTGTATGTGCCGAGGATAAAGGGGTACATCGATCTCTCTAAGATTCTGAGAAAGGAAATAGTTATAAGAAGACTTGTGATTAAGGAACCAGATATAAGGATGGATGCCTCACAGCTTGAGGATATAATTGAAAGGATTAAGGTATACATTAAAAGGGAAGAGCAGCCCCCTGTTAAAGTAAGATTAAAGTCCATTTCGCTGGATAAGGGGAGTTTTGGTTTCAGTTACAGAGATATCTATTTCAGGGGTGGCGGGCTTGGCGGAGATGCGGTCATTTCTGCCCCAGGGGTAAAGGTTAGATTTACACTGGAGGAGATCACTCCAATAATCAAAGGCTGGCCGGAGCTGAAGGCAGACCTTAAGGGCAGTATCGATATAAAGGGGGATACCCTGGATGTAAATGGGCTTCAGGTCGGTTTTTATGGCTCGACTATAGATGCAGGTGGTACGGTAAGCCTGTCGGACCGCACCGGAGTCGGTCCGAAGGGAACACTTGACACAAAGTTGAGGCTCCTCATGGAGTCATTCAAGAAGGTCTTCGGTCTTGAGAGGAGGGCAGAGGGTGAGGTCTCTGCAAAGGGAACCCTGAGACTCATGGAAACTGAAGGATGGGACAAAGTTCCGGGCTCTGTCTTTATTGATATGGGCCTCAGGGGAAACTTCTATATCCAGACATTGATGGAGTTGTTGAGGGTTAAAGAAAGGGTTGATGGTCTCGTGGACTTTACAGGCAGCATAAAGGGGCCTCTTAACAGACCTTCAGGAGATGCAAATGCCCGACTCAGGAGAGGAAATCTCTTTGGTGTCGATGTTGATGACCTCAGATGCAGAATCCTTTACAGGGATGGTCTGATGGATTTTAAAGACGGCAGGGCTGCCTTATACAATGGGCATGCCACTGCAGATGCATCGCTAAAGATCTCAGGGGCTGAATATTATTCCCTGAAGGTCAGATTCTCGGATGTTGACAGCCATGCCGTGCTTGATCTCATCGGATGGAGACCTGATATCCCCTCAGGAAAGGTCAGGGGTGAGTTAATAACATCAGGGGCAGGGTTTAATCCCTCTGGATGGTTCGAGTACGAGGCTATCAATAAAACGAAGTTTCCACCACGCGATGATATCATGGGAAGGATCAGCAGGGCAAAGGGGCATTATCGTCTCCACAATGATGTGTTAACACTCCTCAACTCTGAGGCTGATACAGGGAAGTCGACATTAACAGCAGATGGCGATATAGATATCTCTACATCCAATCTATCCCTTAATTTCAGACTCAGGACCGCTGATGTTACAGATATAACCCTCCCCTACCTTCAGGATCTGAGGGGTTCAGGTGAACTCTCAGGCACCCTTAAAGGCAGATTCAGCGACCCTGCTATAGATGCAACGGCAGAGATACATTCGGCATCCTATGGGGATTATTATCTCGGCGATGTGGAAGGCGACCTGAGTTATAAGAAAGACCTCTTAGAGGTGAAGAGGTTATCGGCGGTGCTTGATAGGGATCGGCCGGGACAGGCCACAGCCACCATAGTGCGGGGCATGATCGGATTTAAAGACCCTGACGGACTCTTTGACTTTAAGAAGCCTGTCTATGGGCTTACAGTATCTATAAAGAATGGTGATATTGAGAGATTGATGGGGATTATTTACAGAAGGGCACTGAAACTACACCCTGAAGGGAGGTTCGATGCAGAGTTCGTCATAACAGGCATGGGGCCAAAGCCTGTGTATCGCGGCTCTATAGCACTGAATAAAGCCAATGTGGACAAGGTCGCTATCGATTCTGGCTCATTGCTGTTTTCCTATAACTATAGAGAACTATCTGTGAGCGATGCCTCTTTCAGGAAGGGAGAATCTACACTTAATGTCAGAGGTGTGCTTTCCCACAGCGGCTCATTCGATTTTAAGGCATCAGGAAACGGGTTATCCCTGAAGGATGTAGTCCCTGAAGACATCCAGATTGAAACAAGGATTGACCTCAGGGCAGAGGGCAAGGGCACACTAAATGACCCCGAGATAGAATTAGACAGCACCATCCACAAAGGGAGATTCAGAGACATGGTTATCGGCGGCGGAAAGGTAAGGGCATCCCTGAAAGGCAAGAGCCTGCAGCTTGAGGCAGCGCTCTTTAACGGGATGGTAACGCTTAACGGGAAGGGATACATAAAGGATAATATGCCGTGGACAGCGCGCATGGATATAAGGCCGGGCAGATACAATTTTCTCCTCGGTGCCTTTCTCAAGGATGTCCCTGAGGACCTCCTTCTTAATATGAAGGGATATGTGGAGATGTCAGGGGACAGGAGCCATTTTTCAGCAGATGGTGTTTTCAATCAGGTGAATATAACCCTTTACGGCTACAGCTTCTCAAACGAATCTGCCATAAGGTTTGCTCTGCTGGACAGGAAGCTATCATTATCCGCTCTCAGGATGAGGAGTGGAAGCACCTCCTTCAGGGTCTCTGGAGGCATTGAGATCGGCAGAGGATACGACCTTGTCATGGAGGGCAGCTCTTCTCTGGCACCGCTGAAGGGCTTCTCAAAAAGGATAGATGCCGTCAGAGGGGAGAGCGAGTTCGTTATTGCAGTCTCAGGGGGTTGGAATGCCCCGAGGATAAATGGCGGAGTTAATATCTCCAATGCCTTCCTGGGCATAAAGGGGATACCATATCGCCTCAGCTCCGTAGATGGTTATCTCTATATAGATGAACAGCGGATAGTGATGCAGAGGCTCTCGGGCAGGATCGGGGGCGGGGATATCGCCATTTCGGGTGTTGCCTATCTCAGGGGTTTTAAGATGAGGAGATTTTATGTAGATGCCGTCTTAAACAACATCGGGGTAAATGTATCAAGGGATTTCCCTGTCAATTTTAATGGAAATATCCTCTACAAGGGCGACCTCAGCTCCCAGACGATCAGCGGCGAGATCAGGATAAACAAGGCCCGATACAGGGAGAGGGTTGAATGGAAGAGCTGGTTGCTCAAGGCAAGACCAAAGGAGAGACCAAGGGGTGAGCTTGGGGCATTGGAGAGGGCAGCCCTGAATATACGGGTTTACGGGTCTGACAATATCGCCATTGACAACAACATTGCCAGGGCATCCCTGAAACTGGACCTGCTCCTTAGAGGGACGGTCTCGTACCCTGTCCTTTTTGGCCGTGTCGAATCGAAGACAGGGACCGTGTATTTCAGGAACAATGAATTCAGGATATTGAATGCCAGCGCCGACTTCTCAGACCCGAGGAGGATAAACCCTGTAATGGAGATCGTTGCCGAGACATCCATCAAGGGCTACAATATAAAGATGAACCTTGAAGGACAGATGGAGCATTTCAATCTATCTCTACTGTCAGACCCTCCACTCGAAGAGATAGATATCCTCAGCCTCCTGACTGTCGGCAGGTTCAGGAGGGAACTGAAGGGTATCGAAGGTGGAATAGGCGCAGGAGAGGCAACATCCTTCCTCACTGGTAAGTTTCAGGATGTTCTGGAGGAAAGGGTGAGGAGCCTCACAGGGCTTGACAGGCTTGAGGTCGGCCCGTATGTCTCAAGGACGACAGGAACTGTAAGCCCTCAGGTTACTGTCTCAAAGAGACTCTTAGGAGACAGGCTGTTTGTAACCTACTCCTCGGCTGTTGGCATTGCTGAGAGCAATAATGTGCTCAGGCTTGAGTATATCCTCGACAAACACATATCCCTGATCGGCGTGAGGGACGAAAAGGGCGGTATCGGCGGTGATGTTAAGTTCAGGTTTGAATTCAAATAAGTCGAAAGTTTCAAAATTAAGGACTTTCAACTTTTTACTTTTGACTTTTAACTTTTTGAGGTCTCTGACTTTTTTGGGACCCTATCTGCTGCTCTATTTTTTACTCCTCGCATCCCAGATAAGTGCTGAATCAGTACCGGTAATAGAGAATATCGATGTCGAAGGCATCCATTCCATCACAAAGGATGAACTTTTATACCTCCTCGACTTAAGGGCCGGAGATACAATTGACCCCTTAAGGATTCGCAATGGGATTAAGCGCGCATTTCTCAAGGGAATATTTGAGAACATAGAGATCTATGCCGATGGGGGGAGGCTGAGGGTAGTGGTCAGAGAAAGGGATTTCATAAAGAAGATTCGCATCTCAGGCAATACCTATCTATCCGATAGTGTGATCAAGGGGCATCTTCCAATGAAGGAGGGACAGGTCATGAGATACGACCTGATCGAAGGCTCCATAGAAAAATTGAAGCAGGCCCTTTCGGAAAGAGGTTTTCATCATGCAGAGGTGAATATCGATGTGGTGAAAGACCCTGAGCCATACAGGGTGGACATAGCCATCAGGGTTGATGAAGGGCAGCCTGCAATTATTAAAAAGATTGTGATACACGGCCCCATGCCTGTGGCTGATGAAGCAAGGTCGATAATGAAGACGGCTGAGGGCGATGCCTATGATCAGTTTCAGCTCAGGTCAGACATGGACAGGATTAGAAGACATTACAAAAAACACGGTTACATAAATCCATCCGTCGGCCCCTACACCTTTACCGAAGGCGAACTCGACATCAACATTGACCCCGGCAAGAAACTCTTAATATCCTTCCATGGAAACAGCGCAATAAGTTCAAATGACCTGTTAAAGGAGATGCCATTTTTTGATGCAGGAGACTTCAGGGACGATCTTGTGGAAGAGGCATTGGTAAGGGTCGCAGGCCTGTATCACACGAGGGGTTACCCCTTTGTGCAGGTGGCTCCTGTTACATCTATAGCTGAAGACATCAGGCTGAACTTCTTTATCTTCGAGGGCGATAGGGTTACTGTAGGTTCGATAAGATTTTCTGGTGTAACAATACCAGAAAGGAATCTCAAAGAGATGATGTTCCTGAGAGAGGGTGAGGTTTATAACCCTGATATGCTGTCGGCAGACAGAGATGCGATAACAGAATTTTACTATGCCCTCGGTTATCTTGAGGTGGATGTCCATGAACCAGAGGTAAGGATAGAGAAGTCTGTGGCAGATATCACTGTAGCCGTGAAGGAGGGCATACAGACAGTCGTTGAAGCTATCACTATAGATGGTGCAAGGTCAATCACCGTAGAGGAGATAGAGACAACGATCGGGATTAAAAAGGGCGATCCGTATAATGAAGTGGACATCTCTGATGCAAGGTACAGGGTCGTGGAGCTGTATCTCGAGCACGGTTTTGCCGATGCTACGGTGGATATTAAAAGGGAATTTGGCAGGGGTGTTGCGAGGATAGCCTTTGATATAAAAGAGGGGACTCAGACATTCTTTGGCAGGACGATAATCACAGGAAATAAGAGGACCCGAAGAGAGGTGGTCGAAAGGGACCTGCTCCATCGGGAAAACACGCCCTTCAACTACAGCATCCTGAGCAAAGAGAGGCAGAGGCTTTACAGACTCGGTCTTTTTACGGATGTTAATATAGAACCAATTGACAGATACGACAGCCAGAGGGATATCCTCGTCGATGTGAGGGAGGGCAATGCGGGTGCTGTTGAGTTTGGCATAGGATACGGCGATTATGAGAAATACAGAGGTTTTGTGGATGTAGGCTACAGAAACCTCTTTGGCATGAACAGACAGGGTTCCCTCAGGGCAGAGGTGAGTTCTCTTGAGGAGCGATATATCATCAATTATTACGACCCCTGGTTTTTAAACAGACCCATTCCGCTGCGTGCAGTGCTCCTGAGGGAGGAGAGGACAGAGAAGAATATCGATACAGGCGAGATCAGATATAAGCTGAGGAGGCATACCGCTACAGCAGGATTCGAAAAAAAGATGGGCGCTAATTTAAAGGGTGAGATCTATTATGAATTTTCGCTCGTAAAGACCTTCGATGTGAAGCCCGATGTGATTCTCACAAAAGAGGATACAGGGACCTTAGCCATCAGCAGTATTCGACCTGGCATTATTTACGATACAAGAGACAACCCCTTTGATCCGAAGAGCGGCGTGCTTGCAGGCATAACGATGAAGGTGGCATCAGGCATCCTTCTGTCAGAGACCGATTTTGCAAAGGTGATGTTCAACAGCAGCATCTATAATGAGCTCGACAGGAGATTTGTACTCGCAGCATCCTTTCGCGGCGGCATTGCACAGGGTTTTGGTTCTACAAGGGAGCTGCCCCTCATTGAGAGGTTCTTTCTTGGAGGGAGGAGCACCGTGAGGGGATATGAGCAGGACACACTCGGGCCTAAGGGCGCAGACGGGACCCCAACCGGAGGCAATGCCTTCCTGATGGCAAACCTTGAGCTCAGGACATCCCTCGGAAAGGGCATAGGCATTGTGACCTTTATCGATGGGGGCAATGTGTGGGTCAAGGCAAATAAGATGAACCTCGCATTCAAATACACAGCAGGTCTGGGTTTCAGGTATAGCACACCTGTTGGGCCTTTGAGGATAGACTATGGTTACAAGCTTATGAGAGAGACAGGGGAAAGTCACGGAGAGATACACTTCAGCATCGGACAGGCGTTCTAACGAACAGACGACAGACTTTCAGAAGACAGACTGTCTGTGCTCTGTTGTCTGTTTGTCTGTAATATCTGTCCTGTGACCCTTGCCCCTACCATACTAATGTGGTTTATAATACAACATGAAAAGACAGACTTTCAGACTCCTAACCGGGGGTGCCCTTCTTCCCATTTACTTCCTCGTTACTGCCTTCTGTTATGCTGAACTCATAGACCGTGTTGTCGCCTTTGTTGATGGCAGGGCTATTACCTTCAGCGAATTAGAGGAGACATTTGAAAAGACGAGGAAGGTGAGGCCTGACATTTCTGAGGAAGAGGTCTTAAATACAATGATAAACAGGATGCTCATGCTCAACGAGGCGAAGAAACTGAAGTTTGAGGCAAAAACGGACGATGATCTCCTCAACGAATATATAGAGATGAAGGTTAAGGCATTTATTAAGGTAAGCGAAGATGAGATAGAGGAGTTTTATAACAGGAACATATCTGAATTCAAGGGCAGCAGCTATGAGGCAGTGAGTGATAAGATCGAGGAATATCTTATCGAGCGGGAGGTCAACAGGCTGCTTAAAAGGCATATAGAGGAATTGAGGGCAAAGGCGTATGTAAAGATATTGTGGCCTACAAAAACAAATGGGATGTCAGGTCAATGATCACCGCTGATTCGTCACATTCAGGAAACTTCGGGCACTTCATGCATTCGCCCCATATCTTGTGGGGGAGCTTCATCTTATCGATATCCCTGAACCCCAATTTCCTGAAGAAATCAGGGTGATAGGTGAGGGCAAAGACCTTAGTCATGCCGAGTTTCTTCGCCTCCTTCAGGCACGTATTGACAAGCCGCCTCCCTATGCCGATACCCCGGGCCTCCAGCTTAACAGCAAGGGACCTGATCTCTGCCAGATCCTCCCAGAGTATGTGCAGTGCGCACACACCCTTCATCTCACCGCTGTCTTCATATACAAAGATGTCTCTGATATTTTCATAAAGATCATTCAATGAACGCGGTATCATCTCCCCCTTTTTCGCAAATTCATTGACCAGTTTATGGATGGCCTTTATGTCAGATGCCCTTGCTTTTCTTATCGGCAATGTATGCTATTCCTTTCCTAATGGCCTCTCTGTTTTTTTCGATGGTCTGTTTCCTCTTTTCAGGGGTTAATCGTTTAAGGGCATTTACGGCATTGTCCTCTCCAAGTAGTCCGGTCAATCCGAGCAGTGCACCGAGCATTATCATATTTGCAGGCTTGATATGTGTAATAGATGCTGCCATCTCGCTGGCCGGTATGCCGAAGGCATTCACATCAGACCTGATCTCAGGCGCCCTGATAAGGGATGAGTCGAATATCAGAAGGCCGTTCGGCTTGACCCTTGGCTGGAATCTCCTCATGGACGCCTCGTTCATCACTATGAGTATGTCTGTATTCATTGTTATAGGTGAACCTATCATCTCCTCAGAAATGATGACGGTGCAATTCGCTGTCCCCCCGCGCATCTCTGCACCATAGGAGGGGAAACAGGTCACCTCTCTGCCTTCCAGCATCCCCCCATAAGCGATGAGTCTTCCGAGGAAGAGTACACCCTGACCGCCAGAGCCTGCAACGAGTATGCCTGTCTCTTTCAAGGGACCTCCATGAATCTGTCCTTTAATACACCGAGCTTATACACCTGCATCATCTCCGCCTGTATCCACTTTATTGAATCCTCAGGTGATAACCACCAGTCAGTCGGGCACTGGGAGAGAATCTCCAGGAAGCTGAAGCCCTTTCCCTCTATCTGGTATCTGAATGCCTTTTCAATAAGTGTCCTTGTAATCAACACATTCTTAGGACAATCCACGGATGTCCTCGCTACAAATGAGACCCCGTCAATGGTTGCGAGCATCTCTGACACATGTATCGGGTAACCTGCCAGTCCTGCATCCCTTCCCTTTGGGGTCGTGGTCGTTTTCTGGCCGAGGATGGTTGTTGGCGCCATCTGCCCCCCTGTCATACCATAGGTTGCATTGTTCACAAAAAAGACTGTGATATTCTCTCCCCTCGCTGCTGCATGTATTATCTCTGCAGTTCCTATAGCTGCCAGATCGCCATCGCCCTGGTATGAAAAGACTATCCTGTCAGGCAAGACCCTCTTCATTGCTGTTACAGCAGCAGGCGGTCTGCCGTGGGCAACCTCGAGCATATCGAAATTAAAGTAATCATAGGCAAAGACAGCGCAACCCACAGGTGCTATGCCTATCACCCTTTCCCTGATCTCCAGTTTATCGATACATTCAGCAATCAACCTGTGAATAAGACTGTGTCCGCAACCAGGACAGTATCTGAACGGCACCTGCTTCAGGCTCTTTGGTCTTTCAAAGACCTTTTTCATGGTTTATCTCCCTGCCATCATAGTTATCATAATCCCCTCGAGCAACCCGTAATCACTCACCATGATCTCACTTAATCCTGAAACCTCCATTATTCTAATTGTAAGCAGAATGCCCGGGATAATCAAGTCAGCCCTTTCTGGCTCAAGCCCTAATATGGCCTGCCTTTCCTTAAATGGCAGCGATGTTAATCTATCCCTGAGGTTATACAACCTTGCAAGTGAAAGGGTGTGCCCGTGTATCCTCTCTGGATTGTATCCCTCAAGTCCAAGGTCTATTGCTGCGAGGGTCGTGATCGTGCCGCCTGTCCCTATAAGATTCGTAATTGATATGTCATGAGGGCACCCCAAAAAGGGGGTAGCAGGGTAAAGTGCCCCTACCCCCCGGAGGGATAGGTCAATCTCTCTATTCAATGCAGATATATCGTCATGGGATGGTGGGTCTGTCTTCATGAACCTCTCACAGAGATTCACAACCCCTACAGAAATAGAACCGCGGCATGACCTATGCCCTTCATCCCTTCCATGTATAATCCACTCTGTACTGCCACCGCCGATATCGATTATAAGCAGGGGTCCAACGCATTTAACTGCTGTAACCTTCTTTAATCCGAGCATTACGCCCTTTGCTGTGAGTTCTGCCTCCTCCTCACCTGAGATTATCTCTATGGGGATACCTGTCTCCTGAAAGACCATCTCTATAAACTCCTTGCTATTTTCTGCCTCCCTGAGGGCGCTGGTACCGACTGCTTTAACATGGGTTACCCCGTATCTTTTAATTGAACGAGAAAAGTCCTTCAGAACCGACAGGGATTTTTTTATATTCTCTTCCCTGAGCCTGCCAGTCTCACTGATGCCTTCAGCAAGTCTTGTAACTGCACGGTCAAGGTAAAGGCGGGATAACCCGTTACACTGAAAGGTCCCTACAAGCATTCTGAAGGTATTTGATCCAGCATCAATAGAGGCGTAAAGCATCTTCTATTTTAGCACAGTACTTTCAGACCTTCAGACAACAGACTTTCAGAAGACAGACTGTCAGACGACAGACTTTCAGAAGACAGACTGTCTGTGCTCTGTATGTCTGTTTGTCTGTTAGGGTATCCTGTTATAAAACCATCCCGCAGTCTCTTCATCATGATAAATCAGGTGGATGTATCCATCGTCCCCCTTGACTTTAAAGAATCTCTTTCTTGCACGGTCTTCGATGCCTTCTTCAATCCACATATCGAGAATTTCGATGACCTCGATCCTTTCGCCGTCAAGTATAAATGCCCTCGGGGTTTCTTCGCCCCGATGTCCTGCATGAGCAACCACATCGATCTTTTTATCAGAAATGGCCGGGCCTCCATGCCTACCATGCCCTTCAGCACCCCTTATACCTATAGCAGCTTCGGCATCCTCCCTGTCGTCTTCCCTCACAAGCACCCTGATCTCACCTATCTTTCCGATGTTGACCGGATAGGGGCTTACTTTCGATGATCTGACGATAACAGGAATTCCACCGCTTTCGAGGATGTCCTTTATCATCTCAGCCTCAAGGATGTCATGGGTTATCAGAAGCTCCACCCACACTGTTACCCCAAAAAGTCTTCGACTTTTTTTGGACCCCACCTCTCGTCCATAGTTAATGATATGGTTTCAGGAAGCATTTGTCAAAGAGTTATAACTTTTGTGCCGTTGTGGTTTATAATACAACATGCGGAATGGATTTCATAAGTTGCCTTTTCAGGGCATCGTCTCTCTCTTACTCTTACTTTTCTCTGTAATCTCCTCTGGCTCTGACCTGACAGTAGAAAAGATACAGAAAGCATATGAAAGGATAAAGGATATAAAGGGGAATTTCGTACAGAAGAGCTATATCAGAGACCTCAAAAGGACTGACACCTTCAAGGGGACATTCATGATAAAGATGCCTGCTATGGTGCGATGGCAGTATCATGGCAATGGTCAGGATACCGATGTCATCATCAATAACGATGAGATGGTCATATACCAGAAAAAGGACAAACAGGCATTCAAAGGGAAGTTTGACAGGGCAACCTATGGTCAGGCGCCTATCGCCCTCCTGAGCGGATTTGGAGACATCGAAAAAGAATTTGAGACTGCGATTAAGGATGGGAGGCTGATACTCAGGCCAAAAAGGCAGATGGGAAATGTTATGTCCATAGAGATAACTCCATCGGATGGAGAGTTTCCGATAGGTTCTTTAAACATAATCGACAGTCGATCGAACAGGATCGATATTACCCTTAAGGATGTTACATTAAACACAGGGATTAAGGATTCGGTCTTTGACTTCTCACTGCCGAAGGGGGTCAGTATGTATGAGTATGGTCAGTATGCAAGGTAAAGTGCCCCTACCAAGGGGTCCCCAAAAAGGGGTCCCCCAAAAGTCGGAGACTTTTGGGGGTAGCAGTGTCGAAGACTTTTTGGGGTAACAGTACAGAACAGGGGACCCAGGTAATGTTAATCCTCGGAATAGACACATCCTGTGATGACACCTCTGCCTCTGTGGTTGAAGACGGCAGAAAGATACTATCCAATATCGTTTCCAGCCAGGAGGGCATCCATAAAAGGTACGGCGGAATTGTTCCGGAGCTTGCATCGCGCAGGCACATTGAGATGATATGGCCTGTAGTTGATGAGGCACTGAGGACAGCAGATACAGCCCTCGGTGGAGTCTCGGCCATTGCAGTATGCCATGGCCCTGGATTAATCGGCTCATTGCTTGTAGGATGTTCCTTTGCAAAAGCTGTGTGCTATTCAAAAGGTATCCCCCTCGTAGCTGTAAATCATTTGGAAGGCCATATATTTTCATGCTTCTTAGACGAAAGGAGGCCTGTGGGGGGATCTGCCCTCCCCCCATGGTTACCTGATTTCCCCTTTATATCTCTTATTGTCTCAGGCGGTCATACAAGCCTTTACAGGGTTGATGGATTCGGAAAATATAAAGAGCTTGGAAGGACAAGGGACGATGCTGCTGGAGAGGCATACGATAAGGTATCGAAGCTTCTCGGTCTCGGTTATCCTGGCGGTCCTGCCATTGATAGGCTCGCACAGAATGGCGACCCAGGGGCAATAGATTTCCCGAGGGCCTATCTGATAGGAAGTCTCGACTTCAGCTTCAGCGGGCTTAAGACGGCAGTGGCGAATTTTTTGCGTAGTAACGTAACTGCCAAACTGTGTGACATTGCTGCCTCTTTTCAAGCTGCCATTGTTGATGTGTTGGTGAGAAAGACAGAGTGGGCTATCAGAGAGGAAGGCATTAAGAGAATCGCGCTCTCAGGTGGGGTGGCAGCAAATAGTGCCCTGAGAAAGGAGTTTGCCCGCATGGCTGAAGAAAAGGGGGTAGAGGTATTCTTTCCTTCCATACATCTCTGCACTGATAATGCAGCTATGATAGCTTCGGCAGGGTATCATCACTTTATCGCTAATGATATTGCAGGTATGAGCCTTAATCCAGAGGCATACCTTCCGCTTTAGGACACATTATACCTGTGACTTAAGTTACTGAAGTTTCCCTTCGCCAAAAGAAAAAATTGTCTTGACAGAGCAGACAAAATCAGGATAATATTTGTCCAGGCTAATGTTAATCTTTTATCTTTGGCTCAAATGTCAAAAAATGCCTTAAGTATAGAAGATTCAGAGACAGCGAAGGGCAGAAGCTATGTGTATCATCTCCTTGCTCTGTTATATCTCCAGGAGATAACTGCTGAGACCCTAACAATCCTGAGGAATAAAGAAGCAATAGACATGCTTGCTGGCCTCGGCATGGATGTTAGCCACCTGTTCCATGATGTTCCGCAAGAAAGATTATTGAATGACCTTGCAGAAGAATACGCCGCCCTGTTTGTTGTCTCTGGTGGCATCCCACCCTACGAATCGGCGCGACTTAAAGGATTGCTGTGTCAGGAACCTGCATCTGAGGTGGAGGAGTTTTACAGAAGATGCGGGCTTGTCATCAAAGAGGACCACCGTATCCTTCCTGACCACCTCGGTATTGAACTTGAGTTTATGGGATATCTGGCTGATAAGGAGTCCAGAGCGTGGATGGATGGAGACGAAAAAGAAGCCCTGAAGTGGCGTAGTCTTCAAAAGGAATTTTTTGGAAAACATATCAACAACTGGGTCTTTGATTTTTTAAAGGACCTGGAGAGACTTACCTTTCACCCCTTTTACAGGGAGACGGCAAGGTTGACACAGGGATTTTTAGAAACGGAAAGGGATTACATTGCAAAGGTTTTCGCAGTTAAGGGGGGGTGATTCATGAATATCTTAAATATGAAAGAAACCTTTAATCTCGACCCTATCTTTTCACTGTCAGCGGTTTTTTTTGTTATGGACGGAGACTGTAGAATACTCTCGATAAGCGAAGAGGCAAAGAGATTCTTAAGGATAACAGATATTAATCTTATTAGGGGTCTACACTGTGATGGCATAATCGAGAGGGTGCCATGTTATGATTGCCCGCCCAGGAGTTTCGGGATATCGAGAGGTGCCCTGAAGACCCTCGATGGTAAAGAGAGTGGAACCTTTATATATTATCCTATAAAAGACATAAGTGGTGAAATAGTGGGAAGCATCTGGAACTTTATAAGGCAAAATACAGTGTGCTGCACCGATGAGGTCTTCTGGGCCTCAAAGAATAAAATCATGTCCGCTACTATTCAGAGGGCACTCATCGCAGCAAAGAGCAGTGTTCCTATAACCATATTCGGGGAAACAGGCACGGGTAAGACCGAACTTGCCCGATTCATTCATCAACATAGTGAGTTCAGGGAAGGTCCTTTTGTACATATAAACTGTTCCACCATACCCGAGACTCTTTTCGAGTCAGAGTTGTTTGGTTATGAAAAGGGTGCATTCACAGGTGCCAGCACAGAGAAGAAGGGATACATTGCGCTGGCAGATAGGGGAACGCTTTTCCTGGATGAGATCTCTGACCTGCCCCTCAATTGCCAGTCCAAGCTCCTGACATTTTTAGACACAAAAAAGTATCGACCCTTAGGTGCCACCAGGGAGAGAACGGCCCATGTGAGGATTATATCCTCTTCCAACAAACCTCTCTGGCAGATGGTAAAGACAGGAGAACTCAGACCTGATCTGTTTTACAGAATATCTGTGGTAAGGCTCTTTGTCCCTCCCTTAAGGGAAAGAAAAGAAGATATCCCCGCCCTGGTTAATAATTTCTTAAAGGGCAGAAAGCGACTGAGCCCCAGAGCAATGGAACTACTTCTGTCCCGTCCCTGGTATGGAAACATCCGTGAGCTATTTTCTGTCCTGGAAAGTGCCTGCATTTGTAGCGCCGATGAGGATACATTAAATCCGGAACATCTCTGTTTCGAGTATGACGACGGAAGGGGACAGGATCCATCCTTGTCTCCTAAAATAAAGAGAGCTGACAGATTTTTGGATGACAGACAGGAGATAATAATGGCATTAGCCAATTCTTTCAATAACAAGGTCAGGGCTGCTAACATCCTCGGGATCAGTCGCATGACCCTGTGGAGAAAGATGAAAAAATATGGTATAAGTGTAGAAAACCAATGCGAAAAGTAACATTTTCAAAACAACAAGTAACATGTTACAAGTAAAACATGTTACGTAAAGAGTCTCAGGATACGCTCCTTAGATAGCCTCCATAAACGAATTTCTCATGAAATCAAGATATTACAGCATTAGGGGTAGTATCATCTGGCAGGCACATTTTTTGAAAACATTTTATTTTACTTTGAGACAAATGACTCAAATATAGTGAAGAAAGGAGGGTGTAAGTGGCCGAGAAGAAAGCGAGAGGTATTTAATAACATGAGGTATTTAGTAGACAATCAAAAGACCAATAGGCTTTAAAAGGAGGAGGTAAACGAATATGAAAAGAAAGGTTGGAGTCGCTATATCTGTCCTGCTCTTCTCTCTGACAATGGCTGTGCCATGCTTCGCTATCAAGTTAAGGGACGTTGATATCGATTTTGGTATCCAGTATAGAGTGATGTACAACTACTCCAATATCAAATCCGATAACCAGTACGATTTCTTCAGACAGCGGTTGAGACTAAATTTTGATGTTCATACAGAAGATAACGTGGGGGGCTTTTTGCAGCTTGAATATAGAGGAGGCTGGGGTGGCTCTTCACCTGCCTTCAGTGATCCGAGGGATGCCTACGAGGTTAGTGCCTTTAATAGGCTTCAGGCGAGAGGCGTGAGATATGGATACCTTTATTTTCCCCTTGGCCCTGGAAAGATCCTTGCTGGCCTCATTCCTGCCAATGATCAGGTCGACCAGATGCTCTTCTCTGCAGACTGGGACCTTAATGTGGGTGGTGTGGCTTATGCCGGAAAAGCAGGAGACTTCGATTACAGAATAGCCTATGTGAGACTTGTTGAGGGTCTTTTCTACAGGAACGATAACAATATTAAGGACAAAGACCAGCACTTCCCTGTTGTTGATGTTAGCACAAACATTGGTGGCGCGAATGTAGGATTACACTACTATGGAACTTATGGGAAGATCTGTCCGCCAGGAACCCCCGGCTATCCAGATAGCTGCACGTCGTCTGACTTTATTACTCTGAACCAAACATGGATAGGTCCACATATAACATTTAAGTCAGCCCCTGTTACCCTGCATGGAGTTGTGATAGCCAATACAGGTAAGAGCGGTTCGACAAGCACAAATGGTTGGCTTGGACGAATCGAAGCCACAGTCCCTGCGGGACCTGCCAATATAGGTATTCTCGGGATTTATTCCACAGGCAAGAGTGATGGGAGAGGGTTCCAGACAGTACATGGCATCCTCGGAACAGGTGGATACTGGGCATACACTTACATCTTCACACCCCACGGCCCTTCTGATGTGAATGACTTTGGGCTGGAGCCAGGCAACAAAGGGTATGGTCTTACGACGGCTCAGGCTAAGGCGGATATACCTCTTACAGGAAAGGTTTCTGCACAGGTCATTGGTGGTGTGTTCAGGTCTAACAAGGATATGTTTAGTGGGTCTACCAATGTAGGCAAGAACCTTGGGACCGAATTTGGTGGACAGTTAGGTGTTGATGTAGGAAAACATATGAAGCTCGAATTTGGTGCTGCCTTCGCAAGCCTTGGCGATGCCGGCAGGGCTATATATAACGCACCCAGCACCAAAAAGTCAGTAAACGAGGTATTCAGTAGACTCCAGCTCGAGTTTTAAGCTTCAGAGTCTCCTAACCCTCCTGACCTTGCCTTTTCCTCCCTCAATGCGAGGGAGGAAAAGGAGATTTTTTGATAGGAGGTAGTGAAAACGATAAGATTAGCCGGCAGAAAAGGGAGGTGAGATAAGATAATACTTTGTTTTGAGATGCACGGATACTAACAAAGATTCCATTAGGAATATAACTCTTAGTAGGAGGGTTGTATGAGTGAAGAAAAGAAAGGGATAAGTAGAAAGGAATTTATCAAGCTCTCTGCTACTGCTGTTGCAGGTGCCGTTGTAGCTACAGCCTCGGATGTTAAGGCAGCCACAGCAAAAGGTCATCTCTGGACTATGGTAATTGATGTGAGAAAATGCATTGGATGCCATGCCTGCACAGTTGCCTGCAAGGCAGAAAACGAGGTTCCCCTCGGTGTCTGGAGGACGCATATCAGGACTACAGAGAAGGGGAAGTATCCAAAGGTTAAACGTTATTTCTTCCCATGGATATGTAATCACTGTGGTTATTGTGCTGCTGCATCTCAGGCATCAGGTCTCGGCAGCTTCTACAGGAGGAATGATGGCATCGTCCTCTTTGATTACAGCAAGCTAAAGGGAAAGGGTCCTGATGAGATAAAAAAGGAGGCAGATCTCGTCATCTCGGCCTGTCCCCTTGAGGCCATCTTCGTTAACCCTTTAACAGGGCTGCCTGAAAAATGCACCTTCTGCGCCCACAGGGTAGATAAGGGGCTTGTGCCTGCCTGTGTCCAGACATGCATAGGGAAGGCAAGGGTATTTGGTGACATGGCAGACCCAAGCAGTGTTGTCTCAATGCTTATAGCAGAAAACCCCACGAGGAAGCTCTGCCCTGATGGCCGGGTCTACTACATAGGAGTAGAAGGTCACCAGATCGATTCGATTAAGGGCAACAGACAGATCCCGACTGAAGAGTTACAGAAGGGAATCATTACCCAGTATATTTAAGGAGGTGCGAGGATGGAAACTACGAGGAGAGACTTTATAAAGTTGGGTCTTGCAGCAGGAACTGCCCTTGCAGCAGGCTCCATTGATAGTCCCTTTGCAGAAGCAAAGGAGCTTGAAAGAGGTGGCAGGGGCGTCCATGTCTCAGAGAATAAGGTGACAGGCGAGGAATGGGACAGGATAGTCCCTTATACCTGCCTTGTCTGTAACATCGAGGATGGAGGTCTTGCCTATATAAAGAACGGAAGGGTGAAGAAGCTTGAAGGCAATCCAAAACACCCATCAACAAGGGGCAGGCTCTGCGCTAAGGGCAATTCAGGAATAGGGCATATCTATGACCCTGACAGGATCCTCTATCCCTTGAGAAGGACAGGCCCGAGGGGAAGTGGAAGATGGAAGAGGGTCTCCTGGGATGAGGCTATCTCTGAGGTTGCAGAGAGGATCAAGGAAGTCCTCGACAGGGGCAAACCCAATGAGATCATGATCAAATGGGGAAGGGACAGGTCAGGCGGTGCTACAGAGAGGTTTATGGCAACCCTGGGGTCAAGGACTATGGTCAATCACACATCTATATGTGAAGCATCCAAGAAGGTTGGGATGGAGCCAACATGGGGACCTGATATCGAGACGCCTGACTTTGCCAACACCAAATACATCCTCAACTTTGGAAGCAACATACTCGAGGCAGCATACTTTCATAATCCATATTCCCAGAGGATCATCGAGGGACTTGTGGATGGAAGGGCAAAGCTCGTGACCTTTGATGTGAGGCTTTCAAACACTGCAGCAAAGAGCACAGAGTGGTTCCCCATATTCCCCGCCACAGATGGGATAGTTGCCTTAGCAATGGCGAATGTGATAATGCAGGAAGGTCTTGCAGACACAGAGTTTATCAATACATGGACAAACTATCATGCTGATAAGCTTGCTGAGTATCTCAGACAGTTCACACCTGAGATGGCAGAGAGGTATTCGGGTGTTCCTGCAAAGGACATAAAGAGGATAGCCATCGAGTTTGGCAGTGTGAGGCCTGCGACCACATATACATACAGAGGTCCATGCAAACACCTCTATGGATCATACAACGAGCGGTGCACAATGCTTCTGCCAATCATCACAGGCAATGTAGAGAGGAAGGGAGGTTACTGCCTGCCACGAGGTATGGGTTATCACCAGCCTGAACCCGAGCCTCCATTGGGCAAGGAACCAAGCTATCTATCAACCCCTCCTGATTATCCCCTTGCAAAATACAAGGTAAGCCAGCTTGTGCCTTTCTGGATAAAGGAGGGTAAACAGAAGATCAGTGTCTACTTCAATTATATGTCCTGCGAGGCATACACAAACCCTGCAGCATCTTTCTGGAGAGAGGTGTTGATGGATGAAAAACTCATCCCCTTCAGTGTTACATTCTCTAATCAGATGAATGAGACAACAAATATTATGGACCTTGTTCTGCCTGACTGTAGCTACCTTGAGCGGCATGACCCTGAGAGCATGCCATCAAGCCTCTGGCCATGGCTTGGTATAAGACAGCCTGTTATAAAACCTATTGGTGGCATAGAGTTTAGGGAAGTTCTGAAGATGATAATCCATAAGGTAGACCCTGATGGAAGAAGGGGAATGAAGAAATACTGGGATTTCAAGGATGGAGAGGACTACCTCAGAAGACAGTTCGACAATATCCCTGGCCTCAAGGAGGCAGGCGGGTATGACTTCCTCAAGAAAAATGGGGTATGGCCTGTTTATGGCACCCTCGACCCTGCGACAGGGAAGATTGTCGACAAAAACGGAGAAGAGATAAAGGCAGTGTATGGCATTCCCTATAAGGAAGACCTGAAGGGTAAGGCAGCCATTAATGGGAAAAGGTTTGCTGGCTTCGGGACCCATGATGGCAAACTCAATATTTATGTTGAAGAGTATAAAGAGTATGGATTCAATCCCCTGCCCACATTTAAACCTCACCCGTGGCACTGGGATAAGAATGGGTCATCAAAGTTGAAGGGTGACGAGATGGTCCTGACCACATTTAAGTGGAATGTCCATGTCCAGTCCAGGACGCACAATGTGAAGTGGCTCACTGAGATCGTTAACAGTAACCCCGCATGGCTCAATGCTGAGACCGCAGCAAAACTTGGCATTAAGGATGGCGACCTTGTAAGGGTAACAAGCCCTGTCGGCTACCTCGTAACAAAGGCAAAGGTGACAGAAGGGATTCATCCAAGGGTCGTGGCTATCTCAAACACCCAGGGAACAAGGTTTGGCAGATATGCCACGGGCAGAAAGAATGGTGAAAAGCCGATGTGGGGAGGCATGGATGACCCTGATCTTAAAAACATATGGTGGACCCCTACAGCCGTAAATCCCAATGATATAATCCCTGTCTCAGCAGACCCGATAGGTGGCTCTCAGGGCTGGTTCGATACAGTCGTTAAGGTAACAAAAGCAGAGCCTGGGGACAAACTCGGAGACACAAAGGTCGATAATTCAAAGCACTTTGCGTTCTTCAAGGAGACCCTGAGATATGCCTATACAGGAGACAAGCACAGGGAGATGCACCCCGAGGTAAAGGTCGAGAAGCTTCCGCCACCGAAACTCGGAGAAAAGGAATATCATGAGAGGCTTTAATATCTGCTAAGGGATATACAGCCGGAAAAAAACAGGGTGGCCAGGCCACCCTGTTTTTTTTGGTACAAGGTCTGACTCCTGTGTTATGATATTAAAATGATGAGCAGGCTTTCCATTCTTTTTCTGGTCTCTGCATTCTTCTTGAGCTTTACCCCTGTTGCAGGCAATTGTGCTGAGGATTGTAATAGTGGGATAACGACAGGCAATGGTTCAGCGGATGCCCTGTGCAATGAGCATGATTTCCTGTTGCCATCAAGGTCATCTGAAAACAACCAGAAACAGATCAGCGATAATGGCGATCTCTTTTCAGGCTACCCTGAAACCTTTATCATCCCGAAGGGGGTCTG
>JBBISG010000027.1:0-27687 GCA_037441365.1 Nitrospirota bacterium
CTTCCCCCAGTATGCCACCGGACGTTTCTCACGCTCGGTCAGTATCTCCTGTATGTGTGTGCTCCCGATGTTTGATGTCATTATCACAACGGTGTTCCTGAAGTCCACTGTCCTGCCGTGGCCGTCTGTGAGTCTGCCGTCATCAAGGAGCTGCAACAGGAGGTTGAATACCTCTGGATGGGCCTTCTCGACCTCATCAAAGAGAATCACAGAATAGGGCCTTCTCCTTACAGCCTCGGTAAGCTGACCACCTTCCTCATAACCGACATAGCCGGGCGGAGCACCTATCAACCTTGAGACTGTGTGCCTCTCCTGATATTCGGACATGTCTATCCTTAACATCGCATTTTCGTCATCAAAGAGAAACTCGGCAAGGGCCTTCGCAAGCTCTGTCTTCCCCACACCTGTAGGGCCGAGGAATATAAATGAGCCTATTGGCCTGTTAATGTCCTGTATGCCTGCCCGTGCTCGCCTTATAGCATTTGCCACAGCCTCTATCGCCTCATCCTGACCAACAACCCTCTGCCTCAATCTGTCTTCCATCTGGAGGAGCTTCTGGACCTCACCTTCGAGCATCCTCGATACAGGTATCCCTGTCCATTTTGAGACGACCTCTGCGATATCCTCCTCGTCAACCTCTTCCTTCAGCATCTTCCTCCTCGACTGCACCTCGGCAAGGGTCTTGTTTTCTGAATCGAGGGCCTTCTGCAGCTCCAGCAGTTTCCCGTACCTCAGCTCAGCCGCCTTTGATAAATCGCCCTCACGTTCCGCCCTCTCAGACTCTATCTTCGTCTTCTCTATCTGCTCCTTTATATCCCTTATCTTTGAGATTATCTCCTTTTCGCTCAGCCACTGGGCCCTGAGCGTATCCCTTTTTGCCTGAAGCTCAGCTATCTCCTTAGCAATCCTGTCAAGCCTCTGCATTGCATCCTTCGAGTCATCCCTCATCAATGCCTGCCTCTCTATCTCGTGTTGCCTGAGCCTTCTCTCTATCTCGTCGAGCTCTACAGGCATTGAGTCTATCTCCATCCTGAGTTTTGACGCAGCCTCATCTATAAGGTCTATGGCCTTATCAGGCAAAAACCTGTCTGTGATGTACCTGTTGGATAAGACCGCAGCAGATATCAATGCAGAGTCCTTTATCCTGACACCATGATGAACCTCATATTTCTCCTTTAATCCTCTAAGGATCGAGATGGTATCTTCAACAGTAGGTTCCTTTATGTAAACAGGTTGAAATCTCCTCTCGAGGGCAGGGTCTTTCTCTATGTGCTTTCTGTATTCATCGAGGGTTGTTGCCCCAACGCATCTCAGCTCGCCTCTCGCAAGGGCTGGTTTCAGCATGTTTGATGCATCTATAGCTCCCTCGGCAGCACCAGCACCAACAAGGGTGTGGAGCTCATCTATGAAGAGTATTATCTTACCCTCTGCCTGTTCAATCTCTTTTAGCACTGCCTTCAGCCTCTCCTCAAATTCACCCCTGTATTTAGAACCTGCAACAAGGGCACCCATGTCGAGGGCAACAACCCTCTTGTCCTTCAGCGTCTCAGGCACATCACCCGCAACAATCCTCTGGGCAAGGCCCTCTGCTATAGCGGTCTTACCAACCCCCGGCTCTCCTATGAGAACAGGGTTATTCTTCGTCCGCCTCGAAAGGACCTGTATTATCCTCCTTATCTCGTCGTCTCTCCCGATGACAGGGTCGAGCCTTCCCTTTCTTGCAAGGGCAGTGAGGTCCCTGCTATACCTTGCAAGGGCCTGGTACTTGTCTTCTGGATTCGGATCTGTTACACGGTGCACACCCCTTATCTCCCGCAGGGCTGACATCACCTTATCTGATGTAACCCCATACCTTTCGAGGAGCTCTGAACACGGCCCACCAATGGAGATGAGCGACAGAAGGAGATGTTCGACACTGATATACTCATCTGTGAGATGCCCTGCCTCTCTAAGGGCTGTCTCTAATACCTCCTTGAGCCTCGGTGATATATATATCTGACCGAGGGGGGTGGCTCCGACGACCTTCGGGAGTCGGTCTATCTCCTTTTCAACATCTGACTGCAAAAATTTAATGTCAATACCGAGTCTCTTGAGGGTCTGGGATACAATCCCCTCCTCGTCCTCAAGGAGCGCCCAGAGGAGGTGCTCTGGCTGTAGTTCCTGATTACCCTTCCTCTCAGCAAGCCTCTGCGCCTCCTCGAGTGCCTCCTGACTCTTTATCGTTAATCTATCCATCCTCATAATATCCTCCTAATCCTCTAAGAATAATCTCATTATCCTCTCTCTGAAAGTAGACCTGAGGTCATCTTCAAGAAACTGCATCATCTCATCCATTTCGCTCTGGAGAATCTCGAGCCTGTGTCTGAGTCTGAGGATTATCTCAACACCAGCCCTGTTTACTCCGAGCTCTCTTGTGAGCCTCAGGATCATGGCCAATTTCTCCACATCTTCCTGAGAGTAGAGTCTTGACCTCTTTGTCCTGTAAGGAGTGACCAGTCCTTCCCGCTCATACAGTCGCAGGGTCTGTGGATGAACACCGAGCATCCTCGACACCACGCTGATCATGAATAAGGGCTGTTTTCTATCTATCCTGTCACTCATCCGTTTCATTCGTCAAAGTCCGAGTAGACCCCTCCTTGGATTCTCTTTATATAGTGCCTCTATCTCCTTTATAGCCTCTTTTGCCCTGCCTCCAACATCCCTTGGAATGGCTATCTTTATATCAACGTATTGATCACCCCTGACCCCTGTTTTTGGAGAGGGGAACCCCTTTCCTGTCAGTCTAAACCTCTGCCCACCCTGTGTTCCGGGAGGAATAGTCATTGCCGCAACCCCATCTATTGTCGGAACCTCTATCCGTGCACCGAGGGCTGCCTCACCGAATGTGAGGGGAACCTCGATATACAGATCATTGCCAACCCTTTTAAACAATGGGTGGGGCCTCACGCTGATCTCTATAAATAGGTCGCCCGGAGGCCCACCGCCCTCTCCAGCATTGCCCATGCTTTTAACCTTTACCCTCGAACCATTATCCACCCCTGGAGGGATCTTCACCTTCAATGCCTCAGTGGAAATTATCTTTCCCCTGCCTCCACAGGTTTTACACGCCTTTGTTACCTTTCTGCCTATCCCACCACAGTCAGGGCAGGTCTGGGTCATTCTGAAAAAGCCCTTTGAGGTATGAACCCTGCCTGTGCCCTTGCATTTATGGCATGACTCATACGTCTCAGCACCTGAGCCGTGGCAGGTCGGGCATATCGCCTCCCTGTTTACGGTTATCGGCCTTGTAGCCCCTGAGAATGCCTCTTCGAGGGAGATCTCAATGCCCATGATAATATCAGACCCCCTGTAGCGCGACGGCTCCGGCCTTCCCCTTTTACCGAAGATATCTCCAAATATATCCCCTAATCCAAATTCGAATATCTCCTCAAACCCTGGAGCCCTGAACTCCTCATGCCAGGGGCCTCCTGCCTCAAATGGGGTCTTGCCAAAACGGTCGTATTCTTCCCGCTTCTTCGGGTCGCCAAGGACATCATAAGCCTCATTTATCTCCTTAAACCTCTGCTCTGCGGTTTTATCACCCGGATTAAGGTCGGGGTGGTATTTCCGCGCAAGCTTCCTGTAAGCCCTTTTTATCTCCTCCTGAGTGGCGTCCTTGCTCACTCCGAGGATCTCATAGTAATCCTTTACCGCAGATGCCATGCCATTTACCTCTTACATTTCATATGATACATATTTAGTATCTTCTTGTCAAGTATTTTTAAATGAAACGTGAAAGTCGAAAGTTTAACATAGTGCGATAGTGCGTTAGTGCGACAGAGCGACCGTAAATTATGGATAGGGGTTAGGGTTCAGGGTTCAGGGTTCAGTCAAAGTCTCTTTTAAATCCTTTCACTAACACCTGCCACCTAACACCTAATCCCTAATAACTATCGCACCGTCGCACTGAGTAAACGCTATAAACGCTTTCGACTTTTAACAAGGTTGCCTTTTATTCTGATATAGGGTAAATTTAAATCAGGTCAAGGCTATGAAGGATATCATCTTTTACCACAGGGCGTATAGAAGGGCCTCTATTAGAGGTAAATATCTCTTTCTCGAATTCATTTTCCTTTTGTTGCCTTTATTGATAACTATACTCTTTCTTTACCCTGAGATAACCTTCCTTATAAACCGGTTTGCGAAGTCCATCCTTCTGTCTTCCTTGCCAACTGCTGATATAGAGATAATAAGAAAATCCTATATGTTCAGCAGCGTGTATATACTCGGTCTGAACGGGAAGTACCCCTCTGTAATGTTATCTTTTTCCCTTTTCTTATTTTCCTTGCTGAGCATCTCTCTCACACCCATGACCAAAATCCCCAGACCAATAGTCGCATGGGTCATTTTTGTATCATCTATAAACCTTATATCCTCCATTTTCTTCGTACTCTCACCTTCTATATTCCCCTACGATATAGAGAACTTTTCGGAATTCTACATTAAGACCGAAGTGAGCATATGGCTCTTCGTCCCGATACTCATGGGAACAACACTGCTTTTTATACCCTCGAATATCCTTGTCAGGTTTTCCATTGTGGCGCTGACCCTTCTATACTCGGTGGTGTTCGGTACGCTGCGATACGCTGTCTTTCTGTATATCCTTAAAAAATTTTCTTATATATTCATGCCGCTCCTGTTTTTTGCCTTTGGACCCCTCATGGATTTCACATACATGGTCGGTATATATTCGCTATATTGCAGTATCATTGCAAGGAAAAGGAATAACCGAGCAGAGATAGGGGTATGGAGATGGTCATAATCCTTAAATCTTACCTCATCTTTGTAATGGCTATCATGGTCCTCTATGCAGTAAGGCACTTCATATTCACTCTGAACCGCTTTATTAGCAAGCAGAGGATATACTATCAGGATATTGTTGACTCCGAGCTTCCGAGTATCTCTGTATTGATCCCGATGCACAACGAGGAGAGGGTTGCGGCTAATATACTCGATCTATTGATTGCAACAGACTTTCCAGGGTCTAAACTCGAAATACTACCGATAAACGATCACTCTACAGATAAAACAATGGAGATACTCGATGGATATGCCTCAAGATACCCATATTTAAAGCCCGTGCACAGGCATGAAGGGAGAAGGGGGAAACCTGCAGCGCTGAACGATGCCCTTAAACTGGCAAGGGGAGAGGTTGTTGTTGTGTTTGATGCAGATTATCTCCCCCCAAAAGGCATCCTGAGGGATATAGCCGTTTCCTTTAAAGACCCGGAGGTCGGTGCTGTGATGGGAAGGGTAATTCCAGAGAATACTCAAAGGAATCTGCTCACCAGGCTTATAGACCTTGAGAGGTCAGGCGGCTATCAGGTTGACCAGCAGGCGAGGTATAACTTAAGACTCATCCCGCAGTATGGAGGAACAGTAGGGGGGTTCAGGAGGGAAGTAGTCTCATCCCTCGGGGGTTTTGAACCAAACATCCTCGCAGAGGATACAGAACTCACATTCAAACTATTAATTAATGGATGGAAGGTGGTCTATGCAAACAGGGTCGAATGTTATGAGGAAGCCCCTGAGCATTGGAATGTGAGGGCAAGGCAGATAAGGAGATGGGCAAGGGGACATTCACAGGTGATGTTCAGGTATCTTTTGCCCTTGCTCAGAACGCCCCATCTATCAGCCCTTGAAAAGCTCGATGGGCTCTTGCTGCTCCTCATATACACGATCCCCTTTCTGCTCCTTACAGGGATAGTAGATTCCCTCTCTCTTTTCTTCCTCGGAGAGATGCAGATCATACAGGCCACTGCTGTCTTTTTATTCGTTGCAGCCTTCAACACCTTCGGCAACTTTGCATCCTTCTACCAGATCGGGACAGCCTCTCTGCTTGATGGCGCCACACAGAGGATACGCCTTCTCCCTCTCCTTCTCTTCAACTTCTTATTCAACATGTGGCATGTATCGCTTGGATTTATGGACGCAGTGATCGATCTGGTAACGAGGAGGAAAACCTTATGGCATAAGACAGTAAGATTCAGGGAGGCTAAAAAGGACAGATGACCTTCCTGTTTATATTCCTGGTTTTCTTCATACTGCTTTTAATCCCGTTTATACCTGTGGTTGTAGAACTGATAAGACCAAGAGATGCACTGCCTCTGTTCATCCGTATGGATTATTCAAAGGAGCCGCGATACTTCGGCAGGTCATTTAAAGGTATCCTTAAAAATTCGGTCTCTGCAGATACCAGTCCAGGGATTAGAGAGGTTAAGCTTTCCAGGAATGAGAAGGTAGAGATTGCCAGATCTCGAAGGATAGGTATAGGGGAAAATGTCGACCACATCCTTTATATAATCGGAGATCTTGTTTCTGAAGATAAGGCAAGGCTCAATAAAGAGGTTTATGTAACTGGAGACGCCTCTATCGGCAGCATGAACACCCTGAGGGCCATAGCCTGCGAGGGAAGGCTCTACCTGTCGAGCAATGTCAGCATTGCCAGGTGGGCAGATGCAGAGGGCAGAGTCGAGGCTGGCGATAGTTGCGATCTTGGAATAAACATATCCTCAGGGAACGAACTCAGGATCGGCAGGGGTTGTAAGTTTAAACGTTTATACGGGACACCCATAATAACCTATAGCTTTGAGGGACTTTGTCCCTCAAACTCCCTAAAAGAAGATATTTTTGAAGATATTTTTTTTGGGGTTTTAAAGGGGCTACGCCCCTTTATGGATAGTGGCAACATTGACCGACAATCTACTATAAGAGCGGTCTCGGATGATGCATGGATCGTGGACAAAGACTGCATGACAGTACCGCCTCTTACAAGAGTCGAGGGGAATCTTATTGTAAAGAAAGACTTGAAGGTTAGAAATGGATGCGCCATTGTAGGAAGCATAAAAACCTATGGAGATTTGACCTTAGAAAGTGGTGTCAGGATTTCCGGGAATGTCTTTTCAGAGGGAGATATAGAAATAGGTGAATACTCGACGATCGCAGGTGATATCTTCTCACAGGGCGGCATAACCATAAAGGGGAAGGCGAGGATAGGGAGTCCTGGAGAGATCAAATCGGTTATAGGGAAGATGAGAATCAGACTCGGTCCTGACGTCATAATCTATGGGTATGTGATGACCGAAGGTTCGGGGATTGTCCAATGAAGCGGGTTTTAATAATTGCCATAACCGCAGCAATTTTGATTTTTTCGATCTACAGCATTAACCTCATCTATAAGGCCTCAAGGCTTTCAAGGTCGCAGAACCTCGGTGTCCTTCTGGTCTATAATCCTGCCCTTATGCGGGATTACTCCTATGTCCTTCAGGCATATAAAAGCGTCCTTGAGGAAGAGGGTGTTTCTCATGATGAGATAAATGTCAATCACCTCCTCTCTTTAAGGGTTGAGGATATAGTGAGGAGCAAGCCTGTTATAATATTCCCTGACGGTCTTGCCCAGATACTGCCCGAAGAACTAAGAGAATGGATAAAGGATTATCTGAGCAGGGGCGGCAGTATAGCCGTTATATACGATGCAGGTATAAAAGATATAAGGGGCGCCTTTCTTGATGAGGCAATGTTCTCGGAGATGATCGGGATAAACTATATAAATTACAACAGGCTCCATAAAGATGCCTACACCCTCGGGTATATAAAACTCGACAATAAAGTGGATATGGACTTTCTGGAGATACCATCCGGAAAGACCGATAAAGGCCTTCTCCTTGGAGGCTATGCGTATGGGAAGCTGGAGTATCCAGTGGCGAGGAATGACTTAAGAGGTGGTATAAGCGAACAGCAGATATACGCCCATGTGATCACAGGGAGAGGCGAAAAATACCCTGCCGTGGTAATCAGAGATTATGGGAAGGGGAAGGTGCTTTATGTTAATCTTCCTCTCGGCCATCTTAAGGCATATTCAGACGACCTCCCCTTAAGGGCTATGCTCAGGACCTTCCTGTTCAAATCAGTGAAGATACCACATCTTCTGAATACCCATAACGGGAAGGGAGGGCTGGTGATAAACTGGCATATAGATTCGAGCATCGAATGGAAGAGCACCCCTATTATGCTGAGGGACGGATACCTGATAAAGGGTATAGAATACTCCATTCACATAACAGCAGGGGATTCCATGGATGAACCGGGGGACGGCCTTGGTTTTGATGCCTGTGGCAGGGGGAGACCCTTTGTACAGGCCGTGTTAAATTACGGGGTCATAGGTTCGCATGGTGGGTGGGCACACAACTGGTTTTCGAGAAATATCGAAAACGGTAAATTTTCGAAAAAAGAGGTATACGAATATATAAAGAAAAATAACGATTGCCTTGAGGATATAACAGGGTATAGAATTGTTGAGTATGCAGCGCCTAACGGGGTCCATCCGCAACCAATGACTACAGGGGTTCTAAAAAAATTAGGATTCCTGTCTTACTACTATACAGGCGATACAGGTTCGGCACCCAACAGGACGTTCATAAGCGGAAGGATGGTTTCGAATAAGATTATCGCCTTCCCTATAATGCCCTTTGGTCGGTCTGCCTCCCTCAACGAGATGAAGGGTGCAGGCAAGACAGAGGATGAGGTAGAGAGATGGCTCATCGAGACCGTGGATTATGCTGTCAGAAACAGAACAGTAAGGCTCATATATTCCCATCCCTACGACATACCAAATTATCCATCTGCATTAAAATCCTTTCTGGCTTATGCAGATAAGATGCAGAAGGTGGATAAACTTGAGATAAGGTCGATGAGCTACTTTGCTAAGTTTTTGCTCAAATTTTTAAAAACAGGGTATACTTTTAAGGCCGATGATAAGGGACTGACCTTATCTCTTAGAAATCCAGAAGGGTTGGAGGGGATAACAGCGGCTATCCCGAAGGAGATTTACAAAAGGCCTGATACCGATGGTGTCGTTGTTCATGAAGACGAGGACTACTATTACCTGAGCATAAAGGGAAACCCGAATGAAAGAATTATATCTATCGAACGCCTTTAATCTGTTTCAAAATGGGAAATGGACTTTTAACTTTTGAGAGTGACAATAAACTCTGGAGGGATGTCTTTAGAATGAAGATATTTATCGTCTTTGGCACAAGGCCTGAGGCCATAAAACTGGCACCGGTGATCTATAGTCTCAGGGAAAGGTTTGCAGTAAGGGTAATATCTACGGGACAGCATCTTGATATGACACACCAGGTCACAGACTTTTTTCGATTAAATCCTGACTACAGCTTCGGATGTATGGCGGAGAGGCCTGACCTCGAGAAATTGCATGAATGTATTCAAAAGGAGATGAGGATAGCGATAGACAATGAAGACCCTGACTTGATAATTGTCCAGGGGGATACACTTACAACATACGCAGCAGCCTTTGTCGGGTTTATGCTGAAGAAACCTGTCTTCCATGTAGAGGCAGGGCTGAGGAGTTTCGATAAGTATTCGCCATTTCCAGAAGAGATGCTCAGGATTTTAGTAAGCAGGATTGCTGATTTCCATTTTGCGCCAACCTTAAAGGCCTATGACAACCTCCTATCAGAGGGCATAAGGAAGGACAGGATAATGATCACAGGCAATACGGTCGTCGATGCCATTCAGCTTGCCAGACGGATGATAGATGAAAGCAAGGTGTTTGAAGAACTATCGGGTTACAAACCTGATATTATAAAATCGTTCAGGACTAAAAGAATAGCCCTGATAACAGTCCACAGAAGGGAAAACATCGGTGCACCACTTAGAGAAATATGCAGGGCAATACGTTTTTTATCAGAGGGGTATAAAGAGACCCTTTTCCTATGGCCGCTGCATAAGAATCCAGAGGTTAGAGGAATAATATCTGAGGAATTTATGAGCAGACCGGACAATATAGTGTTCACCGAGCCCCTTTCTTATCAGACCATGTTATACCTGATGGAGAGGTCATATGTCCTGATAACGGATTCTGGAGGCATACAGGAAGAGGCGCCTGCCTTTGGCAAACCTGTGATTATCTTAAGGGATGCTACAGAGAGATCCGAGATTATTGAAGCCGGTATCGGTTTTCTTGTCGGCCATAATAAAGACAGGATTATCAAGACCTTCTCACGGTTATGCGGGGATGAAGATATCTACAGGGCTATCTCGAGGATAAGCAATATCTTCGGGGATGGAAAGGCATCGGAGAGGATACTCCAGTTTCTTATGCTTGATAATGTGAGGGCGTTTATAAAGGAGTATCCTTCATCGTATATGGAAGTTTTAGATATCTCAAAGGACTTCGGTTTAGGAGGTGCGATATGAAGATGGCTTTTATACCAGTAGTTTTCTTTGTTTTGATGTTCCTTATGCAAGAGGATACGTTTGGGCAGGATGAACCCACTAAAAGGTACCGTCTGGAGGCCGATCTTTCTTATGAATACCTCACCCCAAATGATATTTATGGCTCGTGGAAGGCATTATCCATTGGGTTTTACGACAAACCCATGAGGGACCTCACCTACTTCATCAGGCTTGGGGCATTTTCGAGAAGAGAGGGAGAGGCAATACTCGGATCCCTCGGAGTATATAAAGACTGGGGGAGTCGTTTGTATACATACTCGGCCCTCTCAGCTGGGAGCAGGTCTGACTACCTGCCAGAACTCAGAATTGATCACGACTTTAATATCAAGCTTGGTACCATGAAAAATATTGTGCTGATTGCAGGGGGCTCTTACATTGACTACTTTGATACACATAGAGATATAATTCTATCAACAGGTATAACACTCTATTACGATAGATGGATATGGACATACAGGGTCTTCAGAAATGAGAGCGACCCCGGAAGCGTTATCTCCTACTCTCACCTTTTTAGCGCTGGATATGGCAGGGAGGGGTGGCAGTGGACCTACCTCGACCTCTCAATTGGGAAACAGGCCTATCTTGCTACCTACCTGCTAAGACCTGAAGAGGTAAGCCAGGACTCCCTCTACACCTCCCTTAAACATAGACGCTGGATAGGTAAGAGATACGGCATCTTTGGAGACCTGAGTTACTTTAAGTTAAAAGACGGATATGATAAATATGGTCTTTCCTTCGGTGTCTTTAGGGAGTTTTAAATACGGACAACGGGCAAGTGTATAGTCTTTCTTGAACTCCTCCTGATACATCACCCTCTGGATTGCCCTATCTGCGATAAGGCAGGAGAATGTGAGCTCCAGGACCTCGCCTTTAAATATGGTACTTCAGAGAGCAGATTCACAGGTGTCAGAAAGCATGAGCCAGAGAGCATAGCCGCTCCTCTTAAAGTCTGTCACTTCCCATTTCTCATTTCTTAACCGGGGTCCCCAAAAAGTCAAAGACTTTTTGGGGTGCCCTCTTCCCATTTGTCTGAAAGTCTGTCTTCTGACAGTCTGTGTTATGGTATAATTTTTCAAATGGTATATCCCCTCTGGTCGATCAGGATGAGGGCATCTATGACTGTCGGAGGAGGGCACCGGTGTCGTGGACCCCTCAGTAATCAAAAAACGGTTCACATCTCGGGCGCTGAGGGACTCTATAAACTTTCAGAGATAGAAGGGGTCACCAGGTATTATCTCCTGAGGGCGATGAACCACTCAAGGGGAAAACCTGACACTGTTGTTATAACTGTAGAAAGGGTAAGAGAGAGACCTATCGCCATCCCCCTGCTGCCTGTTTCTACAGAAAGCTGCGATTCGCCTGATGATGCCAGAAGGCTGGTTAGCAGACTGCTGTCAGACACCGGGATATCGGAAAAGGCCATAAGGAGTGGGCTCAGGGTTGTGACAGGAAAGAAGGTCATGCGTGGTGCGTCACTGGTATTTTCAGTATCAGGCAGTCGTGCTGAACCTGATATGGAGCGCGGGGTCAGGGTATCGAGACTCGGGATAGAAAGGTCATCAGAGAGGGCCCTTTCGAGGAGGCTTGCGAAGGCTGGTATAAATACAATGACGGTGAAAGAGGCGCTTATCCTCGCATCAAAGGTCGCATCGTGCAGGGGCATAGTCGCTGAACTCTGTGTGTCCGATGACCCTGACTACACAACAGGGTATGTGGCCTCAAAGAAATTCGGCTATGTCCGAATACCGAATATCAAACATAAGGGAAGTTTGCGCGGCGGCAGGGTCTTCTTTATTAATGAGGATGCCGATGTTGAACAGATAATCAATTATCTCGAAAAAACACCTGTTATAGTGCGACAGACCGCTATGGCGTACAGGACAGGGCACCCCAAAAAGTCAGAGACTTTTTGGGGACCCCGGTAAGGGGGTACAGAACGTAACTATGATTGTTCTTATAGCCAATCCAGCGGCAAAAAGGGCCTCTGCAAAAAAGGTGCGGAAGGCAGCTGAGACCCTGCGCATGGCAGGCCATGAGGTTGCGATTTATCTTACAGAAAAGAGGGGGGATGCGGAAACCATTGCGAGAAGGGCAGCAGGGGACAATGTCCCTCTTATCATTGCTGCAGGAGGCGATGGCACCTTCAACGAGGTAATAAATGGCATAGCCCATACTGACACAAAAATGGCGATCCTTCCGATGGGCACCACAAATGTCCTTGCAAAGGAGCTGATGGTACCTGAGGATGTAGACAGTGCCCTGAGGGTAGCTCTGAGTGGAAACACTCATATGGTCTCACTAGGAAAGATAGATCTTACAGGCCGCTCATCACCCATCACCCGTTACTTTTCCTTAATGGCAGGGATAGGGTTTGACGGTGAAGCCGTTTATCTCTGTGATGAACGGGTGAAGAGATATTCGGGAAAGGGCGCATATATCCTTGCCGGGCTGAAGGCGCTTATGAGATACCGTCCTGAACCACTGTCCCTTACCATAGACGGAAAAACCTACTCAGGGTATTCCGCCATAATAGGAAAGGCCTCAAGGTATGGAGGTAATTTAAGGATCACGCCTGATGCCAGTCTGCTTACGCCTGAACTCTACATCTGCATCATGCAGGGAGAGAAACGCTCAGATATCCTCAAGTATGTCATGGGGATATTAGCAGGCACTCACCTTAAGCTCAAAGACGTAACATACTTTAAGTCCACATTTGTTGAAATAAAAGGGGATGCCCGCATACAGATAGATGGAGATTATCTCGGCAGAACTCCTGCCGCTATAACGGTTGCATCTGATGCATTGAGGCTGATCTTTTAATTAGCCTTCCGCCCTGCGCCTTTACCCTTGTTCGGTATAACATCATTCACCCATGAAAAGGCCGCTGCTGCTGCCGGGAAACCCGCAGTCGGGACGAGAAGGGCGATGGTGTGATATATCTCATCCCGCGAGGCTCCTGCCTCGATAGCCCTTCTTGCATGGGAATGCACACCTCCCTCTGACCGCAGCGAGGCACAGGCAGCGAGCTGGATGAGATGGCATGTCTTTGCATCTATTGGTCCTGCCTCTTTTGCAAGCCTGCCTGCCTCTTCGTGTGCCTTTGTTAATTCCGGGAACATCCTCTGCAACATCTGATAGTTTTTCGGATACCTCGGCATGATAAACCTCCTCTCTAATGCTCCACAGCCCCTCATGGATTAATCGAGGCCATGGGTCTGTGTTGTGAGTTAATAATGCTTCTTCAACTCAAACAGCACCTGCTTCGCCACACTCTTGAGAGTCTCGAAGACCCCTGTCCCTATCACTGCCACAGCCTCAAACCACGGCACGCCATTCGGATTCAGTACCGAATTCATATCACCTAATGGGGCGATATTCGGCAAGTCCCTTTTATTATACTGTATGGTGAAGGGGATCCTCTCGAGGTCATACCCCTGTTCTGAAAGATTTATCCTGAGGTCTTCAAGGCTTTCCATATTAGCCTCCATCCTCTCAATCTGTGAGTCAGCGACAAAGACCACACCATCCACACCCTTAAGTATCAGTTTTCTGCTTGCTGCATAAAAGACCTGGCCCGGAACTGTATAGAGATGAAATCTTATCCTGAACCCCTTTATGTCTCCAAGGGCCAATGGAAGAAAATCAAAAAAGAGAGTCCTTTCTGTCTCAGTGGCAAGGGATATGAGCTTGCCTTTCTGCTCAGGGCTGGTCCTTTTATAAATATACTGGAGATTTGTTGTCTTCCCGCAAAGACCCGGCCCATAATAAACGATCTTACAGTTTATTTCACGGGAGGAATAGTTTATGAATGACACCTGACCGTATACCTACCTGAAAAGATTGTCGATATCCTCATCGCTTATCTCTGCAAAGGGCGATTCCTCTAATCTGCCCTCGCCCTTTTCCTTTTCTGCCTTTTTCGCTATCTCGTCAAAGATCCTCGTGAGTGCCTCGGATGCCTTTTTGACCCTCAATCTCACAAGACCCAGAGAAGACCTCTGGTCGAATATCACCACGAGGATGACCCTCTGACCTATGAGGGATATATGGATATTGTCTCTTTCGCCTTCGTGGAAGAGGACTGTAAATTCCCTTTCGCCGAGTAGTCTTGCTATACCGCCTGTTGCAGCAATATTGCCTGCTGTTAGTGATGCGAGGGCTGTTGTGTCTATATTGTGGGTATCACCTGCAGATGCTATAAGCTGACCATTCTTGTCTACAAGGAATAAGACCTTTGCATTGGCCTGTTGATACAGCTTCTGGAGCTCTTCATCGATCCGCCTGAACTCCTCTTCGTACATCACGATATTGGATTCAGCCATAACCGGAGTCCCCAAAAAGTCGAAGACTTTTTGGGGTGCCCTCCTTTCCGTGTTTCGTTGTCCTAACCCGTTGTCCGTTTCCAATAGAGCGATAGTTTAACGCTCTACCATACTCCTCTTGACAGACAAGATAGCATATTGCAACTATTATATCAACCCTGCTGAGCCTCTTTCTTGAGTCTCTCCCATTCCCTGTCGACCTCTTCCTGAAATAGTCTGAGCAGCCATTCATTTCCGGGCGCAAACATATGTTTGAACCTTCCCTGTGGTTTAAGGAATTCCTCAACGGGTTTCTTCTCCTTTGGCTCATAGTTGATCTTTGTCACGCCATTTTCCACCTCATATAAAGGCCAGTAGCAGGTATCAACTGCAAGTCTGCTGAGGAGGACCGCATCGTCTGTCTTTGACCTCCAGCCCCTGTTACAGGGAGAAAGGACATTAATGAATTTCGGCCCTTTTATCTCGAGGGCCTTTTTGAATTTTGTTACCGCATCCCTCCAATGGGCTGGTGTAGTCTGGGCGACATATGGTATCCCGTGAGCGGCCATTATCCTTGTGAGATCCTTTCTTGGCTGTAGTTTACCATGGATGACCTCACCCGCAGGTGATGTAGTCGTATCGGCACCAATCGGGGTTGCACTCGACCTCTGTATGCCTGTGTTCATATAGGCGCCATTGTCGTAGCAGAGGTAAAGCATGTCATGCCCCCTCTCCATTGCACCTGAGAGACTCTGGAACCCTATATCATAGGTTCCACCATCTCCGCCGATTGCCACGAACTTTATCTCCTTATCTATTTTTCCCCCTTTCTTGAGTGCCCTGTACATGGTCTCTACACCCGATATGGTGGCAGCAGCGTTCTCAAAGGCGGTATGTATCCATGGAGTCTTCCATGCCGTATAGTGCGATACAGCACTACAGACCTCAAGTCAACCCGTTGCATTGGATAAGACGAGAGGATACTCTGAGGCAAGGAATAATTGCTTGATGATAATCGGTGTGCCACATCCCGAACACATCCTGTGGCCGTGAGTAAATACATCCCCTTTCCTGGAAAGTTCCTTTAAACTCAGTTGTATAGCCATCTTATTCCCTCACTCCTATATATTCTTTATGGGTTTTTACCTCTCCTGTCTCTGCTATCTCCGCAAGCTCATTCAACACAATCTCTGCATGCTCGGGAAGAAAATCCCTTCCGCCAAGCCCGTAGATCTTGTTTATGAGGACAGGGTTTTTGCCATCCATCATCATGGCCGATGCGACCTCCATATACATCGGACCGAATCCACCAAATGAGTCCGCCCTGTCCATAACGCATATCGCCCTTGCGCTTTTAAGGGCATCGGCGACCTCCTTATAAGGGAATGGCCTGAATAACCGTGGCTTTAGAAGCCCTGCCCTGATACCTCTATCCCTGAACTCATCCACCACATCCTTTGCAGTGCCTGCGGCTGAGTTGAGAATTACAAGGGCTATATCGGCATCATCGAGCCTGTAAGATTCAAAGAGGCCGTATCTCCTTCCCGAGACCCTCTCAAAATCAGCAGCCACATCGAGAACGACCTTACTAACCTTTGTCATCACCTCATGCTGTGCACGCTTATATTCTATGTAGTAATCAGGGAGTATAAGCGGACCGTATGTGACAGGGTGTTCCACATCAAGGAGCGGATAAACAGGTGTGAATTCTCCGACGAAATTCCTGACCTCTTCGTCCTCCAGATACTCGACCCTCTCTATTGAATGGCTTATTATAAAACCATCCATACATACCATGACAGGGAGCCTCACATCCATGTATTCTGCTATCCTGAAGGCCTGTATCGTATTGTCATAGGCCTCCTGGGCATTCTCAGAATAGAGTTGAATCCAGCCTGAATCCCTCGCCCCCATACTGTCGGAGTGGTCACCATGAATATTGAGCGGAGCCGAAAGAGACCTGTTCACTAAAGGCATGACGATTGGAAGCCTCAGTCCAGCGGCGATAAACAGCATCTCCCACATCAGGGCAAGCCCCTGAGATGATGTGGTAGTGATCACCCTCCCACCCCCTGCTGATGCACCGATGCAGGCACTCATAGCGCTGTGCTCACTCTCAACAAGTATCATCTCTGTATCCACTTCCCCATCCGATACAAACCTTGTAAACCTCTGCATGATCTCTGTAGATGGTGTTATGGGGTATGCTGCGCACACGTCAGGATTGACCTGCCTGAGGGCATTGGCAACCGCCTCATTCCCTGAAACTGCAACGACCCTTGCCATCTATTTGCCCTCCTCTACCATAACTATTGCCTTCTGTCCCTTTTTCCCCGGACACTCCATTGCAAAGATTCCGCATCCCTTACAATAGTTGTAATCAAATTCCTCCCTTTTACCATCCTTAACCTTGATCGCCATATCAGGGCAGTACATCCAGCAAAACAGGCACTGTATACAGTTGTCAGGCTTCCATACAGGCCTGAACGACCTCCATGAGCCCGTTCTGAATCCTTCTGCACTGCCCGGCTCGGTAATTACCGCACCTGGGGTTAATTCCTTCCATCCCTTCAGTTTCATCCTTCCTTTACCTCCTCATATCCTCTCCTCGTAGCCTCTAAATTGCCATCTATTATCTTCTGCGAGAACTTCTTTCCAAAGCTCTTCCTTACATCCTCAAGCAGTGCATCAAGCCCTACAACGCCTGTTACCCTGCAGACCGCTCCGAGCAGAGATGAATTGGGCAGTGCCCTGCCAAAGGACTCTATAGCTATCTTTGTTGCATCAACCGTGTAAACCTTCTGTCTTGAACCGAGGTTTAATCTTGTCCTTATCTCGGACGGTTCCCTGGCGGTATTTACGATGAATATGGTATCCTCCTTCGCTCCTTCTGTTACATCGACACCTTCCAGCAATGTCGCATCCGCTATTACAACAACCTGTGGGTGTAACACAGGGCAATGCATGCGGAGCTCCTTTGTGCTGACCCTGTTATAAGCCCTCAGCGGTGCCCCAGAGCGCTCAGGGCCATATTCAGGAAATGCCTGAACATATCTGCCACCGCTCAGACAGGCATCTGCAAGAACCTTTGCAGCAGTAACAGTCCCCTGGCCTCCCCTGCCGTGCCATCTAATCTCGACCGTCTCAGCCATATCATTCCTCCAGAGTGGGATTTAGAATACATTTTAGCTAATGTTTTCATGCTTTTGCAATATAATTTTGGTTATAATTTAATGATTCTTTGTTATAGTAAAATTACATGAGAGGATCGGACTGGGATGAAACGATGAGGATAACAAGGGAGGCTGCATTAAGGTTGCTGAAGGATTCTGATCTCCTTTCCATCGGCGAGATGGCAGATAACATCAGAAAGATACTCCATCCAGAGGATGCTGTAACCTTTATCATTGACAGAAATATTAATTACACGAACATATGTGTTAATAGATGCAGGTTCTGCGCATTTTACAGAGACATAGACAGTCCCGATGCGTATCTCCTTACTAAGGACGAGATATTCAAAAAGATAGAGGAGACTATCGCCCTCGGCGGCACACAGATACTCCTCCAAGGTGGAATAAACCCTGAACTCGGAATAGATTATTATACGGACCTGCTGAGAGCGATAAAGGATAGATTTGAGATCAATATACATGGCTTTTCACCTCCTGAGATCGCCTATCTCGCTGAGATGCATAAACTAACGATAAGAGAGACACTCCTTATTTTGAGAGAGGCGGGCCTTGATTCTATTCCTGGCGGTGGGGCAGAGGTATTATCTGACAGGGTTAGAGAGGTCTTGAGTCCAAAGAAGATCAGGTCGTCGGAGTGGCTGAGGGTAATGGAGGAGGCCCACCGGGTAGGCATGAGGACAACAGCGACGATGATGTTTGGTAGCATAGAGGGACCAGAGGATATTATAGAGCACCTTGACTCTATCAGAAGACTCCAGGATAAGACAGGTGGGTTTACTGCATTCATCCCATGGTCTTTCCAGCCAGGGAATACAGAGTTAAATATGTCATACAGGTCTTATAGGACATATTCCATAGCTACAGCAGTTGACTATCTGAGGATCCTTGCACTTTCAAGGATATACCTTGACAACATAAAAAATATCCAGGCATCATGGGTTACCCAGGGGCTCAAACTTGCACAGGTTGCCCTGAGATTCGGGGCAAATGATTTTGGTTCCACAATGATCGAGGAGAACGTTGTCCGAGCCGCTGGAGTGAGCTACAGGGTATCAATGGATGATATAATAAGGGCTATAAGGCAGGCAGGTTTCAGGCCTGTCCAGAGGGATACATACTATAACATCATCTCTGTCTTCTGACTTCTGCCTTAAGCCTGAAAGAGAGGAGGGTTTATGGAAGATTCTCTATACGATGTGATCATAATCGGCGGCGGTCCGGCAGGTCTCAGTGCTGCCCAGTATGCTGCACGGTCAAACCTGAAGACAATAGTGATCGATAAGTCACAGACTGCAGGAGCCCTTGCCTTTGCAAGTAGGATAGAAAACTATCCGGGACTTCCTGAGCCTATATCTGGCAAGGAACTCCTCGATATATTCAGGAAACAGGCCATAACATTTGGTGCCGAATATATAGAGGCACAGGTTGTTGGCGTCAAGCTCGATGGAGAGATAAAAGAGGTCTACACAATGGATAAGACCTATCAGGGAAAGACGGTCATTATTGCAACAGGTGCTATGGGAAGGAAGCCGACTATAAAGGGAGAGAAGGATTTCCTCGGCCGCGGCGTAAGCTACTGTGCAATCTGTGACGCTGCCTTCTTCAGGGGAAAGACCGTATGCGTCATAGGAGACTCTGAGGAGGCCGTGAAGGAGGCAGGTTTGCTCACAGGTTTTGCAGAGACGGTCTATCTGATCTCACCTTCAAAGAATTTGAAGGTAGAAGAGGACCATCCTGTCTTGAAGAAAGCGAATCTTAAGGTCTTAACAGGTTATACTGTAACAGCAATAGAGGGCGATGAGGTCGTCGAAAGGATAAGGATGGTTGACCCTGATCGCAGGGAAAGCAGTCTTGAACTTTCAGGGGTTTTTGTATATCTCCACGGAAGTAAGCCAATCGTGGATTTCCTCGGCGAGACTATAGAATTGAGTGAAGAGGAATGTGTTGTTACAAACAGGATGATGGAGACATCAATACCTGGCGTCTTTGCAGCAGGAGATGTGACGTGCACAGAGGTCAGGCAGATTGTGATAGCTGCTGCAAATGGCTGCGTTGCTACCCTCTCAGCGGATAAATATATCCACCACCGCAGGAGGAGAAAGTATGACTGGGCAAAATAGGGGACCTGTAATATTAATAAGTCTCTTATTTTTAACTGTATTCACCCTTTTATAAAGATTTTTACGTGAGGCAAGGTTACCTACCGAGCCATCTTTCGAGGAGGAATGCTGCGCCCTCTTTATCAAGGGGCTGATTGCCTGAGCCGCACTGGGGATCCTGGACACAGGATGGGCAGCCCTCCTCACAGGGACACTCTTTTATAATCGAGAGGGCTGTTTTGAACCATTCCTCAATAACATCAAAGGCCCTCTTTGTAAGCCCGATGCCGCCTTCATACCCATCATATATAAACACCACAGGCCTTTTGAGTTGCGGATAGACCGTATAGCTAAGGCCACCTATATCGCCCTTGTCGCATAATGCATACAGCGGCATACAGGCAATGGAGGCATGTTCAACGGCATGGAGGCTCCCGGCGAGGTCATAGCCATGCGATTCTATCCCGGCCTCTGTGTTTTTATCTATCTCTATCCACAAACCCTCTGTCTCAAAAACATACTCTGGCATTTCGAGGTCATGCCTTGAAAGTCTCGTCCTGTCAAAGAGTCTCCTTTTCTCATATCCTATAACCCTGTGGGCCATCTTGAGAGCCCCCCAGTTCACTGTAAATCTATCAAGCCTCTTTCTGTCCCTTTCTTCGATGATCTCTGTCTCCTCCCTGCTCAATGCCTGTGTATAGTAAAGGACATCCACATCCCTGCAGAAGACCTTTTTTCTTTCGAGATCAAGGTTGGTAACCTGATACTGCCTCCCCCTGTGGAGGTATATCGCGCCCGGGAATGCCTCCCTGAAGACCCTGTAGCCGCTCAACTCGCCAATCGGCCTTCCCGCATCATCAACAATATTGAACGGCTCTCCGATCGCCCTTATGCCTACATTGCGATGGGGCATCCGCCTTCTTGAAAACCATATGTCGCCTTTCTTGCCCGCATTGAGTGCACCTTCATCTACAAGTTCTCCTATTATGGACTTGAGTCTTTTGACATCATATACCCTGTCGTCCTCCCTAAGATAAACCTCTGCTGCTGCACAGGGCATGTGTCTTTTCAGTATGTTTCTGTTTTCAGGGTCTATCACCGCTGCCTCGTGGCTTTTACCGAAAAAGGCATCAGGATGCCGCATGAAATACTGATCAAGCGCATCCTGTATCCCTATCATGAAGATAACTGACTCCTGTCCGTGCCTTCCGACCCTCCCTGCCCTCTGCCACGTGCTCGATATAGAGCCGGGATAACCAACGAGGATACAGGCATCCAGCCCCCCTATGTCCACGCCGAGCTCGAGGGCGCTTGTGGAGATCACGCCTGAAAGCTCGCCGCTAAAGAGCCGCTGCTCAATCTCCCTCCTCTCCCTCGGTAGAAAACCCGCACGATAAGGGCTTATCTTCTTGGCAAGCTCGGGAGACCTGTCAACAGTCCACATGTATATCAGTTCGGTAATCTTTCTCGCCTTCGTGAACACTATCGTCTTAAGACCTGCCTTGAGGCATTTTATAAATAACTGCATCGCCTCTGTGTAGGGGCTCTCGACAGGGTTGAGGAAGATGAAGTGCCTTCCTGCCTGGGGAGCACCACTTTCAACTACCGCCCTGAATGGCAATCCTGTCAGTCCCTCCGCAAGGTCTTTAGGGTTTGCGATAGTTGCTGAACAGGCAATAAACTGGGGACTCGAACCCCAGCGGTCGCATATCCTCCTCAGCCTCCTTAAGACATGGGCAACATTTGAGCCAAAGACCCCCCGGTATGTATGAATCTCATCTATCACAACATATTTGAGTTTCCTGAAAAACACCTCCCACCTTGTGTGGAATGGATTTATGGCAAGATGGAGCATGTCGGGGTTGGTAAATATCACATCTGGCAGGTTTTTCCTTATCCTCTCCCTTCTGTACGGGGTCGTATCGCCGTCATAAACCTCGGCAGGCATCAGGGGTGTTTTCATCCGTGAAACAGCAGGGCCTGATGGTAAAACCTCATTAAAAAGACTGTTCAGGTTCTTCACCTGATCCTGCTCAAGGCCCTTTAGCGGAAAGACATAGAGGGCCCGTGTCTCAGGGTCATCGATTATCGACTCGATGACAGGTATGTTGTATACAAGACTCTTTCCGCTCGCTGTAGGGGTCATGACAACGACATTCTCCCCCTGTCTGACCAGATCTATGGCCTCTACCTGATGGCTCCAGAACCTCTCAATACCCTGACCCCTGAGGGCCTCTCTCAATCTATCGTTTAGTTCGAGCTTCATGTATTTGGGCCTTACTGACTGGATATACCTGTACTCTGCGATCTCGAGGCTGAACCTCCTGTCTGATTCGAGGGATGTTATAAAATCAGTGATCTCCATCTGGTAATTATACACTACTAACACCCCGGAAAATCTTGCGATTCTCCAGGGCCCCTGTTCTGTAGATTTGACTTTTCATGCCAGATTCTTTTAATTTACTAAAATGAATTTTGAGAGGTAATCATACATGCACGACTCAGCGATTCAGTTAATACTGCACGCAGGATATGTTGTTAAAGCGGTGTTGATCATCCTTCTGTTCTTCTCTGTCTTTTCATGGGCCATAATCTTCTACAAGCATCGCTATCTCTCTGCTGCAGCCAGAGAGTCGGACTCTTTCTTAAGGTCCTTCAGGGCGGGCCGCGATATAAAAGGCCTTTTCAGCACCGCAAAGACCCTCAACCTCAGTCCCATCGCCAATGTATTCAAGTCTGTGTATGTTGAAGAAGGGCGTGTTAACAGGGATGAGATAAGGAGGCTCCTGAGGAGATATGAGGCCCTCGAGGCAGCAAAGTTAGAGTCATATCTTAATTTCCTGGCCACAACAGGCTCGACCACTCCATTCATCGGGCTCTTCGGGACTGTATGGGGGATTATGGATGCATTCAGGGGAATAGGTGCTGCAGGCTCTGCATCCCTGGTTGTCGTGGCGCCCGGGATTGCCGAGGCATTAATAACAACGGCTGCAGGGCTGGCCGCTGCTATTCCGGCCGTTGTTGCCTATAATTATTACCTGAGCCGTGCAAGGAGACTCATCATAGAGATGGAGGACTTCTCTGAAGAGCTCCTGGACTTCTTCTCAGGGGTGGCAGGATGAAGACGGGGGTTTCCCGCTCACAGAGAAACAGGACGGTGATGTCCGAGATAAATGTCACACCCCTCGTGGATGTCATGCTCGTATTGTTAATAATATTCATGGTCACCGCGCCACTTCTTCAGCAGGGTATCGATGTGAACCTCCCGAAGGCAAAGGGTAAGGATATGCCGCCTGAGGAAAGGATAACCCTTATTATAAAGAGGGATCGGACCATTTATATAAACGACAACCCTGTGACCATACAGGATATGAGGCGGAAACTCGAGGCCGTAAACAAGCTGAATCCAAGCGTATTCTTAAAGGCTGACAGGGATGTGCCTTACGGTCTTGTTGTTGAGGTTATGGGCGAGATAAAGGAGGCGGGGATAGAAAGGCTCGGGATGATCACCGAGCCAGCAATTCAGATGAAATGAATGCGCCCTCTTTGCAGCGGTTAACAATTCTGTCTTTAATTTTTCACATTACCCTCTTTAGCCTCACCCTGCTGACTGCGAGGAAATCAGTAAACTTCACCATACCGTCGCCTTATGTGGTCAACCTCGTAGAGGCAGAAAACAGTAGCAGGCAGTCAGCAGGCGAAACTGCCGCCCCTCAGCCGACACCAAAAACCGAAGCAGTAAAGGATACACGTGCTGCACAAAAGGCAAGGGATAATCGCCCCATTCAGAAGTCGAAGGTATCCGAGGAACAATATATATCAGAGAGGATTGCTGCCTTAAAGGCAAAGAAGAGGATAGAGGAGATAGGGAGGCTGAGGAATATAATCTCCCTGAAGGGTCATGGCCCTAAGGGGAGCGGCAGTGATAAGAGGACTGAAGCGGCTGATGTGGCATCGGGAAAGGGTGCGGGCCGCATGATCGATGACTATGAGATGAGGATAACAAAGGAGATACAGCAGCACTGGATATTCCCTGAGACAGGGGACAAAACCTTAGAGGCAATAATACTGGTGAAGGTCATGAAGGATGGCTCTGTTCGGATAATGGGGATAGAGAAGAGCTCGGGCAATCCATTGTTCGACCGCTCTGCATTGAGGGCTATAACCAGGGCAAGCCCGCTCACACCACCGCCATCCGAGATGGAGATAGGGGTGAGGTTTTATCCGTGAAGGAAAAGTTACTGTTCTTTTTTTTGCTTGTCGCCTGTCACTCGTTACCTGTCACCTCTGTTGAGGCCAAGGTCTACATTGACATAACCTCACCTGCGTTCAAGAAACTGCCTGTAGCGATACAGGAGTTTGAAGGCCCACACGGCAAGGAAGTCTCTGACATCATAAGGGACGACCTCGACTTCACCGGGGTATTCCTGTGCCTCAACAGGGGTTCCTTCATAGAGGCCCCATCACAGCCCTTCAGTCCGAGAAACTGGACGGTCATAGGCGCAGAGGCTGTCGTGAAAGGCACCCTGAGAAATGACAGAAATAATGTAGCTGCAACAGTCACCCTTTACGATGTCCTCGAAGGCAAGGAGATATTCAAGAAGGAATACCAGACAGATGCATCCCTTTTACGGCCACTATCGCATTCCATTGCAAATGACATTTACAGACAGATGACAGGTGAAAATGGCATCTTCAGGACGAGGATCGCCTATATTGTAAGAGACAATAGATACGACGAGCTTTACATAATGGACTGGGACGGCCACAGGGCAAACAGGATTGGGGTAAAGGGGTCTGTCCTGCTCGGTCCCAGGTGGTCAAGGGATGGTCTGAGACTTCTCTATTCCTCTGAAAGGAATAGACAATGGGGGATATATCTGTTAGACTTTAAAAAGATGAGAGAGGCTCTTGTCTATTCATCAAAGGGCACAAATATAGCAGGCGATCTATCATCAGATGGCGACGAGATCTTTTTCTCATCTTCAATAGGAGGGACTGTCAATCTATATGTTTACAGGATGACCTCATCAAGGCTGCAAAGGTTAACGGCATCTCATGGCATAGATGTGTCCCCTGCAATCTCTCCCGATGGAGGCCGCATAGCATTTGTCTCTGACAGGGATGGAGGCCCGCAGATATTCGTGATGGGCAGAGAAGGCCATGATGCAAGGAGGCTCACATTCAGGGGCTCCTATAATACCTCCCCTGCCTGGTCTCCAAAAGGAGACAGGATAGCATTTTCAGGAAGGGTTGGGGGCAAAAATCAAATATTCACTATCAGTCCTGATGGCTCGGGTATGGCGCAGCTTACAGACAGAGGGAACAACGAGGAGCCTTCATTTTCCCCTGACGGAAGGTATATAGTATTTACATCCGACAGAGACGGAGACAGGGCAGTATATATCATGAGGTCAAATGGAGAGGCACAGAAGAGGATAACACCAAAAGGTGTGAGGGCTATTAGCCCCCGATGGTCACCAAATTAGATAAGGAGGTTCTCATATGAAGAGATTCTTTACCGGGGTCCCCAAAAAGTCTTTGACTTTTTGGGGTGCCCTTGTTCTCGTAGCACTGCTAACATTGCTCGGAGCAGGTTGCGCTGAGAGAAAGGCGGTAGCACCGTCAGAGGGACAGATGCCCACAGTGCAGCAACCACAGACAAAAGCAGAAGAACCTGTAAAGGCCCCTGAAAGGATAACAGACCAGGTCGCAAAGGTTGAGTCAAAGGATGTATCATCAGGGATGGGAAAGGTGGAAGAGGTCTCAGGGATGTTTAAGGATATCCATTTCGATTATGACAAATATGATATAAGAGAGGATGCAAAACCGATATTGAAGTCACTTGCGGATTATCTTGTAAAAAACAATGCCGAGAAGCTCCTTATAGAGGGTCACTGTGATGAGCGCGGCACGAATGAATATAACCTTGCCCTCGGAGACAGGAGGGCAAAGGCTGCAAAGGACTATCTCGTCTCGATGGGTGTGCCTTCATCCCGCCTTGAAACCATAAGCTATGGTGAAGAAAAACCCCTCTGCAACGAGCACACCGAGGATTGCTGGGCAAGGAACAGGAGGGCACACTTTATTATCATAAAGGGGAAGCGGTAATATGCGTAGCCCTTCACTCATCCACTACTTAACCGGTGCCCTTTTGCTGTTTGCCCCTCTCTTAACTAACTGCGCATCCACTACAGACCTTGATGCCATGAGAAATGATATAAACCAGCTAAAGAGGGAGACCTTTGAGATCAGAAAGGAGATCAGTAAGATCAGAGAGCAGGCATCCGGGGCTGTTAAGGAAGAGTCCTTTAATGCCATAAGGGAGAGTCAGGCATCCCTCAATTCTCAGTTATCTGAACTATCAAAGGAGATCCAGGTCCTTCGTGGTAGATTTGAAGAGAACAAGTTCTTTATCGATAAGGCAATGAAGGACAGCGCGGCAGACAGAGAGGTCCTGAGGTCCCAGATAAGCCAGATCGAGGTGCGAATAAAGGAGCTGAATGATAAGGTCGCAAGGCTCAGCGAGATAAAGGCATCTGCCCCCAAGGCAACTACCGATGCAGAAGGCAGTGCTGAAAAGGCGCAGGAGCAGAAAGGGCCTGATGATGACCCTAAGAAGGCATACGAGGCAGCATACAGTCTCTTCAAAGAAAAGAAATACAAGGAGGCAAGGGAGAGATTTAATGACTTTATAAAAAGATTTCCGAAGGATGACCTTGCTGACAATGCCCAGTTCTGGATAGGCGAGTCGTATTTTGCAGAAAAGGACTACGAAGGCGCTATACTCTCCTATGAGGCGTTGATCAAACATTATCCAGGCAGCGAAAAGATTCCTGGCGCCCTCCTCAAACAGGGACTGGCATTTGCAGAGATAGGGGATAAGAAGACTGCAAAGGTCCTGTTCGAAAGGCTCATCGAGAAATATCCTGCCTCCAGCGAGGCAGCCGTAGCAAAAAAGAAGAAGGCTGAGTTCGAGGCCAGGCCGCAGAAGACACAAAAGAGAAGATGAATATGCTCAAAGATAGATTCAGCCGGATCATTGATTATATGCGAATATCCATCACAGATAGGTGCAACCTGAGGTGCATCTATTGCATGCCCTCTGACGGTGTCAGGTCTATCGGGCATAAGGAGATACTGACATACGAAGAGATAGTGAGGATAGTGAGAGTCGCAGCAGGTCTCGGTGTGAGGAAGATAAGGATTACAGGTGGCGAGCCGCTTGCACGGAAGGATGTCGCCCATCTCATAGCGTCCCTCAGGGGCATAAAAGGCATCGAGGATATAAGCCTGACCACTAATGGCCTGCTCCTTGAGAGATACGCAGTGGAGCTGGCTTCAGCCGGTCTGGACAGGGTCAATATAAGTCTCGATTCCTTCAGGCCGGAAAGATACAGGGAGATAACGAGGGGAGGGGAGCTGAGCGGTGTGATGAGGGGCATAGAGGCAGCGGAAAGGTCAGGATTGATCCCGATAAAGATAAATATGGTGCCGATAAGGGGCTTTAACGATGATGAGATAGAGGATTTTGCCAGGCTGACACTCAGGACACATTTTCATGTGAGGTTTATCGAGTTTATGCCTATGGGCAATAGAGAGCTCTGGAGTCAGGGTAAATATATCCCTACAGATGAGATAAAGGCCGTGGTAGAGAAGATAGGCCCTCTTGCCCCTGTAAGGCTGAGAAGGAGCGGTCCCGCACGCTACTTCAGGTTCAAAAACGCCCCTGGCGTTATAGGCTTTATCAGTGCATTGACGCACCATTTCTGTGAGGACTGCAACCGTCTCCGCATC
>JBBISG010000028.1:0-24672 GCA_037441365.1 Nitrospirota bacterium
GTCTTTTATTACAAAAGAGGATGCAAAGGCCTTCGCCACCAAGGACGACCTCAAGGCCTTCGCCACCAAGGACGACCTCAAGGCCTTCGCCACCAAGGACGACCTCAAGGCCTTCGCCACCAAGGAGGATTTTCTTGAGTTTGAAGGACGTTTGAGCTCTACTGTTGAAAGGATCAGGGAGGGTGTAAGGCTCTCTCTAATCGAGGTAGAGCAGGAATTGAGAGACATAAAGAGCAAGCTCAGATTTTATGACTTCGACTATATAGCAAGACAGAATGATGCGATGATAAAGATACTGAAGGACCTCTATGAAGAAAAGACAATTATATCAGGCAGGATTAAAGAACATGGAGAAAGGATAGAGGTGCTAGAGGCTATGATAGGAAAAGGGAAATGAGGGGGCCATCCCTCTTTTAAGGCGAGAGTCTTTCCCCTATCACGCCTGCTATCTTATTCGCAAGCCTTTCAGCGAGACCGGGGTTGTCGGCCTCAACCATGACCCTGATCTTGTGCTCCGTCCCTGACCGCCTCACGATGACCCTGCCGATTCCATCGAGGCGTTTCTCTACATCCCTTATGACCTTGATTATCTCAGGATGGCTGTTTAGAGACGCCTTTTCCCTTACAGGGACATTTACCAGTACCTGGGGATAGAGTCTGATGTCAGAGACGAGTTCGGAGAGCGAAGCCCCCGACTCCTTCATTGCGTAGAGGACATGGAGGGCCGTTACAGGACCGTCCCCTGTTGTGTTATAATCGAGGCATATTATATGGCCTGACTGTTCACCTCCGAGGATGTACCCACCGTCAAGCATCTTTTCGGCAACGAACCTGTCACCTACCTTTGTCCTTATGAGTCTTATGCCGTGGCCTGATAGGTAACTCTCAAGCCCGAGATTGGACATGACTGTTGAGACAACAGTATTACCCCTAAGCCTGCCCGCCTTCTTCATCTGTAATGCCCACAGACCGAGTATCCTGTCACCATCCACCAGATTGCCATTTTCATCACACATGAGTGTCCTGTCCGCATCTCCATCATGGGCAATGCCTGCATGGGCATTATGTAGCCTGACAGTGTTGCAGAGACCCTCCATATAGAGTGAGCCACAGCCTGCATTTATATTGATGCCATCAGGGTCATCGTTTATCGTGATGACCTCTGCGCCGAGCTCCCTCAGGACAAGGGGGGTCACCTTATAGGCAGCGCCATTTGCACAATCAACGACAACCCTCAGTCCCTCGAGAGTGCTTCCCCGCGGTATGGTCGATTTGATATACTCGATATATCTTCCTGTGGCATCCTCAAGCCTGTATGCCTTGCCTATATCAGCGCCTGATGGCCTTCTTGAGCCGAGGCCGTCATCGAGGATGAGTTTTTCGATCATCACCTCCATCTCGTCGGGGAGCTTGAAGCCCCGGGATGAGAAAAACTTTATACCATTGTCATCAAAGGGATTGTGTGAGGCCGAGATCACTATGCCAGCATCGAGCCTCAGTGCCCTTGTGAGAAAGGCTATGCCAGAGGTCGGGATTGGGCCTGTGAGGATAACATTCATCCCCATGGAGCAGATGCCTGATGTCAATGCGCTCTCTATCATATAGCCTGAAAGCCTTGTGTCCTTGCCTATGATCACCATGTTCCTTCCGTGTTCCTTCCTCAGAACCCTTGCCGCAGCCATGCCGATCCTCAGGACATTTTCAGGCGTCATGGGATGCCTGTTTATCCTCCCCCTTATGCCGTCAGTGCCGAAGAGCTTCACCTGCCCCGCCTTTCGACCCTTATACCGATCTTAACCCTATCGGTCTTCGTCCTCACATTCCTGCCTGATATGTCGAGCCCGACCTCCTGCAGGAGACTCTCTGTCAGGCCTGTAATGTCTACAGGCTCTGTCCTTATGTAGCCAACCCTTGCAACCTCTGTTTTTGCCCCTTCTATGAGCACATCCCTTGGATTGACCTCTATGGACCTGACATACCAGCCATCGGCAGGACTGCCCGTAATCAACGGTCTTACCGGAACCTTCTTAGAGACTGTTTCTTCAAACGCAACCCTGACTGCTGAGGGATCAATCTTTGTGACTGAGGCGGCATAGGGCAGTTTAACATCATCCCTCTTTATATAAAATATCCCCTCTCCCTTTTTTGCCTTGCCCACATCCACAAAGACCCTCACATCCCCGGGTCTGATATTCTTGAGCAGACTTTCGTGGCCCCTTATGACAATGCTCGTAGACTTCACCACAGCCCCCACCATCTCGATGCCGGGGGGGATATTCGTGTATTCGATGGGAACACTCAGGGTCATCTCCGTCTGCCCCTTCGATGAGACAAAGAGCCACAGTATTACCGCAAGCACAAGGGCTGCGATCTTCAGGACAAGATTATCAAGGAACCCCTTCATTATCATACCTTTTCAACGGCCTGAGACCTTCTGGGGACCCTCCGCTTCCCTGCGGTTGTGAAGATGTCGGTCAGCATATCCCTGAGGGTTCCCATATCAACAGGCGTTTCGAGTTTACCACCGATGGCCATGGAGATGGTCCCGGTCTCTTCAGATACTATGATTGCAATGGCGTCTGTCTCCTCGGTAAGGCCGACCCCTGCGCGATGTCTCGTCCCGAGGGCCTTGCTCACCTCGGTGCTCAGGGCAATCGGCAGAAAACATCCTGCTGCAACTATCCTGTTGCCACGGATTACAATCGCACCGTCATGTATCGGGGATGAAGGGTGGAATATGCTCAGGATTATCTCCTTCGATACCCTTGCATCAAGGGGCGTGCCGATCTCCACAAAATCCTTCAGGCTTGTGTCCCTCTCTATCACCATGAGGGCACCTATCTTCCTGTTTGCGAGGGCAACCGCTGCCTTAACGATCTCATCAAGGGACTTCAATTCCTCGGCTGATGTGAAGGCCTGGAGGAACCTTGCCTCGCCCATCTGGGCCAGCGCCCTCCTGATCTCGGGCTGAAAGAGCACAATCAGGGCGATCACGATCTGGGCCCAGAAGCTCTGTATTATCCAGTTCATGGTATACAGCTCAAGATACCCTGACAGTAAGGAGGCGAGCAGCAAAACGCCAAGTCCAATAAGCATCTGGGCAGCCTTTGTGCCCTTTATGATCAATAAGAGGCGGTAGAGGACTATTGCTACAAAGACGATATCGAGTATGTCAAGCCATCTTACCTGCTTCAGTATCTCCATGCTTAAATTATAAGCGATTAGCCCTATAATTTACAAAGGCACAAAGGTAAAATTTAATATTCCTTCAGGGATATTGATACATTCAGTCAGGGCAGTAATCTATAAACAAAAGGGTTTTAACCCGTTGATTTTAAATGGTAGGCGATGGTGGTTTCGAACCACCGACCTCTGCCGTGTGAAGGCAGCGCTCTCCCGCTGAGCTAATCGCCCGACTGCTTAATTATAAACTAGCGTGTGTATCGAGGTAAAGGCCAGGCCGAGCCTGTTTTATACCCTCCCCACGCTGAAATACCTGAACCCGATCTTCCTCATTCTCTCAGGATCATAGATATTCCTGAGGTCAAAAAAGAACGGCTGCCTGAGAAGCCCCTTTATTCTGTCAAGGTCGAGATTCCTGAATTGATTCCACTCTGTCACGATAATCAGGGCATCGGCGCCCTTTGCAGCATCGTAGGGGTCCCTGCAAAATTTAACCTCCGGCAGTATCGCCCTCGCATTGTCCATCGCCGCCGGGTCATATGCCCTTATTATTCCCCCTTCCCTGAAGATGGCCTCAATGATATGGAGCGATGGGGCGTCTCTCAGGTCATCGGTGTTTGGCTTAAAGGATAAACCCAGGATAGCGATGGTTCTGCCGTTCAGACTGCCGATATTATCCCTTATCTTATCGAACATCATTCTTCTCTGGTTTTCATTGGCCTGAACGGCTGCCTTAATAACATTGAGCTCGACACCGTATTCCTCAGCCATCTTGAGGATTGCCTTTGTGTCCTTTGGAAAACACGAGCCGCCAAAACCAGGGCCTGCATGGAGAAACTTCGGACCTATCCTGTGGTCAAGGCCCATGGCCTTTGCGACAACATTCACATCAGCGCCGACCTTTTCGCAGAGGTTTGCAATCTCGTTGATGAATGATATCTTTGTGGCTAAAAAGGAATTTGATGCGTATTTTATCAACTCCGCTGTCTCGATGCTGGTTATAACAAATGGTGTCTCGATGAGATAAAGGGGCTTATAGAGGTCTTTTATTATCGCTATGGCCTGAGGGCTGTTTGCACCTATAACCACCCTGTTTGGCCTCATAAAGTCCTCTATTGCAGCGCCCTCTCTGAGAAATTCTGGGTTAGAGACTATGTCGAAGTTATTCTGCTCCCTGAGATTCTCTGAGATTATCTTCTCTATCCTCTTCCCTGTCCCGACAGGGACTGTGCTCTTAGTGACGATCACCTTATAACCATTGATATGCCTCGCTATCTCATGGGCAACCTCATCTATATATCTCATATCAGCAGAGCCATCACCCCTCGGAGGGGTACCGACTGCTATGAATATAACGAGGGAGTCCTCGACCGCATCCCCCATGTCCGTTGTGAATTTAAGCCTCCCCTGCTTTATATTCCTCTGAACAAGCTCATAAAGGCCTGGCTCGTAAAATGGTGTTACACCCCTCTTCAGAGACCTTATCTTTTTCTCATCCCTGTCAACGCAGGTGACAAATACACCGAACTCTGCAAAACATGCGCCTGTGACAAGGCCGACATATCCTGTTCCTATCACCCCTATGTGCATTTATCCATCCCCATCCTGCCCCGGAAAGTCTGTGACTTTCTGGGAACTCCATGTCAAGCATTCAACAAATTGAGTGCCCGACAATCGGGTTTCTTCCCTCGATTCCCCGATCGGGTCGGGGATGACGGCGAAAATGAGACCCGGGTAATATATTATGTCAGAGAATCTTTTTTTGTAAACTGTTTTCTATATGGCCGTACACTTCATCAACGCTTATCCTCGACACATCTTTTCCCATGCCAATTACAGGGATATGCACAAGCCCGAAATTAGGCGAAGGGACCGCCTGTTTCAGTATGCCCTGATTTAAGTCTCCCCAGAGGGATATTACGGTTATCGGGAAGTATACATCAAGATAGTAAGTGATGGATAGCACACCACCATCAGGGGCTATGAGTATGTTACAGCAATTTTTTATTATAGAGAGCATCTCAAGGAGGGTCGTCTCTCCTCTCAGGTCTATAACTGAAGGCAGATTGAAAGACTCCGTTTTATTAAGGCCGAATAAAATTATCCTTATATCTGATTTATTAGAGAGCCTTTCAAAGAGCTTCCGCCAGTTCTCGACAGGCCAGTCCTTCCTGTAGCCATAGAATTGCTGGGTCTCTGTATTTATATGGACGCAAATAAACTGATGTTTAAGCCATGAGAGTTTAAATCTTTCCCATAGCCTGTCATACTCATTTCTCCATCTAAGTCTCGGAATAAGCTTACCCCAACAATCCCTGAGTTCGCCTTTAGGGTCCACCTTATTAAGGATGACGTCATAATGCCTGGGATCAATACCGATTGTTTTAAGTGTATCCTTTATCGCAGGTATGGTCGGGGTGCCATCTTTCCTTTGCCACGAAGGGACAATAACAACTTCAGGGCCTTCCAGCAAGCTAAAGGCATCCTTGAGTTCAGGACGCGTAAGAAAGGTTATCGATGCATCTGGTATATACCGTCTAACCCTATCTACAAAGGCATATAGCCCTAATGGTATGTCACCAAGTCCCCTGTTCCATGCTACAAGGAATTTTTTATCCCCTCGCCTTGCTGCCTTTGAAAGAACTTTACTCAGGCCTGGTGTAAATAATCTTTTGATCTTTACAGAGATTGGCATTGTTCTTTCAGATTCTGGATCTCTGAGATTAATTTTATTGCTCTATGTTTATAAGTATGTTCCTTCATCACCCTGTGATAAGCATTCTCGGCAATCCTTCTGCACTCTTCGTGTTTATCCAAATAATAAAGTATTTTATCTACACAATCTTCAATATTAGAATAGGTAATAACTTCTTCGCCGATGATAAAATCATCCCTGGTATGAACGCGATTTTCAGCAAGGAGAAAGCCGCCACATGCTGGGATACCATAACATCTTTCAGGGAGACCCCAGCTAAACTCTCCTGCGCAATCGGCTGCTGAAATACAGCTTAAGTTAATCTTGCTCCTCTGGATAATCTCCACCTGTTCATCAAACGATAAGTCCTGGCTATCTATAAACAGGAATTTCAGACCCTTCCTTTTAAGAAAATTACCAAGTTTCTCCAAAAATTCGACTCTATTTTTATGTTCATTGTATTTTTCTCTGTCCATATTGCCTATGAAAGATAAATCCCATTTATAGACATCCTTTTTTCTTAAATCCTCTAAAGTGAGACCCCGAAGATTATATCTACTGGCCCATGCAGCATTCGGTAAATATACGACTTTCGCATGTCTAATCCACTCTGTATTCTGAAGCGAGTGTGTCGCATACAACGATAAAATATTACCTCTCAAAAGTAGATTTACTTTCCACCTCTTTATACCAGTATTCCAGGGGGAATCAACATTCCATGTAACTACAGGTATTCTGTGCTGCTTTAATTTAAAGGCTAAATTTAAAAACTTCCATTTTTCTTTAAAGATATGCTTAAACTCAAAAATGGCAGCCTCAATCTTTTCTGAGGTAAAAATATTAATATCCCAGATATTGTTTCTAACCTCATGACCGGCTAATTCTACACCTTCCTGAAGTCGAGGATTGCCTTTTCTATAGTTTATCGCTATTGTCATCAGATATTTGCTGCCAGAAAGGGCATCCCAAAAAGCCAAAGACTTTCTGGGGACACCAGTACATACGGTCTGTGATCTGACTTCTGTCTTTATGATAGAGGAGATGGAAGCCCGAGTGCCTTAACCATCTCCCTTGCCCTATCCCTCCATGTGGGGAGCCTCCGTGCCTTTTCATACCCATTCTGCGCTATCCTTGCTCTGAGGTTGTCGTGCCTTAGATAAAAATGGACTTTATCAATAAGCTCCTCTATCGAGCTGTAAGTCTCTATCTCCTTGCCGACCTCGAAGAATGCCTCCAATTCATCCATATAGTCTGTCAAAAGAAATGCACCACAGGCAGGCACATCGAATATCCTCTGGTTAATCCCAAATGTTCTTTCTGTGAACCAGCTATTTATATTAAGGGCTATCCTTGCTGCCTGATATTGTTTAATAAGTTTGTCGCCGTACAACCAGCGGCCTTTTATAGACCTCAAGACCGATGGATTAAAAATAGTGTGCTTTCGCCATTTTGGCCCGTATATGCGCATATCAATATCAAGAGATGCAATTGCATCTATAACACTCTGCCTTGGTTTCTGCCACGCACCCACGAAAACTAAATCACAGGTCAACAGCCTTTTCTCTGACAGGGTCAGGCTAACCCTTTTAAAGACATAGTCGTTTACAGCATGGGGGAAATAGAAGGCATTAAAACCCATGTCCCTTGCTGTAGAGACAAACCCATCGCAGAAGAAAAAAAAGGCATCATATAATGCGGCCTCCCTCTCCTTGATATTTATCCATCTTGAGGTCATCGTCCACCATCCTGCAATCTTATCCACTTTTCTACGTAGTCTTAAAAGCCCTCCGTAAGAAGGCTTGAAACCGATCTCGAAGATAACGCAGTCAGGTTTAAATATCTCCACTGCCTTCAATACAGCCTCGGTTCTGAAGTTCTTATTGCAGTATGGGGATTCCATTCCTATAGATTTACCCTTATCCATTATCCTCAGGTTCCAGAGCATCTTATTGACAGGCCTGAAAATGTATCTATCAATGGAACTTCTTATTGTTGCATCAAAGACAAAGACATCATACCCAATGTCCCGGAGGGCCCTGCCCAATGGCAGGGTATTCTCTACAGTTGTTGACAGTAATATCTTATATGCCATTGCCCCTCTGTAAACCCTCGAAATATCCGAACATCAACCCTATAATCATTGTAAAGGCTATTGCATGCTCATGATGAAGGGTGGTGTCAAAGATCCCTGTAACGGTGATTATCAAAAAGGCGCCCATGGCGCTGAACCTTAATGCCCTGCCAAAACCATCCCCGCCTTTAAAACCCCTCCATGCCTTTATGAATCCGACAACTATAAATGCCAGTGCTATCAACCCGATCAATCCCATCTGCGATGCGGTCTGGAAATAAAGGCTGTGGGCATCATAAACAATATTGCTGGGCTCAACAGGGTGGTTTGACGGAAATCTGAATTCGAAGTGATTCAGCCCCACACCTGTTAATGGGTTTTCAAGGAAAAGCCTTATGGCACCACTCCATATGTCGAGTCTGCTTAACATGGAATGGGTTGATATGAGCTTCAGCCGCATTGCCCTGTCTGCATAGATTGTTAGTGCAGTCAGGCCGATAAAGCCCGTAGAGATCAAGAATACCCCTCTTGACCTCTTCTCAGAGATCAATACAGAGGCAAGAAAGGCAAGGAGCCCGACGAAGGAGGCCCTCATCAATGTCATGACTGATGCCACTATTGCTGTGACAGATAAGACTATTAATGCCGCTTTTTTCAGCGGGGTCTCTCTGTCTGAGAACATGGCGGTGCTTATCATGGATGTAATTACTATCATAAAAAACATGGCCGTATAATTCTGGTTTCCGATGGCGTGTATCTCAAGTGGTTTATGACCTGTTACAGAATAAAATATCCCAAAAGGGCAGATACCGCTGTTGGATATATAAAGACACCACAGGATGATCCTTATCTGTCTTTCATTGTTTATGCTGCATGCGACAAAGAGCGGCACCGTATAAAACAGGATATCCTTAGCCCCTCTAAGGCTTCTAAGGGGATCAGCAGCAAACATGCTGTTTATGATAGAAGCCAGCAAAAGGGATATAAAACCATAATGGATTATATCCAGCTTCAGGTTAATCTCTCTTCTATATGCCTGAATAAGAAAAATCCCCAGGGCAAGCAATATGGATATAGTCTTTAGTGATTCAGAAAAGGGCAACGAGATGGCTATAATTGCAACTGTGATGAACTTTAGAAGATCGAGATCTTTTATTTCATACCTCCGTGCTAATTTCTTCCGCACTTCCGTTCTTCTGAGTTTCCGCACTAACTTCCCTTCCGAGCTTTCGCGCTACTGCACTTCCGCTCTAACAAGGACTCTGCAGCATCTATCACCTCATATGCTGTTATCTGTTCCATGCAGACAGGGGTCGAACACCCTTTACCAATACAGGGACTGCATATAATAGGTTTTTTTATTATAACTGCACTTTTTGCATTATAAGGGCCACAGAGCACCGGATCGGTTGGAGAAAAGAGCGCTATGGTTGGTGTCTCAAGTGCAAAGGCCATATGCATCGGACCAGTATCATTGGTAATAAAGAGAGACATCCTCTCGATTATAGCTGCAGTCTCTCTTAATGACGTTATCCCTGCTACAGAAACTGCACCTGTGATCTTAGAGGCCAATTCCTCGCAGAGTCGCCTTTCTTTATTACCGCCAGTAACAACTATCCTGCAACCGAGGTCCTTCACAAGCCTGTTCCCAGTTTCTACAAAATTCCTTAAAGGCCAGCATTTAAAGGGCTTCTGTGCTCCGGGGTGAAGCCCTATTATAAGCGATGTCTCATGGAATCCCATTTCCTCAAGGATCTCCTGGCCCCTCTTTCTTTCTTCCCCAGTCAGATATATGGTAGAAGCGCTCTCGCTATTATATACCCCTGCCTCTCTAATAAGTCTCAGCCTCATCTCTACGCCATGGACGGCTTCCTGCCTGATACCCCTGGTGAGAATAAAATCGAGTCCTTTATTCTGACCGATCATTCCTATTATCTCGCTTACCCCTGAGAAAAAGACCAGGGGCCATATAATCCGATCAGAGGCATGGAATATAAAGGCCATCTCGAATCTCTCCTTCCGTAAATCCCTGATCAGACCGAATAGTGATAAGATTTTTCCCCTCCTGAAGATAAAGACCCTATCAATATATGGATTCTCCTTCAAGAGTTCGGCTCCTGTGTCTGTTGTCATGACACTAATATAACCATCTTTATATCCCTCCTTCAATGCCCTGATCGCAGGTGTTCCCCACAGGGTATCTCCAATGCCTGTAGTGCTTACTATCAGGAACCTCTTTGGACTTATACTGTAGAGATTCTTCTTCAAGCCGAGGGCATTAAAGAAACTTACAAGCCCCCTGATCAATAATATCTTTGTCGTTTTACAGAGCCTTCTCATTTCCCCAAAAACCGTTTTCCGTGCAGAAGAGCCGTTACAGAGAACAGACACCCTGACTCCTGAAAGTCTGACTTCTGTGCAGAAGTAGGGTGAATCAATGACTGGATACAAGCCTTTCATAGAGAGATTCTATCTTATCTAACATCGCTTCCATCGAATACTTCTCCATAACAAGTCTCCTGCCTTCCCTCCCAAAGCTAACCATAAGTTCCTGATTTTTATAAAGTTCGATAACCCTCTCCGCAATCTGTCCTGGATTCTTAACTTCAACCAGAAATCCTGTCTTTCCATTTATAATAACCTCCCTTGTTGAGCCTGCATCTGATGCCACAACGGGTCTCTCCATAGCCAGTGCCTGAAGCACTGACTGTGGTACCCCTTCATTCGCATAGGATGGGTGGACAACAACATCAAGGGATGCGAGTATCTCCGGGATATCCTCTCTATGGCCGAGCATACTAACCTTATCCTGAAATGAATATTCATGAATAAGATTTTTTATGTTCTTTTCCTGAGGCCCATCGCCCACTATGTAAAAACCGGCATCCGGTATCTGTTTCACTATTTCTGAAATGGCCTCGATAAAGAACCTGTGCCCCTTCCAGCTCCTTAATACACCGATCATGCCGATAGAGAAACCTCCTGACCTGAAGACAGGCCTGACCCTTTCGGGATTAAATCTTTCCAGATCTATTCCGGTTGGTATAGAGAATATCCTTGAGCCATCGAAATTATTATAGCTTATCATCGCCTGCCTTATCTGCTCGCCTGTTGTGATTATGGCATCAGGCAATACATTGTATATAATACGGCTCAAAACTGACCTGCCTATTGGCGTCGAGAGGTGTCTCGTCCTGATTATCCTGACAGGGCTCCGGGAGAGCCTTGCAGCAATACTTGCAACCCAGCTATCAGAAGAACTATGGGTGTTGAGTATATCCACTCCTTCCCTCTTAATAATGGAAATCATCCTTAAAAATGAAAGGGGATTCTTTTTCTCAAAATGAACGGGGAAGACCTCGATACCTCTCTCTTTCGCCCTCCTGAAGATATTGCTTTCCTCTTGGGCAGCGATGATTACTCTGTGGCCCCTTCTGGAAATCCCTGATGATTCCTGCAATATCCTTATCTCCTGCCCTCCCCAGCCCGTGGAGGATTCTGTATGTAATATGGTGAGCATCTATTTTTTACTCAGGAATTTTCGTAAACTTCATAACTGTAAAATGGTTATCAAAGGTGAATGCTTTTTTTGTTTCATGCCTTTTCATAGCCGCAAAGCTAACGGCATCTGTATAACTGAAATTGTGGTCATGGTATTTTCTGAGAATCGTCATCGCTTCATTTTCTATGTCATTGGTAGAGTATAACTTTGCAATTCTTGGACTGGCATTGATAATTTCAAGAAATTCTAATGCCTTCCCATGTCCCAGCGCCTTGAGAAGCAAGATGTATGTTTCTGCGATAACAAGATTTGTGGTGAAAAGGGTTTTATATCTTTTAAGAAGCTCAGGATATATTTCCCTTGCTTTGTCGTGATGTGCGTCATCGCTATCAGCAAGGGCAACCCATGCACTTGTATCAACAAATATACTTTCTGTTAGCATTATCTTTTCGAGTACCGGGCTATATAATTATCATGTTTTTCTGCAAGGTCTCCCTTGCCTGACTTGCCGAGTGCTATAATTCTTAATGCAGGATCATCTTCTAAAGGAATGTTTTTCAAATATGTGTCAAGACTCAGTCTTATGAGTGCTGCCTTTGAAACGCCTCTCTTTTTGGATAGCGCTTCGAGCACCTTATCCTGATCAGGCTCTAAGTAAATCTGTATAGGTTTTTTCTTTAATGCGCGCATGTTAATTTTATACATCACTTTTAATGATATTGTCAATATTAATACTGTTCTATCCTTTGGCTTTTAATAATATCTTTTATCATTTCTATCACTTCCTCTGGTCTTATATCATCGAGGCATTTGCTTATCTTACTTCCATCACACCCATCTTTTCCACAGGGTACGCAATCCCAATCCCTCTGGATAACAGTATAGATGCCGAATGCTTGCACCCCATTTCTCTCTGGATAAGGTGTTTTTTCTGATTTTTGATTATTATCCCATGGTCCCCAGCTGAAAGCACCGCTCGGTCCAAAGAGGGCAATGACAGGTGTTCCCACTGCCGCAGCTATATGCATCGGGGCAGAGTCCACACCGAAGAATAAATCAGATGCCTCTGACGCTGCAGCGAGCTGTTTGATGGTGGTCTTTCCACACAGATCTAACAATCGTGAACTGTGATCCGTGAATCGTGAACCGACAAATGATAAAATCCTTTTTGCCTTTTCTATTTCTCGTCTGTCGGGGGAGGATGTGACTATTACGGTATTGCCGCCATCAAGCAGCCATCTGATCACTTCTGCCATGTATTCATCCTTCCAGCACTTAAAGAGCCATCTTGATGTTGGGTGTATATGCACGATATTTGTTTTTTCGTCCACGTTACTGTTTCCCCAAAAAGTCAGAGACTTTTTGGGGACCCCGTTCTTCTTTAAGAGGTCTCTGATAAAGATTTTGTCCTCATCAGGAATATAAAAATTTACTGAAAGGTCTTTTGTAGTTATTCCAAACTGGCTGACAACCTCAAGATTCTGCAATACCATATGTTTATTGCCGTCAGGCTCTGATAAATGGGTATAGGCATATTTTTTACCTGGAAAGCCTTTTTTTGATCTCCAGCCAAGACGGTATTTTGCACCTGATGCGAGGGAGATGGCTGCAGCCCTGTCTCCACCGGTTAAATCAATGGTCATATCAAAGCCTTTTGCCCTGATATTTTTGAGAAAGGCTATTTCTTTTGCATATCGCTTTACAGGCGAGAGTCTTTTTATGCTTCTGTCCATGACGAGTATTTCATCTATCAGCGGGTTTCCCCTCAGCACATCCTCTGTGCCGGAATTTACAAGGGCTGATATATGTGCATCTGGAAAGGTTTCTTTTAATGCCCTGAATACCGGCACTGTGAGAAGCACATCGCCAATATGACGGAGCTTTATGACAAGGACCTGTGAATGTCTCTTTTTTTCGAGGAGCATGTCTCTAAATAGCTCCTCATGTCGGATAGAAAGGTCTCCTCTACCGCTGCAAGGAAGATCCTTTATCCGTTCCTTAATAAAGTCTGATAGGCTTTTTTTATCTTTCAAAATAGGCTCACAGTATTGTCTAATCGAGCCTTTCACCACTTCGCTTTTTGTTGTTCCAAGCCTTTTGGCTGCCTTTTCGAGCAATCCCTCTGTCTCTTTATCCAGTCTTACACTTAGAGGCATATTATTTCTCCTCCTGGCCTCCATTGCTTGTAATACACCAATGTATTACACAGAAGTTAATAAATTCAAGTTTGGGTTAATTATGCCTTCAATTGCCTTTATAAATCTTTCAGCAGCCACTTCAATAGGAAATCCTTCTGCCTTTTTTCTTGCCATCCTCCCCATAGATTCGTGATCATTAAGGCAATGATCTATCCTCTCAGCTAATTCTTCTGAATTAAACAGGGCTTCCATTACAAGACCTTCCTGCCCATTCTCGATTAATTCAGCGGCTCCATTGTTTTTTGTTGTAATTACAGGAAGACCTGATGCCATTGCCTCAAGGGTCGCATTGCTGAAAGGGTCATATAATGTTGGCAGTACAAAGAGATCTGCTGCTGCATAAAACCTCTCTATCTCTTTTTGTACCCCTAAAAACAGGATATGATTTAAGACACCGAACTTCTCTGCCATTGCCCTGTATCTGTCTGTATCTCCTCTGCCTATAATAATGGCAATAAAATTACGGTCTTTTATTAAGGGAATAGCCTTAATAAATGTCCTTAACCCTTTTCTTTCAAAACCAGAGCCGACAAAGAGCAAAACCTTTGTATCTCTTGATATATTAAGGCTGTCCCTCACATCCTTACGCCACCTGTCTTTATTTTGCGGAGAGAACCTCTTCAAATCAACGCCATTGTATATCACTGTTATCTTTTCTTCGGGGATGGCATAGTGATCTATTATCTGCCTTTTAACCATCTCAGAGTTGGCAACTATGAGTTTTGTGTTTTTGAATATCTCTTTTTCGAGTTTGAGCATATAAACATGGAGTGGATTGATCTTGAATGAAAGCCTTTTGTAAAGGGGTTCAACGGCAGATCTTATCTTCAGCCATTCTGCATGGCTTCCCTCTCCAGCCCTGTATATATCTTGACAGGTCGTCCTCTCGAAGCTTATGATGCAATCAAAAAACCTTGATCCATGGGCCATGAGCCGTGACCGTGTGTTGATATTGAATGTGAGGTTGATCAGGAAAGAACTTGGAGGCAAGATATTGACTTTATGAAATATAACACCTTCTTCTTCAGTCCACTGGTTTGCAAATATGTGTATCTCATGCCCCTCTTTTTTTAAATGTTCTATAAGGGTCTGTAGATACCGTTCTGCACCGCCATGAATCGAAAATCTCTTTTTTATAAATGCAAGTCTCATAATTGCTTAGGCGAGGGTGAGATGTTCAGAGCCGAAACCCCGTCGCACTGTCGCACTACAGACTTTCAGAAGACAGACTGTCTGTGCTCTGTATGTCTGTCATCTCCCATGCCTTTGCGTATTTTAAGAATGTATAGAAGCTATAAAGCACAGCAAGCATTAAGCCGTGTATCCCGTCTCTGAACCCCTGCTTTATAAAAAGCATCTTAAGGAAAGTAAAAACCGGACTTACCAGCATCTTAACTGCCAGAGAGAGAGAAGATGGCTGTGGATTTTTTGAGAGTATCTCTTTTGCGGAGAGGGTGGAGTAGCCTTCCATTTTTTTAATATAGTCAGAAATTGTCCTGTATGTATAATGCTCAAGAGGATTTTTCATATAATCCACAGGGCCTTTAACAATCACCTTTTCGTGGACTTCTCTCTGTTCTATATATGATAAGTCCTTTCTGAATAACCTCAATGTGTAATCAGGCCACCATCCGCTGTGTCTTATCCATCTGCCTAAGAAGAAGTTTTTTCTTGGGACATAGAAGCCACAATAATCGTGCTCTGTGCTACGTGATCGGTGGGCCATAAACAGTCGAATAATTTCTTCCTTTAACTCAGGCGTAACCCTTTCATCCGCATCGAGTATCAATACCCAGTCTTTTTCTGCATAATCCACTGCCATCTGTTTCTGCCTTGCATAGCCCTGCCACTCATGCTGATATAACCTGACAGGGTATCTCCTGCATATCTCCACAGTGGCATCATTGCTGTAAGCGTCAAGGACTACTATGTCCTCAAAATCCTTTACGCTTTCGAGGGCATCACCTATGTTCTTCTCTTCATCCTTTGTTACTATAGCGACAGAGACAGGAATCAAAACTGCCCTCCTGAAAGGTTTGCGTTTATAGAGCCTATCTTCACCTTTGTCTGCAATTTAACAGGGACCTTCTTCTCATCATCTGTAAGCCAGATATATATCTCTCCCTTCCTGTAAAATATTCCCTCTGATTTCATCAGGGGCTTTATGACTATTGCATCAAATTCACCTGCCGGGACATCTACCCTCTCTTTTCTCAAAACCTGTACCTCTACATTCCAGACCTTCTTGCTATCGAAGATAGTAACATAGACAGATTTTCCGACCTCAAGGTTCAGTCCCCTCAAATAATAGAAGCTCGATAGGGGATCAAAGATAGGGAAGGGTATCTCTATCTCCTTTCTCTCCTTACCGAGATAGTCGATATAAATGGCCCTCGAATTGTTTGATTCGAATACTACCTCTTTATCCTTCCTGTGTCTTCCTTCCCTTATCTTGAGCCTGTAATTGATGGAATGGCTCAGGAAAGGATTTGTATCAGACCTTAAGACCTTGCTTTCTACCCTATCATCCACTGTATAAAATACAGAGACCCACTTTGCCGATTTGGCGGTCGAGAGGATTGTCAGATAATCACCGCTGTCTTTAATCTCAAGGACGGCCTCTCCTGCCTTTATCCCTGTCCATGTGAGATCGTAGACAAGTTTTTCAGGAACTCGAAAGGAATAGGTCACTGAGGGGGTTAGACAGAAGAATAGGAAAACAGCAAAGCAATAAAGGAGCTTTTTCTGAATTTTGGATTTTAGATCTTCGCCTGATTTCAGGTGCCTGAATTCATTCACTTTCAGGCCTTTCAATCTCAAAGACTTCCCACAATATCCTCTCTCCCGTGATAAATGAACCATAAAGATAAAGGGCACTTATGCCACATGGGATCTCTATATCCTTCAACCCATCCTTTAGATCTCTTATCATTTTAGCTTTATGTTATATTAATACATGCTGATAATTCCTGCAATAGACCTGAAAGATGGTAGATGCGTCCGCCTCCTTCAGGGAAGGGCTGATGCTGTAACAGTCTTTTCAGACAATCCCGAGGAAGTTGCAAGAAGATGGCAGGAGATTGGTGCAAGACTGATTCATGTAGTAGATCTTGATGGAGCCTTCTCTGGAACACAGAGGAATATTGAGGGCATAAAGAGGATAAGAAAGGCTGTGAGTGTGGATATAGAACTTGGTGGTGGTATAAGGGATATGGAGAGGATCGAGAGACTCCTTGGACTCGGAATAAACAGGGTAATACTCGGTACAGTGGCAATAGAAAAACCTGAACTCGTGAAAGAGGCCTGCAAGAGATTTCCTGGAAGAATAATAGCGGGCATTGATGCAAAAGATGGACTCGTTGCTGTTAAGGGATGGGTGGAGGTTACCAGCGTGAGGGCAAAGGAACTTGCACTAAAGATGGAGGATTATGGAGTGTGGGGTATAATCTATACAGACATCTCAAGGGATGGAATGCTCACAGGTCCAAATATTGAGGCAACAAGGCAGATGGTAGAGTCTGTGAAGATCCCTGTTATTGCCTCGGGAGGTGTATCATCCATCGATGATATAAAGAGGCTCAGGGAGATAAAGGGACTCTGGGGAGTGATAACAGGAAAGGCACTTTATACAGGTGCAATAGACCTGAAAGAGGCGATAGAGATTGCAGATTAAGGTGAATTTAAGGAAGGTAAAAGATGGCTAAAAGAGTATCATTGGAGTAAGTATTTAGGTGCTTGCAAAAAGAATTATACCATGTCTTGATGTAAAAGATGGCCGTGTTGTCAAAGGAGTCTCTTTCGTGAATCTAAGGGATGCAGGAGACCCTGTAGAGAATGCCACTTATTATGATGAGCAGGGTGCTGATGAGCTTGTATTCCTTGATATTACAGCCTCTCATGAAAAGAGGAAGATCATCCTCGATGTTGTTGAAAGGACTGCCTCTGATGTCTTCATGCCCCTTACAGTTGGTGGAGGTATTAAGACACTTGATGACATAAGAGACCTCCTCAATGCTGGATGTGACAAGGTTTCCATTAATACCGCTGCGGTGAATGACCCTGAATTTGTGAAAAAGGCAGCTGAGCGTTTTGGAAGTCAGTGCATAGTGGTTGCCATAGATGCAAAGAGGGTTCACGGCTCAAGGTTTGAGATAAGAGACCCGGAGGAGATTCCAGAGTGGCTTATGTCATCAAGAGAATTATCAGATAGGTTACTCATTAACTCATCACATATCACTCGGCACTCATCGCTCTCTTCGTGGGAGGTCTATACCCACGGGGGAAGGCGTCCAAAGGGCATTAATGCTGTTGAATGGGCGAAATATATAGAGGAGCTTGGTGCAGGAGAGATCCTGCTTACGAGCATGGACAGGGATGGCACAAAGGAAGGTTTTGATCTCGAGCTTACAAGGGCTGTCTCTGAGGCAGTAAATATTCCTGTGATTGCCTCAGGTGGTGCAGGAAATCTCGAGCATCTCTATAAGGGAATAGTTATTGGAAAGGCCGATGCCGTGCTTGCTGCATCAATATTCCATTACAGGGAATATACGATCAGAGAGGCAAAGGAGTATCTAAGGTCAAAAGGTGTGCCTGTGAGGCTTCAGTCCTGACCTCTATAGGGGGCAAGTTACCTTGATTCCAGGACCGGTGCCCTTTTCTGTATCCTGAAAAAATTTATTGTCTCCTCATTTGCAGGCGCTACCTCAAGCATAACCCCCCTGCCTTCGCCTGAAACCTTCACCGTAACAATGGGCATATTCTTCCCATCAGAATATCTTGCGCAGATCGAGGCACCGAGTTCAATCTCCCTCTGTGTTGTTCTGCCAGTAAGAATCGTAACAGGACTTCCATAACCGATTACTTCTAAAGTATAGTCTTCGCTCTCTCTGAGAAGCCTTATCTGGGCATTCTCCTCTCTGTCCCTTCCAACAACGGCCTTACAATGAGGCGATAGCCTGAAGTGTCTTCCGACCCTCAGGAGATTTATCTCCTTAAGAGTAGGAGGGGTCCCCAAAAAATCAAGCGATTTTTTGGGGTAACAGTATGGATGATTATGTTCAAGCAGTTCCTTTAAACGATAAGAATAAATAGGGTCTGTCAGGAGGCAGCCACCTGCAGGAGCCGGATATTCTGTCAGCCCGAATTCCCTGGCAAGGGCCATCTGGGGTTTTCTTGATCTGCCCCTGAATCCATAAAGGAGCTCTCTCTTTACAAGTCCCTCCTTTTCAGGAATAGTTGGTTTGAGATTAAGGGCTGTGAGGGGCCTCAGGACATATCCCTCAAGACCGGCCTCCCTGTCTATGAGTGGAAAGGTCTCCCTCCTCTGGCTCATGGGTCTCTGACCGAGGACCTCACCTGTTATTACAAAATCAGCACCAATGAGTTTCATGAACTCCTTTGCCTCTCTAAGCATGAGGACCCTGCAGTCAATGCAGGGGTTCATGTTTTTGCCGTGCCCGTACTTGGGGTTTATGACTATCTCTAAGAATTTATCAGCAAGATGGCAGAGCTTCACCCCAAAGCCGAATTTCTCGGCTGCGGGGAATGGGTCTTTTGAACATGATGAACTGTCTGTGATGTCGCAGCCAAAGTGAGTAAGAAATGTAACGGCAGTGACATCTATCCCCTGCCTCAACATCGTGATAATAGCAAGAGTGCTGTCAAGCCCGCCTGACAGTAATGCTATTGCCTTTGCCATACTTTCAGACCTTCAGACGACAGACTTTCAGAAGACAGACTGTCTGTGCTCTGTCCGTTACTCCAATGCATTATCGGCTCTTTTCTTTAACGATATCATCAGTTTTTCCGGTGTTGCCACCGCAGTTCCCACCTCACCGACAACAATGCCTGCTGCATGATTTGCAATCACGGCAGCCTCCTGCATTGTTGCGCCTGAGGCATAGGCAAGGGCGAAGGTGGCAATTACCGTATCCCCGGCGCCTGTCACATCATAGACATGCCTTGCAACAGTAGGGATATGGGTAACCCTTCCCCTCTCAAAAAGACTCATCCCTTCCTCGCCCCTCGTTATCAGGACCGCCTTGCATGAAAGCATTCTCATAAGGGTCTTGCCTGCCCTGATGAGTGACCTTCCATCCCTTATATCAATCGCTGAGCCATGCGATGCCTCATTAAGATTTGGTGTAACCACTGATACCCCCCTGTACAAATGAAAGTGCCCCACCTTCGGGTCAACAGCGATAAATCTCTTACTGCCCCTCGCTATGTCTAAGACGTTCTTCATTAATTCTGCTGATATAGTGCCCTTCTTATAATCAGAGATTATTATTGCATCGTGTTCAACAATGGCCCTCTCCAGAAAGATTAGAATGTCCCTCAGCAGCCTTCCGCCGACCTTGTTCTTATCTTCTCTATCAAAGCGCACCACCTGCTGATTGTGGGCTATTACCCTCGTCTTTATTGTGGTGGGTCTTGAATCCTCAAAGATTGCACAGCCAACTCCCTTTTCCTCGAGCAACTCCCTCAGGACCTCCCCTGCCCTGTCTCTTCCAGCCACACCCGCAACAGTAGCGCGGCCACCGAGTGCTATAATATTGTTCGCTACATTCGCTGCACCGCCAAGCATGAAGTTATCATCGGTGACCTCAACCACAGGCACAGGCGCCTCAGGGGAGATCCTGCTCACCCTGCCCCATATATAGCGGTCGAGGATAAGGTCGCCTATAACGAGTATCCTGCTCTTTTTAAAGTTTTTTAAAATACCACTGAGATTCACTTAATAAAAATAACCCACCAATGCTCAAAAAATCAACAAGCCCTTCTGTACCGGGGGGGTGCCCTTTTCAGAGGAAAAGCATTATGCCCATGACGCCCAGGAGGACAAACAATCCCTTCTTGTAATCTTCCTCATCAATACCCCTGAAAATGTGAACACCTGTGAACATCCCTGCAACCATGACAGGGATCATCTCGATAAAGGTCAGAACCATTTTCCATGTGATATTGCCAAGTGCGATATGAAAAGCAATAAGGGCCGTACTCGTCATGCAGAAAAAAAGTTGAGTGATCCAGGCGCTGTTGAGCTTTGCGGACCTGCGGGCAGAGAGATATAAGACAACTGGAGGACCGGTAATATTGAAGGCACCGCCCAGCGCTCCAGCAGAGAACCCTGCAACCCAGCCTGCCCAGCCAGGCAGGTGAAATCCCGTTTTAAAAAGCGAACAGACCGAGTATGCTATAAGCATTACCCCGAGACTCGCCTTTATAAAACCCTCATCGAATTTGACGAGAAACAGGATGCCGAAGGGCATTCCGATAAGTGCACCTATCACAAGCGGCATAACACCCCTTACATCGAACTTGCCCCTGAACCGAAAGGCAAGAATCCCGGACAGCAAGGCAAGAAATAACGACAGTAAAGGGACAGCAACCTTTACGCTCAGAAAGATCGACAGCAGAGGGAGGGCAATGAGTATGAAGGCGAAACCGAATACTCCCTGAAGGAGGGAGGCGATAAATATTACAATGCCGATAATGACCTGTTCAGGAACCGCTATGTTCACCTGCATTCACTTCTTGCAGGCCCCGTTTCGGGCAACAATGGCCCCTACCAGGTCGTATGCTGCCTTGCTGCCTGATGCAAATGCCTTTGCTGCCTCCTCATAGAGGAGTTCAATGACCTGTTGTCGTATCTCCATAAAGCGTTGTGATGCAAGCATGTGGAATTCCCTTGGCCTCGGAAGGTCGACCTCGACTTCAGCCTTGACCCTCCCGGGCTGAAAGGTCATAACAACCACCCTGTCGGCAAGAAATACCGCCTCATCGATCTCATGGGTTACAAAGAGATTTGTCCTGCCTATCTCCTCAAAAAGCCCAACGTAAAATTCCTGCATGAGCTGACGGGTCATTGCATCCAACCCCCTGAACGGCTCATCGAGTATCATGATCTTGGGGTCATTTATCATGGCCCTTGCAAGCTCAGCCCTTCTCTGCATGCCCCCGGAAAGTTGACCCGGATACTTATCCCTAAACTCATAAAGACCTACCTTTCTCAAAAGGTGTTCAGCACGGTCTTTTATTTCCCCTTTGCTGAGTCCCTGCACCCGACATCCAAAGGTTACATTGTTATAAACAGTCATCCATGGAAAGAGGGTCGTCTCCTGGAACACGACCAGCCGGTCCGAACCAGGTCCTGTAACAGGTTCTCCGTCTATCAATATACGGCCTGTCGAGGGCCTTTCATATCCGGCAATGAGATTTATGAGCACTGTCTTTCCGCATCCCGACGGCCCCATGACAACAGTCAGCCTTCCGCGTTCTATGCAGAAACTGCAACCATCAAGAACCCGCTGGCTACCACTACCCCCTTCATAAACCTTCGAGACGTCTTCGATCCTGACCTCGCCGAAATCACCACTGCTCAATAGATTACCGCCATTTCTTCTATACATTATGCCCCCTTAAAATCTTCTCTTCCACGGCATGGCCTTTTCCCCAAGCCATCTCACAAGCATGCTGCAGAGATAACCTGCCACTCCGATACTTACCATCCCGACAACAATGAGGGGGATGTTGTTATTTGTATATGCCTCCCATGTCATCCTGCCGAGCCCTCCCTGTCCTGCAATCATCTCTGCAGCAATAAGGACATTCCATGTCACACCCATACCTACCGTCATTCCCGTAATAATAGAGGGAAGGGAGCCGGGCACCAGGATCCTCCAAAATATGTCCCTTTGCCCTGCACCGAGTGAGGATGCCGCCCATTTTAGAGAGACAGAAATGTTCGAGACCCCCTGTATGACATTTATCACTATGATGAAGAAGGCACCTATAAACACAAGAAAATATATGGACAGCTCTCTTGTCGGCCAGAAAAGAATGGCAAGCGGTATCCACGCTATCGGTGGAACAGGCCTCAGCATCTCAAAGACAGGGAAGGTAAAGTCCTTGAATGTCCTGCTGATCCCCATCGCAAGACCAAGAGGTATGCCTATGAGTTGTGCGGCCATAAATCCCACAAATATACGTGAGAGGCTGATACCCCAGCCGAACCAGTAGGTGCTGGAACCCGTTGCATCTACAGCACCGGCTGCGACATCCCTCGGATACGGCAGATTTGCGAGATATGGAACCTTTATGGCCACAACAACCTGCCACAGAACAACAAACATTACTATTGAGAAGAGCCCCCTCAGGAGCCTTGCGCTAAAGATTTTACTGACCTTCCTCTTTATTCCTGATCTCCAGATCATCTCCATCGTATCAGGCCATCTCCCTCTCGCCCGCCTCAAATGCCTTCCTCGCCTCCTCGTGAACTGCTTCGAGCACCTCGCCCTTGAGCTCGAGATAGGCCTTAGAACCTATCATGTGGTGCTCGCGGGGCCACGGCAAATTGATATGGACTATCTTTTTGACCTGTGCAGGTCGGGTCGTCATGACAATCACTTTACTGCCGAGGAAAATGGCCTCGTCAAGGTCATGCGTTATGAAAAACATTGTTCGGGGAGAAGTGCAGAAAATATCCATGAGAAACTCATGCATAACAGTCTTTGCTACTGCATCAAGACCCCTGAAGGGTTCATCGAGCATCACCACCTTTGGCTGGTTTATGAGCGCCCTCAGTATCTCGACCCGTCTCTGGACACCAGAGGAAAGCTCCTCGGGATATCTGTCCTCGATACCGTTCAATCCAACCCGCATCAGCATCTCCCTTGCGGCTTCGATAGCCTCATGCCTCTTCATCCGCTTCTGGACAATAGGGCCGTAAATGATATTTTCCATGACTGTCTTCCATGGAAAAAGGGCCCCATTCTGAAACACCACCATCCGCTCTACGCTCGGTCTTATCTGAGTATCCCTCGAAGATATGAGTTCACCATCGAGATATATCTCCCCGGATGTGATTGTATCAAACCCTGCAATAGCATTCAGGAGCGTAGTCTTTCCACACCCTGACGGTCCAACAATCACTGCGAATTCTCCCGCTGCAATATCAAAAGAGCAGTCCTTCATGGCAACCACATGGACCCCTTCAGGGTCGTATATCTTAGTGACATTCTTTATCGAAATCTCTCCGCTATGATTCACGGCCTTCACTGCCGCCATGCTCCCCTCCTTCTGGCCTCCCAGGCCATAAGCCTCCTGCCCACTGCCCTAATGCCCGCACTGCTTATATACCCCAAAATACCAAGGGTAAACATATAGCTTATTACATGTTCAAACTGGTAAAGAAAGTATCCTTCATATATAGCATATCCAAGCCCCTGTTTGCCAGCTATAATCTCCCCTGCAACAAGGGACATCCATGATATACCCATGCCTATCTGCAACCCTGTAAAAATGAATGGCAGCGCACCCGGGACGATCACATTCAGGAAGATGTCTTTTGGTCTCGACCCGAGACACCTCGCTGCCAGAAAGTAATTCTTGTCGATGGAAAAGACACCAAGCAGCGTGTTGAGGACAGTTGCAAAAAATGCCGCTATGAACGTAACATAGACGACCGCCAATTCTACGCCAGGCAGGATCAGCACAGCAAGCGGAATCCAGCTCAGGGGCGGCATAGGTCTCAATATCTCGACCACAGGGAATGCAAAATCGTAAAAGGTCCTGCTCCAGCCCATGAGGAGTCCAATGGTGACCCCAAGCAATGTGGCGAGTGTAAATGCCACCAGAGTTCTTCCTACGCTGTAAGCGATATCGAGATAGTAGACCTTTGTAAAGATAGAGCGTCCTGATGTAGGAGTAAAACTGACCCATTCCTTCAGTACCGCAGCAGGGCTCGGGATGAGCTTGAACCGCGGGAGGTCCAGAACCGCAGTAAACAGATACCAGAGGCCCACGAATACAACGACCCCTGCCCCTGCCCTGAGCATGTGGGGATTCATCAGCCTCGCCCTCATGCGGCCCATTACCACAGCGCCCTCCTCATCCCGATAAAGTCCTTTCTCATAAGGATAACACTTCCCTCCTGCCATCTCCATTCAGCGCCTGTAAAGGCGACCCTTCCATGCCCTCCCTCAGAGATCTGTGCCACATGAGGCTGGAAGCTCTGTGCGGC
>JBBISG010000029.1:0-22814 GCA_037441365.1 Nitrospirota bacterium
GGACTGGCATGACTCTGGCAATATTAGTGCGACAGAGCGACAACCTGAGAAATGGGAGGTGAGGCTATGAGGATGATAAAGAAAAAGCCTTTTGACCGTAAGGCAAAGATACTGCTGGCCGCTATCATTGGGGCCATCTTCATCATCCCCTTCTTCCCACTCGCTACGAAAAAGGCATGGGTATACACAAATAAGCCCGGGTTCTGTATCTCCTGTCATACGATGGAAAAAGAGTACAGAAACTGGACCCACTCGTCTCATAGAAACTGGGCGGGCTGTAGTGACTGCCATGTGCCGCACAATGGGATAATGATGGCCGCGGCTGGAAAAACGAGGGATGGTATAAATCACGGCTATGCCTATCTGCTAAATAAAGACCCCGTGCTTATCAGAATCTCAAAACATGGTGGAGATACTGTTATGAGTAATTGTTTGAGATGTCATGAACAATTAGTGGCGAATATTGTTCATGAAGGTGACAGGAAATGCTGGGAATGCCATAGAGGGATTGCACATGGATATTAAATTAAAAAGGCTGACAGCTATCGGCTAACAGCTAAAGCTCAAGGAGGAAAAACAATGCAGATGAAAAATTATCTGATGGTTGCCTTTTGTTTGCTGATTTTAAGTATATTTGCAGCGGGCTGCGAACAAAAGGCAAATACCGTGGCAATACCCATAACCATACCGCAAGGGGAAAAGGACCCCGCTGTATGGGGCAGGGTATATCCGCTCCATTATGACAGTTATTTGAAGAACAGAGAAAGGACAAAGGGGTATAGCAAGTACAGAAATGATGATGAGTGCAGACTGAGTCCCTGGCCCTTTCAGTTCGTACTCTTTGATGGATGGGGTATGGGAATTGAATATAACGAACCGAATGGCCATACAGAAATGCTTAAAGACCAGCTTAAGATTGATGCCTCTCGCAAAAAGGCAGGTGGTGTATGTCTGACATGCAAGACCCCTTATGCGCCTGAACTCAAAGAGAAATTGAAGGTTAATTATTTCAGCAAGCCTTATGACGAGGTCTGGAAGGAATCCCGGAGAAGCACAGGGAGATGGGTCTTATTTGTGCGGACTGCCACGACCCAAAGACTATGGACCTCAGGATAAGTCGCTGGGCGCTCATAGAGGCATTGAAGGGTATCGGCAAAGACCCTGATAAATTGACAAGACAGGAACTCAGAAGCCTCGTCTGCGCACAGTGCCATGTGGACTACAAAATCCCGAAAGACAAAGACAACAAGTCTATTGGACTTCTATTTCCGTGGAAGTATGGCAAATGGGGGAATATTACCATCGAGGCTGTGATAAAACAGATCAAGGATGAGAATTTAAGGGAATGGAAACATAAGGTCACAGACCAGAAGCTTGGTCATATCAGACATCCTGAGTTTGAACTCTACTCCTCACCTGGCAGTATCCACTGGGCAGCAGGTCTTGCCTGCGCTGACTGCCACATGCCTTATGAAAGGGCTGGTAAAGAAAAGATCTCTTCCCACAGATGGGAGAGTCCACTTAAAAAGAATATGAAGGCATGCATGCAGTGCCATAACCAGAGCCCTGAGTGGCTGAAGGAGCGGGTATGGGATATCCAGGACAGGGTAAATCATATGTTCACAAAGGCCGGTTATTCTGTTGCCCGTGCAGCATTGATGATCGAGGCAGCAGAGAAAAATCCCCGTGCAGATAAATCTTTGATTAAAAAGGCAAAAGAGTTCTATGAGGAGGCGTATTACCGCAATACATGGATAGGCGCTGAAAACAGCATGGGTTTTCACAACCCTCCAGAGGCGCTGCGGGTACTTGGAGACGCCCTTGACCATGGTATGCAGGCTGAGATGCTGGCAAGGGAAGCAATACTTAAAGCAGGTGGAACCCCGCCACAACTGGATATAGCAAGAATTGACAGGATAGTTCTGGAGAGGTATAAGTCTGCGGATGGAAAGACTAAGTTCAAGCCCAATGTTAAGAGAAAGGCTGTGCTCCTACAATTTTGAGCCTACGAAAATGTAGTAACATACAAAAATGTAGGTTTGTTTGTTAGTAATTTCCTTATAAATCAAAGACATAAATCCTGGCATGATTCTGGCTTTAAGGGGTGGTACAGTGAGCTCATTGAAGGATAGGGTAAGGGAGATCGAGAGGGAAGAGATAGTCAATGCCCTCAGGGAGTGTGACTGGGTTATGGCAAGGGCTGCAAGAAAGCTCGGCATAACTGAGAGGATGATCGGTTACAAGATCAAGAAATACGGGATAAGAAAGGAGGGGATAAGGATAGTGAACTGTGAATTGGGTAGTGATTAGCGCGGGCATAAGCCTGAGAAATTAAGGCAGAGCAGGGGTCCCCAAAAAATCAAAGATTTTTTGGGGTATCAGTCAGGTTTAGCCTGAGAATATTAGAAATGGAGGACGAGATGAAATTTAAGACTCTGGCGGTAAACATAATTGCATTGGTTTTATTCTCTGGCATCGCCAATGCCACACCATCAACCACTTACTGGACGCCGATGACCATAGATATCCAGCCTTACGGAGTATTGCATATAGGTGTGGATAATTATTTTACAGTATTCAGAAAGGCAGCCAATGGTGGCGGTTCTTTCCCGACGGATTTCGGATTGACTATGGGTGTGCTTCCTTATGAAAAGCTCCAGATGGAGGTCGGGGTGGACCTTTTAGAATCGTCTGATTATCCGCTTTATTTCAATGCCAAGATAGGCACTCCGGAGGATGCTTTGTTTAAGGGTTCCCCGACACTCCAGTTGGGGGTTTTCAATGTAGGGACAAAGAATAACGTCACCAATCAGAATATTGTCTTCGGGGTTATCGGAAAGACTATTCCTGGCATAGGGCGGATTGCTATAGGTCCCTATATAGGGAACAGGAAGGTTCTGGTAGATAAAGATGGCAATAAGGAGAATACGGGCATTATGGCCGCCTTTGACCGCGGTTTTCTGCCTGTGAAGGACAAGGCAGGCAACGAATATAACAAAATCGTCTTTGCAGCAGATTATGCCTCTGGGAAGAACGCTATAGGTGGTGGAGGATTTGGCCTCTATTACTATTTCACAAAGGATATAAGCCTTCTGACAGGCCCGGTCTGGTTCAACGAGGAAGCCATCAATGGTAAGTGGAAATGGACTATACAGCTCGATATTAATCTGCCGATATTCGGTAAATAAAAGGAGGTTTGAGATGAAACGGTTAGTAAGTATATTAGTGTTAGTGGGTTTGTTAGGCCTGGCAGGCATTGTGCTTGCTCAGGAACAGGTGCAACCTACCCCGCCTCCCCAGGTGGCAGCACCAGCGCCACCAAAGATCGACACAGGGGATACTGCATGGATGATCGTCGCCACTGCGCTGGTCATGCTGATGACAATCCCCGGCCTGGCCCTCTTCTATGGCGGTCTGTCAAAACGCAAAGACACACTCAACACCATCGCCATGTCATTTGTGGCATACTGCATTGTGAGCTTTCTGTGGATCGTTTACGGATATACACTTTCCTTCAACTCCGACATAGGGGGGATAATAGGGAGCCCTGCAAAGATACTCCTCGCCGGAGTTGGGGTCAATAGCATCACTGACCTTGCCAGGACGATTCCCGAGTTGATATACGTGGTCTACCAGCTCACCTTTGCTGCAATAACAGTTGCCCTTGCAAGCGGCGCCTATATCGAGAGGATGAAGTTCTCTGCCTGGGTCCTTTTTTCGGTGCTGTGGTTGACCCTCGTATATATCCCGGTAGCCCACTGGGTGTGGGGTGGCGGCTTTCTCGCAAAATTAGGCGCACTGGACTTTGCAGGCGGCACAGTAGTCCACATCAATGCAGGTATCGCTGCCCTTGTGGGGGCCCTCGTTCTCGGTAAGAGGCGGGACATGACATTGATACCTAACAACCTGACCCTTGTGGTCCTCGGGGCCGGGCTTCTCTGGTTTGGCTGGTTTGGATTCAATGCAGGCTCTGCCCTGACTGCGAGCGGTCTTGCTGGTGCTGCATTTATCAACACTAACACCGCAACAGCGGTTGCCAGCCTCTCGTGGATGTTCACTGAATGGCTCAATGCCAAAAAGCCTACTGTCCTGGGCCTCGCATCAGGTGCTGTTGCAGGTCTCGTTGCCATAACACCGGCTGCAGGGTTTGTGAATATCACAGGGGCGATCATCATAGGAATTCTGGCAGGTGTCGTTCCCTATTTTGCAGTGGCAAAATTGAAGCCCAAACTCGGCTATGACGACACACTCGATGCCTTTGGTATTCACGGTATTGCAGGAACCCTCGGAGCAGTCCTCACAGGCGTGTTTGCTGACCCATCGGTAAATGAGGCTGGGAAGGGGTTATTATACGGCAATCCAGGGCAACTGGCGATACAGATGATGGCCGTCGGCGTGACTGTGGTGTATGATGCCGTTTTGACCCTTGTGATTTTTATGATTATAAAGGTATTTGTTGGCCTCAGGGTCGATGCTGAAGATGAGATTACAGGGCTTGACGAGAGCCAGCACGAGGAAAAGGCGTATAATTTATAAAAATTGCAATAGGCAATAGGCGATAGACGATATGTGTATGTGTATCGGAAGTACTCCAAAAAGTGGGTGAGCAAAGCAAATAAACGCTATAAACGCTAAGGAGGTATTATGAAAAAGGTTGAAGCCATAATAAAGCCGTTCAAGCTCGATGAGGTGAAGGATGCCCTTAACGAGATAGGGGTTCAGGGCATGACGGTTACAGAGGTGAAGGGTTTCGGCAGGCAGAAGGGACATGTTGAGCTTTACAGAGGTGCGGAGTATGACATAGCCTTTGTCCCGAAGGTGAAGATAGAGGTTGTTGTCCCTGATGCCATTGCTGACAGGGTAGTTTCGATGATCACGGAAAAGGCAAGAACAGGGAAGATCGGAGATGGAAAGGTCTTTGTATCTAACCTCGAAGAGGCGATAAGGATAAGGACAGGAGAGAGGGGGGAGGCGGCACTTTAGCTTGAGCCGTGCTCCCTACACGGAGGGCGGAGGGCGGGTCACGGAGGGCGAATTTAACCTTTGCGTTTTCCTTTAATCTTGATGTATCATTTTTAGGTGTTTAAACCCCTTTCCACAACAGGTATAGGGAGCCTTCCCCATCTCGACCCTGCCGAGGCATGCAGGCTTGTGTTTGAAACCTTTGACATCCCTTTCTGGCCGCAACTTCCGAGGCTGTCCTTCTTAGAGTGGATGATACCGCAGTACTCCGAAGGTATGCCATTCATCAGCATTGATCAGGGTCATGGAGATATATTCGTCACGAGGGATGACAGCGACGAACTTGAGCGTTTCTATGAGACCTGCAGCGCTGAGTGCAGGATAGCCATATCAGAGGACTATGCAGCAGGGCTGCACACATTTCTTAAAATGATCAGGGGCAGGCACATCGAATCCGTCAAGGGTCAGATAACAGGTCCCCTTACATTCACCCTCGGGCTGAAGGACACGGAAGGCAGGCTTGTCTATTTTGATGAGGAGCTCAGGGAGGTCTCCCTGATGCTCCTTCAGGCAAAGGCGAGGTGGCAGGTGGACCAGATGAGACCTTGTGCTGAAAATGTCCTCATATTCATAGATGAACCGATATTGTCTGCAATCGGCAGCAGCACTTACCTCAGTGTAAGCAGGGATGAAACCCTGAGGCTCCTTATGGAGACCGTGGGAGCGATTGAGGATGCAGGCGGCATACCTGGCATTCACTGTTGTGGCAATGCAGAGTGGCCCCTCGTTATAAAAAGCGGTGTAAGGGTCATAAGCTTTGACGCCTATGGCTACTTTGATAACCTGCGCATATACCACAATGAGATCAGGGAGTTCCTTGAAGGAGGCGGCTACCTTGCGTGGGGCATTGTGCCCACAACTGATATGATCTCACGAGAAACGCCAGAATCGATAATAGATAGATTTCGCATTAATGTCGAGGCCCTGTCCAGACATATACCGAAGGGTATACTGCTTCAGCGGATGCTCCTTACCCCATCTTGCGGCACAGGGTCAAGGGGCATAGATGAGACGATAAAGATATTCCAGTTACTGATAAGGCTTAAGGAGGCTATTCTGTAATGTCCCGGAAGACAGACAGGGGACTCTTTATCTCATTTGAGGGTATAGAAGGGACAGGGAAGACAACCCATGCTCGACTTTTATCAGAACACCTCACAGGTGAGGGGTATAAAACGGTCTTAACCGAAGAGCCTGGCGGAACACCCATTGGCCGCAGGATAAGAGAGGTGCTTCTTGAGGTGGAACATAAAGAGATGCACCAGATCACAGAGTTGTTGCTCTACAATGCATCCCGGTGCCAGCACATCAATGAGATGATCCTTCCTGCAATAAATGCCGGCAAGGTAGTGATAACAGACAGGTTCAGCGACTCAACCCTTGCATATCAGGGTTATGGAAGGGGGATAGACCTGAAACTCATCGAGACACTGGACAGGATCGTGACAGGAGGTCTAAAACCTGACCTCACCTTACTCCTCGATATAGATGTGGAGACAGGGCTGAGGAGGAACAGAGGCGCAAATAAGGTGGACAGGATCGAACTTGAGGACATAGACTTCCATAACAGGGTGAGGTCTGGTTACCTCGACCTCGCAAGAAAAGAGCCTGAGAGGATCAGGGTTATAAATGCCTCAGGGGATATAGAGGAGATAAAGGGGCAGATAATCGAGATAGTTGCATGGATGTGCCGAAAGTTGAAAAAATGAAAGATAAAGCCAAAGTGAAATTTTCAATGATATTATAAAAAGTAAAGATGAAAGGTGAATACTGGTTTACCGATTTTGCCCTTGAGATTAAATGGGATTTTTAGAGGAAAATAGGCATCTCGAAGAATCAGACAGAAAATATATCTGGCATCCCTTCACACAGATGAAGGAATGGCTTGAGGAGAGGCCCGTTATCATCGCTGAGGGGAGGGACTGTTTTATAAAGGATATATACGGGAACTGGTATCTTGACGGGGTATCATCATTATGGGTAAACATACATGGACATAGAAAAAAAGAAATAGACGATGCCATAAAAGAGCAGCTCGACAGAATCGCCCATAGCACAATGCTTGGACTCAGCAATGTCCCTGCTATCAAACTGGCAGAGAAACTCATACGGGTTATAGACTCGTCGCTAAGCACTTCATTACTGAGCAAGGTCTTTTACTCTGACAATGGCTCAACCGCGGTTGAGGTTGCCCTTAAGATGGCATTTCAGTACTGGGTTCACAGGGGGGTAAAGGGAAAGACCGCATTTTTATCTCTAAATAATGCATATCATGGCGATACCATTGGTGCCGTGAGTGTAGGGGGTATTGATATATTTCACAGCACCTTTGAGCCGCTGCTGTTTAAAACATATAAAGCGCCATCGCCTTACTGTTACAGATGCGAGATGAATGCCTGTTATCCTGATTGCAGTCTTAAATGTCTCGGAAAAATGGAGGCTATACTGAGGGGACATTCAGGAGAGATAGCAGCCATCATCATGGAACCCCTGATTCAGGCGGCAGGCGGGATGATAGTCTCTCCGCCAGGCTATCTCAAGGGCGTCAGGGAGTTATGCACGAAATACAATGTTTTGATGATTGCCGATGAGGTGGCAACAGGCTTTGGAAGGACAGGAAGGATGTTCGCCTGCGAGCATGAGGGTGTTGTGCCTGATATAATCTGTCTATCAAAGGGGATCACTGGAGGCTATTTACCCCTGGCAGTGACGATCACAACAGAGGAGATATATAATGCCTTTTTAGGAGAATATAAGGAATTAAAGACCCTTTTCCACGGCCACTCATACACCGGCAATCCCCTTGCCTGCGCTGCTGCCCTTGCATGCCTCGACATATTCGAGAAGGAAGATACCATGAGAAGTCTCGAGCCAAAGGTGGAGCTGTTAGAATCGTACTTAAAAGATATCTCTGAGTTAGACCATGTTGGTGATGTGAGGAATAAGGGGTTAATGGCAGGGGTCGAGCTTGTGAAGGATAAGTCAACTAAGGAGCCTTATCCGTGGGAAGAAAAGATGGGATGGCGTGTCGCCCATTATGCAAGGGAAAGGGGCGTTTTCATAAGACCCCTGGGGAATGTGATTGTGATCATGCCACCCCTGTCAATAAGCACGGAGAACCTTGAGCAACTTTTAAGGATTGTCATGTCGGGTATTAAGGGCAAATAGGACAAAGCGGAGGGGGTGAGATTCGAACTCACGGTAGGGTTACCCCTACAACGATTTTCAAGACCGTCGCCTTCAACCACTCGGCCACCCCTCCAGATCTCGTAATTATTATACCAAAAAGTGAAAGTGAAAGTGAGAAAGTGAAAGTGAAACGGAGAGATAAAGATAAAGCCAAAGTGAAAGTTTTCTTTATCTCTGCTTTATCTTTCACTTTTTTTGCATTTGACCGACGGTTTCTACCTGTGAAGGAAAGGTAATGATTGCACTCATCTCCTCCATGCCTGAAGAAGGAAGGCTGTTCATAAGGCAGCTAAAGAAACGGTCGGTCGCGGCCGGAAGGCCTGTGTATAAAGGCATGATACATGGCAAAGAGGTGATCTACACCGTCTCCGGCATGGGCAAGGTCAACGCAGCCCACACAGCAACAGTTTTATTAGAGAAATTCTCGCCCGATGTTGTTGTCCTCTTTGGCGTTGGCGGCGCATATCCATCAACAGGGCTGAATGTCGGAGATATTGCCATAGCCGAAAAAGAGGTCTACGGAGATGAAGGGGTCCATACAGGAAGGGGTTTTAAGGGGGCAGACTTCATCGGTATTCCGCTTCTCAGAAAGGGCAGAAAAAAATACTTTAATGAGTTCTGGCTTGATAAAAGGCTTGCTAAAGCGGCTGTTGAATCCCTGAAACAGTTCGCTCCTCACTGCACGCACTCATGTGGGTTTAAGGCCGGCACGTTTGTTACCGTCTCAACAGGCACAGGCACAGAGAACAGGGCAGGGGAACTTCAAAGGAGATTCGGGGCGATATGCGAGAACATGGAGGGCGCATCTGTAGCTCATGTTTGCACTATTTATGGAACTCCTATGATCGAGATACGGGGGATAAGCAATATCGTGGAGGACAGGGATAAGGCCAGATGGGATTTAAGGCTCGCTTCAGACAATTGTCAAAGGGTTGTGATGGAGGTAATAAAGTCCCTGAAAGGAGTAGGTGAGTGACCCTTTACCTCTCTTTAAACGGACTATGGGAAACGGGAAAGGGGCTAATCAGTATGATATAAGTCATAGCACACTCTCTGCATTCCTTATATACTAACCACAATGGCAAAACGATGACAGAGAATCTCAAACGAGGAGGTATAAAAGATGTTTGAAGGATGTCCGAGTTCAAGGATGGTTGATCTCAGGGAGAAAGATGCAGAGGGAGATGTTTCATCTGTAAAGATTAAGTCTCAGCTCAGGCAATGGCCGATTCAGATGCACCTTATCTCACCGACCGCTCCGTATTTTCAGGGAGCAGATGTGGCTTTAGTGGCTGACTGCGTTGCCTATGCCTTTGGAAACTTCCATAACGAATACTTAAAGGGGAAGTCCTTAGGCATTGCGTGCCCCAAGCTCGATTCATCTCAAGAGGTCTATGTAGAAAAGATCAGGAGCTGGATCGAGGACGCCAGGATTAATACCCTGACGATCTTGATAATGCAGGTTCCCTGCTGCTCAGGGCTGCTGAGGTTGGCTGAACAGGCAGCACAATCTGTAAGCAGAAAGGTCCCGATAAAATATATTGTGGTGAGTCTGCAAGGAGAGATACTGAAGGAGGAATGGGTTTAGTTTCCAGCATAGGGTAACTGCGTAATCCGTGATCCGTGTCCTGTGGTGCGTTGTTCGTTCACGGCTCACGGATCACGACCGGTGCCCTTTTACGATGCGGTGTATATCTTTACTCCCTTATCCTCTTTGCAGATATCGGTATGCAGATGCCAGTTTTCACCCCTTGTTGGGAAATCCGACCTGTAGTGGCCCCCGACGCTTCCCTTTCTGCTCAGTGCAGCTTCGGTAATCATTAATGCTACTGTAAGCATGTTTTTTAGCTCAAGCCCTCTCCTTGTGTTTAAATCCATATCGAGGATAAATCTCCATTCTGAGAGTTTCTCTCTTGCAAAATTGAGGGATTTTTCACACCTTATAATCCCGACACATTCCCACATGAGCTGCCTGAGCGATGTTCTCACCCCTTCTATTTCAAGGCGAGATGGCACTGCTTTGTACCCCGCTGAGGCAGATGGCTGAGGAGTTAAGGTTTTTTTAATATATGATTTTTCTATCTTTATGTGATTTTCGGCTGCCGCCCTTCCGGCCCTTGCACCAAAGACAAGACCCTCAAGGAGGCTGTTGCTTGCAAGCCTGTTTGCCCCATGAACCCCTGTGCATGCCACCTCTCCAGCGGCATATAGCCCCTTTATGTTAGTGGCACCATTAAGATCGGTCCTGACCCCTCCCATTATGTAGTGAGCGGCAGGGGAGACAGGTATAAGGTCTTTTGTGATATCTACCGAATAGATCGAGCATGTGGAATAGATCCTCGGAAATCTCTTCATGACAAAATCCCTATCGAGATGCCTGAGGTCGAGATAGACATGGGTGCTTTTTGTTTTGACCATCTCGGAGATTATTGCCCTTGATACTACATCCCTTGGTGCAAGCTCAGCCATGGGGTGGTAGTTCTTCATGAATGCCTCTCCCTGGATGTTTCTCAGTATCGCACCTTCGCCACGCATCGCCTCGCTCAGGAGAAAGTTCGGTGCGCCTGGCTTAAAAAGGCTTGTTGGATGAAACTGGATAAACTCCATATCCTCAAGGATGGCCCCGGCCCTGAAGGCCAGGGCCATCCCATCTCCTGTTGCCACTTCAGGGTTTGTTGTCCTTTCGTATACCTGGCCGGCACCTCCAGTAGCAAGGATTGTCGCCCCAGAAAAGAGACTGACGACCTTCCCATCTATTAGCATGTAGGCACCGAGACATTCACCTTCCCTCACTATCAGGTCGAGGGTGAAGGCGAAGGGATACTTCTTTACCGATGGATATGTTTTGACCTTGTTCAGGAGAACCCTTTCGAGCTCCCTTCCTGTGGAATCACCATGGGCATGAAGTATGCGTTTCCTGGAATGAGCCGCCTCCCTTGTAAAGGCAAGTTTTGTCCCTTCTCTGTCGAACTCCGCCCCCCACGAGATGAGTTCCATTATCCTCTGAGGTCCTTCCTCGACCAGAATCCTCACGGCCTCCTGTCGGCATAGTCCATCCCCTGCCCTGAGGGTATCCTCGAGGTGAATGCCGATCTCGTCTTCATCGCTGAGTGCAACAGCGATCCCGCCCTGGGCATACTCTGTGCTGCTTTCTGTAGGGACATCCTTTGTGACTACAAGGACATTGCCCAGCGGTGCCAGCTCAATTGCGGCCCTTAGGCCAGCAACCCCGCTGCCTATAACAAGGAAGTCAGCAGACTCTTCTTTCATATATGAAGGATAATGCATGAAAACTTCAAATGTCAAAACCATGATCCGTAGCCAATTCTTATTACGGATTATGGTCAAAACGGAAGCATTGTGTTAAAAGCGACAGATTTGTCAATCATCGCTTCTTTATGCTATCTTTTTATAACGCCGGTGTGGTGGAACTGGCAGACGCGCCGGACTCAAAATCCGGTGGAGGTAACTCCATGTGGGTTCGACTCCCACCACCGGCACCATGTCTTCCGTAGCATTAGCACTTTGTATGGACAATGATGTCGCAATAATAAAAGGGGATATAGATAAGCCGGCCGTTATCTTTAATCATGGTCTCGGGATGGACAGGAGGGTATGGGAGTCGCCTGATGAGGCGAAGGTACTCGGAGGGAGGTTCCCGATCCGTCTGCTCCTCTGTAGAGAGCCTGAGCTAAGGGGGGAGTCAAGGGGATTCTTCTTCGGGAGACCTCCTGATAAATTAACCACATTATTCCATGACCTCAAGGAGCAGGGATATACCGTCATTGCATGGAGTCAGAGGAGGTCTGCAGCCGAGACAGAAGTGGCGGTCTCTGAGTTGAGAGGGATAATAGAGGGCGTCAGGGCACACAGTAAGGCAGGCATCATTCTTGTGGGCCATAGCAGGGGCGGACTGGTCGCCAGAAAATACCTCCATAGGTTCAGAGATAAGAAGGTGAGGGGTTTAATCACGCTATCAACGCCTCACAGAGGAAGCAGAATGGCTCAATGGGCAGGTTATATAGCCCCGCTAATATCGGCTCCCCGAGGGCTCTTCAGACTTTTTGGGAATGTAGAAAAGGGAGGAGTCTTCTCTGAACCAGAAAAGGGGACATTGATATTCGCTGCTAAGAGGGTCTTCGAATTTCTCGCAAGCAAGGCTGTGGCAGAACTCCTTCCAGATTCACCATTGTTTAAAAGTCTTGACGATGGACCTTTGGGTAAAGTATATTACATGTCTATTGGTGGAACGGACCCAACGCTTTTCAGCCTTTATAGGGCTGTTTTAGCGGGTGGTCAAAAGGAACCAGAGGTTAGGTTAAAGCGAGTGTTTGCATTCCCTGAGGCCCTCGAGGGGTTAATTCCTGAAAGACTCTTTCCAGACGAGATGAGGAAAGGCAAGGGTGACGGCCTTGTATCTGCAGAGAGCTCGAGGCTTCCCTGGGCTGATGAACACTATGATTTTGAGCTCAATCACGCATGGGTATTGTTTGATGAAGGGGTGAGGCGCAAGGTGGTGGATGCCCTTAAAAGATTGGTGGGGTGAATGTGTTTTTTGTAGCTATTGCGTCTGTCGGCGCAATCCTTCTCGTCTATGCCATCCTCAGCCATAAAAGGCTTAAATGGTCCCTTCAGCGTCTTGAGGAAGAGCAGAAGAAGGTCAGGGAACTGGCAGTCCTTAATGACATAGTTTCGCTTCTCTATAAAGAGCTGGATTCAAGGTCTATCATAGATACAGTAGTGGATAAGGCAAAGGAGCTGGTAAGGTCTGAGCTTTCAGCGTTCTTGTTGCTGGACAGGGGCAGGGTTATAGGCTTTTACTCATCCCTCGGTGAGGCAACAGGCTGCATGCCCGAGGCATCGGGGATACTGGCCAGGGTTATGAATGAAGGCATACCTGTAAGGGGTCGGGATATAAAGGGGTTAGAGGGGTTCAGCAGGCTGCCTGAGACCCATCCGGCGGACATAAAGAGCATACTCGTAGTCCCGGTCCTGCTTAGGGACGAGATGATAGGAGAGCTTATCTTGGCAAATCGTCTCGGAGGCGGGGAATTTTCATTCAGGGATGAAGACCTTCTGTTGACCCTCGGGTTTCATGCTGCCTTTGCCCTTGAGAAGGCAAAACTCCATCAGGAGGTCTCAAGGCTTGCAGCCATTGACGGCCTGACAGGACTGAACAACCACAGGACCTTTCAGGAAAGGCTTGAGACGGAGATTGCAAGGGCCAGGAGGTATAGGCGTAATGTATCCCTTCTTATGATGGATATAGATAATTTCAAGAGGTTTAATGACACCTATGGACATCGAGCGGGAGACGAGGTTTTGAAAAGGGCGGCATGCAGGGTTACTGAGAGCATACGCAGTATAGACTTTGCTGCACGATACGGCGGGGAGGAATTTGTTGTGATCCTTCCTGAGACCCCTATGGAAGGCGCGGTTGTTACTGCCGAAAAGATAAGGGAGACGGTTATGAATCATAAAATAAGGATGGGCGGTAGTGATATTTCAGTGACCATAAGTATTGGCGTAGCGACCTATCCTGAGGATGCTGCTGATAGAGAGAGTCTTATCGAAAGGGCTGATACGGCCCTTTATGCTGCCAAAAGGGCAGGCCGCAACAGGGTGTGTTCTTTCAGGGATATGCCTGTTGAGTATTAAGACAGCACAATCCAGGATTTCCAGCCCGGGCTGCTAAAGGTTTGCAAATCTGTCGGGATATGATAAGATAAAATATATCGCTTAAAGTTTAAAGTCGAAAGGATAGCTGGATTCTGTCTGGGGGGATTTATGAAGGCCATCGAGCTTAAGAGCGGGATATACTGGGTGGGTGCAATTGATTGGGCTGTGAGAGACTTTCATGGCTATATAACACCACGTGGGACAACCTATAACAATTACCTGATAATGGATGATGAAATAACACTTCTTGATACTGTTAAATACGATTTTTCAGATATTACTATAAAAAACATATGGTCTGTCACAGACCCTTCAAGGATAAGACATGTGGTGATAGACCATATAGAGAATGACCATGTGACGAGCATTGACAGGATAATGGAGCTTGCACCCCGCGCCACTATCTATATAACGGAGAAGGGGAAGAAGGGTCTTGGGAGATTCTTTGACATATCAAAATGGGATATAAAAACTGTAAGGACAGGAGACACCCTCAAGGTAGGGAAAAGGACATTGCTTTTTATAGAAACCCCGATGATCCACTGGCCCGACTCGATGATGACATATATAAAGGAGGAAAAGGTCCTCATCAGTCAGGATGCATTCGGTCAGCACATCGCATCGGCAGTGAGGTTCGATGATGAATTTATAACCTGCGAGTCGATGTCAGAACTCGAAGATGGGGTTGTGGATTACTATGCGAATATCCTGATGCCGTTCGGGCAGTTGATAAAGAACAAGATAGTGGAGATCCAGAGATTGGGGCTGGAGATAGAGATGATAGCGCCGGACCATGGAATAATCTGGAGGGCAAATCCACAGAAGGTCTTACAGATGTATCTCGACATGGCAAATGGAAAATCGAACCTGTGCGTCTCCATCATTTACGACACTATGTGGCACGGCACGGAGCAGATGACACTCCCAATGATGCAGGGAATAAAGGATGAAGGGGTTGAGTGCAGGGTAATCAAACTGAGGGCTACGCCGATGAGCATGGCTATTAAGGAGTTCTGGAAATCGAGGGGCAGCCTCGTCGGGACCCCCACACTCAATAATATAATGTATCCGTCAGTGGCAGAGTTTTTGACACATCTCAGGGGACTCAGGCCCAGGAACCGGATTGTCGGGGCATTTGGAAGCTATGGATGGGGTGGAGGTGCGGTAAAGGAGGCTTATGAAGAGTTCCGGAGAATGGGGCTTGAGACCTATGAGCCAGGGTTGCAGATACTCTACAGGCCTTCAATAGAGGATGAAGCAAAGTGCTACGAATTCGGGAAGGAATTCGCAAAGAGGGTAAAGGAATACCATCAGAAATTTTAAGATGAAGGTAGTGGCGTTTCAGGGAAGTCCAAGGATACATGGAAATACAGAGACCCTTTTAAAGGAGACATTAAAGGCAGTAGATGAAGCAGGGCATGAAATCAGACTATTTGAACTCAATCTCATGGATATAAAAGCATGTCAGGACTGCGGGGGTTGCGAAACGACAGGCAGATGCATAATAAGCGATGACATGGATAGGATATATGATGCTATAAGGGAGGCGGAAAGGATAATCCTTGCCTCTCCTATTTTCTTTTCCGGGGTTAGTGCGCAGACGAAGGCAATGATCGATAGATGTCAGTCTTTCTGGTGTGAAAAGTACCTATTAAAAAGACCGATCCCTGAAGGTCCCCTCGGTAGAAAGGGTCTCCTGCTGCTTGTTGGAGGGATGAAGGTTAAGGTGGGTATCCAGTGTGCCGAGGCAACGGCAAGGGCATTTTTCAGGACAATAAGCGTACTTAATTATAAGACATTGAGCTTTACTGGAGTCGATGCAAAGGGCGCAATCCTGAAACATCCAACCGCATTAAAGGACGCCTATCAAGCGGGGAGAGACTTGTTGCATTGACCGAGTTCTAAATGTTGCACTACCGCTCTATTATGGTATAAACTAAAAATGTTTTGGGGAGTCGTCCAACGGCAGGACGGCAGACTCTGGATCTGCTTATAGGGGTTCGAATCCTCTCTCCCCAGCCATGTGGTCCCATCGTCTAGAGGCCCAGGACGTGGCCCTCTCAAGGCTAAAACACGGGTTCGAATCCCGTTGGGACCGCCAGATAGCCCCAAAAAGAAAGTGAAAGATAAAGCCAAAGTGAAAGTTTTCTTTATCTCTGGCTTTATCTTTATCTCTCCGTTAAAGTTTAAGATTTGAAACGATTGTTCTCTATTTAGCATCGTTTACAAAAATGCACTTTTTGTTCTTAAAATGTAATTTTCTACTTGACAAAACATTTTTTTTTGTATATAAATGTATTCAGGTAATGGAAATGTTAAAGAGTTTGTTTTCATCATCCATAAGAGCAGATGTGCTTTCGCTACTTCTGAATAGTCCTGACGAGAAGTTCTATGTCCGTGAAATAGCAAAGTTACTCAGGAAGAATCCATCGGGCGTTAAGCGAGAACTTGATAACCTTGAAAAGATGGGGATTGTGTTCAGCGAAAAGGTTGCAAATCTCAAATACTTTCAGGCTGACAAAAACTCGCCTCTTTTCTCAGAACTCAAGAATCTTATAACAAAATCCCTCGGTCTGCCTGGCGCCATAAAGGCGGTTATCCGTGCATCGGGCGCAAGGGCTGCATTTATCCATGGGCCATACGCTGAGGGAGAGGATGTGGACACAGTCGATCTGGTCGTCGTTGGCGCTGCACCATCTATCTTAAGGGGGCTGAGGGATCTGGAGAGGAAGTTCGGTCAGAAGATAAACTGTACATTGATAGAGGAGGCAGAGTATAAAGCCAAACGGAAAAAAAAGGATGCAGCGTTAAAGAGACTCCTTTCAGGGAAACGGATCTCCCTTATAGGAAGGATTTAGTTTTAGTCTCCCCGAGCATTCGGGGCAGAAAGGGGGTGAAAATAGTGGCAACAAAGAAGGCAGCAGCAAAGAAACCAGCAGCAAAGAAGACTGCAAAGAAGACCGCAAAGAAGAAATAGGAAGTCTTTACTGGGACATGGGCTGGAGAAGGAATTCTCCAGCCTCTTTTTTTTGGGTTTGCGGTCTTCAATAGATATAAAACTCTATTTTTCGAAAAAATTCAAGTAGAATTTATAACCCACTGATTTTAAATGATTTTTTGCAGGTAGGGCTGGGTCAATGGGTATTCGGCCTCTGATACTATTTCCCAGCACTCCGGGGAGGCGATCAGCCTTTTTATGAATTTTATATTCGTTGAATGGCCGGCCTTATCCGCAAATATATGCCCGTACACAGGGAATCCGAGCAATGAAAAATCACCGATCGAGTCTAGTATCTTATGTCTGACAAATTCATCCTTGAACCTCAGCCCTGATGAGTTTAATATGCCATTGTCTCCGAGTATTATGGCATTATTCAAAGAGCCGCCCCTTGCAAGGCCATTAGCCACCATGTATCGGACGTCCTTTAGAAAACCGAAGGTTCTTGCCGGTGCAATCTCTTTTATAAATGTTTCTTCTGTGAGGTTGATACTTAAATGCTGTTCGCCCAATAGGTGGTGGTTAAAGTGGATCCTGTATGTGATTTTCCGGCCTTCATATGGGAATATGGCTATTTCAGAATGGCTGTCCTCCATGATGAAAGGCTTTATTATCCTCATGTAGGGCATCTTCTTGCCCTGTTTTGCGATCCCTGCCCTTAGAATTATACCTACCAGCTCGGTTGAACTCCCATCCATGATTGGTATCTCAGGGCCGTTTACCTCTACAATGACATTGTCTATTCCTAAGCCCGCAAAGGCTGACAGGAGGTGTTCAACGGTCTTTATCTTGATGTTATCATTCCCTATGGTGGTTGCAAAGGCAGTGTCGGTTATTGCCCCAACATGGGCCCTTATAACCATCATCCTGTCGATCCTGTGAAAGATAATACCTGTGTCTCTCGGGGCGGGTTTTAGCCTGACACTGGTCTGTCTGCCTGTATGGAGGCCTATCCCGCTGAAGGTAATTTCCTGTCTCAAGGTCCGCTGTAAACGCATAAGTTTATGCTCTCTTTGCAAAGAGGATGCCAGAAGAAAACCCTCTAAAATAAAGGAATTTGGTCAAAAAGGATGTTGCGTATTATCTTCAGGTGTGTAGTTGTTGCAACAGTGTCTCGCCGCCAACAACAATTTCAGGTATCCTGATAGTCGGCATGCCATCAGAGACAGGGACACCCTGAGAGTCCTTTCCGCATGTCCCCACGGAGAACCCCAGATCAGAAGCCACCATATCGATTGATCTCAGGACATCCTGTCCATTACCGGTAAGGGTTGCTTCTCTTACAGGCTCGCCTATCATGCCGTTTTCGATCATATATCCCTCCTGGACATCGAAGACAAAATCCCCTGTGACAGTATTGACCTGGCCGCCACCCATCTTCCTGACAAAGAGGCCTTCTGGAACGGATTTTATGATCTCCTCAGCGGAGGCCTCGCCTGGAGCGATGAATGTGTTGGTCATTCGGGGGATTGGCCGATGCTGATAGGACTCCCTGCGTCCATTGCCTGTTGATTTAACGCCATCGCGCATGGCTGTGAGTTTATCATACATATAGCCTGTTAGAGTCCCTTTATCAACAAGGACATTCCTCCTTGAAGGAGTTCCCTCATCATCAAACCTATACGAGCCTCTTTTATTTAATAATGTTGCATCGTCTATGACTGTTATGACCTCTGATGCAACCCGCTGCCCCAGCTTGTTAGAATATATGGATAATCCCTGTTGGGCAAGGTCAGCCTCAAGCCCATGCCCTATCGCCTCGTGGATCATTGTCCCGCCGGCCTCTGATGATATAACAACAGGCATCCTTCCACCCGGGGCCCTTCTGGCCTGAAGCATCATTATTGCCCGTTTCGATGCCTTATAGGAGAGGTCCTCCATTGAAACCTCATTGAATAGCTCAAAACCGATAAGGCCGCCTGCAGCCTCATACCCTGTCTGGATTGTCTCTGCATCTGAGGCAATAACATGGACCACTACGGTCGTGTATACGCGCTCATCTTCTGCTATGATGCCATCAGAGGTTGCAATCTGGACCATCTGGATGACATCTCGATAGATGGATGAAACCTGCCTTATTCGCCTATCGAAGGAGCGGGCCACATGATCTGCTGTTTTGACAAGTTTTATCTTCTCAGACACAGGCACATCGGCGGGGAATATTTTAAAGATGAAATCGACTTCCGGTCTTCGCTTTCTCATGTCAAGGGTGAGGTCAACGGTATCGGTGCCCTTGTTCCCCTGAAAGGTCCTGCTAAGGGTATCTGCAAGCTCGATAAGGGAATCCTCTGAAAGGTCATTGCTGAAGGCATATGCTGTCCTGTCCCCTGAGATTAGCCTTATCCCAACGCCGCTATCAACCCCGGAGATTACCTTCTCGATCTTATTGTCTTCGATCTGGATGGAGGATGTCCTTTTATTTTCGAGGAATATATCGGCGTATTGTCCACCACGGGACATGACCCTTTTCAGGGCCCTGCAAAGCAGTTCTGGGTCTAACACTTATGTTCCTCACATCTGCGCTATTTTGACTACCGCTCTGTTGCTCTGCTATTATAGCACAGTAACAGTGCTACATTGTGACAGAGGAATTACATGCCAAGGATTGGGGTCATTGCAGGGAGCGGTCTTTATGAGATAGAGGGTGTTGCGGTAAGGGACATCAAGAAGGTATCAACCCCTTATGGGGAGCCATCTGATGTTTACAGGCTATGCGAGATGTCCTGTATCGAATTCGTCTTTCTGCCGAGGCATGGAACTCCTCACCATATCCCTCCTCACATGATAAATTATCGTGCAAATATGTGGGGCTTCAGGGATCTGGGTGTAGAAAGGATATTATCAATCAATGCCGCTGGTGTAATTAATAGAGGGGTGAAGCCCGGAGACATCGTTATCCCTGACCAGGTCATAGATATGACTCACGGGAGGCGCTCTACATTTTATGATGGAGATGAGGTTGTTCACATAGACTTTACAATGCCCTACTGCCCAGAACTGAGGAATGCTATCATTAATGCAGGCAGGGAGGCGGGACTTCAGCTTGTAGAGTCGGGGACCTATATATGTGTTAATGGACCGAGACTCGAAAGTAGGGCGGAGATAGAGTTCTTTGCACATATCGGAGCTGACATTGTGGGCATGACAGGTATGCCCGAGGCGTGTCTTGCGAGGGAGCTTGAGCTCTGTTTTGCCTCTGTTACAGTTGCTACAAACTACGCAGCAGGTATATCTGACAGCAGGTTGACAACAAGCGAGGTTGTCGAGTCGATGAAGGCCGCTACGAAAAGAATTAAATCTCTCTTAAAGGAGGCGCTCAGGGCTATACCTGAGAAGAGGGCCTGCGGCTGCAAAGATGCTCTGAAGGAGGCAAGGATGTAAACTTAAAGCATACTGATTATGCCGATGGGATTCGGGCTGCGGCGTCTGAATCCCTTCCCCTGAGCAATTATATCGAGAGGAAGACTTATAAGGTCAGCGAGATCAGCTGATAGGTCATTTAATAGACCTGTATTTACGGTCTTTAGATATGAGCCACAGGCATCGCAGGTGTTAATCCTGAAGCCCTCTTCCCCTTCAATAGTGATAATATTCATGGTAGATGTGTCCTCATTGAGGCATGCAGGACATCCTATGCGGTTGTAATAGCCGCTTGTTCCACAGAATGAGCAATAGAGACGCCTTTTCCCATCCTCGTCTATAGAGGCAATGGACGGTATTGAATTGCAGACAGGACACCTGCCCTGCTGATAGAAGAGATCGTCCAGGGTTAAGAGCCTTCTCATGCCGAGGGAAAAGGGCCTTCCAATGATAAAGAGTAACATCCATAGCTCATCCTCGTGGTATGGGAGGAGAAAACCTGATACCTCATTGTGAGGAAGCCTTGTGAGGTCAATCTGGCCAAGTCTCATGGCATCTATGAGGGGATGGAGGCTTTCAAGTGGGATATCAAAGATCTCTGAAAATCTCTGAAATATCCCATCCACGATAGAGGGGGGATAACTTATCTCACCTTCATGCATGGAGTTTCTGTAAAGCTCAGCAATTGAGTCATTGAACTCCCTCACCCTTTTGTAGAGAAGAAGGGTCTCTTTAAGGTAAGGCCTCTCCTGGATTATCTCTTCAATGTCCATCTATGGAATCTCAGGATATTTTATCACAATATCCTCACCGGTAAGGGCCTCCTCAAGAAAGACCTTGAGGGCATTTTTCTCTTCAGGCGTAAGACCGAGGGGTTTAAGAACAGTATTACCCCTTCCTCCACCCTGATTGAAGAATTCTATCACATCGTCAAGGTCTTTGAATATACCATTATGCATGTAAGGAGCTGTCCTTGAGACCTCTCTCAGTGTGGGGGTCTTAAAGGCCTTCCAGTCTTTTTTATCCTTTGTAATCAGGTATCTTCCAGGGTCTTCTCTGAGAGAAAGATAGTCATCATAATGATAGACCTTTGCCACAAACCTCATGGTAGCATTAACCCTTGGGTCGTTCACAAGGGAAGGATTTTCAGGCACATTTAAGGCATAGAATTTTTCATCACTCAGGTTCACTCCATAATGGCATTCAGAGCACCTACCCTTACCGGTGAATATCTCATATCCCTTTATTGCCTCTGGTGATAGGGCATCCCTCTGTCCATTTAAGAATCTGTCAATAGGTGCGTTCTTTGATACGAGGGTCCTCTCGAAGGCTGCTATTGCCATGGCTATTCGCTCCCGGGTTATCTCACCACCAAAGACCTTCTTAAAGGCCTCAACATACTCAGGCACTGACCTTAATTCCTCTTCAAGAAAGTCAAGGTTCTGGTTCATCTCAAAGGCTGACATCATCGGGAACAAGGCCTGGTCCTCAAGGCTCTTTGCCCTACCGTCCCAGAAGAGATATCTGCTGAAGGCAACATTTATAAGGGTTGGGGCGTTTCTCCAGTTTTTCGTGGTGGGATAGCTAAGGGATATGTCAAGACCGTCAGTGAAGGCCTGCTCAGGATTGTGGCAGGTGGCACAACTCATGGTGCCGTCACCTGAAAGCCTCCTGTCAAAAAAGAGTTTCTTCCCGAGTTCAATCTTCTCAGGAGTCTGGGGATTATTATCTGGAATCGGAACGGACTTGAAGGGTTCAAGATCTCCTGCCTGGCAGGGTGATATCCAGAGGAAGAGTAATAAAAAAGCAATCCTGAGACTATTTATTAACATTTCTTAATTCCTCCTCTATGATTTTTTTAAAGTATTCGTAGGGCCTGTTACCAATGACCTTTCTGCCATTAATAAAGAATGTTGGGGTATTGTAAAGGTCAAGTTCAACAGCAAGTTTCTTGTCCCTTTCTATGATGTCTCGGTGCTTCATCTTATCAAGGGATTCTATAAATTTATTCATGTCAAGGCCTATTTGTCTTGCGTACTGGATAAGACTATTTCTGTCCAGTTGTGGGGACTTCTTTAAAAGTAGTTCATGCATCTGCCAGAATTTGCCCTGTTCATGAGCAGCCATGGCTGCCTCGGCAGCGATATGGGAGAAATCCCTGTATTTATAGGGGTAATGCTTAATAATGAGCTGATCTTACCCTTGTATTCCTTTAGCAATCTCTCAATGGTCGGACCGACTCCAACGCAGTGGGGTCACTGATAATCAAGGAATTCAATGATTGTGATGGGAGAATTCTCAGTCCCATAAGCTGGCGAATTCTCTATTGGTATGCTGTAACGGGCTTCCTTGGCAGGGGAAGAGACTGCCGATAATAAGAAGGAGATAAGAAGCACTATCCTTATCACTATTTCCCACCCTCAAGAATTTCCCTTGCCTTTTCATTTACATATCTTCCATCAGCCCTTCCTTTAATCCTTGGCATTAAGGTCTTCATGAGTTTTCCTAATTCCTTAACACTTGTTACCCCTGTTTCCTGAATCGCTGATCTTATCATACTGTCAAT
>JBBISG010000030.1:0-21840 GCA_037441365.1 Nitrospirota bacterium
AGTCATATTTCTCTCTGTTCTCGCAGGTGTTATAATAACAGCGATTATTATATTTTCTGGACGGATAAAGCAATATATAAAAAGGCGGAATTAAGCCATCTTTACCCTTTCAGGGTTGCATTATATGTCCTTTTATGGTAAAAATAGACTATGAATCGCGGGAAGAGATATATCTTTACATTTTTATTCCTCGTTTATTTCCTCCTTTACGTCGTCTCTCCGTTCTGTTATGCTGAAGACAGATTAACCGAAGCCAATGCAATTACGCATGCGGCAAAATACGATATAAAAAAGATTCGCGTTATGGTGCATTCTCCGGGTTTACTAACTTGAGGCTTGTTATATGAAACCAGTATATGCCCCTATCCTTTGCATACCGTGATAGTTCCTTTGTGACCATTGCCGGGGTTTGTCTTACATATCGCTTTCCGCGAATGTCACTGATTTCAGAATCCCTTATATATGGAGTTGGCCTTGTCCATGGGAGCTTCTCTACAAATATCCCTCCGTGGTCTGCTATCCATTTTCTTGTAATTACTATCTGTTTGAATATGGCACGGGCCTCGTTCTCTACCTGTCCCATAATAAGTCTCTCCTGTCTCTGGGCAATAAAGTAGAAGGAGATGCCAAGGGCTAAAATCAGAGTAATACTGCTGCCTATGATTAGTTTAGTGCTGAGATTCAATCTCGCATCTCTGAGTTTAGTGTAGTAAGGTTTAAGCATTTTATCACTATATGTTTGTAGAGGAGATGGGGGCTAAAATTTCAGGGCATCCCGATGCCATCGATATACGCCCCACACTTCGTGCAGACAGAGTTTTCCATCTTTATAGTGGTCAGTGAAAAACCAAACCTCTCGATTAACAATTCCCCGCAGTTAGGGCAATACGTGTTCTCTCCCCCCTCTCCAGGGACATTGCCTTCATAAACATATTTCAACCCTGCTTTAAGACCGATCTCCCTTGCCCTCCGGAGTGTACTTACCGGCGTCCGCGGTTGGTCTGTAAGCTTATATGTAGGATAAAATTGGGTTACGTGCCAGGGTATAGCCTGGTCAATGGATTTTATGAAATCAGCTACCCACCTAAGAAAGTCTTCAGAGTCATTATATGTCGGGATAATCAGCGTTGTGACCTCAACCCAGACACCGAGTTCCTTCATGAGTTTTATTGTGTCGAGGACAGGCTGTAACCTTGCCCCTGCTACCTTTTTATAGAAATTATCATCGCCCTTTAGATCGATGTTATTTCCATCGAGGTATGGCGCTATTGCCCTGGTTGCCTCTGGACCTGTGTAACCATTACTCACAAAGACATTCCTGATACCTTTTTCATGCGCAAGCCTTGCGCAGTCATAGGCAAATTCAAAGAATATCGTCGGCTCTGTATAGGTGTATGATATGCTTTTGCATCCTGTAAGCTCAGCCTCTCTGACCACATCCTCTGGCGTCATATCTTCTCCAGGGATGTCAGGGTATATCTTTGGATACTGGGATATCTCATAGTTCTGGCAGTGGAGGCACCTGAAGTTACACCCAACAGTTGCTATAGAATATGAATCCGAGCCAGGGTAAAAGTGAAACAGGGGCTTCTTCTCGATGGGGTCGATGTGTCTTGCTATGACCTTTCCATAAACGAGGCTGTAAAGGGTCCCATCCCTGTTTTCTCTTACTGCGCAAATCCCCCTTTTATCTGGCGAGATGATGCAGTGCTGGGCACAGAGGAAACATCTGACCTTTCCATCACCCAGCCTCTCATAAAACATCGCCTCCCTCATTTATATCTTCTTTTTCCGTGTCCTTCTGGTCGTTCTTGCCCTTTTCATTGAGGTCTTTCGTTCTGGTTCTGCCCCTTTCTCCTTTGGCGGTCTTCCCCTTCTTTTCTTAGCGGTCATTTCAGGTCCTATCTCCCTTCCTGTTGTCCCTGCATGTCTTGCGGTGACTATCCGCTCTGCCTCAAGCCAATCTTCAAGGTCATGGCCGTTTACCTTTCCGCGCTTCAGGTAAAGATCATACGCAACCCTTGCGATCTCGTCGTGGATATTCATAATGCATCCTCTTAATCTTTAAAAATTTTATCGAGAAAAACGACATAATTATAATAACATGATTATCCTTATAGTGCAATAAAGGACCCTCGGATATGCGAAGGCACCTTGCGTGGCGAGGCGGGTACTGGTGATATTGGTGATATAGATCATAAAAATCCTGTTCGATAGAGATTAAGATTGAGTATGCTTAAGTGTCCCTTCTGTGATAGGGCCCTGATGGCACGGTCCTCTGATGGCTGGTTGTGCGAGTGCGGGGAGATGATCCCTTTCGGTTTTGAGGTGGACTCAGAGGAGAGATGCGAGACCTGTCCTGTTTTATACTGCCCGAGAAGAAAAAGACCTGCGCCTGATGAATTAGATAGATCGCAGGTCTCTGGACCTTGCTGACAATGGAGCGATGGAGCAAGGATAGACTCAGGCATCTGCCCCTCTGTCCTTCGAGGCAAAAACTATCTTCAGGGTAGTCTAATTTAAATCTATATAAATCTATAATAGGACATTTCTATTTTGGCTTGACAAATTTTCCGGGATAGTTGACTAAGCACCCTCTTTTGTGTTATTTTGCAAAACATATCTTAAGTTAAAAGTTAAAAGTCGAAAGTCCTCATTCTGATAACTTTAAACTTTCGACTAAGGAGACTTTATGGCGGGTAAAAATCCTAAGAAGTTACAGGTGAAGGTGAACACAGGACCGAGGCCGTCGAGGAGGACTGCAAAGGATGAGACAGGGATCAGAAGGGCTGTGAAACCAGCAAAGGCTGTCACAAAGGCAGGAGAACACGACAGACAGAAGCAGCTCACGCCAAGGGAGAGAAAGATACAGGATATAAGGAAGAAGCTCATAATGCAGAGAAATGCCCTGCTAACCGAGGCCGAAGAGACGCTTAACACACTGCCGGGTCAGACCATCTTCCCTGATCTTGGTGATCAGGCAAGCGCTGAGATAGACAGGAATCTCCTTCTGCGTCTCAGGGGAAGGGAACAGAGGCTCCTGAAAAAGATAGATTCGGCAATAGAGAAGATCGACAGCGGGACCTTTGGTATCTGTGAGGTCTGCGGACAGGATATAGGCATTAAGAGGCTTGAGGCAAGACCTGTAACTACCATGTGCATTCATTGTAAGACAGAGCAGGAAGAGGAAGAAAAAATGAGGAGGGTATGATTACCCCCCTATCTTCAAGCCGTATCTATCTCTCAAAATATCACCCATCATATTAAAGCAGAGGGCCGTAACCGTTATGGCAAGACCGGGGAATATTACCATCCATGGTGCTGAAACTATGAATGCCCTGCTTGAGCTGATCATGGAACCCCAGCTCGGCACTGGAGGTTGTGCACCGAGACCAAGGAAATTCAGAGACGCCTCGGTCAGGATATAGCTGCCGAGCTTTAATCCTGTCATGGCAATCACCAGTGGGACACACTGTGGTAATAGATGTACGAATATTATCCTCTTATTACTGCAGCCGATCGCCCTCGCAGCCTCAATAAACGGGGCTTCCCTCAATGATAATACATATCCCCTTATGAGTCTTGCGAAGGACGCCCATCCAACAGATGCTATCGCAATCATCACAGTGTATATCCCGGGCGGGAGTATGATTGATATCCCTATGGCGAGGAGAAGCGATGGAAAGGAGAGTATGAAGTCAACTAACAGCATTATAACAGTATCGACCCTTCTGCCGGCATAACCCGAGACCAGACCGACTATGAGACCGACCCCCATTGATAGAAGTGACGCCATGACCGACACTGAGATGGAAATTCTACCTCCATAAAGGACCCTCGACAGTATATCCCTCCCTTTACTGTCAGTGCCAAAAGGATGTTTCAGGCTCGGCGGCTGCTTGAGGTCATCAAGACTTATCTCTTCAGGGTCATAGGGCGAGATGATAGGTGCCAGGATAGAGGCCGATATAATAACTGCGAGTATGACAATAATAAACCTACTCATCTGTTGTGTAAAGCCTTATCCTCGGGTCGAGACGGTGGTAGATGATATCCACAAGGAGATTGATCAGGACATAAGCAGTCGTGCCGACAATGATACAGCCCATAACTACAGGGTAGTCCCTTTTTATTATCCCCTCCATGGCATACCTCCCGATACCGTCCCATCCAAAGATGGTCTCTGTAAGAACAGCGCCATTTAGATAGCTTCCGAAGTCGAGTCCTATCACAGTCACCAGTGGTATAAGGGCATTCCTGAGGATATGGACGAATCTTACCCTGTCTTCGGTAATTCCCTTTGCCCTTGCCACATTCACATATGGCATATGAAACAGGTCTATCAGCGTTGTTCTTGTGACCCTTGTTAGTGCGGCGAGGGCAGGGAGAGAGAGGGTGATGGAGGGCATAATGAGGAATCTGATGTCGCCCATGCCTGACGGCGGAAGCAGCTTTAATTTCAGGCTGAAAAAGAGCATGATCAGCAGCCCTGACCAGAATACAGGGAGGCTCAGACCGATGACAGAAAATGAGGATATTGCCCTATCAAGGGCATCTCCCCTTCTGAGTGCCGAGACAAAACCGAGGGTGATGCCTGCAGGAATCGCAATAATCATTGCCCCAACAGCGAGAAGCAGGGTGTTTGGGAGTTTTGTCATAATGTCATCGCTGACCTTTCTGTTTGTGTAATATGAGCGGCCAAACTCTCCTTTTGAGATGAGTTTTATATAGCTCAGGTACTGGATAAAGACATTCTTATCTGTGTTTAGCTGTCTCCTTATCTTTTCGATGACCTCGGGGCTTGCCCTCTCACCAACAAGGTTCAGGGCAGGGTCACCTGGAAGGGCCTTTGTCAGGGTGAATGTCAGAGTCGTTATACCCAGAAGAAGGGGTATCAGAAGGAGAATCCTTTTTATGATGTATATTTTAATGTTCCACCCCTTTAGATAATTTGCCCGTTTCCTGTGCATAACACCAGAATCATTACTAAATTCTAAACAAATTCGTGGCCAAAATCCAGATTACCATGAATGATGATATAATCTAAAGACGCAGGAGGTGGTGAGTGTCCTTCAAAAACAGGAGAGAGATACTGAGCTGGTGTATGTTCGATTTTGCGAATTCGAGCTACTCTGCTGTTATTGCCTCGGTCATCTTTCCTGTGTATTATGTTACCAGGATTGTCGGCAATGAGACAGGTCTGGGTGACCTCTGGTGGGGCAGGGCGGTATCTCTGAGCATGGCCCTCGTTGCGGTAACATCACCCTTTATTGGCGGAATCGCTGACTTCGGTGGCATAAGGAAAAGGATGCTTCTGGCATACACTGTGCTCTGCATTTCTATGGTGGCGAGCTTCAGCCTCCTTCAGAGGGGGATGGTTATTGAAGGCTTCCTGCTTATAATATTGGCAAACATCGGGATGGAAGGGGGCCTCGTTTTTTATAACTCCTTTCTTCCTGAGATAACAGAGAAGGAATATCAGGGAAGGGTTTCTGCCTGGGGATTTGCGGTTGGGTATGCGGGCTCTATACTATCACTTCTCATAGCAGTTCCGATCGTGAGGCATGGATATTTTGGTGCAGCATGGCTTATGGTTGCCGTGTTCTTTGCCGTCTTTTCCATGCCTGCCTTTCTCTTTTTGCCGAAGGACAGTAAAAGCGGCTTAAAGGTCGTTCATGCAGCCTCAAAGGGCTTCAGGTTTACATGGAATACCTTCAAAAAGATATGGTCACGGAAGGAGCAGAGGATATTTCTGCTTGCCTATCTGCTCTACGAAGATGGTGTAAATACCGTGATTGTTTTTTCGAGCATATTTGCAGCCACGACATTGAAATTTGAACCGCAGGAGCTGATCGGTCTTTATCTTGTTGTTCAGACCACTGCCCTCATCGGCGCCTTCTCAATGGCAAGGCCCATAGATTATTGGGGGCCTAAAAGGGTGGTAACCCTATCACTCATAATGTGGACCGCTGTATCTATCACTGCATTCTTTATCGAGACAAAGGGGCATTTCTGGCTCCTGGCTTGTATTGCAGGTCTTGGTCTCGGGACAGTTCAGGCAGCAACAAGGGCATTCTTTGCACAGTTTGTCCCGAGGGACCATGAATCAGAGTATTTTGGTGTATACTCCATGGTTGGAAAGTCATCGGCAGTTATCGGACCCCTTGTGTTTGGTTATATATCATCAACATTCGGCAGCCAGCGACCTGCAATACTCTCTGTTGCCTTATTCTTTCTGTCGGGTCTTATAATCGTACAGCTTGTCGATGGAGGGGGGCCGAATATTAAAGCCTCCTCCTGAATATCGCAAAAAGCCTCTCCTTGATCCGATCACTCATAGACCTTTTCATCCATTCATCCAGTTTTATCTCTATGGATTTTTTGAGGTCCTCTTCAAAGACATCCATCATTTCCTCCCCGAACCTTTCATCCAGTATGCCTACATTGCCTTCATCATTCCACCTGAGGGACTGAAAATCGAGGTTTGCAGACCCAACTATGCTCCAGCACCCATCGAAGACATAGCTTTTTGCATGTAGAACCTCACGCTGGTAGTTATAGATCCTGACCCCCGTCCTCAGGAGTCTTGTGAAGAACGCCCTCCCCGCATAATGCGCAGCAGGGACGTCGCTCTTGCCCGGCAGCAGTAATCTCACGTCTACCCCTCTCCTTACAGCATCTCCAAGGGAATCGAGCATCCTCCTGCTCGGTGTGAAGTATGCGGTTGTGAGTGCTATGCTCCTTCTGGAATAGTTGATGCTGTAATAGAGGAGTTTTCGCATCTTTCTTCTGCCCCTGGCAGATGCAGCAAAGATGGGGATGACGGGCAGGCCTTTGTCTTGAGATGGCAGGTGTTGCCCAGCCCTGGATAGTATATCGCTTCCTCCCCATGTCTTCCACGTCTTCTGGAACATCTCTAACAGCTTAGACACGATTGGTCCTTCAAGCATGATGCCTGTATCCCTCCAGCCCTCTCTCTTAAATCTGATGTGAAAGCCCCTGTATTCATTGGCTATATTGAGGCCTCCTGTGAATGCCCTGATGCCATCTATTATTATTAATTTTCTGTGGTCCCTATGGACATAGTGCAAAGGCGATGTCCATTTAAACGGTCTTGATGCCCTGATATTTATCCCTGCGTCTTTCAAATCATTCCAGAATTTTCTTGGTGTCCCGATAGAGCCAAAATGGTCATAGAGGATATATACGCTGACCCCCTCCCCTGCCTTTTTCTTGAGAATCTGTGCCAGATCTGTCCCTGTCTCATCATTGCGGAAGATATAGAACTCAAGGCATATAAGGTTTTTAGCCTCCTCGATGCCTTTGAAGATGGCATCGAAAGAGTCTTTGCCCTTATAGAGGAGTTTAACCCTGTTGCCTTCTATAAAGGCATCTCCATATATCCTTTCTATCGATGCTCGGTCAAATGTTATGCCCACAATAAGATAATGCTCAATCCATGTGCTCAAGTCAACCCCTTACGAAACAGGAAGCTTCTGCAGGATTTAGACTTTCATATTGCCTCTTGAGTTTTCTTTTAACTGCTAGACCATCCCATACCTGACTACCCCCCTCATTCATAAAGATTTTTAAATGAGGCAATGATTAGTTTCGTAAAGATTTTTGATGAGGCAATTCGAATGCTTGACAGGAGCTATTTTAAATGATAATATTTGCTATGTCGCTTATCCTGAGGGTATTTTTGGTGGTTGTATTGAGTATTGCGGCTTCTGAGGCCGATGTCTACAGGTATGTGGATGAAAACGGCGTTGTCTGTTACACAGATGTCCCCGTGGATAAAAGGGCAGAAAGGATAATAAGGACCCCTGTCGCACAGAAGGATACAGCCGGCACATCGGAACAGAAGGGTTTTTACAGTATTGTAAAGGAGAAGGCAAACAAGTATGAGATAGACCCCTCCCTTGTTCATGCAGTCATAAAGGCAGAATCAAACGGCAATCCCTATGCAATATCAAGGAAGGGTGCGATGGGTCTTATGCAGCTTATGCCCACCACAGCCAGTGAGCTCAGGGTTGGAAACCCCTTCGACCCTGAAGACAACATAGACGGAGGGACGAGATACCTGAAGTCCCTCATTGAGAGATTCAATGGAGACCTTGTCCTTGCCCTTGCAGCATATAATGCAGGGCCAAAGGCCGTAGAGAGGTCAGGCTCGGTGCCTCCAATCTCGGAAACAAAACATTATGTGAAAAAAGTGCTTTCCATTTATAACGGGAAGACATACAATCCTGTCTCGCCTAACCTGTCTGTAAGAGAAAGGCCTGAGCCAATATATAGGGTATTAAACGAGGACGGCTCTGTCCTGTTCACAAATTCCCCCTTATATAAGAAATATCACAGGTATTAGATGTCTGTCGGGACAGCCCTCCATGAAGATATTCTAAGACTAAAAGATGAAAGACGGGCCCTGATCCTCTCCCATAATTATCAGCGTGCCGAGGTGCAGGACATAGCTGATTTTGTTGGAGACTCCCTTGAACTTTCAAGGACAGCGGCAAATATACAGTGCGATGTCATAGTATTCTGCGGTGTAAATTTCATGGCCGAGAGCGCATCTATCCTCTCCCCTGATAAGATTGTTCTTCTGCCCGAGCTCGATGCAGTATGCCCGATGGCAGATATGATAACTGTCGGCTCTCCGAGAAAGGTATGGAAGACATTCCCGGGGTATGAGATTCAGCCAACATTTGTCTTTCCCCACGAATTCACCCTTATGGATATAAAGCATATGCATCCTGATGTGCCTGTCGTTGCCTATGTGAATACCACTGCCGATGTAAAGGCAGAAAGCGATATATGCTGCACCTCTGCGAATGTTGTAAGGGTCGTTGAGTCACTCCCTGAGGAGAAGGTGATCTGTATCCCCGACAGGAATCTCTCTGCCTGGGCACAGAAAAATACAGCCAAGAGGATTATCTCATGGGATGGCTTCTGCCACGTCCACGACAGGGTTACGAAGGAAGATGTCTATAATGTAAGAAGGGAGTATCCTGATGCGCTATTAATGGCGCATCCTGAGTGCAGACTCGAAGTTCTTGAACTTGCAGATGTCGTGACAAGCACATCAGGGATGTTAAGATTTGCGAAATCATCGGATGCAGGGGAATTTATCGTTGGAACAGAGACAGGTCTTATACATAGACTGAAAAAAGAGAATCCTGAGAAGATCTTCTATCCCCTGAGAAGGGACATGGTCTGTCCGAACATGAAGAAGACGACATTAAAGAGTGTCTTAAGGGCACTTAAAGAGATGACCTATGTCATTAAGGTCCCAGAAGATATAAGGATTCCAGCCAAAAGGGCACTTGACAGAATGCTTGAAATAAAGTAGTGTCTTCCCTCAAGCAAAAAATCATAGAAAGAATCAGATCAGAAGGTCCCATAAATTTTGAGACATTTATGGAAATGACCCTTTATTATCCAGGCCTCGGCTATTACACGAAGGATTCCACAAAGATAGGCAGGACAGGTGATTTCTACACAAGCCCGCATCTACATCCCATATTCGGTGCAATGATAGGCAAACAGATGATGGAAATGTGGGAGTTAATCGGGAGGCCTGAAATATTTCATGTCGTTGAAATGGGTGCAGGAATGGGCTATCTTGCAAAGGACATGCTGGAATACTTAAGTGGCTCAAAAAGCAATGATAAAAGACAAAAGGATATTTTTGAACATCTCAAATATACCATTGTTGAGTTGAATTTAGCAGTAAAGACAAAACAGCAGGAGTTGCTTTCAGAATTTATGGATAAGGTTAACTGGATTTCTAATCTGAATGAATTGGAATCCGTTACAGGCTGTTTTTTGTCCAATGAGCTTCTGGATGCCTTCCCGGTAAGGTTGGTGGAAATGGATAACGAAATTAAAGAAATTTATGTGTCCCTGAATGGAGATGACTTTGTAGAGATAAAGATGCCATGCACCAGAGAAGTCGAGGAATATTTCAGAGAATTTGGCATTGAATTGCCTAAGGGGTTCAGAACAGAAGCGAACCTTAAAATTAAAAGCTGGCTTAAAGAGGTCAGCAATAAACTTTTTAAAGGCTTTGTTTTAACTATTGATTATGGCTATCCTGCAGAGGATTATTATAGCGAAGACAGAAACAGGGGAACCCTTCTTTGTTACCATCAGCACCAAATAAACGAGAACCCTTATCAGAACATTGGCGAGCAGGATCTGACAGCCCATGTAAATTTTTCATCATTGAAAAAATGGGGAGATGAATTGGGATTGAAGACTATCGGATTTTGTCCGCAGGGAACTTATCTTGTCTCTCTTGGAATTGATGAGGTTATTAATGAGATTTACGGCGATTCCCCTGATTTCTTTGAAATCGCAAAGATTAAAGGCTTGATTTTACCACAGGGTATGGGAGAATCGCATAAAGTGATGATTCAATATAAAGGAGATGGTATGCCGATATTAAGGGGATTTACATTAAGGAATCAGGAAGGGAAGTCGTAAATTAAGGATTAGAGACAATTTGCCTTCTGCTGTGTCAGGTATATTCCTTGAGCCTCTCGATGCTCTTCAAGACCCTTTCTGGTGTATGGGCCTCTATTGTATAGAGACAGTCTCTCCCCTTCAGGGCAGACAATAACAGTTTGAAGTCGAAGGTGCCGTCACCGATGGGAAGGTGGGAATCAAAGGTCCTGTCATTGTCGTGGAGATGGAGTTCAAAAATGTATTGTCTGAGGCATTCGAGCCATTCAGTGAGTGGAACCCTTGTGAAGAGATTACAGTGTCCTGTATCAAAACATATCCCGAAGTTCTCAGAATAAAGCTCCTTCATCAAGGCATGGAGGTTGGAAGGTTCGTCCTCGAATATATTTTCGATGGCGATCCTGGCGCCCATCCTCGCTGCCCTTTTTATGAGGGGTTCCCAGGTTCTGAGGCTTCCCTCAAGCCATATATCCACCCTGTGGGCAAACCTCCATTTCTCATATCCTGAATGAAAGACAATAACGCTTGGTGAGAGGGCTTCTGCAATGTCCAGTATGCGAGAGAAACGCTCCATTGTTACGGCTCTGACCTTTGAATCAACAGCGCCAGGTGAAAGGTCCATAAAAGGGGCGTGAATGGACAGGGATGGATTATAATTAAGTTTGTCCCTGAGTTCCTTGATCTCTCCTGATCTCATTGCATCGAGAGATGAGGATGGAAAGTATATCTCGAGGTCCAGTCTCCTGTCTTTTACGAAGGTAAGGTAATCCCCTACCATATGGTAGGGGATGTGGATGTGGATTTTATTCACTATGTCTTAGCAGTATCGGGATTGACTTCTGATCTGGTCTCTTTCTTAGAGCCATTGCCTTTGTCGGCCTCCATGGCCTTCTTCCTTTCCCTTGATGCGTAATCGGTCACATACCATCCCGTGCCTTTCAGGACAAAGGATGTGTGTGAAATGAGTTTTTTCATATGCCCTCCGCAATCAGGGCATTCAATGAGGGGCATATCGTTGTACCTCTGTATGACCTCATGCTGTTTGCCGCATATCGAACACTCGTATTCATATATAGGCATAACTTAAACCTCCTCATATGATTTTTGATAATATAACTTATTTTTTATGCCGAGGTCAAATTATGATGTATAATAAATCTGTGCTTATTGTTGGCCTTACAGGAAACTATGGGATGGGGAAGAGCACTGTCCTTGGGATGTTCAGGGAGTGCGGTGCGGTCACCCTCGATGCCGACAGGATAGTGGACATGCTTCTTAATGATGAGTCTGTTCTGGGTAAGATCAAAATGGTTCTTGGAGAAGGCGTGTTCTCAACGGATGGAAGGCTCGACAGGGCAAGGGTTGCATCCGTTATATTTAAAGATAAGCTGCTCAGGGATGCTATTGAGGATATCCTCCATCCCCTTGTTTTAGAAAGAATCCGGGATTTTCTGGACGGCCTGAGAGAAAAGAATATAAGAGATAAGATTATTATCGTTGAGATCCCGCTTATATTCGAAAGGGGATATGCCGACAGCTTTCACAGGATTGTAACTGTCTATGCCAGGGAGGATATAGCCCTGAGACGCCTTGAAGAGGCGGGCATCAGCAGGGATGATGCCACAATGCGGCTGGATGTTCAGATGCCTATCGAGGAAAAGATGAGGAGGTCTAACTACACAATCGATAACAGTGGGACAATGGATGATACAAGGGCGCAGGTGAAGGATGTTTATGAAAGACTGCTGGAGGAGTTAGAGGATTAGGGCATGATTATTATCAGAGGGCTTGCCGCCCTGAAGGAAAGATATAAGGATGTTATCCTCACCATAGGTAATTTTGATGGTGTGCACATAGGACATCAGAAGATATTCAGGAATGTGGTTGAGAGGTCGAAGGCATTGAGGGGCACCGCCATGGCAATAACCTTTGAACCACATCCAATGCAGGTGCTTTCACCGGAGGGGGGTGTGGGGGTATTAACACCCTTCGATGAAAAGGCAAGGCTCATGGAATTTTACGGCATAGATGTGCTCCTCTGTATAAACTTCGACAAGGAGTTTGCGAATATGATGCCTGATGACTTTATAAAGGATGTGATTGTGAACAGGGTCACGGCAAGAGAGGTTATTGTCGGGCATAACTATGCCTTTGGCAGGGGAAAAAGTGGGACTACTGAGCTTCTACGGAGAAGGGGCAAAAAATATGGGTTTAAGGTGAGGGTGATCAGGAATGCACGGTTGTTAGGCGATGTTGTCAGCAGCAGCAGGATCAGAAACCTTATCGGCGCAGGAAGGGTACGCGATGCATCACGGCTCCTTGGAAGGCCTTATATGGTTGAGGGAAGGGTGATCAGGGGTGCAGGCAGGGGGAGAAGATTGCTCGATGTCCCTACAGCTAATATAATGACTCCTGAGGAGATTGTGCCGAAGGAAGGTGTTTATGCAGTCAAGGTAGGGCTTGAGGGGGCTATGCTGGACGGCGTTGCAAACATAGGCATGAACCCCACATTCGGCACAGGTCAGATGAGCTACGAGGTTCACATATTCGATTTTTCAGGCGATCTTCTCGGCAGAAGCCTCAGGATATACTTTATCGACCGCTTAAGGGATGAAAGGGTATTCCCTGATATCGATTCCCTTCGCGAAAATATAATGAGCGATATCAAACTGGCTAAAGAGGTCCTGATGAAAGGGAAATATCCTAAATTAATATAGGGTCCACATCAACCATTATCCTTAATCCTTTTCTGTCTCCAAGGTCTTTAATGAGGCCTTGTGCATAAGCATGAAGCCTTACCTTTGACTGGGATTTTAATAATATCTTCCATGTATTGATTCCCCTTCTAACGTCCCTGACAGGGCCGATAACCTCGATCTTATCGGCAGTACCTGATAGGGCATCTGCCAGATCTCTGCTCATATCCGCCTTTGATGTTATTATTGCGAGTATAATGTGCGAAAATGGTGGATAGAAGAGGGCCTTTCTCCTCCTTAGTTCTTCCCTGTAGAAGTCAGTGTGGCTGTATTTTCTGATGGACTTGAAGACATAGTTATCGGGCATTCCTGTCTGTATAATAAGGAGGCCGTCAGGTCTCACATATTCAGATAAATTAAACAGTTCTTGAAAGAGAAGTTCTCCAGACCTGAAATCAGGTATATTAAGATTTATGTCAGGATTAAGGAAGGTGCACAGCTTAAATGCCCCCTTACGGGGTAGTCTTCCTGTGATGATCTTTGTCCCAACAATGACCCTATCCTCTCTGATGGTATCGGTCAAGGCCCTTAGCTGCGAATCGCTCCTTAACACGTCCCGATCCAGTCTGAGTGGCTCTACGTCAAGGTACCTCTTGATGTCTGATGCTATCCGCTGCGTGCCGGCCCCGATCGTCTCAAGCCTGCAACCACCACACCTTCTGCATGTATCACTCATGTCGGACTCATAGCCGCAGTAATGGCATTTCATGATCCGTCTGTCCTTATAATAGATGAGGGGAACGCTGCATTCAGGACATGCCTCGATGTAATCACACTCCTTACACTGGATCATGGAATAACCCTTTCTGTTGATGAGAAAGATGGCTCCCTCTCCCTCTTTTATGCATGATGCTGCATCAACAGCTCTCTTAGAGAGATAAGGGGCTATCCTTTTTGTGGTCTTCATGTTTATGACCTCGACCCTCGGTCGCTTTACTGATGCGTCAGATTTCAACATAATGTATTTGGCATTCAGGGTGTTATAGAACGATTCTACCGATGGTGTTGTTGAGGAAAGGACAACAGTAGCCCTATCGAGATAGCCCCTCTTCACTGCAACGTCCCTTCCATTGTATCTAAGACCCTCAAGGTTTTTATACGACCTGTTGTGTTCCTGCAATACCCATATGAGAAATACGGATTTAAGCGGTGCAAAAACAGCAGGTCTTGTTCCAAGGACGATATCAGAGTCGCCTGAGATTATTCGGTGCAAGGTGTCTCTCTTTCTGGCCTTTGACAGCCTTCCATGAAGGACGGCCAGCCTTTCACCGAGGATTCCTTGCATAATGGGTGACAACTGCTCCATGTGGCTCATCTCAGGAACGAGGATTATGGCATTTCTGACCACATTCAGGATATCGAGGAGATACGAGATCTCATAATCAGCAGAGGGTGCATGAAGCAGATAGGTGCGATACCCGCCTTTATTTATTGATTCTCTGATTGTGGATGCAATTTCATGTGATGCCCTGAGATCTGCATCGGTATAGCCGCTGATTGGCCTGCTATTAATCCCTGGCTGCAACCTATCATGTGTTTTACGGTTCCCTTTCATGCCTGTCTTTTCAAATACCTCCACTGGAAACATGCTTTTCAGGGCAAGCCCTTCTGTAACGAGATAGTATCCTGCCATCCATCTGAGAAGGCTCAACATCGACAGACTGATGATAGGTTCATCGAAGGAAACACCAAGCACTGTCTTTAGTGCTGCCTCATATTGATGAGATGCCCTTCCGATAACAATACCGTGCCTTATGCTTCTCTTTATCTCTGCCCTGACAAGCATGCCTGGCCTGATAGGACCGTTGTATGCCAATGGTCTTCTGTAGGTAAGGGGTCCGATATTTAAAGGAAAGACCACATCAAAATATTCCATATGGAATTTTAACATGAATACAGGATAAAATAGCCCAGCATAGTAGCGGCTCTCTGTCCTGCCAACCATGCACGCGGGGAAAATGAGCGATGCTCTGTACGATGGATTCTGAATGAACACCTTGCGGATGGCTTGCTCTGTCAGATAATCAGTCTGACTCTGTGAACCTTACGAGGGTCCCCCTTTTTGCTGTCCCGTATCTGAATATTGTTATACCCTTCAGGCCCTTTTCGTAGGCAAGCAGGAATGCCCTGTAAACATCCTCTTTCTTTGCGCGGTGAGGCATGTTTATGGTCTTTGACACAGCATTGTCTGTATATTCCTGAAATGCTGCCTGCATCTCGATGTGATCTTCAGGGGGGATCTCATGGGCAGTCCTGAAAAGGCGCTTTATGTCGGATGGAACAGATTTTATACCCCTTAATGTGCCTCTCTTGATAACTTCATCCTCGATCTCTCTGGTATAAAAGCCCCTGTCCAGTGCGATCTTTAAAAAATACTTGTTTATCTCAAAGAGTTCAGTGTCGAGAATGAGCCTTTTATATGCAAGGGCAAAGATTGGTTCTATACCGCTCGAACAATCCGCTATGATAGAAAGGGTGCCTGTTGGCGCAATTGTGGTGGTTGTTGCATTTCTTGGATGGGGCATGTCAGGAGAGTCGTATATCGAGCCCTTAAAGTTCGGGAATACGCCCCTTTCATCTGCAAGCGCAACAGATGCCTCCCTTGATTTATCCCTGATGAATCTCATAATCTCCCTTGCAAGCCTGAATGCCTTCTTACTGTTGTAGGGAATGCCGAGCAGTATCAGCATGTCAGCCCATCCCATGACACCAAGACCTATCTTCCTGTTTCCTTTGTGCATCGCCTCTATTGCTGGAAGGGGATACTTGTTTACATCAATGGAATCATCAAGAAATCTGACAGCGGTCTTTATATCGGTAGATAATGCATCATAATCGACCCTTCCTGATCCTGTATCCCCAGTGACATATCTTGATAGGTTGAGAGAACCGAGGACGCATGCCTCATAGGGGAGCAGTGGCTGCTCTCCGCATGGATTTGTGCTCTCGATATCTCCAAGGTGGGGCGTAGGATTATACCTGTTAATTCTGTCTATGAATACAAGGCCGGGGTCTCCTGTCTCCCATGCACTCGTTACGATCTCGTCAAAGACGGTCTTCGCCTTCAGCCTTCCGATAACGGCCTTGCTTCTGGGGTTTATCAGGTCGTATTCGTCATCCCTCATCAGGGCATCCATGAAGACATCAGTAACAGCCACAGATATGTTGAAGTTTGTCAGCTCCCTTTCGTCCCTTTTGATCCTGATGAAGTCCAGTATATCGGGGTGGTCTATGCGGAGGATGCCCATGTTTGCACCGCGCCTCGCACCCCCTTGTTTTATAACCTCTGTTGCGGTGTTGTATATCTTCATAAACGAGACAGGTCCGCTTGCTATACCTCCTGTTGAGCGAACTATATCTGTCCTCGGTCTGAGTCTCGAAAACGAAAAGCCTGTCCCACCGCCGCTCTGCAGTATAAGTGCAGCATTCTTCAGGGTGTCGAAGATGCTCTGCATCGAGTCATCAACAGGAAGCACAAAGCAGGCGGCTAACTGGCCGATATCCCTGCCTGCATTCATAAGGGTAGGGGAATTAGGCAGGAACCTCAGACCTGCCATAAGCTCATAAAACCTGTCTTCCCATGGGGCCGGGTCTCTGCCATATATCTTTTCAGCAGAGGCAATGGTAGACGCAACCCTTTTGAACATACCTTCGGGTGTCTCTATGACATTGCCCTTGGCATCTTTCAGCAGATACCTGGCACTGAGTACCCGTAGTGCGTTTTCAGTAAGCTGCATTATTAAGTCCTTAACTGCATTTTAAAATTATACCCCATTTTCGAGAAATTGGGAATTATGTTAAAATAATTAAGGGGTGAGTATGGGGAAATTCAGGCCAGCCGTAGTTTTATTCGCTATCCTTCTATCGGTTTTTTGCGCCTCTCACCCTTGCTTCGCACAACCGGATAGGATGATAAAGATTGGCGTTGCCTCCATGGTTACTCCTGTTGATGCTGTCAAATATTATCAGGAGATAATCGATTACATCGGCGAGCAGATAAAACAGCCTGTCCAGATGGTTCACAGGAGGAGCTATGAAGAGATGGATTCTTTGCTCGAAAGGGGAGAAGTAAAAGTGGCATTTATCTGTTCTGCTCCGTATGTTAAGAATCGGGAAAAATTTGGTGTCGAACTCCTTGTTGCACCGAGTGTAAACGGCAAGGCAACCTACCACTCATATATAATCATCCACAAAGACAGTCCTATTAAGTCCTTTGCAGAATTGAAAGGAAAGGTCTTTGCCTTTACTGATCCGAGGTCTAACAGTGGCAAACTTTACCCAACCTACCTGTTAAAAACAATGGAATTTACACCCGAAGGATTTTTTAAGAGATTTCTATATAGTTACAGTCATAATAAATCGGTAGAGTTGGTCGCCAAAAGGGTTGTAGACGGTGCTGCTGTAGAAAGTCTTGTCTATGAGTATATGCTTAAAAAAGACTCCCCTTATGCAAAACAGACAAGGGTTATAAAACGGTCACCTCCATTCGGGATACCGCCTGTTGTGGTGACCAGAGATATCAATCCAGATCTCAAGAAAAAGATAAGGGATGCATTTTTAAATATGCATAAAACGAAAAGGGGCAGGGCAATCCTCGAGGCAATGATGATAGACGATTTTGTGCAGATATCAGATAGCGCCTATGATTCGATAAGGAGGATGGAGAAGGCTGTTGCAGATAATTCAATGATTACGAGAAAGGATAGAAATAAGCAGACTGTATATTTTGGAGTAATCCCCAGAGATAACCCGAGGATAATGTATGAAAAATACCAGCCTCTCCTCGACTACCTTTCAGAAAAGACGCCATATACCTACGAGCTTGTCTTAAAGAAAAATTACGAAGAAACAGTAAACAGCCTTGGTAATGGAGAGATAGATGTGGCACTCCTCGGGCCTCTGACATATCTTGAGGCCCGTGCAAAATACGGTGCTATCTGTGTCCTGAAACCAAAAGGGATAGATGGCAGTGCAACTTATAAGAGCGTGATAATAAAAAGGAAAGATTTACCGATCAAAGGCCTTTCTGAAATTAAAGGCAAAAGCGTGGCATTTTCGGCTTCTAAATCCACATCGGGGAATCTTATGCCACGCTATCTACTCGCAAATTCAGGGATCCACCTGAGCGATCTCAAAAACTATGCCAATTTTGACTATCACGACTCAGTTGTAAAGGCAGTTCTGAAAGGTCAGTATGATGCGGGTGCAGTAAGGGATTCTGTGGCAAAAAAATACATGAAACTTGGCATTGAGATAATAGCCGAGTCTGTAGCTATACCCACAGGTCCTCTTGTTATAGGTACAGGGACACCCTTCTCTGTGGGAGAGAATATTAAAAAGGCCCTTCTTGAATTAGATCCGGGTAATCCCAAACATCAGAATATATTGAGAAGGCTCGATGACGACCTTAAAAATGGTTTTACAGAGGTATCTGATAAAGATTATGCAGAGATACGGACAAAGATCAATGCCGTGCCACAGACATGCGGAAAGGGCTGTCATCCAAAGATAAAGCTATGATCCGTATAGGAGATAGAGTTGTTTCGATAAATCATATTTTATCGAGGGAGGATTTCACAGGGAGGACATCGTCCCCAGGTATACGATTGAGCCTTCAGTCTAAATTTATTGTTATTACAACAATGGCAATCATTCTATTGATGAGTATCATAGGCTATATGGCAGTTAAAAGAGAAGGGGATATACTCAATAAGGAGTTTGAAAGAAAGGGAAGACTGCTCGGAGAGACCCTTGCTATTCCAATAATAAACGACCTTATATACGAAAGGCTTGGTCTTGTGGAAGAAGGTGGTCTCCTCGACAACTACACTATGGAGATATACAACAGGCAGGATGTGGATTTGCTTTATATAGCAATCTTAGACGAGGAGGGCAGGGTGATATCTCACAACAATATAACAGAATATGGAAAGGTTTACTCTGACCTATTGACATCGAGTGCATTGAAGGCAGAGGATACTATTGTTCAAAGATTTAATCATAACGGTCACGAGGCACTTGATTTTGGAGTCCCCCTTTCCATTGGTAAAAAGAGATGGGGAACATTGAAATTTGCAATATCCCTTGAAAAGGTGGAGCAGGAGATAGCAGCAATGGTAAAGAAGATAGTTATCTTTACGATGTTCTTGCTTGCAGTTGGCTTTGTGGTTATAATCCTGCTAAGCAGGCGTTTTATAACACCGATAACACAACTTGCAAACACCATGGAAAAGACCCGGGGAGATTACCTTGATGTTAAGGTTGATGTAAAGGGACACGATGAACTGGCTATACTTGGAGAGAGATTTAACAGTATGATAGAAAGGATAAAACAGGCAAATGAGGAACTCAAAAAGACCCACGAAAAACTTGTTCAATCAGAGAAACTTGTATCTATAGGTATCCTTGCATCAGGCGTTGCCCATGAGATAAACAATCCCCTCGGAGGTCTTTTTAACTGCATCCAGATGCTGAAACAAAACGGGGATAACCCTGAATTTAGAGAAAGGTATCTTGGCCTTATCAGGGAAGGACTTGAGAAGATAGAGAACACGGTGGGTAAGCTTCTCTGGATGGCGAGGAAGGGAGAACATAGACCAGTGGATATAAATATCAAGGATGCTATAAATGAGGTTTATTCCCTCGTTGAATACAGGTTCAAAAAAGGCAGGATTCGATTTATCAATGAAACAGATGATGAGCTGAGTATTGTCGTTGATCCCCATGATTTTCAACAGGTAATCCTTAATCTTTTTATAAACGCAATCCATGCGATGCATGCAGGAGGCGAGCTGACAGTAAGGGGTTTCACGGAGGACTCAAAAGTTAAAATAGAGATTATGGATGCAGGATGCGGCATACCACGGGAAAATATAGGGAAGATATTCGACCCCTTCTTTACAACAAAACCTCCTGGGGAAGGGACAGGACTTGGGCTGTGGTTGAGTTACGAAATAGTCAGGAATTACAATGGAGATATCTTTGTTGAAAGTGAGGTAGGCAAAGGCAGCAAGTTTACACTGGTCTTTCCGATAAATCAAACTACATGAGAGAAACGATTCTATTAATAGAAGACGAAAAATTGATGAGGGTTACCCTTGAGGATGCCCTTAAAACAGCAGGGTATGATGTAATATCCTTTGAGACAGGCAAGGAGGCATTAAATGCCTTGAGAAGTAATTCCTTTGGTGTAGTAGTTACTGATGTGAGGCTGCCTGATATTGATGGCATCAATATCCTCAGAGAGATTTCCAGAACAGACGATACTCAGGTGATAGTAATGACTGCCTTTGGCACAATAAAGGATGCTGTAGAGGCAATGAAATTAGGTGCCTTTGACTATATAACAAAACCCTTTTCATTAGACGAGTTTCTGCTTATTATAGAAAGGGCGCTGGATGTAAAAAGGCTAAAGGAAGAAAACATCAGGCTTAAAAAAGATCTTAACAGATGCTACAGTTTTCCGAATATCATAGGCGAAAGTCCGGAAATGAAGAAGGTCTTCTCTCTGATAGAAAAGATTTCGAAATCCGATTCGACTGTCCTTATATTTGGAGAAAGCGGCACCGGCAAGGAACTTATAGCAACAACAATACATTACCAGAGCAGTAGAAAGGATAAGCCTCTCATTAAAGTTAATTGTGCAGCACTTCCTGAAGGTCTCATAGAGAGCGAGCTTTTCGGACATGAGAAGGGAGCCTTTACCGGTGCGATAAAAAGAAGGCCAGGGAGGTTTGAACTTGCCAATGGTGGCACTATCTTCCTCGATGAGATTGGAGACCTGCCTCTTTCAGCACAGGCAAAACTCTTAAGGGTAATACAGGAAAGGACATTTGAGAGGGTCGGTGGAACAGAGACGCTGAATGTGGATGTCAGAGTGATTACAGCAACAAACAGAAATCTCGAAAGAGAGGTCAGAGAAGGACGCTTCCGTGAGGACCTCTATTATCGCCTTAATGTAATACCAATTACACTGCCTCCTCTGAGGCAGAGAAGAGAGGACATCCCATATCTTATCGACTTCTTTTTAAACAAATACAGAAACAAGACTTCAAAAAATGTTCGTTTTTCGAGGGATGCTGTAGATGTTCTTCTTAAATATGACTATCCCGGAAATGTCAGGGAACTGGAAAATATTGTGGAGAGGTGCGTGACCTTATCCGCTTCAGATATTATCGCGAAGGATGATTTACCTTATTTTGTTCTTAAGAAGACTGACGACAGCAGGCAGCTTTCCCTTTCTGATGTGGCCGCAAAGGCTGAAGAAGAGTACATTATTAAGGTCTTGAAAGCTACAAAGGGCAATAAGACAAGGGCAGCTGAAATCCTCGGCATAAGTAGAAAGACTCTCTGGGAAAAAATAAAGGCCTATGGGATTGAGTTCTAAGTCTTCTTAATATTCTTGGCCCTACTGCACAAATCGATTAATCTCTGCTGAATCTCGGTCACAGCGAATATCATCATCTTTTCACAGACCTGCCTAATTTTTCCCTTGACAAACATATCAAATTTAATTTATATTTGATTAATAAATCGTGAAGATTTGAAATATGCTGAAACAGTTTGCATCATATATTACATACAATCTTATAAAGCTTGAGCAAGGCTCACAGCTTGG
>JBBISG010000031.1:0-21564 GCA_037441365.1 Nitrospirota bacterium
CCTCCTCCCCCGCCCCGCTCTGGACTTTTAACCCTGAATCCTCGACCTTTACCGTCACCCCTCCGTCTTCTGTAAATTTTATGCCATTATCCACAAGATTCAGGAGTATCTGCACAAGCCTGTCCTTATCGGCATAAACAGCCGGGTGTTCTGGCAGTAGCGATTTTCTCAGGTATAACCCTTTTGCGTATGCCTTATCCCTGAGGGTTGTAAATACTGTATCCACCACCTTCTCAATATCCACCTTGCTCTTTTCTATCCTTACATCTCCCATCTCTATCTTCGATAGGGTAAGGAGGTCGCCTACGAGTGAATTCAATCTCTCGCTGTGGCTCCTTATGGTCTCGAGAAATTTACGGGCGTTGTCTTTATCGTCTATTGCACCCTCAAGGAGCGTTTCGGCAAAACCCTTTATCGCAGTAATGGGTGTCTTTATCTCGTGGGATACATTGGCCACAAAATCCCTCCTCATCTCCTCAAGGTGCTTCAGCCTTGTAACATCGTGAAATGAAAATACCACCCCTGATAAGCCTTCTTCCATGCCCTGTGAATAAAATGGTGTAGCAGTAACCATCAGGCATATATCCCTCGGATGAGCGGTTATGACCTCACGCGATACAGGTTTCCCCCCTTCAACCACTTCCCTCAGTATCTCCAGAAGCTCGGCGTTTCTTAATACCTCAGCAAGTGTCCTGCCTTCTATGTCGGATTCGACCGCAAACATTCTATTGACAGCTTCATTATGGATGAGTATCCTCCCCTTCACATCAACTAACATCAATCCATCAGAGAGGCTCCTCAGTATAGCCTCCATCATATGTTTTTCTTCCTCGCTGTATGCAAGTCTCTTTTTGAATTGCTGGGTTATGTTATTGATATTTTTAGCAAGCTCTCCGATTTCGCCCTCTTCTATAAAGAGCCTTCTGCCGAGATTGCCTGCGGCAACCTCTCTCGAAAATGTGGTGATCTCTTCTATGGATCTTGTAATCCTCCTTGCCTGGAAGATCCCCACCAGTATAGATAGGAGAAGCGATGTTAGAGAGGCAAGGAGTATCCTGAGCTGGACATTGCCTGTTTCGGCCTCAATATCATAGAGATAAAGTTCAAGCGAAAAAAATATGAGTGGCGACACTACCAGGTAAGAGACGAGTATCCTCCTGAGAAGTACCTTTTTCACTTCCCACCATCAAAGAGGTAGCCTATACCGCGCATCGTCTTGATATACAGCGGATTGGAGGGGTCTTCCTCTATCTGGGCCCTCAATCTTCTTATATGCACATCGACCGTTCTCGGCTCAACAAATGCATCATCACCCCAGACCGCATCAAGAAGCTGCTCACGGCTGAAGACCCTACCCTTTCTCTCTACAAGATACAGGAGGAGTCTGAACTCAGTTGCACTGAGCCTGACAGGTTTGCCTCTGATAGATACGGAATACCTCTCCATGTCGATCTCGATCTCGCCCGCCCTGAGTATCTTCCCGGGGACAGGTTTCTCTGCAACCCTTCTCAAAACTGCCCTCACCCGCGCAATAAGCTCTCTCGGGCTAAAAGGTTTCGTGATATAATCATCAGCACCCATCTCGAGGCCGAGTATCTTATCTACTTCCTCCCCCCTCGCTGTGAGCATAATGATAGGCAGATAGGCTGTCTTAGGGTCATTGCGGAGTATCCTGCAGAGCTCCATACCCTGAATTCCTGGAAGCATAAGGTCGAGTATGAGGATGTCAAATCTACCCTCCCTGACCATTGTTAGGGCCTTCTCGCCGTCAAAGGCCGAGCTAACAGAAAAGCCTTCTTTCTGGAGATTGTATGAGACGAGCTCTACAAGGTCTGCCTCATCGTCAACTACCAAAATCCTTTTTGCATTCATTTCATCATAAAGCGATGGAGCGACAGTATTCCGTTTCCCGTGTTCCATCGTCCGTTCACGGTTCACGGAAAAAACTATCGCTCTAATTCCGTCACCCTCAGGCCGTCATTTACTCCAGATATAATACCATATTCAGAGGTCCCTGAATGGAGGGTGGGGCCTCCGGGGGAAGTGGAGGCCCCTCTGTGGAGGGGAATCCCAGGGTCATACAGCCCTGGAACACGTAACCCTATGAAACCTTTCTCAGGAACGTGGGAACATCGAGGGGATCGTCATAATGCACCAGATCAGTAGGCATATCTGATGAGACATTCGGTCTGAGGTTTTTGGCAAGAACCCTTTCTGAACCCTTAAATACCATTGACTCCCTTACAGGTGCCCATTTCTTTACCTGCGGCAACTCCACCTTTTCCCTCTTCTCATCAAAGCCTGTTGCTATAACAGTAATCCTCACCTCGTCCTCGATATCAGGGTTTATAACAGCACCGAATATGATATTTGCACCATCATGTGCAGAATCATATATTATGGAGGCTGCGTCCTGCACATCGCTGAGAGAGAGGTTAACACCGCCTGTGATATTGATCAGGATGCCCCTGGCACCCTCGATGGATGAGTCTTCAAGCAGGGGATTCGATATGGCCTTCTTTGCTGCCTCTATCGCCCCTCCCTCGCCCTTTCCGATGCCGACACCCATCACAGCCCTGCCTGTGTTCTGCATCACTGTCTTTACATCGGCAAAATCGACATTTATCAGACCTGGCGTCAAGATTATGTCTGATATCCCCTGGATCGCCTGCCTGAGGACATCGTTGGCGATACTGAAGCCTTTGAGCAGGGGGGTCCCCCTGTCAACAACGAGACCTATCCTGTCATTAGGGATTACAATGAGGGTATCTGCATTATTTCTGAGTTCCTTTATCCCCTCCTCCGCATTTATGGCCCTTGTCTTTGCCTCGTAAAAGAAGGGCCTCGTCACTATAGCAACTGTCAGGGCACCCAGTTCCTTTGCGATGCCGGCAATAACAGGAGAGGCGCCGGTGCCTGTCCCACCCCCCATACCTGCTGTTATAAAGACCATGTCAGCGCCCTCAAGCACCTCTGCAATGGCAGCCCTGTCTTCAAGGGCCGATTGTTTGCCGATCTGAGGATTTGAACCAGCCCCGAGGCCCCTCGTTATTGCCGCTCCAATCTGGACCTTTACAGGCGCAAGGGATGTCTCAAGGACCTGTGTATCAGTGTTCACCGCTATAAATTCGACACCCTGGAGATTGTAGGTGATCATATTATTTACTGCATTACCACCTGCCCCTCCGACACCGACCACCTTTATCCGCGCTGTCTGACCTTTCACATCTTCGATCTCAAACATAATGTCCCTCCTTTTATTGATTTATTTAAAAAACTACTCACCCTCTCTCCCATTCGCTCTAATATACCAGGGGATACAGCCGGGCACCCAGCCGAGGTATTGTCCGTTTCAATAGGCACTTTCCTCTTGCCTCCACAGTTGGATGCTCGGTGCACACGTATCTTGTCTTCACCTTCCAACGGATAAACCGCCCTGCCCTTTCTTAAACCATAATGAACCAGCCCTACCCCTGCTGCATACTCAGGGCCGTCCACCACACCCCTGTCCAGACCCTCAGGCAGACCCACTCTGACAGGAAGGCCAAACACATCCTCTGCAAGCTCCTTCATGCCCCGCAGCAGAGATGTCCCGCCAGTCAGCACAACTATTTCTGGGTCGCAGGTTTCTACGGCCTCCTTGGCAAGACCCATAAGCTCCTCGCATCTAAGCCATATAATCTCTGTGAGATAATTTAGAGGCACCCTCATCGGAGAGCTCCGTCTCTCAGTGCCAAAGATAGCATTGCCACTCATGTCGTTTGTATCACAATCCCTGAACTCTATCTCGCCATCCTTATCAACCAATCTCATAAGTGCACATCCACAGGTCTTTTTTATCTGCTCTGCGTCCTGGGCAGACACACCGAGACCAACGGCAATATCGTTTGTCAGGTGATTACCGCCAAGCGCAACAACAGCAGTACGCCTCAGAACCCCATCCCTGTATACGACAATCCCGGTCGTGCCGCCGCCAATATCGATAAGGGCAACACCCCTGTCTTTTTCATCTTCCCTCAGCACCGATTCTGCAGATGCGATGGGCTCAAGGACTATCCCGGATACCTCAACACCTGCCTCCTCACAGCAGCCGACAAGGTCAAAAATCGATGTTGCTGAGGCTGTGATGATATGGACCGAGGCCTCGAGCCTCTCACCAGACATACCGATAGGATTAACCACACCATTGGAGCCGTCGAGCCTGAAGCCCGCAGGTATCACGTGCAGTACCTCCATGTGGGCAGGAAGATAGGATGCACTGGCAGAGCTCATCAGCCTCTCCACATCGCCCTCACTGACAGTCCTGCCTCCAAGCCCGATCACACCATAACCATAGAACCCCCTGATATGGCTGCCGGCGATGCTAACATAGGCAGACCTTATAGGAAGTGCGGTTTTGTCCTCGGCATCCTTTAATGCCCTTCTTATGGCGCTGACTGTCAGATCTCTATCAATAATAATCCCCTTCCTCAGTCCAGAGGAGGGAGAGGTTACAGCAGACATAATTCTGATCTTCCCTGCATCCTCTCTGCCGACAGCAATACATACCTTTGTCGTTCCGACATCGAGGCCTACCACGATATTCCCCTTCAGGTCCCCTATCATCACCTTATAACCTCGCTGATCGGTTTTACCACCACCCTGTTTGCATATCTCAGGTCGATATAGTCCACTGCGATGGCCCGCCTTTTTATCTCATCTTCCAATTCGGTGAGTCTGCGGAGTTTCTGTTTATACCCTCCATATCCGACCTTGATAAGCACACCGTCCACAACCATGGCTATATCATCAGGCCCCTTGCCGTTTGCCAAAATCTCCACACGGCCCCTCTCAGCGAACACCCTGTTTTCCCTTACCGCCCCTGCAAGACCGATGGCCTCCATAAAATTATCGCGGTTCTTGATCGGGTCAGCATAGATCACAGGAAGGAATGGCACTGAATCGTCCTTCATCCTCTCGAGTAGCCTGCCCATCTCATCGACCAGGAATGCCTGTCCCTTCACCTCCAGAATAGCAAATGGTAATGCCTCATGGATGCGAATCAGCACCCTGTCAGGAAAGTCCTTCCTGACGCTGACAGCCCTGACCCATGGAGACTTCAACAACCTCTCTGCAGCCCTTTTTGCAGACAATCCGAGGAGGTCACCGCCCGAATCCAGACCCGACATAGTCTTTAATTCCCTCTCTGAAAGGTGTTTATTGCCGTGAAAGACTACCTCCTTCACCGGAAATATCCTGAGGCGTGAGGCATAAGACCCAAGACCCACGACAGCACCCGCCCCAAACACAAAGAGTAAAACAACAGCAATGAGACGGCCCCTCCTTATTCGCAGACCCGGAAGGCCTCTGCCCTGCTGAGACCTGTATTTGGTTCCTCTTTCAGGTTGCATATCTCTGCTCCGACAGTTGTCTCCTTCTTTCCTTTTCCTTCCCCGCCATAATGGCCTCCCTAAGGATCTCCTCAACAAGGGACTGAAAGTCATAACCTGACAGCCCTGCAATCTTTGGAAGCAGGCTCGTCTCTGTCATGCCCGGGATTGTATTGACCTCAAGCAGATAGGAATTCCCATCCCTATCAACAATAAGGTCAACCCTCGTTGCACCCTTACAGCCCAGCGCCCTGTGGGCTGAAAGGGCAACCTCCTCTGCCCTTCTGAGAACATCGGTATGAACCTGAGGCGGGAGTATATATTCTGTGAGGCCAGGCGTATATTTAGCCTCATAACTGTAAAAACCCGACTTCGGTCTTACCTCAACCGAACCGAGGACAGCATCATTAAGGATGCCAACATGTATCTCTTTGCCTTCGATGTATCTCTCTATGATGACCTTTTCTCCAAAAATCATCGCCCTATCAATGGCCGGGCCAAGAGACTGTATATCCCTCACTATGCTGACCCCTATGCTTGAGCCCTCTGCTGCGGGCTTTATGACCCACGGCATCTCAAAATTCAGCAATGGATGAGAGGTAAGTGATGGGCCTTCACTCATTATCTCTCGAAACCCGCTACGCGTTACTACCACAAAGGGCGGCACAGGGATTCCATGATACTGAAACACCTTCTTTGATGCCTCCTTATCCATGGCAAGGGCAGATGCAAGGACGCCAGAGCCTGTGTATGTAATGCCCATCACCTCGAGGAGGCCCTGAATAGAGCCGTCCTCCCCGGGGCCGCCGTGTAAGGCTATAAATGCAATCTCTAACCGCTCCCTTCTCAGGACATCACAGATATCAGGCCCTACATCGACAGCAACAACATTGTAATTGAGTCGCTTCAATGCATCGAATACCGCATGCCCGCTCTTAAGCGAGACCTCTCTCTCAGCAGATGTGCCGCCCATCAAAACGCCTATCTTTTTATCTGTCAGCATAGTCGGTTATGTCTGCCCACAATCATTATCTCGGGTTTCAGTTCAATCCCGAATAGTCTTAAAACCCTTTCCGCCACCTCATCCATAAGCCCTAAAAAATCAGATGCCTTTCCATTACCTCTGTTTATGAAAAAATTTGCATGCTTACTGCTAACCTCTATATCGCCCCTTCTCATGCCCTTGCAGCGTGCCTCATCGATCAGTCTGCCTGCGGGGGCCTCATCAGGATTCTTAAATACACAGCCTGCTGAATGTTCCGCTATAGGCTGCTTTTTGAGCTTCTCCTGAAGAAAGGCATCAATCCTTCTGGCAACATCTTTTGGGGTCTCTTTTTCTAAACTGATATTTGCACTCAGGATAACAGTCCCATCAGGAATGCCTGATGACCTGTAACCAAAATTCAGGTCTTCTCTTCCGGTCAGAGAAATCCGCCCCTCATTATCGATAAGCACAACCGATTCGATGACATCACTCAATTCAAACCCGAATGCCCCTGCATTCCCCTTAATGGCCCCACCGATGGTCCCTGGTATGCCTGCAAGACCTTCTATACCTTTATAGCCCCTATCCTTTGAGAGATTAATCAGTCTCTGCAGGGGGACCCCCGCCTCTACAAAAAGCCTCACGCCGCTGTCGTCATCCTTTATCACCTCGATGCGGTTAAGCCTGCTTACCGAAACAACAGCGCCCTCGATACCCTCATCTGCAACAAGCAGATTGCTCCCACCCCCGACAGGAGTCACAGCAATGCCTCTGTCATTCAATGTTAGCAGAAGACCCCTCAAGGAGATCACATCATCAGGGACTGCATAAATGTCGGCAGGGCCGCCAATCCTCAGGGTGGTGTGGCCTTTCATGGGCTCATCAAAGGCCGCCTTCCCCTTGAAGGTGCCGCCGACAATTATATCTCTTACATCCCTCATTCTTAACCCTTCAGCCTCCATTCTGGATCTTCTTCAATATCTCCTCCCCTGCCCTCCAGATGTCCCCAGCACCAAGCGTGAAAAACATATCCCCTGGACCCATTCTACGCAGGATGTCATCCACAAGGACATCCCGCTCAGAGATGTAAGTCACATCACCATGCCCTTCACCTCTTATGGCACTGGCGATAGTCTCAGAGCTCAGACCGTCTATAGGCCTTTCACCAGCAGGATAGATGTCAGTAAGATAGAGGATATCGGCATCTGCAAAGGAGGTAGAGAATTCACGCAGAAGGTCCCTCGTCCTCGAATATCTATGCGGCTGAAAAAGGACTATTAACCTCCCCTTACTCTGCAGCCGCTCAAGTGCCTCTTTTGCAGCCCTGAGTGTAGCCCTAATCTCTGCAGGGTGATGGCCGTAGTCATCAAAGACCTTGATTCCCCGCGCCTCTCCCTTAAACTCAAATCTCCTCTGTATACCGCTGAAGCCCTTCAATGCCTCCTTGATCCTCCCGGCATCCATCCGGAGCTCCAGGCCAACAGCAATGCCGGCAAGACTGTTAAGGACATTATGGATGCCAGGCAGCGGGATATAAAAACTACCAATATCATGCCCCTTATAAATCACATCAAAGCTGCTTGCCAGAAACTCTCCCCTGATGTTGGATGCCCTGATGTCTGCATCCCCTGAAAAACCGTAAGTGATATATTTCCTGTGTATCAGAGGCAGTATCTCCCTGACATAGGGATTCTCTATGCAGAGCACAGCAAGGCCATAAAAGGGAACCTTGTTTATAAAGGAGACAAAGGCCCCCTTCAGGGATTCCATGCTCCTGAAGAAATCCATATGCTCCCTGTCGATGTTCGTCACTACAGCTATGGTCGGAGAGAGTTTCAGGAAAGAGCCATCACTTTCATCAGCCTCGGCGACGATAAACTCCCCCTGGCCGAGCCTCGCATTGCTGCCTGTTGCCCTGAGCCTCCCCCCGATTACAACAGTAGGGTCAATGCCTCCATAGGAGAGTATGGCTGCAATCAGGGATGTAGTAGTTGTCTTGCCATGTGCGCCAGCAACAAGTATCCCGTACTTTAATCTGCCGAGCTCAGCGAGCATCTCTGCCCTCGGTATCACAGGGATAGACCTTTCCATGGCTGTAGCCACCTCTGGGTTCTCCTTCGAGACAGCAGAGGATACAACCACCACATGGGCATTATCTATATTTTCAGGCCTGTGCCCTATAAACACCCTTATACCGAGGCCCCTGAGTCTCGAGATAGTATCAGACTCCTTTACATCAGAGCCTGTCACCTCATATCCGAGATTATGGAGGACCTCAGCAATCCCGCTCATTCCGATGCCGCCGATGCCCACAAAGTGGATCACCCTGTAACGCTCAAACATCCCTGCCACTTTACCTTTTGATCCCCCCTTTTATCAGATTCATCACAATATCAACAACCCTCTGCGCTGCATCAGGCCTTCCAAAGGACCTGCTCAACCTCTCCATCTCAGACCGCATGCCGGAGTTTTCATAAAGCCACCTTATATTCCTTGCGAGGGATTCGCCGTTAAGCTCATGGTCGAGAATGACGCGGGCAGCACCCATCTCCGAGAGCCTCCTGGCATTCAGCTCCTGATGACGGCCTGCTGCATATGGATAGGGAATGAGTATAGCCGGTTTGCCCACAGCGGTTAACTCAGCGAGGGTCGTGGCACCTGCCCTCGATACAACGAGGTCTGCCACAGCATAGGCCTCTGGCATCTGGTGTATAAAGGCAGCCACTGTAGCCCTGAATCCCCACTTTCTGTATGCCTCTCTAATTCCCTCATAATCGTCTCTACCTGTCTGATGAAGGAACTGTATGTCATCTCTGATGTCCATGATATAACTGAAGGAGCTGCGCACTGCGTTGTTTATTGCCCTTGCACCTGAACTCCCTCCGAAGACAAATACGGTGAATTTACCCCTTTCGAGGCTGAAGATCTCATATGCCCTTCCTCTGCTGCCCGACAGGATCCTCTTCCTTATGGGATTCCCTGTTATATAGGTCTTACTTCTCGGGAAAAAGGAGATGCTCTCATGATAGGTCACACAGACAATATCGGCAATCCTGCTGAGGGCCCTGTTGGCAAGGCCCGGCACCGAGTTCTGTTCAACTATAACTGACGGTATTGACATCAAGCTCCCTGCAAATACAGGTCCAAAGGATGCATAACCACCCACACCGATCAATACATCAGGTCTCAGCTCCTTCAATAACCTGTAAGAGTCGTATACCGAGAGAAATGTCTTTACACCTCCCCTTAATTTTTCCACCAATGACCTTCCAACAAGGCCCTCTGCCCTGAGATATTTGATGGGATAACCCTCTGTCGGGATGACCGATGCCTCGATGCCATGTTCAGTCCCGACAAATATAATCTCTGCCGAGCCATCCCTGTCCCGTATCTCCTCTGCTATGGCAATGCCAGGGAAGATGTGACCCCCCGTGCCTCCGCCAGCAATGACTATCCTCATTATCCCTCACCACCATTATCCTTCGTCTCCTGCCCTGCAGACTCCCCACATCTGATCGCCCTTCGACCATAAACGGACAACAGGGCCTTCTTCCTTTCGAGCAGCCATCCTGTCCTGTCACCAGTCTCCCTCCTGCGACCTCCCTTAGAGAGATTAAGCAGTATGCCGACTGCGACCATATTAACAAGGAGGGATGACCCACCATAACTGATGAATGGGAGGGGAAGCCCTTTTGTTGGGGCAAGCCCTGTTGTAACAGAGAAATTTATCAGCGCCTGGAGTGCTATCATCATTGAAAGACCAGATGCAAGGTAATAGGAAAACTGCTCACCTGTCCTGCTGGCAATCAGAACGCCCCTGATGAAGATAAACAGAAAGAGACAAACGATGATGGATGCGCCTATGAAACCAAGCTCTTCCCCTATCAGGGAGAAGATAAAATCTGTATGGGATTCGGGCAGGAAGGAAAGCTTCTGTTTGCTCTCCCCTAATCCAATGCCCTTCATGCCTCCACTGCCGAGGGCTATGAGGGACTGGATGATCTGAAACCCTCCCCCCTGGGGGTCTTTCCATGGGTTAAGAAAGGAGAGTATCCTCCTGAACCTGTAAGGCTCCATGAGGAGTTTCACTAAAACCGGGACAATCATTACCACTAAAAGCATGATATATCGCATCCTGAGACCAGAGAGGACAAGCATGGCAATAGCAAGAAGACCGAGGCTCATGGCAGCACCGAAATCTGGCTGTCTTAAGAAAAACAACAGAAAAAGGCCCATAACGGCAACCGGTATCGCCAGAGAGGTGATGCTGTCAGTCCTGAAGGCCGGCCTGGACATATACCAGGCTAGGAAGAGTACCATTGCGAACTTGACCATCTCAGATGGCTGGAAGGTTGACGGCCACAGCCTTATCCACCGCCTTGCCCCCCCTGCGCTGATCCCTACCCCTGGAATAAAGACAAGGATCAGCAGAATAAAGGAAAAGATGAGCAGTGGTATTGACATCCTCTTCAGGGTCTCTGTGCTGAGTCTCGAGGCGATGATCATAAAGACAATGCCTGTGAGCACTGTAAGGAGATGCCTTTTAAAATAAAAGAACTGGGTTACATTCCTCCTTGCAAGAACCGGAGTAATAACGGATGTCGAGCTGTATATCATGACCATGCCCGATACAATCAGGGCAGCCGTGGCAACCAGGAGATATCTATCAAAGCGGTTATTCATCTCGGTCCAGCCCCATCACAGCATCCTTGAATCTCCGTCCTCTGTCTTCAAAATCCCTGAACATGTCAAAGCTCGCACAGGCAGGAGAGAGCAAGACTATATCCCCGCTATTCGCCATTTCCCGTGCAATGCCCACAGCATCTCCCATATCAGAGGCCATGACAGTTCTCGTTAGCCTGCCAAATGCCTCCTGAAGCCTCAGAGATGCCTCGCCTATGAGGATGAGTGCCTTTACCTTTTCCCTTATCAAGGGTATGAGGGGGGTAAAATCGCCTGCCTTATCCCTTCCACCGGCTATGAGTATTATGGGTTCCGAAAATCCCTCAATAGACTTCATCACAGCGCCAACATTCGTGCCCTTTGAATCGTTTATAAACCTTACACCATCTATCTCCCTGACAAACTCCAGTCTGTGTTCAAGCCCCGGGAAGTCCCTCAGCGCATTAACCACAGCATCAGCAGGGCATCCTGCAAGGAGGGCCATGGCCGCGGAGGCCATGGCATTCTCCATGTTGTGGACACCTTTTATCCTTATCTCATCGGCGATGATAAGTGATGAGTGACTGGTGAGGGGTGACGTGTCAGGAAGATTACAGTAAACCTTCCCATCTTTAAAATAGACACCTTCTACTTCTTTTGTACGACTGAAATAAAAAATTTTTGGTTTTTCACTTTTCATCTTTAACTCTTTACTTATAACCTTCATCGTCTCAGGGTCATCGGCATTGAGGACAAGAAAATCGCCTTCATCCTGATTCATGAATATCTTCGCCTTTGCCTCCCTGTATTCGTCCATAGAACGATACCTGTCCATGTGATCAGGCGTTATATTGAGTATTGCGGCCACCCGTGGTTTAAACTCCTCTATAGATTCGAGCTGGAAGCTTGATACCTCAGTAACCACACAATCGATGGCCTGCCCCCCGACAATTGTTTTGTGGATTTCCTCTGTTAATGCATTCCCTATGTTGCCGCCCAGCACCGTTCTGAAACCGGCTCGCCTGAGCATAAGATCAAGGAGGGTTGTTGTTGTGGATTTCCCATTGGTCCCTGTAACTGCAAGGAAGGTTGAGGGCACCCCGGCCCCGCCGCTGGCCACTATCTGGTATGCAAGTTCGAGTTCTCCGATCACCTTTATCCCCATCTGTCTGGCCTTAAGGACTGGTTCAATATCAGATGGGACTCCAGGGCTTATAACTATCAAATCAGTCCCGTTTAGCGAGGAGGGATGCCCTCCAAGGCAGAGTCTGACAGACGGTGAGAGCATATCCATATAGTTCTTGAGTTCGTCCCCTGTTTTCTTATCCGTCACAGTTACCTCTGCCCCATACCTTGACAGAAGGTTTGCTGCGCCAGCACCGCTCCTTCCGAGACCAAAGATCAGTATGTTTTTACCCTTTATTCCCTTCACCTCTCGTCCCCACCATACCCCTTTTATTGACTGGACTATTATCCTCTCTGACATAGCTCTGTGATTTAGCCCTCTTTGACTTAACGTGTAATTTATTCTTAGACCCTTTAACCTTCTTACCTTCACCCCCAAAAATCTTACGATTTTTTTGGGACCCAGACTTCTTTATCATCGTCTTCTTAGATGACCTCTTTCCAATTGAATTGCCCGCCTTATAGGAGGCCTCCTTGATGGCTGACGTATAATCAGCCCTCGTAAAATAGAGGACGGGGTTCTCCCTGCCATCTATTATTGCAGAGCCTTTCTCTAACAGGTCTTCCGATTCCTTCCACAATCTGTCTCTGCTTGGCGAACCCAGCAGTGCAACTATGACCATCTCCCTGTCGTGCTCACCAACACATACAAGGCAGTGCCCTGCCTTTCTTGTGTACCCCGTCTTGCCGCCAAGGACAGAGTCATCTGCCCACAGAAGTTTATTGCTATTCTTAAGAAATATACTTCTGCCGTCCTCTGTTGTTACACGGCTTGCCCTTGTATTAATGACCTCTCTTATAAGTGGATACCTGAGTGCATGACGCATCATCCTTGCAAGATCATAAGCAGTAGTGTACTGCCCCTCCCCTGGCAGTCCTGTAGAATTGATAAACCTCGTGTCGGAAAGGCCGAGGGCGAGGACCTTCTGGTTCATCAGACCAGCAAACCTCTCCTCAGAGCCAGCAACTGCCTCTGCAAGGGCAAGGGCTGCATCATTTGCAGATTTTATAAGTGCAGCATAAAGGAGTGTCTCTACGGTGACCTTTTCGCCTGCCTTGAAATTCGCCTTTACCGGAGAGACATTCGACGCCCTTTCGCTTATTGTAACAGTATCATTAATATCGAGCCTGTCAAGAACCACCATTGCTGTCATAAGTTTAGTTGTGCTAGCAGGGGGCAGCCTGAGATTTGGATTCTTCCCATACAGGACCCGCCCTGTAGATGCCTCCATCACAATGGCAGCCTTTGAGCTGATCTCATCGGCATGGACTAAAGTAGCAAGCATCAAATGGCAGGTAACAAATAAAAATGCAATCCGTAAATTTTGAGCTGTGGCACCAGAGACGAGACATAAAATACGAACCTTAACCCATAACTGTTTCATAAATCACCTCACCTTTAAGGTCGTAAGACTCAGGAGGGCAAGCATTATCCCGACTATCCAGAACCTCACGATCACCTTCGGTTCAGGCCATCCCTTCAATTCAAAGTGGTGATGAATGGGCGCCATCTTAAATACCCTCTTCCCTGTCAGCCTGAATGATGCCACCTGGAGTATCACTGACACGGTCTCTATGACAAATATACCCCCAACTATAGCAAGGACGATCTCATGCTTTGTTATCACTGCCAGTGTACCGAGCGCACCACCGAGGCTTAGGGAACCAACATCCCCCATGAAGACATCAGCAGGGTATGCGTTATACCAGAGAAAACCGAGTGATGCACCAAGCATTGCACCGCAGAAGACGGTCAGCTCCCCTGTGCCGGGCAGATAGAGGACCTGGAGATACTGGGCAAGACCCTTATGTCCTGAGATATAAACGAGGGCACCATTGGCAAGAACAGCAATGCCCACGAGCCCTATAGCAAGTCCGTCTATGCCGTCTGTAAGGTTTACTGCATTGGATGACCCCACGATCACAATGATTGAAAAGGGTATATAGAACCAACCGAGGTCGAAGAGCCATCTCTTGAAGAACGGGATGCTCAGGACATCGCTGTACGGGTCCTTTGGATTCATATAGAGGAACACACCTATTACCATGGCGAGAAATAACTGAGAACCAAATTTATAGCAGGCACGCAGGCCCCTTGGATTCTTCCTGACAATCTTGAGGTAATCATCCATGAGGCCTATCACCCCAAACCCTGTCAGAGACAGGAGCATTATCCATATATAGGCATTTCTTAGATCGCCCCATAAGAGCGTTGTCAGCAATATCGAGGCTATTATAAGGACCCCCCCCATGGTCGGTGTCCCTGTCTTGCCTGCATGTGTCTCAGGCCCGTCATCCCTTATCTGCTGTGTAAAGCTCAACTTCCTGAGCCTTTCTATGACAAATGGGCCGAGGAAGAAGGTTATTAACATGGCGGTTATTATCGCAAGTGCTGTCCTGAATGTGATATATCTGAATATATTGAATGGAGATACCCACTCATGCAATCTAAAAAAAAGGCTATAAAGCATCTCTAACCTCGCGGTGTGTAAGATGGGCAGAAGGCGTTTCGCTGCCATCGAGGACCCCTTCCATATTCATGCCCCTTGAGCCCTTGATGAGAACTGTATCACCCTCGTTGCACATGTCTATGAGTATCTTTCTCGCCTCCGATGAATCGGTTGCGACTATTACGCGTGGAAGACCGCATCTGCCCTGCGCCTGACGGCCACACCAGCCTGAAAATTCCTCTGCCGCCTTCGACATCATCGGGCCAACTGCAATGAATATATCTACCGGAAGCCCTGACATCCATCGCCCGAGCCTTCTGTGGGCCTCCTCAGCGTATGGGCCCAGTTCAAGCATATCCCCGAGGACCGCTATCGCCCTGCCCTTTCTCAGTCTCACAAGCTCTTTAACAGCCTCCTCCATCGATGCAGGGTTTGCATTGTAAACATCACTTATCACAGTGGCGCCAGAGAGCTCTCTGAACTCAAGCCTCATGGGTATGCCAGAAAAGGATTCTACACCCGTCTTTATATCAGAAAGCCCTATCCCGAGTGCCGAGCAGATCGAGGCCGCTGCAAGGGCATTATATATATTGAATCTGCCGGGCACATTAACCCTCACATCTACACATCCACCGTCTCTGACGCATAACTTAAAATCAGAGCATCTCTCCCTGAGATTAACATCCATAGCCCAAACATCATGTGTCTGCCATACTGTCGGCCCCTCAACTATGCCGAAGGTTACGATATCCTTCCCTACTCTGTTAACAACGCCTCTCATGAGAAAATCATCATCGGCATTCAGGGCTATGGTCCTAACTGCATCCAGAAGCTCAAGCTTTGTCTCCCGCACAACCTCGATGCTCCCAAATCCCTCAAGATGGCCGGGGCCCACGTTTGTTATGACCCCATAATCTGGCTGAGCTATCTCGCATAGCTGCCTTATATCGCCCTTTATGCTTGCACCCATCTCCATAACGCCAAATTCATCCCCTTCATTAATCCCCATCAGACTTAATGGCATCCCTATATGATTGTTGAGGTTTCCCGAACTCTTCATGACCCTGTGACTTATACCGAGTATGGCTGCTATCATCTCCTTTGTTGTCGTCTTCCCGTTCGTGCCTGTAACGGCTATAACCGTAATGCCTGCCTTCATCCTCACATAATGCGCCATGTCCTGCAGTGCCCTGAGTGTATTATTTACGTAAACTATAGTCCTCCCCTTGGGAGGCCCGGCAGGGGGGACACTGACCACAGCGCCGCTGCCGACCTGCAGGGCATCGAATAAAAACTTGTGGCCATCGAACCTTCGACCCTTGAGGGCAACAAACAGCTCACCCTTCCTGATGGTTCTTGAGTCTATGGAGACGCCCTCAAAAACACCATGGATCGGGTTGCCGTAGATTACCCTGCCGCCTGTAGCCTCTATTATCTCGCTGGTTGTCAAAACTCCCATAAGCCCTGCATTAAAGAAGCCTATCCATAGTCCTGTTTCTGATCGCCTCTCGTGCAGCATCTCCATCACTGAATCTGTATCTCGTTCCTGCAATCTCCTGATAATCCTCATGCCCCTTCCCTGCTATAAGGATAATATCTCCAGCCTCAGCCCTTTCAACTGCTATGGCTATGGCCTCTCTTCTGTCAGGAACCGTGAGATAATTCTTACCCGGTATGCCCGACTCTATCTCCTCTATTATCCTGAGGGGATCCTCGCTCCTCGGATTATCAGAGGTTATTATTACATAGTCGCTCAGCCTCGAGGCTATCTCACCCATGAGAGGTCTCTTCCCCCTGTCCCTGTCTCCACCACAACCGAAGACAGTGATAACTCTGGGTCTGGCACTGGCTGAACCGGGGTCCCCAAAAAGTCTTTGACTTTTTAGGGTGCCCTCTTTCTTCTCCACAAACCCCCTTGCCGTCAGAATAAGCCTTTCGAGGGCATCAGGTGTATGGGCATAATCAACAATGCACAAGAAGCCCTGGCCTTCGTCTATCCTCTCCAGCCTTCCCCTGATGGGCCTGATATTTCTTATGCCTTCTTTTATCGCATAATAAGGGATATCCATGCTAACTGCAACAGCAGATGCAGCAAGGATATTATAAACATTTACTGAACCGAGCAGTGGAGAGTCCACCCTGCATGAAGCACCCCTGTTCATCAGGGTAAACGAAACCCCTGAGGAGGAATTCACTATATCAACCGCCATAACATCAGCCTGCACATCTGCTCCATAAGTAACCAATGCACAGTCTGATTCACCCTTGATCTCCTCAATCAGCCTTCTTCCCCATTCATCATCCGAATTAATCACAGCTATCCCTGCATCTGACAATAGATCAGAAAACAGTCTCTTCTTTGCATTGTAATAATTCTCCATTGTCCTGTGAAAATCGAGATGGTCCCTCGTAAGGTTTGTAAATACAGCAATACCGAAGTTCGTGTAATCCACCCTCTTCTGCGAGAGGGAATGGGATGAGACCTCGGTAACAACGTGACTGCACCCTGATATGGCCATCTCACGGAGAAGGGCCTGAAATTCCAGTGACTCAGGGGTTGTGTGGAATGCAGGATACAGCCTGTCTTTGACAAGATAATTTATCGTGCCTATCAGTCCAGTCTCCTTATCCCATGCCTCGAGTATCGACTTGATGACATATGTGGTGGTGGTCTTCCCATTAGTCCCTGTTACGCCAATAACCGAGAGGTCCTCGGAGGGCCTTTCATAAAAATTATTCGATATACATGCCAGTGCCTCCCTGCTGTCTCCAACCCTAATAAAGACCGGAAATGGGCTCCTGCCTTTTAACCGATCACCCTTTGCCCGCAGCCCATTACCATCTTTGTCATGCACTACCGCCACTGCACCCCTCTTTATCGCATCATTTATAAAGGCATGACCGTCAAAATTTTCGCCTCTGATGGCGACAAAGATATTGCCTTCAACAACCTTTCTTGAATCATAGGCGATGCCTGTTATCCCGGCATCAAGGGCCATTGACAGGTCTTTCACATTTTGTGCGCCTGTGGGGTTACCTGTAACTATTTCATATCTGCAGTTAGCAATGACTTCTCTCAATTTCATCTCGCAATCACCAGCATGTTCCCGCCTGTATCTTCCCTCGGCACATCCATATATGAAAGGGCCTTCTCTGCGATCCTCCTGAAGACAGGCGCTGCTACAGCACCACCGTAGATCTGACCCTTCGGCTCGTGGATGACAACGATCATCGCTATCCTCGGGTTATCGGCTGGTACAAACCCCACAAATGAGGCAACATATCTTTCCTTTGAGTACCTCCTTGTATCAGGGTCTACAACCTGGGAGGTCCCTGTCTTGCCCGCAACATAATTGCCCTCAACGGATGCACTCTCGGCTGTGCCGCCATATTCGGTAACTGTCTTAAGAATATCCTTGAATACCTCTGCTGTCCTGCTGGATATAACCCTTCTCGGCTCTGAGTTAAATGACCAGACCAGCTTGCCCTCAGGTGATACTGCCCTCGACGCAATATGAGGCATTACAAGGAAACCCCCATTCGCTATAGCAGCATAGGCCCTGAGGACCTGAAGAGGGGTCACGGCAACCTCCTGGCCGATAGAGATTGACCCTATAGAAACACCCGACCACTTATCAGGCGGCCTTACCCAGCCAGGAACCTCCCCTGGAAGGTCAATGCCTGTCTTTTCGCCAAAGCCGAAGGCCTTTGCATATCGGTATATCCTTTCCCTGCCCAGTTTCATACCTACCATAACAGAGCCTACATTGGAAGACTTCTGTATCACCTCCCTGAATGTCAGTACTCCATGTCTATGGGAATCGTGTATGGTGCGTCCGCCAACCTCGATATATCCCCTGCTGCAGTCAAAGGTCGAATTCAATGTCACAGCCCCTTCCTCAAGCGCTGCAGTGCCTATGATTATTTTGAATGTTGAGCCAGGCTCATAAACATCAGTTATGGCCCTATTCCTCCTGTCGGAATCCCTGTTTGAAGAGGGTGAATTCGGATTATAGGTCGGCCTGTTTGCAAGAGCAAGTATCTCTCCTGTAAATGGGTCCATCATTATGGCAGTGGCCGAGCTTGCACGCCACTCAGCAACTGCCCTGTCAAGTTCTGTCTCTACTATATACTGCAGCCCCTCATCTATTGTCAGGACAAGGTTGTTGCCCTTTGACTCCATATCAACCCCCTGCGATAATGTCCTGCCGCTTGCATCCCTGTTAAAGGTGACCTTCCTGCTGCTACCCCTCAGATGGCTGTCGAATCTCAATTCGATCCCTTCAAGCCCCCTGTTATCTATATCCACAAAACCGAGGACATGAGAGGCCAGAGAACCCTTTGGATAGAACCTTTTTGCATCATCCACAAAACCAAGTCCCTTCAGTTTTAAATCCTTAACCTTCTTTGCGACAGCAGGGTCGAGTTTTCTCTCAAGCCATGAAAAACGGCCCTCTGATGAGAGCCTTGAGAGTATCGCCCTCGATGGCCTCCCTGTGACCCCAGACAGAACCGAGGCGATCCTTTCAGGCGAATCTATCTCTGAGGGGTCGCAGTAAAGGGATTCAAACTCGAGATTAACAGCCATCTCCCTTCCATGCCTGTCGAATATTATCCCCCGTCTGACCTGGACATCCTCCTGCTTCATCTGCTGGGTCATGGCGCGTTTGTAAAACCTTTCATGGTCAAGCAGCATGATCTCAGCAAGACGAAGGATAACTACAAAAAAACCGAAGGCAATTACAGTGTTCAGTACAACAGCCCTCTTCCTCATCTGAACCTGCCAGATACCATCTGCGGGCCAGGCCCCTTCTCCTTCACATAAACGACCCTTGTCCTGTCCGGAAACACCAGTCCAAGGTCTCTAACCGCTGTCCTCTCCACCCTTTGTATTGAGAGCATAGAGGCCCTTTCAGCCATCAGCATCTTCGCCTCCCTGAGTCTCTCCATCCTCTTGTTTTCGAGCTCGCTTATGGTGTACTCAAGGGAGATAAGGTTCGACCTGAGCCAGATAATACCAAAAATGCCAAACAACAGAAGGGCTACACACAAAGGTTTAACAAGATATACTACCATACTTTTATGTCTTAAATAAACCATACCAGCACCTCCTCACAGCCTTTCTGCACCCCTCAGTTTGGCGCTCCTCGCTGAGGGATTAGACCTTATCTCCTCATAGCACGGACTCAGAGGCTTCCTTGTGATTATCCTTAAAAGACCTTCCCTCTCTGCATTTCTAAGGAAGTTCTTGACCGCCCTGTCCTCAAGTGAATGATAAGAGATAGCACAGAGCCTGCCCCCAGACCTCAGTATACTGATCGATGAGCTGAGCCCTTTATGTATCTCATTGATCTCGTCATTCACAGCTATCCTCAGGGCCTGGAATGTCCTTGTGGCAGGGTGATACCTTCCCCTTCTTCTATATACGCCAGCCACGATGTCTGCCATTTCTGCACAGGTAAGTATCCTCTTCTTCTTCCTGATATTCACTATTGCCTTCGCGATCTTTGCTGAAAGCCTCTCCTCGCCATACTCCCTGAAAATCCTCTCCAGTTCATCCTCAGGATATGCATTGACTATATCCTCCGCCTTCAATGCCTGGGACCTGTCCATCCTCATGTCAAGTGGCTCATCAGAGATGAAACTGAACCCCCTGTGCATGTCCTTGAACTGCATCATAGAGACGCCGAAATCGAAGAGGACACCATCAACCCCTTCAATGCCTGCCCCGATCAATAAATCCCTCAGCATCGAAAACCTTCCCTTCATCAGAATGACCCTCTCATCAGCGAGTCTCTCCCTTGCAATCTTCAATGCCTCATCATCCCTGTCTATGCCTATAAGCCTTCCCCCTTCTCCGATCAGTTTGAGTATCTCTGCTGCATGGCCTCCGAGGCCGACCGTTGCATCAACATATATGCCTCCCTGCCTTGGATCGAGCACCTCAAGCGCCTCCCTCACCATAACCGGGATGTGCCTTATCATCTATTAAAGACCGTATGAGGCAAGCCGTTCTTCAGCAGCCTTCCGGTCTATCCGTGATAAATCGACCACAGCATCCCATTCACCCCTGTCCCATAGTTCTATCTTTTCGATCTGGCCGACTATAACCACATCCCCCTTTATGCCAGCATCCTCCCTGTGAGCTGCAGGAATCAGTATCCTGCCCTGTTTATCGATAGGGCACTCCTGGGCAGACGCTATAACCCGCCTCATAAAGAAACGCACATCCTCAAGCATCTTTGGCAGCCCTCTGATCTTTTCCTCAAGCCTTGACCATTCTTCGTAGGGGTATATATGAAGGCATCTGTCAAAGGCTGCATTCGTTATGTATAATTTTGAGCTATAATTAGAAGATATTATCTCTCTGAAAGGAGCAGGAATAATGAGTCTGCCTTTCTCATCAACAGTGTAATAATATTTCCCGGAGAAAGCTGGCATCTGTTTTTAAAATCCCTCCACTTTATACCACTTTTTACCACCAATATAGTAAAGAAAAACACTCTTGTCAAGAAAAAAATTAAGACTTTTGAAAAGTTACAATATATTGTGGTTTGAAATCCATAGAATACAATATCTGCGAGGAAGCAGGCAATACAGATAGAGATTTAACCTCTACAACTTTTTGGCATAAAAATGTCTTGACAAAAGGGGTGCAGTACAACCGCCGGCTCTATACGCATATATGCAAGCCTGACCCATCTGTTTACCCTTTACTTTTCTATCCATTTAAAATATATTAATTATATGTCAATACTTACTCTTTCACCCTCGGCAAAAGAGATTTTTAGAAAGATTAGTCCTTCTCCAGAAGAGGGGGCTACAAGATTCCTTGTTGCAGGAATCAAAGAATATTTGAAGGAATGCGAGCTTGAAATACTTGAATATGAGGCAAAATACGGCTGCCCCTTTG
>JBBISG010000032.1:0-21111 GCA_037441365.1 Nitrospirota bacterium
CAAGAATAACTGCGAGACAGGGTGATAAGTATCTGCCAATGGCAATAAAAGGCGGAGATCTCAGAGCTATAAGATACGAGATGCCCGTTGCCTCTGCACAGGTAAAATCATGTCTGATCCTTGCAGGGCTTTATGCTGACGGCACAACGATTATCACAGAACCCCAGAAGTCCCGGGACCACACAGAAAGGATGCTTAAGGCGATGGGGGCGGATATAAGAATAGAAGACGGAAGACAGAAGCCAGAAGACAGACAACAGACAATAGAAGTAAAAGGGCTGGGGGATGAAAAATTAAATCCCCTTGATATAACAATTCCGTCTGATTTCTCATCATCAGCAATTTTTTTGGTAGGGGTATTAATAGTCCCTGATTCAGAACTCTTAATCAGAAATGTCTGTGTAAATCCGACAAGGACAGGTTTGCTTGACATGATAAAAAATATGGGCGGAGAAGTGAGACTGGAAAACATAAGAGATGTTTCAGGAGAACCGGTAGCAGATATTTATTGTAAGACTGCCAGCAGTCTTAAGGCTGTGAAGATTGAAAAAAATATTATACCATCCCTGATAGATGAATTCCCCCTTCTCTGCATTCTTGCATCACAAGCTGAAGGAGTTACAGAGATAAGAGGAGCAGAGGAGTTAAGGGTAAAGGAATCAGACAGGATAAAGGCAATGGCTACAGAGTTAAGAAAAATGGGTGTTGAACTTGAAGAGTATCCTGACGGTATAGCAATTAAAGGTAAGACAGGCTTAAAGGGTGCTACTGTAGATAGTTACGGCGACCACAGGATAGCGATGTCCTTTTCAATTGCTGCCTTGATTGCTGATGGGGTAACGATCATTAATAATCCAGAGTGTGTGGATATATCGTTTCCTGGATTTTATATGGAGCTGGACAAAATTATGAGGCAATAATAGAATAAAGGGCTCTTTGTATGGGAAAAATATGGGTAAAAAAATCAGGCTCCTTTAAGGAAGCAGAAGAATTTGATACCGAATATTATCTGAGTATGACACCCGGGGAAAGAATAGAGACAATGCAATTTTTAAGAGAGGTATACCATAAATTAAAGGGGCATGGAAAAGGTAGAAAAGGACTTCGAAGAGTTATTAAGGTTGTTCAATAAACATGGTGTAAGATACTGCATTGTTGGTGCCTATGCCGTTGCCTTCTATGCAATTCCCAGATATACCAAAGATATGGATATATTTGTTGAGGCCTCTAAAGAGAATGCCGTGAAAATACTGAAGGCCCTTAATGATTTTGGCTTTGTGGATTCAGGACTTTCGGGGGATGATTTTAGTAAGGAGGGGAGTATTGTACAGTTAGGATACGAGCCTGTACGCATTGATATTGTCACATCCATTGATGGTTGCACTTTCAATGAGGTGTGGAAGAACAGGACAACCGGTAAGTATGGAAAAGAGAGGGCATATTTTATAGGCATCGATGAGCTGATAAAAAACAAATCCACATTAAAAAGAAAACAGGATGAGGTGGATACTGAAATATTACTATCGGTGAAAAAGAAGTCACGTTAGGTATGGGTAAGGTAATTGCCATAGACGGTCCATCGGGTGCTGGTAAAAGCACAGTCTCGAGACTTCTTGCTGAAAGGTTGGGTTTTCACTTCCTTGACACTGGCGCCCTTTACAGGGCTGTAGCGATACACCTAACAAGAGAAGGTGTAAAACCCGATAGTTCTGACGAGGAGATAACATCTGCATTGAAGGGCATCGTTGTAACCTTTAAAGATGGAAGGGTTTTTTTGAAGAGGCTCTCCGAGCCACGGGCTCTGAATCCCAGACCTGTCTATGAGGAGGATGTATCGGGGGCAATAAGGACTCCCGAGGCAGGACACTATGCATCTGTCTTCTCGGCCAGGAAGGTGGTAAGAGACTTTCTCCTCCAGATACAGCGCAATGCAGCCCTTCACGGTGATATCGTAGCTGAGGGAAGAGATATGACCACAGTGGTTTTCCCCGATGCCTGGAAGAAATTCTATCTCGAGGCCTCTGAAAGAGAACGGGCAAAGAGGCGGTATCTTCAGTTAAAGGAAAAGGGGATTGATATAACAATGGATGAGGTACTGAGGGATGTTACGGAGAGGGACAGGAGGGATCGGGGTAGAAGCATAGCTCCACTTATGAAGGCCGAAGATGCTATTATAATAAATACAACTGATAAGGGCGTGCAGCAGGTTCTGGAAGAAATCATGGAGGTTATCAGGTCCGATCCTTGAGGAATCTCTTATATTGTTTTTTCAGATTATTTTTCTGGGTTATCTTCAAGATACTATTCAGGCTCGGTGTAAAGGGCGCTGATAAGGTGCCTGCTCATGGTGGTGTTATTGTGGCATCGAACCATGCAAGCTATCTCGATCCCCTAATATTGGGGGTTGCATTGAACAGACAGGCTACATACATGGCAAAAGAGGGGTTGTTCAGGGTACCCCTGATAGGGGCCTTTGTAAGGTCTTTTTCTTTTCCGGTGAAGAGGGGTCGGCCACAGCCATCGACCATAAAGGAGGCGATCCAGAGATTGAACAATGGTGAGCTTATCGTCATGTTTCCTGAGGGAGGTCGCAGTGCTGACGGGAGTCTTCTCGATGCAAAGAGGGGTGTTGGTCTTATTGCAGCCATGAGCGGCGCCAGGGTTGTTCCTGCCCTTATAGAGGGGACTGATCGGGCATTGCCGGTTGGGGCAAGGGTTATAAGGCCGGCAAAGGTAAGGGTTGTTTTTGGAGATGTCATAGAGGCAAAGGGCAGAGAGGGGGGCAGGGGTTTCCAGGAGAGGATAGTAAGGGATGTAATGGAGGCGATAAGGGATTTAAAGTTCAAGAGGCAGGATTAAAGACGATGGAGATATTAATTGCAAAGAGGGCCGGATTTTGTTTCGGTGTGAAAAGGGCCATCGATATAGCCTTTGGTATAGCAGAGAAAAAGCAGGAAGGCATTTATACCTTTGGTCCGATAATACATAATCCACAGGTGATAGAAAGGCTGAGGGCTAAGGGAATCGTCCCTACGGATGACATCCAGGGGGATGACATCAGGACAATGATAATCAGGACGCACGGGATGCCCCTTGATCTTATGGAAAGGGCATCAAAGGCAGGGTATGATATAATTGATGCAACCTGTCCATTTGTGAAAAAGGCACAGCATTATGCTAAACTTCTCAGGGAAGAGGGCTATCAGGTCGTCATCCTTGGTGACAGGGAACATCCCGAGGTCAAGGGCTTGATGAGCTATGCGGGTGAGGATGTTATAGTTGTTAACAGTGGAGAGGAACTTTCTGGTATTAAGAAAAGGGTGGGCATTGTGGTTCAGACAACCCAGCCTGTCGAGGCGCTTAAGAGATTGATAGGTGTTATTGTAGGGGAATCAAAGGAGGTAAAGGTTTATAATACCATATGCAACTCAACAGCCCTGAGATTGAGGGAGACAGAGGAGATGGCAAGGAAGGCCGATGTCGTGATTGTTGTTGGCGGTAAGAACAGCGCAAATACGACACAGCTTGCAAACCTCTGTAAATCCATGCGGGTTAAAACCTACCACATAGAGACTGCCGATGAACTTGAAAGGGCGTGGTTTGGGGGCATCAAGAGGGTAGGGATTACAGCAGGGGCATCTACGCCTGATTGGATAATAAAAGATGTAGTCGAAAGGATTAAAGATATAGGAGGAATACAGGGCGATGGAACTTAGAAACAATGAGATGGAGAAGCTCTATGCCGGGACCTTTCACCGTATCGAAGAGGGGACGATACTGAAGGGCGAGGTCGTGTGCGTGAAGCACGATGGAGTGATCGTCAATATCGGATATAAATCAGAGGGATTTATACCCGCTGAAGAATTCTCTGCCGAGGAACTCTCCAGTCTCAGGATTGGAGACGCTATTGAGGCGTATGTCGTAGATATCCAGGATTATGAGGGCATGGTGGTCCTTTCAAAGGAAAAAGCATCGAAGATAAAGGCATGGGAGATGCTGGAGTCTGCCTTTGAAGATGGCAGACTGGTAGAGGGATACATCAGCGGCAAGACCAAAGGGGGGCTGTCTGTTGATATAATGGGCGTTAAGGCATTCCTGCCTGGCTCCCAGATGGACACGAGGGCAATAAAAGACATAGATAACCTTATAGGCAAGACGATGAACTTCAAGATACTGAAGATTAACAACAAGCGCTCAAACATCATTGTTTCACGAAGGGCTGCTATTGAAGAGGAGAGACACGCAAAAAAGGCGGAGACCATTGCCAGGCTTAAGGAGGGGGCACGCATCGAAGGTATAGTTAAGAATATCACCGATTATGGCGTATTTGTTGACCTCGGCGGCATAGACGGCCTTCTTCACATCTCAGATATATCATGGGGCAGGATAACACATCCATCAGAGTTCTTTGCACTCGGTGACACAATCGAGGTCATAGTCCTTAAATATGACGAGGAGCAGGAAAAGGTGACCCTCGGTTATAAACAGAAAAGACCCGACCCGTGGCAGTCGGTGGATGAGAGGTATCCTGTTGGTGAGAAGGTCAAGGGAAAGGTTGCGGGCATTGCAGAGTATGGTGCGTTTGTTGAGCTGGAGGACGGTGTGGAGGGGCTTGTGCATATATCAGAACTTGACTGGCTGCCAAGGCCGAAACATCCATCCAAATATCTCTCTATCGGCGAGACCATAGAGGCGGTTGTTTTAAAGGTAGACAAGGATGAGAGGAGGATTTCGTTAAGCATAAAACAGTTAAAGCCGAGCCCGTGGGAGCTTGTCTCCCAGCGTTATAGTGTCGGTCAGAGGATAACAGGCAAGATAAGAAGCATTACGGAATTCGGAGCCTTTGTCGGTCTTCCTGAAGGCGTGGATGGGCTCATTCATATATCTGATATTTCATGGACAAGGCATATTAGGCACCCATCCGAGGTCCTCAGAAAGGGTCAGAAGGTCGAGGCTGTCATCCTGAGCCTCGAGCCCGAAAAGGAGAGGATAGCCCTGGGGATAAAACAGCTATCGCCCGACCCATGGGTCAGAGAGATACCTGAGAGGTTCAAGCTCGGAGACGAGGTTAGGTGTAAGGTCTTGAAACTAAGCGATTTCGGGATATTTGTCGAGATCGGGGGCGAGGTTGAGGGGCTTATCTATTCATCAGAGGTGGTGAAGGGTGAGGAACCATTAAACGAAGGGGATGAGATTATGGCGAGGATAATAAAGATAGATGTTGATGAGAGGAAGATAGGTCTCAGCATGAAGAATCTCAAGGGTGAGAAGGCATGAAGAGGGTCTGTCTTTTTCTCTCAGTGCTCTTTGTCCTATTGATAATACTCGGTATAGCAATGGCCCTTCTGCAGAAGGGCGTTCCTATCGGCGAGAAGGTCGCCCTTGTCCGCATCGAGGGCCCGATAGTAGATTCCAAGAATGCCATCGACGAGATCAAGGGATATGCTAAGGACCTCTCCGTAAAGGCGATAGTTCTCAGGGTTGACAGTCCTGGGGGTGCAGTGGCACCATCTCAGGAGATATACGAGGAGGTAAGAAAGGCTGTTTCTAAGAAAAAGGTTGTTGTCTCCATGGGCTCTGTTGCTGCCTCAGGGGGATACTATATCTCCTCCCCTGCCTCGAGGATTATTGCAAATCCAGGCACACTCACTGGCTCTATAGGTGTTATTATGGAGATACCAAATATCGAAGGTCTTATGAACAAAGTGGGAGTGAAGACCGAGGTGATAAAGAGCGGCAAGCATAAGGATATCGCTTCTATATTCAGGGGCATGGGCAAGGAGGAAAGGATGATACTGCAGGGTGTCCTTGATGATGTCCATGAGCAGTTCATAAAGGCAGTTGCTGAGGGCAGAAAGATGCTTCCCGATGATGTGAGAAGGCTTGCTGATGGGAGGGTGTTTACAGGGAGACAGGCCCTCGAGGTCGGTCTTGTGGATGAGCTGGGCAACCTTGAGGATGCCATAAAGGTGGCTGCAAGGCTTGCAGGCATAAAGGGTGAGCCTGAGGTGGTCTCAAAAAAGGAGAGGTTTTCTATACTCGATCTCCTGAGGGGCAGGTTTCCAAAGGAGCTGTCAGATCTATTTCCGGCGATAAAGATAAAGTATGTCATGGCACCATAAAGGCAGAGTAATAGAGTAATGGAATAACGGAGTAATGGGTTATGTATCTCATTACTCCATCACTCCAGCACTTCAGTATGATTAGGGAGGAGGTCTTATGACAAAATCGGCCCTTATCGACATTGTTGCAGAGCGGGCAGAGGGTTTGACGAGGAAACAGACAGAGATAATTGTGGATACTGTGTTTGAAAGCATAAAGGAGGCACTTGCAAGGGGGGAGAAGTTCGAGATCAGGGGGTTCGGGAATTTCAGGCTCAAACAGAGGAGGGCGAGAAGGGCAAGGAATCCAAAGACAGGCGAGAGTGTGGATGTCCCCTCCAAGAGGGTTCTGTATTTTAGGGTTGGTAAGGAGCTCAGAGAGGCACTGAACGCACATAGATAGCAAACAGTAACGAGTAGCTACCGCCTTCAGCATAAAGCCCATAAAGGGTTCAGAGACCATCTTTATGAACAGAAGGGATTTCCTGAAAGCAGTTGTAAAGTCCTTCTTTCTCTTGCTGGGATTGAGTCTTTTCCTCCCTGTCCTTTACATCTATCCTTACAGGATAAAAAAGAAGACCGTAGAACTTTTTCCTGTCCTTGATGAGGACGAGCTTCCGAGAAGCGGTGTGAAGAGGATTAATCTTTCTTATGAAAGGGGTGGCAGAAAGATAAATACGAGGGCATTTATTGTTATGTCAAGGACTGGACTGACTGCCCTGTCCCCTGTCTGCAGTCATCTCGGATGCCTGGTGAACTGGGACAGCAATAAAAGGGAGTTTTTATGCCCCTGCCATGGCGGCAGATATAATATGGATGGCGATGTAATTGCAGGTCCTCCACCAAGGCCGCTAACAAGGCTGCCCATTGTAATCAGGGAGGGAAAGGTCTATATCGGGATGAGGATATAGTAACATATGGGTAAGATATTTGACTGGATAGACAGCCGTTTCGGGGTTAAAGAGCCTCACAGGAGGTTTCTCCAGAGGTCACTTCCGCCGGGGGTAAACTACTCCTACTGTCTTGGAGGTGCTGCCTTTACACTGTTTGCCATATCTGCAGTAACAGGGATCCTCCTGTCCATATATTATGTCCCATCTGAGACAGAGGCCTACATGAGCATAATCAGGATAAATGAGGATGTGCGTTTAGGCTGGCTTGTGAGGAGCACTCACAAGTGGTCTGCAAATCTGCTTATAGTCTTCATAATCCTTCACGCACTGCGGGTGTTTGTGAGCGGCGCATACAGGCCGCCGAGGGAGTTAAACTGGATTGTGGGGGTCTTTACACTTATCTCTGCAATGGCATCAGGCTTTACAGGCTATCTCCTTCCCTGGGACCAGAAGGCATACTGGGCAACCGTGGTCGGCACTTCAATGGCCGCAACTGTTCCTTTTATAGGCGAAAGACTTTTATACCTCCTCAGGGGAGGGCCTGAGGTCGACGGCACCACATTGATCAGATTTTACAGCGCCCATGTTCTGATCCTTCCCATCATGATGTCCATAATCCTCTGGGCGCACTTTCACATGGTGAAAAAACAGGGCATATCAGGAGGGATGTGAGAATGGAGTGCTGTAGTATTGGAGTATTGGAGAGAGGTTATCGAATATGAATGAAAATAATACCGGGAAGAGTTTCTACCCAGACTATCTTATCGAGATACTCTTTGTTATTTTTATTGCCATAGAATTAACACTGGCACTTGCATTGCTTTATCCCCAGCCAATCGGGAGGCAGATAGACTTCTCAGCGCAGTTTCAGCCCAAGCCTGAATGGTATTTCCTCTGGCTCTACCAGCTTGTGAGATATTTCCCCGGCAGGACTGCCTTTGTTGGGATAGTACTCGTCCCGCTTTCTGCCATCTTACTCCTCATATTCATCCCGTACATCGACAGGGGGAGGCATGGGAGGCTCAGGGCATCTGTGGCAGGTATTGCACTTATCATCGCCTTTCTTATATTTACCCTGATACCGGTGCTTGGCCCCTGAATCTTTCTTGTTTGACAAAGGTCGGGCCATTATTTTAGAGTAAATAAAGACTGGAGGTTATATGCTCAAGGCTGTAGAGGATTTAAGCTCAACGAGAAAACGCCTGAAGATAGAGATCCCTGCGGATGCGATTGAGAAGGAGATAAGAGACTCTCTCGAGAGGGTGAGGCAGAATACGACGATCCCCGGCTTCAGACCTGGCAGGGCCCCGATGGGCCTGATAGAGAAGAGGTTCGGGAAAAAGGTTGAGGAGGACGTCCTTGAAAAGATGATCCCCCGGACCTTTGTCGATGCAGTAAGAGAGGCGAAGATAACACCTGTGACCGACCCTGTCATTGAGGGGGGTATTGATTTCAAGAGGTTTCAGCCCCTCTCTATGACGGTAACCGTGGAGGTCCTGCCTGAGATCGGCAACCTCCAATATGGTAACATAAGGTTAAAGGACATACCGGTTTCTGTGGATGATTCTGATATAGACGATGTTGTCAGGAGGCTGCAAGAGGAGAGGGCAACATATGAGCCGTCTGACGGCCCTGTAGAGATGAACGACCTGGTCGTCCTCGACTATTCGGTGAAAGAAGAGGGTGTGGAGGTAAAGGATCAGGTGTTTAAGGTCGGCGGCAGCATGTTTCCTGAGGGTTTCTCGCAGGGGCTGATCGGAAGGAATAAAGGCAGTGAGTTTTCTATTGAGGCCGAGTTTCCGGGGGACTATAAGCCTGAAAGACTTGCAGGTAAACGCCTGAATCTTGATGTCGTCATCAAGGATGTAAAGAAGATAAATCTCCCTGAGGTCGATGATGAACTTGCGAAGGACCTCGGAGTAGAGAACCTTGCTGAGCTGAGAAGACGGATCAGCGAAAATATCCTTAAGGCGAAGAAGAACGAGGTGACGAAGATACAGAAGGCAGAGATCATAAAGAGGCTTGTGGAGTCCCATGAGTTCGATCTGCCCGAATCCCTTGTCGAGACCGAGGTCGATATGCTTGTCTCAAGGGCGATGACGGACAGCGAGCAGGTGGAGGATGCCGAAACGCTCAGGCAGCAGATGAGACCTGCTGCCATCAGAAATGTTAAGGCATCACTGCTTATCGAGGCGATCGGTGAAAAGGAGGGTGTATCCATAAACGACGATGATGTCAAAAACGCGATAATCGACATTTCCCGTAGACTTAATGTTTCGCCCGAAAGCCTGATGAAGTTTTACATTTCGAGGGACGGCTCCCTTAATGGTCTAAAGAGTGTCATATTCGAAGATAGGGTCCTTGACCTTATCTTATCAAAGGCAGAGATAGAGAAAGGAGATTAGCTTGAGTTTGATACCGATTGTTATAGAGCAGACAGGACGCTCTGAAAGGGCCTATGATATATATTCAAGGCTCTTAAAGGACAGGATAATCTTTATAGGAACTGCTATAGACGACAATGTTGCAAATACGGTCATAGCACAGCTCCTCTTCTTACAGACGGATGACCCTGATAAGGACATACACCTTTACATAAATACACCTGGCGGTATTGTATCTTCAGGGCTTGCCATATATGATACCATGCAGTATATAAAATCCGATATCGCAACTTACTGTATCGGGCAGGCAGCAAGCATGGGGGCCCTGCTGCTGGCAGCAGGAACCAGGGGGAAGAGATTTGCCCTTCCTCATTCGAGGATAATGATACACCAGCCCATGGGAGGCTTTCAGGGTCAGGCAACGGACATCGAGATCCATGCGAGGGAGATACTCAAGGTAAAGGATACCCTTAACCATATACTCGCATATCACACAGGCCAGCCCATAGAAAAGATACAGGCTGATACGGATAGGGACTTCTTCATGTCAGGGGCCGAGGCCAAGGAGTACGGCATCGTGGATGATGTTATCCGAAGCATCAAGAAGAAGGAATAACGGAGGTTTCTATGGCAAGGAGAGAGAAGAATGAGAATAAACTCAAATGCTCGTTCTGCGGTAAGGGTCAGGATGAGGTGAGGAAGCTCATTGCAGGCCCTACGGTTTACATATGTGATGAATGCGTTGAGCTGTGCAATGAGATCATAGCAGAGGAGCTTTATGCAGAGACAGCAGCAGAGGCATTGCCAAAACTTCCGGCCCCCAAGGAGATACACCAATTCCTTGATGATTATGTAATAGGTCAGGAGAAGGCCAAGAAGATACTCTCTGTTGCTGTTCACAATCACTACAAGAGGATATACAGGCCTGATGCTCCGGAGATAGAGTTGCAGAAGAGCAACATCCTTCTCATCGGCCCGACAGGAACAGGCAAGACACTACTTGCCCAGACCCTTGCACGTCTCCTCGATGTGCCATTTACCATAGCTGATGCAACCACACTCACAGAGGCAGGATATGTTGGAGAGGATGTGGAGAATATCATATTGAAACTCCTTCAGGCATCTGACTATGACGTTGAGAAGGCGCAGAGGGGGATAGTGTATATAGATGAGATAGACAAGATCAGCAGAAAGTCAGAGAATCCCTCCATCACAAGAGATGTATCCGGTGAGGGTGTTCAGCAGGCCCTTCTGAAGATAGTAGAGGGAACCATGGCCAATATACCACCTCAGGGAGGCAGGAAGCACCCCCAGCAGGAGTTTATACAGGTAGACACAACAAACATCCTTTTCATATGCGGCGGCGCCTTTGTGGGGCTTGATGGTGTTGTGGAGCAGAGGATCGGGAAAAAGACCCTCGGTTTTGGTGCAGAGGTAATAAGCGCTAAAGAGAAAAAGATAGGCAATGTATTGAACCTTGTCGAACCTGAAGACCTGATAAAGTATGGAATGATACCAGAGTTTGTCGGAAGGCTTCCTGTTATAGCGGTGCTCGATGAGCTCGATGAGCCAGCGCTGGTCAGGATACTGACAGAGCCAAAAAACTCCCTTATAAGACAGTATCAGAAGCTCCTGTCATTCGATAATGTGAGGCTCAGATTTACAGATGGTGCCCTTGCTGCAATAGCAAAGAGGGCCATACAGCGGAAGACAGGGGCACGGGGGCTCAGGGCCATTCTCGAGGAAGTCATGCTCGATGTTATGTATGAGATACCTTCTCAGAAGAGTGTAAGGGAGTGTCTCATTAACGAGGATACGATTCTGAAGAAAGAAAGGCCGATACTTATTTACGAGAAGCAGGCAGCGTCAGCATAAATCTAAAGTTTAAAGTAAAAGGCAAAGGGCAAAAAGCAAATAAATCTTTTGCCTTTAGCCTATCTTTTGATTAGAAGGATGAAATGAGAAGGCCTTCTCCATCGCCTTCCTGATGCTATCTTTAATCTCCTCGTCATTAATCTCAGAAACTGTATCTTCTATGTACTGCAGGGTTGATGCAGTGAGGGTTGCAGGTAATCTTCTCTCACCTGTGACCTTTTGCCTGTAGTCTGTCTTCCCGAGCCTGAGGCGCACACCTTTCACACCAGATGGGCCTAATTTTCTGATTATCTCATCCTTGAAGAAGCTGATCTGCTGGAGCCATACAGGCGAGTCTACATTAATAAGGAGCTCGCCATCTTTCAGACTCGAAGGCCACATATGAGAGGATAAGGGCTCATTAAAGATATCCGACCACTCCTGCCTTATCCGCTGGAGCCTGACAGAGCTGTCGATACCAAGCCTTTCAAGAAATGGTGAGATGAGCTTGCCGATATTGTTCACACAGCGCCTGCCTCTGCAGAGGGGGTCTTCATGGATACTGCACCTTCACCCCCAGAAGTTTCCGCCTTTTTGGGGTGCCCTTCTTCCTGACCGCACCAGACCTCAGACATCTCGTGCAGACATATTCGCGCCTTGTGCCGCTTTCCGTGATGATACGCATCCTCTGGAGGTTGGGAAGTATCTGCCTCTTTGTCCTGTTGTTTGCATGACTCACATTATTTCCAACCACTCGTCCCTTGCCGCAAACATAGCATGTTGCCATCTGTCTATCCTCCTGATAAGAATTTGCATAAAATAGGGCATTTATGATAACATTTTATGATAGAGGTTTCAAGGGATTCAGATTCTTCAATTAGCATCGATGGGGGTTTAAGATAGATGTCAAAGATGAGGGTGTATGAGCTTGCCAGAGAGATAGGTGTCAGCAACAAAGACGTGCTAACCGTGCTGAGGGACCTCGGCATAGAGGGGAAGACCCATTCTTCAAATATAGATGTAGATCTCGCGGAAAAGATAAAAGAGAGACTGAAGGGGGCCAAGGAGTCTCCTGCCGCGGCAAAAAAGGCAAAGGCCGCTACACCAGCCGCAGAGAAGCCTGACTTAGAAAAGGGATATGTCGCTCCTGCCATGCCGGAGAAGACTGTTGCACCTGCAGCATTGAAGGTGCCCGAGGTAGAGAAGGAGTTTCCACCTCTTGAAGTAGAAAAGCCTGAAGATGTGCCGATAGCATTTATAGAAGAGACAGAGCTCAAGGTCCCTGATAGATTTAAAAAGGAGATAGAGACAGAGAGGGTAGAGAAGTTCAAGGCAAAGCCTGCGATGCAGCGGGCATTTCAGGCAGTGAGAAAGATCGAGCCGCGGAAGTGGCATGAGGTAAAATCATTCAAAAGGGCTGGCAGGGGAAAGGCAGCCCCGAGGATGGCAGAGAAGGCACAGCCCCAGATAACAGCACCGCGCAAAAAACTATTAAAGATACATGAGGGGACGACCGTAAAGGATTTTGCTGAATTGATCAGCGTAAAGCTCCCGGATGTTATTAAAAAGTTTATGGAACTCGGTTATATGCCGACGATAAACCAGCCTGTTGATATCGATGCTGCACTCATTGTTGCTGACAGCTTTGGTGTAAAGCTTGAGGTTGCAGCCGCAGAGGAAGAACCAGTTTTTGAAGATATAGCGGAAGAGGCCTCTGCCCTCATACCGCGCCCACCTGTTATAACTATAATGGGCCATGTTGATCACGGCAAGACATCCCTGCTGGATGCTATAAGGGAGACAAAGGTTACAGAGACAGAGGCTGGCGGCATAACCCAGCATATCGGTGCCTATAAGGTGACGCTGAAGGGTAAGGAGATCGTCTTCCTCGACACACCCGGGCATGAGGCATTTACGTCCCTAAGGGCACGCGGTGCAAAGGTAACCGACATAGTGGTCCTTGTTGTTGCAGCGGATGACGGTGTTATGCCCCAGACTGTAGAGGCAATAAACCATGCAAAGGCAGCCAATGTCCCTATAGTGGTGGCGATAAACAAGATAGATAAACCCGAGGCAAACCCGACGAAGGTCAAGAATGAGTTGGCAGAGCACAGTATAATCCCTGAGGAGTGGGGAGGCCAGAACATATTTGTGGAGGTCTCTGCCAAAAAACGTATCGGTATAGAACAGCTTCTGGAGATGATACTGCTGCAGGCCGAGATGATGGAGCTTAAGGCGAACCCCAGGAGGATGGCAAAGGGGGTAATAATAGAGGCAAGGCTTGATAAGGGCAGGGGTCCTGTGGCCACGGTTTTAGTGCAGAATGGAACCCTCAGGGTCGGAGATGTCTTTCTGTCAGGGACCAATGTGGGAAGGGTAAGGGCATTGATCGACGATACAGGCAGGCGCATCTCAGAGGCAGGTCCCTCAACGCCTGTTGAGGTCATCGGTTTTTCTGATGTCCCTACTGCCGGAGATGTATTTACAATTGTGGATGATGAGAAGAAGGCCAGGCAGATAGCCATTGCGCGGCTCCAGAAGCAGAGGCTTGCCGAGATGGCCAGGGCAAGAAAGTTGACCCTCGATGACCTCTATTCAAAGATAAAGGAAGGGGAGATAAAGGAGCTCAATATCATCATAAAGGGTGATGTGCAGGGTTCTGTTGAGGCATTGAAGGAGGCATTCGAACAGATCGTCCATCCACAGGTCAAGGTGAAGGTGATACATGCCTCTGTGGGAGGGATCAATGAATCAGACGTTATGCTCGCCGCGGCCTCTAATGCTATTATAATCGGCTTTAATGTCAGGCCGGAGTCAAAGGCGTATCAGGTAGCAGAGAGGGAAGGCGTTGATATAAGGCACTATAACATCATCTATGAGGCGATAGCAGATGTCAAAAAGGCACTGGAAGGGCTCCTTGAGCCAACCCTCAAGGAAAAGGTGCTGGGCAGGGCTGAGGTGAGGCAGACCTTCATGGTGTCGAGATTGGGCACAATAGCAGGCTGCTATGTCCTTGATGGTGTTATAAGCCGTTCCAGTGATGGTATAAGGATTGTCAGGGATAACATAGTCGTCTATGATGGTAAGATTGCCTCTCTTAAGAGATTTAAGGAGGATGTGAGGGAGGTCCAGGCAGGGTATGAATGCGGACTCATGATAGAGAACTTTAATGACCTAAAGGTCGGTGATGTCCTCGAAAACTATGTCATAGAGAAGGTGGCGGCGAAACTGTAAGTCAGGCGATTTTGAGACTGTTTAATAAATGCTTCCATACAAGCGTTCACAGAGGGTGAGCGATCTCCTTAGAGAGGAGGTCGCTGATATAATAATGAAGAAGGTCAAGGACCCCCGCCTCGGATTTGTCACTGTTACAGGTGTTGACATAACAGATGACCTCAAGATGGCAAAGGTCTTTATAAGCATCCTTAAAGAGGAAGAAAGGGAGACAACCCTTGATATACTGAACTCAGCGAAGAGCTTCATACGTTCAGAGGTTGCAAAAAGGGTCAGGATGAAATCGATACCATCCATAGAGTTCAGGGTCGATGAGTCCATAGAGTATGGCAGCAGAATAGAGAAACTGTTAAGGGGGCTTAAAGGAAAGTCTTGAATGTCCCTGATGTACTTATAACACTGCTGAAACGTGAAAAGAGGTTTTTTATAGCGACCCATATAAATCCTGAGGGCGATGCCCTCGGCTCGTCCATCGCGCTCTCAATGGCCCTTGAATCCATGGGTAAGGAAACCGTGCTCTACGATAGGGACCCTGTTCCTGAATTTTATAGATTTTTGCCCGGACATGATAGGTTTACCAGATCAATCTCAAATCTCAAATCTCAAATCTCAAATCTGATCCTCCTTGACTGCAATGAACCAGAAAGGGCAGGCATTTCTCAGCTTATGGAACACGCCTCACAGACCACGGTTGTGATAGACCACCACGAGACTGAGAGGGATTTTGGAGCTGTAAGGTGGATCGATCCGTCAGCCCCTGCAACAGGCATGATGGTGTATCATTTAATAAAGGGGCTCGGTGTGGTGATAACAGGGGATATTGCAACGAACCTCTATGCAGCAATAGCGATAGATACAGGCACATTCAGATACAGAAATACGACACCCGAGGTGTTGAGGGTCTGTGCTGCACTGATCGATTCAGGTGCAGACCCAGCCTCAATCGCAGAGGCGATGTACGAGACATGGTCTGAAAAAAGGTTCAAACTTCTGGTCAGTGTGCTTAATACCCTTGAGATCGTTGACGGTGTAGCCTTTACATATGCCACAAAGGAGATGTTCAGGGAGACAGGGGCATCCCCTGAGGAGACCGAGAACTTCTCGAATTTTCCAAGGATGATAGGCACTATAAAGATCTCTGCCTTTTTCAGAGAGATGGATGGTGGTTATCTCAAGGCGAGCCTCCGTTCAAGGGGCGATACGAATGTGGCGAGGATAGCGGAAATGTTCGATGGTGGAGGACACCGAAACGCAGCAGGATATAAGATAAAGGCAGATCTCAGGACGGCAAAAGAGAGGCTGCTTGAGGCATTAAGAAAGTGTAAGTGAAAGTGTAAGTGTAAGTAAAAATACACATACACATTTATCCATACGGAATCACTCATCACGGAACACGGTTAACTGTTCACGGCTCGATATGAACTCTGTCATTAACCTCGACAAGCCTGAAGGCATAACGTCCCAGCAGGCAGTATCAATGGTCAGGAAGGTACTCGGCGCAAAAAAGGCAGGACACGCCGGGACCCTTGACCCTATAGCTACAGGGGTTCTGCTTGTCTGTCTCGGTGAGGCGACAAAGGTGACAAGGTTTCTCTCAGACCTTGACAAGGAATATATCGCAGTGATGAAACTCGGGGAGAGGACGACTACCTATGACTCAGAAGGCGAGGTGATACAGAGGGTCGAAGATTTCTCGTTAGACAGAGCGGATATCGAACAGGTTCTCAAAGGATTCAGGGGGGCTATCTATCAGACCCCTCCCATGTATTCGGCGGTCAAGATAAACGGCAGGCCGCTTTATAAGCTTGCAAGGAAGGGGATCACAGTAGAAAGACCACAGCGTATGGTTGTTATCAACCGGATAGAGGTGCTCGGATTTGACCTCCCATTTCTGGAGATAAAGGTATCATGTTCAAAGGGCACATACATAAGGACCCTCTGCCATGACATAGGTGAGGCCCTTGGTGTTGGTGCTCATGTCACAGTGTTAAAGAGGATGCGGATAGGAGACTTCAGAGTCGAGGATTCAGCGACCATCAAGGACATTAAAGATCCGCTCCGAAGAGGGGTTCTACCTGCAATACAGGGCATCGATTCTGCGCTGAAACATCTCGCTGAAATTGTATTGTTAGGGGGAGACTTCATGAGGGCAAAACAGGGACTTTCAGTTCCATGCCCGGGGCTGAGCGTCAATAGCAGGCTGCTGCAAACAGGGCAATACATAAGACTGAAAGACCCCTCAGGCAGCCTTTTTGCCATAGGAAGGATAGAAAAACGCAGCATAAAAATCGAAAGAATCCTCCATTTATCTAACAATCTTAAACCATTATTTTAAGGTTTAATTTGAACCCTTCTGATTTTAATAAAAAAAATACTTGACAAGTCTGTTTTTTTTTGGTATTCATATGCTATGTTCGGTGCAAAAGGGACCATAGGTCTGGACATAGGCTCAAGATACATTAAGGCTGTGCAACTTAATGAGACTCGTTCAGGCTATGAACTGGAGCTCTTCGATATGCTCCCGATCTCACCTGAGCTTATAGTTGAAGGCTCGATAATCGATGCCATAAGGCTCACCGAGTCTCTGAAGGAACTTATAAAAATGGCGAAGATAAAGGCAAAGAATGCGGTCATAGCCATATCAGGGCACTCCTCCGTGATCGTAAAAAGGATAGCACTTCCAGAGATGACAGAGGAGGAACTCACCGAGTCTATAAAGTTTGAGGCAGAGCAGTATGTCCCCTTCGATATAGAGGATGTAAATTTAGATTTTCAGATACTCGGCCCGAAGGAAGAGGCAGGGCAGATGGATGTTATACTCGTCGCTGTGAAAAAGGATGTAATAAATGACTATGTCTCTGTGGTTAAGGAGGCAGGCCTTAATCCTGTAATTGTGGATGTGGATGCCTTTGCCCTCGAAAACATGTACGGGATAAACTATGAGATAGAGGCAGGCGCCAATGTTGCACTTATCAATATCGGTGCAAGCACCATAAACATGAATATACTCAGGGGAGGCGTATCGGTATTTACAAGGGATAGCTCCATGGGCAGCAACATCCAGACCGAGGCGCTTCAGAAGGAGTTTAACATAACTTACGAGGAGGCCGAACGTCTCAAGTGCGGTGAGGCACTGGAGAAGGTAAAACCGGAAGATGCCCAGCCTGTGGTCTTGCAGGCATCCAGCGAGATCCTCACCGAGGTATCCCGTTCACTGGATTATTTCAGGAGCTCAACCGCGCAGCCAGAGATAAAGGAGGTTATACTGAGCGGTGGATGCGCCCTTATTAAGGACTTTCCCCGCCTCGTTTCAGATAAGATAGGTATCGATGTAAGGCTGGCTGAGCCCTTCAGGAACATACAGATACCAAAGAAATTTGATCTCTCTTATATAGAGGGTGTGGCGCCCATGGCAGCAGTTGCTGTGGGGCTCGCCACCAGGAGGATAGGCGACAGATGATAAGGGTTAATCTCTTACCTGTCAAGAGGAAGAAAAAGCCAAAGCCACTTCCGACCTTTGTGGTCTCCCTCACGCTGATAACCGTTTTTGCGATAATAGCCCTTGCATATCTCTTTTACTACTACGATTCAAACCTCAAATCCACAAAGGCGAGATTCGAGGGCAATAAACAGAAGATAGCCGAACTGAAGATACTTATAAAGGAAGTGGATAATTTCGAGAAGCTGAACAGGACCTTTGATGAGAGGAACAAACTCATAGAGCAGCTCAGGAAAAACCAGAATGTCCCGGTTATGATGCTCGATGAGATAAGCAGAGACCTGCCAAATGGTGTATGGCTGCACTCAGTGACGGTTTCTGGTAGCAGTGTAAGTATGGATGGATATGCATTTATGAACTCGGATGTGGTTGCCTATGTGGACAACCTGAAAAACTCAAAGATGTTCTCGGATGTGTTCCTTCAGGAGTCGAAACAGGCCGAGATAGAAAAGATACCCCTTTATCAGTTTAAACTGACCTTCAAGGTGGCGGCATAAATGGCACTGAAACTCGACATAAGGAACATGCCTGCTTCAGTGAGGGTCATCCTTGCGCTCCTTCCTGCTGTTATCATCTCTGCCCTTGCGGTCGTGTTTCTGATACTGCCGAGACACAAAGAGATCAAAAGGCTGAATGCAGAGATAATAAAGCAGGAAAACGAGATTGCGAAGGACCAGGCAAAGGCAGCCAGGCTGCCGACCCTTAAGCTTGAGAACGAAAAACTCAAGAAGAGGCTGGATGAGCTGAAGCTCCAGCTTCCAGAGGAAAGGGAGGTATCAGGGTTATTAAAGCAGGTCTCTGACCTCGGGATAAAGTCAGGCCTCAGAATAGTGTCGTGGAAGCCCGAGCAGAAGAAGGACCACCCGAGCGGTATAATATATGAGATACCTGTTTCTGTGGAGATGTCAGGAAGTTATCACAGCCTCGGCATATTCTTCAGCAGTCTGACAAGGCTCAACAGGATTGTGAACATCTCTGATATCAAGATAGGAGACCCGAAGCCTCAGAGAAACGAGGCAGTTGTAAAGATTACATTCAAGGCGACCACCTTCTCGGCAGTGCCCGAGGGAGAGATGGCTGCAAAGGCGGCCGAGACTGCAAAGACCGCAGCAGGTAAGGCTAAGAGGAAATGATTATGGCTGCTAACAGATTGCAGAGGTCGAACTGGGCCTTAATATTAGCCATGGCTCTTACCGTGATCCTCACCTTTGCCTGTCAAAAGGAGGCACCGCGGCCTTCCGCGCAAAAGCAGGCCCAGAAGGTTCAGGTGCCTGAACAAAAGGCCCCTGCCCCTGAGGTGAAGAAAGAGGACAAAAGGGTCGAGTCTGAGACCTATGCCTATGACCCGAAAGGGAGGAGAGACCCATTCCTCTCCATAATAGAGGCGTCGAAAAAGGAGAGGGAGGCGGAGAAAAAGAAAAAGGGTCTCAGGCCTGCTGAGGCATACGATGTCTCCGAGATAAAGGTGATAGCGATCGCACGGGACAGGGATAGATATTACGCCATGATTCAACTGCCTGACAAGAAATACTTTACCATAAGGGAGGGTATGGCACTCGGCGTTTACGGAGGCAAGGTTATAAGGATTAACGCCGAAAGTGTCTTGATCAGGGAATATGTGAAAAACTATAAAGGCGAGATTCAGCCGAAGGATACAATATTGAAACTCCGTAAGGAGGAGGGAGAATGAAAAAAAGCAAGATATTTATTGTTTTATCAATTTTAATGCTTTTCTTTGCAGGGTGCGCCACCACAGCTCAGGTGAAGGAAGAAGCGCCGGCAGATAAAACAGTTATAACAGGGATAAATGTGAAGGAAGATTCCATAGAGATAAAGGGAAGCAGGCCGTTCATATACACCACCTATAGGCCGTCGGATCCATACAGGGTTGTTGTTGAGATACCTGATGCGGACTTAGGCACCTTCAGGGATAGCATCAAACCAAACAGCTCTGTTATCACCGAGATAACACCCACCGAGATCGATTCCCCCAGGAAGATTGTCAGGATTGATGTTCTTCTTCAGTCTCCATCAGACCTCGAGCCTGCTTATCATGACACCACCCTTGTATTGAAAGTGAAAAGGGAGGCAGAGTTAAGCGGTGTCGGCCTGGAGGCAGGGAAGGGTATTGCCGAATCAGCGGCTCCAAAGATAGTGAATGCAATCGCCTATGAAAAGGTAGAGGCAGGGGAGGTTCCGAAAGAGGGGGCAGGTGGGATAAAAGAAGAAGGCAGCCCTGAGCCGACGAAGGAGACCCCTCAGAATGCCGAGCAACCCATGCCAAAGGCAACAGAGATCACAGACATCGGTTTTGACCATACCGATGGGATTGTGAAGGTTACTATAAAGGGTAATGGCTCCATGAGCCCGAGCGTATTTACATTGAAGGACAGGATAGTCATAGACATCCCTGATGTGACCATGAAGGCTGTAGTGCCGGGCAGTGTGATGTCGCCTGTTAAGGGCCTGAGAGTCGGAAAACACAGGGATAAGACGAGGCTGGTTTTAGATTTAAAGAAGGCTGTCGGGTTCGATGTTACATCCATCAGGGATACAATAACAATCGCCCTTCAGAGCCCCGAGATGGTAGCGGCAAAGAAGGAGGCACCTAAAATAGAAAAGAAAGAGGCAGAGGAAAAGGTAGAGGAAAAGATAGAGGCGAAGGAGCCAGAGGCCCTTGTTGAGGGGAAATACACGGGCAAGAAGATATCCCTCGATTTTCAGGATGCAGACATAGTGCCGATATTCAGGCTCATCTCAGACATAAGCGGATACAACATCGTTGTGAGCCCTGAGGTTAAAGGCAGGCTCACGATGAAGCTCATAAATGTGCCGTGGGACCAGGCCCTTGACCTGATCCTGAAGACCTTTTCTCTCGGAAAGAGTGTTGATGGCAATATCATAAGGATTGCGCCCCTCTCTGTCTTTGCGAAAGAATCAGAGGAAAAGGCAAAGGCAAAAGAGGCAGAGGTCAAGGCAGAGCCGCTCGAGACCAGATTCTTCTCCATCAGTTATGCCGATGTCTCTGTTGTCGAAAAGTCCATCAAAGACTCAAAGATACTCAGCACGAGGGGAAGCATCAGTGTGGACAAGAGGACGAGCTCCTTAACCGTCAAAGATGTCCCCTCGGTCTTTCCCCAGGTTGA
>JBBISG010000033.1:0-20959 GCA_037441365.1 Nitrospirota bacterium
TCCCTTGCTCCCTTGATTACAATGCGATCCTGCATGATTAAATTCATTTAATATAACTTAAAGCATAGGGTGCTTTCAAATCGGCTTGACAAAGAACGGTATTTTAGGTTTTAATTCTTATAGCCAGTAGGCGCGTAGCTCAGGGGGAGAGCGCTACCTTGACACGGTAGAGGTCAGGGGTTCGAAACCCCTCGTGCCTACCATTTAAAATCAATGAGTTACCTGTCCTTACCATTACCCTTAACCCCTAAATTGTGCTAATTTTGTGCTAATCGTTTTTCCGTTGATAGCAGAATCCAGTATATCAACGGCCTTGCTCATGTGTTCTGGTGCAAGGTGTGAATACCTCAGCGTCATAGTCAAGCTCTTATGGCCTAACAGCCTTGATACTGTTGTTATGTCCACTCCGGCCATAACTAAATGACTTGCGAAGGTATGTCTCAGGTCGTGAAGGTGAAAGTCCTTTATCCCTGCCCTTCTCACTGCCGTATTAAAGCTCCGCTTGATGTCCTGATAAGGCTTACCAGTAGCAGGATCATAGAATACATAGGGAATATCAAACCTTCTTGTAAGGCCCTGTAAGGTATGCCTCAGTGTATCATTAATAGGTATCTCCCTTCTCTCTCCGTTCTTAGTCTTATCCAGGAGGATAAAGCCATGTTTAAGGTCAATGTTATCCCATTTGAGAGATAGAATCTCACCCTTACGCATACCAGTATTTAAGGCTGTAATGACAATGGCCTTTGTGTTGCCGGTGCAATGGTTAAGAAGCGCCTGAATTTCCTCTTTAGAGAGATACTTTAAACGCTTGCTGTTATCCTTCAACGGCTTAACCCTTCTGATACGCTTCAAGGTTTCTTCTTCAACCATGTCCCATTCGACGGCCTTCCTGAACATATGCTTTATGAGGTTTGTAACCTTGTTGTTGCTTGATGCCTTGTAGCCCTTGTTTATAAGGTCTGTCTGTAACTGGTCAATAAGTGAAGTGCTAAACCTTCTTAATGGAATATCTGCATACAGGGATAAAAGCTGGCCCATGATGTAGCCTTTTATTTTTGCTGAGTTTTGCCTTCCTTTAACCCATGACAGATACCGTTCGGCAAGTTCCCTGAAGCTGTGTTTGGTATATGCTTTATCTCTGGCTCTTTGCCCTCTCCAATTGTCTTTATCCTATCTGCTAACAACAGTTCAGCATCTTTGAAACCCGCATCCCTGCCCAATGCCTTATTTACGCTCTCTCTCTTTTGCTTACCATCAAGGCCAGTATATCGAATCCAATAAACCTTACCACGCTTAAAAATGTTCTTTGCCATATACTCACGCTCCTTTCTTTTTCGTTTTTCTTTCTCTTTCAAGGCAGTCAAGATACAGCCGCATTGTTTTGCCTGGTCGCTTCACCCCCTTTTCAAGATAGATGATATAACGCTCTGTTACTCCTAACAGCAAGGCAAAATCCTTCTGATAAAGGTTCAGCCTTTTCCTAAAGTCCCTGATTTGTTCCGGTGTCCACTCTTTCATATTAGATAGAATATATGAACAAAGTTCATTTGTCAAGCATTATTTTGATTAGCACAATTCTTAGCACAGTAGGAAATAACTGATTGAAAATAAAGGATAAATAATTATAAAAAAAACTTTATATAGGAAGTTACCGCCCTCTGCTGTTTTGCTGTTTAAAGCCTCTCAAGGGAATGTTGCTCTTAGTGTTCTTATGCCTTTCGGTTTTTAACATAGCCTTAATTTTTGACTTCCAAAAGAGAGGCTTGCCGTTCAGATATACAGGCTCTAATTTTGCCTTGTTGTTGTAAATCCATTGCCTTGATAGGCCTGTGTATTCTGATAATTTTTTGACAGTCATTAGCTTATCCTCATCCTCATCCTTGCCGTTACCGTTCAGCAATGGCTGGATTGCCTCAATAACTGCCTGCACTATGGCCTGAATGTCTTCCGTCTCAAGAACGCTTCTCATTGCCTCTCTTTAGCCCTTCTTTAATTCCTGCCTCATATGCAGCATATACGAGTCTTGTAACAAAAGCTAAAACAACCTTCACCTGTTCGATTTCAAGGCCGATTTTTAGTAGGAAGCCCCCTAAAATCGATTTCAATCCGCCAAATTCAAATGTAAATCGTTTCATTTTTATGCCTCCTGTTATTTCACGGGAGCGGATGCCGCCTTTTTGTGGGAAAGACGGCATCCTTCGCTGTGCAGACTCAGCTATCCCGTGAAGCCTAAATTTACGCTACAGCATCCTTGATTACAGCAAAAGACTCAGGATGCCTTATTGCTATGTCCAAATCGAGCATTGCCCTAAGCTGCATGCCGCCTGATGCTGCAAGGGTGTAGGGGTCAAGGAGCAGGTCAAGAACGCCCCACTGGCCAATCAGGAGATCCGACCAATTCCCGAAGATGATCGCTGAGAGGTTGGTTCCTGTGCCTTTTGCAAAATTAGACGGCATATTTGCCGATGTCAACGCCTTGTAGCCTGCAAGCCTGCCTTCGCCGTTTTCGGCATATTCCCAAACAGGGATTTCTCCGTATGTGCTGTTTTTAAATGTCCTCGATAAAGCAGCTTTGACTTTGCTGTTTGTCAAAAAGCCGGTGCCAAGGACATTGTTCTGTTCTACAGAGCCTATGAGAGAAACGATATGATCCCATGTCGGTGAGCCTCCGTTTGTGCCTATGGCAACGACTCCGATGCCGGTTGTATTCAGAACGCCGGTCGGCTCGTTGTTTGTGCCGGAGCCGTTGATTGCAGCTCGGTCAAGCTCAACAGCAAGGACATTTGACAGGTCATTTCGCACAATCTGCTCTATATCCGGCGTGGACTGAAGAAGCAGTTTTCGAGTAAACTGTGTCCTTGCGGCAAGAGTCTTAGGCGATAATGCTACCTGCCCGAATGTCTGTTGCGAAAGCGTAATGTCCGAGCCTTCCGCAACCCAGTAGGCTGTTGCGCTGCCTGTCTGTTTTGGTATGGCAACATCTCCGACAAGGTTGCCGATGATTGTTGCTCCGAGATTTATTACCTGCGTTTTGTTTCTTAAAAGCTCGATAAAGCTCTCTGCAAGCAGGTTTGTTGCAACTGTGTAGCCGCCGTCTGCGCCAACGCCTTTTGATAACGCCCTCATCTGAAGGACTTCCCCCGGCACAAAAACGCCCTGAGCTTTTCTACCGAGCTTCTGTTCGACGGCACGGCTTGCCTCTCTTTCAAATCCAGCTTCTTTCCAATCGTTGGTCATCATCGCTCTAAGAGCGCGTGTGAATGAGAAACGAGAAGCTTCACGATCTGACACGCCGATACACGAGCTAATGTATGGGTCTATCATTGGTGCTTGTCTGTTCGCCACACGCTCAAGAACGGATTTTTTAAAATCCTCGATTGAGACACCGTTAGCAATAGCTCTTTGAGCTTCATCCTCTGAAACAGCGGATGAAAACCTCCTCCTGATTGCAAGAATTTCTTGCACTCGCTGCCTTTCCTCGTATTTGTCCTTTTTCCAGCCATCTAAAGGCTGTTCTTCGTGTTCGTGATTTTCTATCATGGTTATACCTCCATTTTTTTGATTGTCTTTTACGCTTCTGCCTATGCCAGCCGCCGCATCCGCGCCAATGCTGACAAGGCTTGTTTCATATACAGTCCATTTAGGGACAATGAAAATTTCACCGTCTCTAATGGGTTTTTCATCGAGGACATATCCGATTGAAATATCTTTGACGATGCCTGCACGGACATCTTCCCATAGCTCCTTAGCCCTTTGAGAATGGCCAGGTCTTAAATCGCCCTTGAGCTTACGGTTTTCAAGGCGGATATTCTCAACGCGGCCGACAATCTCATTAGGGTCATGTTGCCACAGCAAAGGAAGTCCGTTTTTTGCCCTTGCGAGATTAATGGCGCCGGGTTCATGGGAGAGAATTTCCTTGCCGTATGGCATATCAACAGGGTTCTCGGTTGACAGTGTTGCAGTAACCCTGTCATCCTTGCCGCCCCGCGTTTCGAGTTCGAGAGTAGCTGTCCTGTAGCGTATATCGCTCATGTCTTTTCTCCCTTCCGCATTGCCTAAAACTTCAGCAATGCAAAATTGCCCTTCTAAAAGAAGGTTCATGTCCTAAGGCTTCCGACCCCTTGACCTCTGCAGGAAATCCGCTCCAGCAAAGGCGGACAAGATTCAACACCTTTGATTCCCGCCGCAGGGTTGAAAATTCTAAAATTTATACATGACCCACTCATTTAAAAGTTTTTACCTTTGCCTTCGGCTCAAACTTAAAACTCATGTTCTCCACATCCGCCACAGCGTCGGCGACTGCGCCTGCAAATTCTCCAGCAGTTATCGGAGTGTAAATTTTCCAAATCCCTGATGGTTTCCCATCTTTGACTTCCATCACACAACCAGCTTTATTGTGATGGCAGTATGAAATTATTAAAAGGCCATTTGTTGCAGTTTGACGACGGTCTTGCAAACATTGATTACAAACCCCATTAGCTATCGGCAAAACTAAATTTGCCATTCAGAACCTCCTTTTTTTCAGGCATAAAACGCATCTTCCAGAGACGGACAGTGCCTGTGCTTATTTTGCAAAACTTTGCAATTAATTCATCATCAACCCTAAGTGATATAAGAACGGCAAGAAGATAAATCTGCCTCATATCCATTTGGGTTCCATGCAGGATTGTATTTGTAAGTGAGGTAAACCACTTGCCGCACTCCTGACATTGACAACGGCGCGTCTCCCAAAAGTTTTTAATCATGATTTCGCTTTCTATCTCCGCGCCGCATCCCGGACAATGTGCGCCGTCTGGATGCAGGTTTTTTAAAATCCACCTTCTGCAAGCCTGTTCATCAAAGAAATCGGCGGATAAGGCTTCCAGAGCCTCCACCGGACTGAATGTTTTAATTCTTCGCTCGATTTCAATGTGTTCTTCTTTGTTCAAGTTTTCACTCCGAAAAAATTTTCAATCGTATTCAAATTCTGCGGTCTTTGCAGTCCGTATCGCCCTCGGCGCCGGAAGGACCCGTAAAACATCTCCGCGCTCCGCGTTACATCGGCGTTACATGATGCGTTACACAGCAATTTCATCGCCGCGCCCTCCGAAGCAAGTCTCGAAGTAGCGATTCGACTTGACCCCGTCCGTATTGAAATGCAAGATCGAGTAATCGCAACCCTCCTGAAATCGAGTCGTAAAATACGCTGCGATCATATGTTCGAGATCGCTCGAAGTTAAATGAAAAGTCCGTCCGTTAACATCGGTGCATGAAAGAATCGTGTAAAGAACAGATTGCCATTGTTCAGGTTTAAGACGCGGGTGCGGTTCTCCAAAGAACCCCCCGTAATGCCCTAAGAAAAGATTTACCGCCTCGATAGCGTCCGGGTCATAAGTATCTTTTTCTTCTCTTAAAAGAAACTCTTCTAAAGAAAGAGGAACACCCGAGCTAAATCTTGATTTAGCTCCCTTGTTATTCTTTATCTGTTCGTAGTATCTGTTAATGTTTCTTCGTTTTCGCAGTTTCGTTTCTTTGATTTCAAAGTTTCGTTTCTTTGATTTCGCAGAAACAGAGCATCAATAAGTCTTTCTTTGTGTAGGCGATAATGGAGTGTTGGTTTACTCTTAGCCCGCTTAACCTTTGTTTCTAAAATCCCCATGTTTCTCAGCTTTTTGATGGCTGCTCTAATCGCATATTCAGACAAGAAAGTTTCTTCTCTCCACTCAGCGATGGTTTTATAAAAAAATTGCGCGGCTCCCCCCGCTCCTTTGTCGCACCAATAAATCAGTTGACTCAAAAAAACGCCGGTCTCAAGGTCGCCTGTAAATCTCAAAATTTCCTGATGCACGGCGAGTTTGTTACAATTCCCTGTTTTCTGTTCAATCATATCGAATAACTCCTCTTGGAATGACCGCGCCTGCTGCTCACTTTTCCTTCTGCTCATCGCCCGAATCGCCTCCCCGGAGTGTTAGCACCATCGAACGCACCTGTCTGAGAGTCGCAACAAAATCGAGAATATTAACTTGTGTGTTTGAGTGATACAGTGCAGAGAGATGATAAAAATTGTCATCGGGTTTGAAAAGGCAAATAATTCGTGATCCTTGTTTAATGAAGCGGGGATGATTGCCATTCATCATCTGGAAGGCGCAAAAATTCAGGTCAAAAATAGGAACCTCTTGGAGGGTCTTGTCTTTCATTGCCATGCCATTCTCCTTTCATTTCCGAAGCCTCAACAGCTTATTAGGATTATGGCATGGATTATTTAAAGAGTCGTGGCTAATAAAAAAATTTATTGGTTAGTTTTTTTTACGCACAATCTTTTTAAGTGGCTCTACACCTATATTTAATGCCTCTGCAACATCATTATAGGCTTTTTCTTTGTTTATATTTTCCTCTTTCTGTATTGCTCTGATAGCTTCGATTATGTCTTTTCTCGAGTATGGTATTTTTTTTCTTGAAGGCAGGAATCCTTCCCATTTAAGTTTTAAATCCTCTCCATAAATCTTATTCTCATTATCTGTTTTTGAAGTGAATGTGTTTTTATATTCCCTCAAAATATTTATCATTGCATTTGCTATAAAGGGAAGGTTAATCGTTAAGGGATTCGCTTTTACAAGCTCCTGAACCGCCTTTATATGTTGGGTCTTTGTTTCATCTGTCGTGCCTACAGCTTCAGCTTCGCACAATAATTTCCATTCCTCATGGGTTATATACCCACCCTTGACAAAATCTTCTACTACATTCCAAAAATGAGACAGTGCTTCTTGCTGCGCCTTCTCAAGATGACTTTGATAAACCCATACGAGCACACGTAGCTTTTCTGAGTCTCTCCCTGGATCATCTTTTATTCCTTGCAAAATATCTTCAGAAGACAGCCACCCTGTTTTGGGGTTCACCCATCCAGTAATCATTCTACCGCGGCTAAAACAATCGGAAAAAGGTTTTTCTTTATCGGTTTTTTTGGTTTGGAGAGATTTTGAATGTTTTTGCCTGATATTTGAGGGATCTTCTGCTTTTTCCTTTTTCTTTTCCATATATACCTCTCTATCCCCTGAAAATTTATACTCTTAACTAAGATAAAACGCCCATTCTACCCGTCTATTTTGCTCTATTTTGCCCTAACCCATATCAAGGTATGGGTCGCCTCGTTTTAAGCGATTCTGAGCTCATATTTGCACCGTGAGCTTGAGTCTCATGCGCTCTTTTTCTGCTTCTGAAACTTGACAACAAGCCTCATATCGAGGGCATCGGCAATCTTTTTCAGAGTCGCTACTGTTGCACCGGTGAATCCGCCCCGTTCAAGCCGTGATAATGCAGGCTGCTTTGTTCCCATGCGCCGGGCAAGTTCTTCTTGTGTTATGCCCTTCTTTTCACGCGCCTTGATGAAGCTTTCCAAAAGTTCAAACTCAGGATCAAGGTCATGCCATGCCTTCTTGAATTTAGGGTCTTTCATGCACTCTGCGATATGTTCGTCTATTGTCCGGCCTCTCCGGTAAGTCCTGTTCATGCTGTGCCTCCTCTCTGTATAAAATCTTTCATTCTTTTTTCGGCTATTTCAATATCTCTTGACGGCGTTTTATCCGTCTTTTTTACAAACCCATGCAGCAGAATAAAGCGCTGTCCTGTATATGTGAAGTATAAAACCCTTATATTGCCCTGTGCGTCTTTTATCCTCAGTTCCCTTATCTTGCCCTTTATCTGTTTTGTATAAGGTTCTTTCAGCAGCGCACCGTATTCTTTGAGAAGCTTAATAATCCTTAATACCCTTGCCTTTGTTTTATCCGGCAATGAATTTATAAAATCCGCTGTTGGTTCATTTCCATCGTTGTCTCTGTAATGTTCAACAACCCAATTCATGAATATCTTATTATAACATATTAGTTATCTCAATAAATTGTTAAAAACCCTGCCTCATGTTTCCACAAGGCAGGGTCCTTGCTGTTTTACCCCATATCAAGATATGGCTGCATCCTTTTTATCGCCTCTCCGTTGATTTTCGTAAGCCTGCCGGACTAAATCGGATTACATTATCAGGCATTTTAGGTTTTAAAAAATCCGTTTCTTTTACTGCTATTGCATCGAGCAAGAGGTTAAGTCTGAATTCGTCCTGCGTTTCTGATTTTCTGTTGATGCGTAATTCGTTCCTGCATTCTTCCGGGATCATCATGAGCGAATCCAAAACACCTAACAAATATAATCTTAGTTCTTGATTAGTCATGGTTAACTCCCTCTTTCTCCCTTACCTGAAAGTTGCAGCACTCTGACTTGGCCAGCTCATACCAATTCCTGCCCCAAAACTGTCGTAATCGCTTCTAAGGGCCTTAGAGAGGCTTTTTTGAAAATGTCCGTGACCCCGATTTTCGTCCTTGCAGAATGGCTTAAAATAAGGCTCTGATTTGTCCACATCGGCAGTATTAATATTACTATAGCCACCCTTTTTGTCCACGCGCTTTGTAGGCTTTCCGGTCTCCTGTTTGATCCGATAAAGCCTCTGCATATCCTCATCTGAAACCCTGTTGCCTATCCATGTAACTTTTCTGTATTTCATATATTAATCTCCTGTGCTAAAATTGTGCTAATGATGCAGGCAAAGCATAGTAAAAGCCTTACCTGTAAAATCAGCAAGGATTAATAATTGCAAAGGATTAGGTAAAGACAGGTAAAATCTAAGAGTATTAAAAATAGATTGACACGGTAGAGGTCGGCGGTTCGAGACCGCCCGTGCCTACCATTGAGGTAAAAACCGTAGATATGCATTCCCTGGATTTTCAATGACACATGTCCCAAGCCCGAGCTACAGCATCACGATCAGAGCGGAGATAGAAAACCGAATAGGGATGTTTTCTCAAATAGCATCTGTAATAAGTCAGGTTGGCGGTGACCTGGGCTCTGTCGATATTGTCAGGGTCGAAAATGGAAAGATAATCAGGGATGTTACAGTTAATGCAAGGGATGAGGAACATGAGAGGGAGATAGTAAAGGCCGTTAAAGGTATAACAGGCATTAAGGTCCTCAGGGTGATGGACAGGACCTTTTCTGCCCATGAGGGAGGCAAGATAGAGATTCATAACAAGATACCTGTTAGAGATAGAGGCGACCTCTCCAAGGTCTATACGCCTGGCGTGGCAAGGATTTGTGCGGATATACATGAAAATAAGGAGCATGCCTACCGTTATACGATTAAGGGCAATTCAGTGGCGATAGTTACAGATGGAACTGCAGTGCTCGGCCTCGGCGACATAGGTCCAGAAGCGGCCATGCCTGTAATGGAAGGTAAGGCGATGATCTTCAAGGAGTTCGCAGGGATTGATGCCTTCCCCATAGTGCTGGGGACCAGAGATCCCGAAGAGATCATCAAAACGGTTAAATATATCTCGCCTTCTTTTGGAGGCATAAACCTCGAGGATATATCGGCTCCTCGGTGTTTTGTGATAGAGAAGGAATTGATAAAGATGCTTGATATGCCTGTGATGCATGATGACCAGCACGGCACAGCCACTGTTATCCTTGCAGCCCTTATCAATGTATCCCGTTTGTTAAAAAGGGATATAAAGGGATTCAGGGTAGTAGTGGTTGGTGCAGGGGCTGCAGGTTCGGCCACTGCACTTATGCTTTCAGCATACGGGATAAGAGATATAATAGTATGCGACAGGGCAGGTGCTATCTATGAGGGCAGAAAAGAGGATATGAATCCCTACAAAAGGAGACTTTCAAAAAAGACCAATCCGGGAAAGGTCAGGGGCAGTATATCTGATGTCATGAGAGGGGCAGATGTTTTTATAGGTCTTTCAGCCCCCAATATAATAACGCCCGATGATGTGAAGGGTATGTCAAAAAATAGGGTCGTCTTTGCACTCGCCAATCCTGAACCAGAGATAATGCCTGAGGATGCCCTTCCGCTTGTGAGGGTCCTCGCCACGGGGAGGTCCGACTATCCCAACCAGATAAACAATATGCTCGCCTTTCCCGGGATATTCAGGGGACTGCTGGATGTCAGGGCCAGGTGCGTAAATGATGAGATCAAGTTTGCCGCAGCCCGTGCTATTGCTCAGACTGTGAAGGACGATGAGCTGAGCGAAGACTACATCATACCGAGCATCTTTAACAGGAAGGTTGTCACCAGTGTGGCCGGTGCAGTAATGGACGCCGCCAGGAAGACCGGGATCGCCATGCATTGAGAACGCCTCTTTCTGGCAGTGATGCCTCTCGTCAAACCCGCTGCTGCCTTACGCCCATGGTGTAGCACCATCTACAATACTGTGCTCTTCCCACATAAACCAGCTACCTGTGTTCTGCATAAAGAAGTAGGTGTTAGAAAAGACCGTGAAGTGTTGCTCCTCCTCTCCTAAGAGCCTTTCAAAGAGCGCCTTTTCCTTCTGGGTCACGGCCTCTGACGCAGCCTTTTTGTAAAATTCAACTCCCCGTTTTTCCATGTCCATGGCTATCCTGAAGGCATTCAGTTCATTCTCCGTTGCCTCAACCCTCTCCATCATTTCGTGTCTGAACTCTTCAAATATGGTCTTGATTTTCCTCATCGGGTGGATATCTCTAACAGCAATATCGAGGCCCTTTAATATATCTGTGAGCATCTGAAGGTGGTGCCTCTCATCCTCTGCTATGGAGAGAAACATCTTCTGACCTACCCTGTTCTTTACCTTCCCGGCAGCATCCTGATAAAACTCAATGGCATCTGTCTCCATTTTTATCGCTATCTCAACTGCATTCATAAATCCTCCTGTTTATACTCTTTCAAAGAGGTCCTTCGTTGCCCCGCATACAGGGCATACCCAGAAGTCAGGTAGTTTTTCGAATGGCGTCATGGGCGGAACCCCTCCATCAGGGTCGCCGAATTCAGGATCATACACATAGCCGCAGACACTGCACTTCCATTTTTCCATGAAACCCTCCATCCTCAGACCTTAAGGCCCCTAATGGGCTACTTCAGCCTGAACCATCGTCTTTTTTCTTCTACCTTTGCCAGAGAACTGTTTATCCTCTCAAGCACCTTTAATATATCCGCCTGCTGTTTCCTCAATTCCCTGCTCTCATCGGAGTATATCTTCATTGCCTTCAGCATGGAGTCAGATATGGTGTCTCTCATCTCGATGAGTATCCGCAATATCTCACGGAGGCTGTCTGCCATACGGTCTAATTTTCCGTCATTATACAGGGCGGCCTCAGAAGGCGGCAGCACGGCCTGGACTATTTCCTCCTCCTGTGCCTGTGGAGCTTCAAGGGCCCCTTTGACCTTCACGGTATCCTTTTCCGATATCCTGAGCGCTATGGCTTCGTCTCTTGCAGCAGAGATATCTACCCTGTGTCTTTGCGCAATGCCTTTAAGGAGCACCTTTGTAATGGCACGGAATGTCTCTTCTACACCTTTGCCATTGACGGCCTCGGCCTCTATGTATGGATAGTTCTTTTTGTTTAAGTCCCTATTAAGGTCTTCTATTGAGAGGATGTTGCCGAGGTCCCGCTTGTTGTACTGCAGGACAACCGGGATGCTGTCAGGGTCGAGGTTGTTAGCAAGCAGGTTCTCACTCATATTTGAGAGGCTCTCTATATTCTGTTCCCTCATCTCCCTCTGGGAATCAGCAACAAAGACGATGGCATCAGCACCCTTCAGGACGAGTCTCCTCGTCGCATTATACCTTATCTGACCCGGTACTGTATAAAGCTGGAATCTCAGGGAAAAGTCCTTTATCTTGCCTAATTCAACAGGAAGGAAGTCAAAGAAGAGTGTTCGGTCTGCCTCGGTTGAGAGGGAGATAAATCTCCCTTTAAGTGCTGGGTCCAGTGTAGAATAGAGATGCTGAAGGTTTGTCGTCTTGCCGCTCAGACCAGGACCGTAGTAGACGACCTTTAATGTGATCTCTCTGGTTGCGTAGTTAAAAAAGGCCACACTAAATTATAGCATAAACCCCATTTCTGGTATAGTTCTTTACCCTGTACATAGCATCGTCTGCAAGCTTGAGGAGTTCCTCCTTTGTTTTTGCACTCTCAGGGTAAGAGGCAACACCAAAGCTGGCGGTTATCCTGATCGTATATCCCTCTTTCTTGAGGAATACATTCTGCTCTACGGTCTTTCTTATCCTCTCAGCCACATTTGCAGCTATGTCGGGCGATGTCTGGGGCAGGACAATCACAAACTCGTCTCCGCCATACCTTGCAACGATGTCAATGGAACGCAAGATCTTCAGTAGCAACTGTCCAACTTCTACGAGGACCTTACTTCCAACGAGGTGGCCATAGTGGTCGTTCACCTGCTTGAAATAGTCAATGTCCATGAATATCAGCGAGACAGAGGTATTAGAACGCTCACATCTGTGTATCTCTACCTCAATAGTCCTGTTGAGGTATCTCGAGTTAAAGAGTTTTGTGAGATCGTCTGTGATTGCGAGTTCGGCCATCTTCTGGTAAATAGAGACCCTTTCTACTGCAATGGCTGTGTACTGCATCGTCCTTGTGAGGAGGTCGAGGTCATTCTTGGTGAAATGGCCGCCTGCGGTCCTGTTTGTGAATTCAAGCACCCCTACCGTCCTGCCCCTGCTCTTTATCGGGATGCACATCAGGGAACCTGTTTTTAGTCCCCCCTCTTTGTCTAAACCACAGAGAAATCTCTCGTCCTGCAGGACATCGGGGACAATCACAGGGATGCCTTCTTTTGCAACCCAGCCTGCGATTCCCTCGCCTGACTTAAGTCTGAGTTTCTGTGCCTTTTCCTTTCTCTCTCTGTCATCTGTCTTCTCCAGTATAAGGTCGCCTGTCTCCTCATCCAGCAGGAATATGGACCATGAAGCTGCCCTGATCCTCTTCTTTATCTCCTTCATCATAGCTGCAAGTATACTGTCCAGCTCCATGTCTGAGGTAAGTATTCTTCCAATGCCCTCAAAGAAATTGAGGTCTCTTTTTGTAGATAAGAGATCGGTTTTCAATCTCTTGTTCTCGGTCTGCATATCCCTCGTAGATATAAGCCGGTCTGCATGAAAGAGCAGCTCCCTTTCATCCGGATTGCGAAGGGGATAGGTGAGGGGGAATCTCAGCCATGGCCCAAACCCTCTGAAGGAAACATCGGAGGATACGATGAGTTTTGGCACATCCGTGAATGCCTTCATAAAGTCCCTGAATGTTCTTTCTCTGCGCTGGTCTTTATCTACTACCAGGAGGGCCACATTCTCGTTTTCCCTGAGATTAACGCTGTTGATAGACTTGAATTCCTGCAGCTCGCCGTACCTGTTCAGAGAGTCAAAATCCCTGTTGATTACATCCTCTCCTATTACATATACCTTAGGCATTAAGGCCGCAGCATTTTTTATATTTTTTACCGCTTCCACAGGGGCAGGGCTCGTTCCTCCCTATCTTTTTCCCCCTTATTACAGGCTGGGCTGTTTCATGGCCGTCTCCCCGGTTATACCTCACGGGCCTTCTCGGCAGTGATTCCTTCCTTACAGCATCTTCGCCTTCCTTTATCTGGATCTTGAAGAGCCTGCTGAGGGCATCGGTAGATATCCTTTCTGTCATGTCAGCAAACATGTCAAATGCCTCTTTTTTGTATTCTGTGAGAGGGTCTCTCTGACCATATCCCCTGAGTCCTATCCCTTCCTTCAGATGGTCCATGGCGAGGAGGTGGTCTTTCCATTGTGTGTCGAGGACCTGCAGAAAGATGACCTTCTCGAGGTAGCGCATCATCTCACTGCCTATCTCTGCCTCCTTTTTTTCATAGGCAGTCTTGATGTCAGATATAAGGGATTCCTTTAAACTTGATATATCCGATGGGGCCTTATTTACCGTTACTGAAAATATGCCATAGACAGCATCCCTCAGACCCCGCAGATCCCACTGCTCTGGATACTTATTTTCAGGGCAGTAGATCAGTAGCAATTCATCAACAACATCCTCTATCATGCCGAACACCTTATCTTTAAGACCCTCGCCCTGAAGTATCTCTCTCCTGAAGGCGTATATCTCTATCCTCTGCTTGTTCATTATGTCGTCATATTCGAGGAGGTGTTTCCTTATGTCAAAGTTTTGGGCCTCGACCCTCTTCTGGGCGTTCTCAATAGCCTTTGACACCATCCTGTTTTCTATGGGGGCATCTTCCTCCATGCCGAGTCGGGACATCAGTCCTGCAATCCTGTCTGAACCGAAGATCCTCATAAGGTCGTCCTCGAGGGAAAGGTAGAACCTCGAAGAACCAGGGTCTCCCTGCCTTCCTGAACGGCCCCTCAACTGGTTGTCTATTCTCCTTGCCTCATGCCTCTCTGTTCCGAGTATGTGCAACCCGCCTAAGGAGACGACCTTTTCCCTGTCCTTCTGGCATACCTCAGTTGCCCTGGCCAATGCCTCGTGCCATTCTTCCTCTGTGTAATTCTTTTTGTCCCTTAGAAACTCCCTTGCAAGCCCCTCAGGGTTGCCGCCCAGTATTATGTCTGTACCTCTTCCAGCCATGTTTGTGGCTATTGTGACTGCGCCGCTCCTGCCTGCCTGGGCGATTATCTCCGCCTCTTTCTCGTGATATTTTGCATTCAGCACAGAATGGGGGATTCCTTTTTTCCTGAGCATATGGCTTAGTATCTCTGATTTCTCTATGGATATGGTTCCAACAAGGACAGGCTGTCCCTTTCTGTGTAGGTCCTCTATCTCCCTTATAACCGCATTGAATTTGGCCTTTTCTGTCTTATAGATCACATCAGGATTATCCACCCTTATCATCGGTCTGTTTGTGGGGATGACGACCACATCAAGGTTGTATATCTTTGCGAACTCCTCTGCCTCGGTGTCGGCGGTTCCTGTCATGCCTGCGAGCTTTTTATACATCCTGAAGTAGTTCTGGAAGGTGATAGTTGCTAAGGTCTGGTTTTCACTCTCTATCTTGACGCCTTCCTTTGCCTCCACTGCCTGGTGTAGTCCATCGCTCCAGCGTCTGCCAGGCATAAGCCTGCCTGTAAATTCGTCGACGATTATGACCTCCCCATCCTTAACCACATAATCCACATCCCTTTTAAAGAGGGTATGTGCCTTCAGCGCCTGGAGCACATGGTGAACGAGCTCTATATTGGATGGGTCGTAGAGATTCGATACGCCGAGCAATTGCTCGACCTTCAAACTGCCTTCTTCTGTGAGGATGGCTGTTCTTGCCTTTTCGTCAATGGTGTAATCTGTGTCCTTCTTGAGGCGGGGGATGATCTTATCGATCTTGTAATACTTATCTGTAGAGTCCTCCGACGGCCCTGATATTATAAGGGGGGTCCTCGCCTCATCTATGAGGATGCTGTCTACCTCATCCACTATGGCGTAATTAAGCTCCCTCTGGACATAGTGGGATAGGTCATATTTCATATTATCCCTGAGATAATCGAATCCGAATTCATTGTTGGTTCCATAGGTTATGTCAGCATTATACGCTGCCTGTCTTTCCTCGTCTGTAAGCCCGTGGACTATTACCCCGACACTCATTCCGAGGAAGTTATATATGGGCCCCATCCATCTGGCATCCCTTTTTGCAAGATAGTCATTCACAGTGACCACATGGACACCCCTTCCTGTAAGGGCATTGAGATATACAGGCAGGGTCGCCACGAGGGTCTTTCCTTCACCTGTCTTCATCTCAGCGATCTTGCCTTCGTGAAGCACTATCCCGCCGATAAGCTGGACATCAAAGTGTTTCATCCCGAGGGTCCTCCTGGAGACCTCCCTGACGACAGCGAATGCCTCAACGAGGATGTCATCGAGGGTCTCGCCCCCTTCAAGCCTCCTCTTGAATTCATCGGTTTTGTCTTTGAGCTGCGAATCACTCAGGGAGACCATCTCTGGCTCGAGGGCATTGATCTCCTCCACAATCGGCCACAGCCTTTTCATCTCCCTCTCGTTCTTAGTGCCGAAAATCTTCTTTAGAATGGTCTGCACCATAAATTTATGATAACATAATAATTCAATATAATTGCAAGAAATGGAAGGTATAGTTTAAACTTTAACGCAATGGAAAGGATTGTAAGAGAGATCATAGAGAAGGCACTGAAAAGGCTTTCAGTAGAATCTATTGCTGTAGAACTCGAGATACCAAGGGAGGAGAAATTCGGTGACATCGCAACCCCGATTGCAATGAGCTTATCAAGGGTGTTGAAGAGGCCGCCGAGAAAGATAGCCGAGGATATTGTGAGCTTGATCGATGAGAGGGACATCTTCGAAAGCATTGATATAGCAGGCCCTGGATTCATAAATTTTACATTCTCGATGGGCTATCTATGCTCTGGACTAAGGAGACTTCTGTCTGAAAGGGAGGGGTTTCTGAGGGCCGATATAGGCAAGGGGAAGAAAGTGCAGATCGAGTTCGTGAGTGCAAATCCGACAGGTCCCTTACATCTCGGTCATGGAAGGGGAGCGGCTGTTGGCGCGGCCCTCTCAAATCTCCTGATGGCAGGAGGTTACGATGTTGAGAGGGAGTATTATATTAATGATGCGGGTAAACAGGTAAGGATGCTGGGTCTATCGGTATTTGCGAGGTATCAACAGCTCCTTGGTGTGGAATACCCTTTTCCTGAGGACGGCTACAGGGGCGATTATATCGAGGCGATAGCACAGGATATTATAGCCTTGCATGGCAATAAATATGTTGAAATGAGCTTTGACGAGGCTGCAGGGTTCTTCAGCGATTTCTCCTATAGGGCAATGCTCAAGGGTATAGAAAGGGATTTAAGGGATTTCGGCGTAGTCTTTGATTCATGGCAGAGCGAGCTGGAACTTTACACAGAGGGCTCTGTGGAAAGGGCAATAGATGAGCTGAGGCGGAAGGGTTATCTCTACGATAAAGATGGTGCATTGTGGTTCAGGGCAACTGATTTTGGCGATGACAAAGACAGGGTGATTATAAAAAAGGATGGTGAATTCACATATTTTGCCTCAGACATAGCCTATCACAAAAAGAAGATAGAGAAAGGCCTTGATGAGATTATCGATATATGGGGGGCTGACCACCATGGCTATGTGCCGAGGCTCAAGGCTGTGATCCATGCGCTGGGTTTTCCCTCGGAACGGCTCAGGGTCTTACTCGTTCAGATGGTGACCCTTCTCAGGGCAGGGAGGCCTGTCCAGATGTCCAAGAGGGCAGGGGAGTTTGTTACCCTCAGGGAGGTGATGGAGGAGGTCGGTGCAGACACAACAAAATTTATTTTCCTTACCAGGCGTCCTGACAGTCACCTCGAGTTCGATCTTGAGGTTGCAAAGATCCAGTCAGCGGAAAACCCTGTATTCTATGTGCAGTATGCAAATGCAAGGATAAACAGCATCTTTGCCCACGCAGGGGAAAGGGGTATAGATATAGGCAGTCCTGATGCAGTTGATCTCGATCTGCTTTCGACGCAGGAAGAGCTGAGGATAATAAAGAAACTCCTGACATATCCAATGGTATTTAAGGGGGCGGTCATTTCCCATGAACCCCACAGGATTACCTTCCATCTCCAGGAGCTTGCAGGACTCTTCCACCCATACTACAACAAATACAGGATTGTCACGGATGATTTAAAGCTCACAAGGGCGCGACTTGCTCTCTGCGATGCGATCAGGACTGTCCTGAAGGACGGCCTTGAAATCCTCGGTCTGAGCGCACCCGAGAGGATGTAGTCCGAAAACTCTATGCCTACATCAACACCTGATTCTCCTTGGACCTCGACTCTCCAATACTCGTTACATATATTGCGGGCCTGTCAACAACAGGGCATTTAGCCTCACATATTCCACAGCCTATGCAGAGCTCAAGGTCGACATGGGGCTGCTGAACGATTATATCTCTCCCTCTGCTGTCTTTAACCACTGCCTTCTCAAGCCAGATAGCCTTTTTAGGGGTCGGGCACATCTCCTCGCATACGATGCAGAGCCGTCCATGGGCATATGGCAGGCACCTTCCCTTGTCGATCATCGCAAGCCCTATCTTGACCTTTGCCAGATCGGAAGAGCAGAGCCTCTTTATGGCACCTGTTGGACATACCTGGCCGCAGAGGGTGCATCGATACTCGCAGTAGCCCATCTTCGGGATCAGAAATGGTGACCAGATGCCCTCGATGCCAGCCTCAAGGAGCATGGGCTGAAGTCCATTTGTTATGCAGACCTTCATGCACTCTCCACACTTTACACATCTTTTAAGGAATTCCCTTTCTTCGAGAGAGCCGGGCGGCCTTATGAGTCTATGGTTTATATATTCCTTTTTTGAAAATGGATTGACCCTTAAAAAAGGGACTGCCACAACGCCTGAAACTATTGTGGCAATAACCCTCCTCCTGCCAAGATCCATCGACGCAGCCGACCTCTTTCGGAAGAAGCCGAAGCTCACCGCATTTTGAGGGCATATATCATCACAATTATAGCAATAGTAACACTCCGTATCCCTCCACTGCCCCAATTTATCAGGCGATGCATTCCCCTGACATAACCTTGCGCAGGCACCGCAGGATGTGCACCCCTCGCTTACAGATCTCTTAAGAAACGAGAATCTTGAGAGGATCCCGAGGAATGCGCCGAGAGGGCAGAGATACCTGCACCAGAACCTTTTTTCTGTGAGATTGAGACCGAGGATAAACAGAAAGAGAATTCCAATAAAGGCACCCTGTTGATAAAGGGGCTGTTGAAAGGAAATGATGGTTTTCTTGAGAAAAGAGTATATGGCCTCTGATACATCAACTACACCTCTAACATTGGTGCTATAGATAGAGTCAAAGACAGCCCTCATGCCGTAATTAAATGAAGGATAAATGCTTACAGAGAATGACCTTATGAGGAGTGAGAGGGGATCCATAATCCCTACAAGCTGGAGGGATAGCAAAGATGACGCAAGAAGGAATATCAGGATATAATACTTTGCCCTATGCCAGTTCCTGGGTTGATTATCAGTTTTTTGTCTCCTAAAAGATCCGATGATGTTATTCAGCGTCCCCAATGGACAGACCCAGCCGCAGAAGACCCTTCCGAGTATAAGGGTGATCAGAATCGTGATTAAAGAGAAATAAAGGGCCTTCTGAACTGAATGGGCAGAAAAGAGGGTGGTGACAAATATAAGGGGGTCAAAGTCGAGGAATATCCTGACAGGATAGCCAAGCTCATCCCTGCCCTTTGATTCTGTCTGGAGAAAGAGGAACATAAAGAGGATTAAGAAGACACCCTGAGAAAGCCTTCTATAATTAGTCATCCTCATAATCTCAAAAATTCTGAAGGGCTTACTATCTTTGTATTCTTATATCGTTTTAATGGAAGCAAGTGATTTTTATCTCCTGTTACAATGTAGTCTGCCTCTGCTGTTATGGCACATTCAAGTATCTTGTTGTCTTAAGGGTCATTTTTTACAATGAAAAGTGATAAATGAGGTTCTATCTCGGTGGTTATCTCTTTTATATAAGAAATGGTTTCCGATGTCTGTATTCTTGACCATTTAAACTTTGTTTGCGAGATATCTTTAACCTCTTTTAAGATAGCCTTAGAAGTGATGATATCGAATAAACCTAATGAAGACAAACGAAGTATTTCTTCGAATTACCACCAAATAATATCGCAGATATATAAACATTAGTGTCGAGGACAACCTTCAATTTTTAGACCTGCGATATTGATGAATCAGTTCATCTACATCTTCTTCTGTTAATATTCCTGCCTCGCGAGATGTTCTTAGTCCCCACTGCCGTATTTGTATCCATCGCCTGTCATTTATATATCTCCGCAAGGCTTCTCTAAAGAGCTCGCTCTTTGTCCTTTTCTCTTCCCTTGCGATATTTTCTACCTCTTCTGCCATTTCAGGTGGAAGTGATAGGGTCAAGACCTTTGTTGTTCTCATTTCTGACCTCTGTATTTCTTAGTAATACTATAACTCTAATTTAAAACTATTTCAATTATTAGTCATCAAAGATTTAACCTCTTAATCCCCAATCCTGACAAATCCATTTTACCGAATCCCCTTTTGTCAGCAATCCTTACATAACCGAGATCGCTGCCCTTCATGCCAAAGAGGGTGGCACCAAATGAATCGATAGCAACCTGGTCAATACCGACAATAACCGTATCGAGCTTCTTAACATCTACAAGACTTCCCCCCTGAGGGCCATTTGCAGTGAGAATTCGGACTGCATCAAGTATTGTGAGAGTCGGTTTTATGAACATCGAGAGGTCAACGACGCTCTCGTCGAGCCTCTGGTGTATCTGTCTCCTTGAGCCTCCCATCACACCCATCCAGTTCTTCATTGACATAGTGAGCTTTGCAAGGCTGTGGTGCTTTGCTACAGGGATATTGATTATCTTATCAGCCTCGAATATCTCTGTATAAAGGGGCCATGACTTCATGGCCTCTCCCTTTATATTCATCTCCTTGAATCTCCTTTCGTCTACAAAGTTTACCTCTGCCCCTGCTGCCCTTGCTGCATCAGCGATTCCGCTCTGGACATAACATCTTCTTGGGTCATTGACTGTTCTGTCAAAGACCTTCACCCTCTTTGCGCCTGCCTCGTAGCACATCCGGACAACTGTTGCAACTACCTCGGGATTAGTATTTGCTGCCTGCTCAGGTGTCCTGTCCCATGCCATATTCGGCTTTATGACGACAATATCACCTTTCGATATAAACCTCTTTATCCCTCCCATTGCATCAATTGCAGCACGGGTGATCCTTGACGGAGATGACCCATGAGCAACGACAAGGTCGATTTTTTCTGCTGCATCTGCATCGCTGATAATCATGTCAATAAAGGATGGCATTGAAATGCCAGCCGCTACAACTGCTGTTGATTTTATGAATTCCCTTCTGTTCATTATTACCCAAATCCAGCGATAAGCACTGTGTAAACAATTATATTTGATGTTGAGATCGGAAAACAAGGGTATTTTGTCATGACGATGGCCAATTCGATCAGAAATTACTTTGGGGAAGCCGATATTGAGCTTACTATGCCTTCCTTTGCGGCTGAAAACAGCAAAAATGGGCGCACCTGTCCCTTGTTTTATGCCG
>JBBISG010000034.1:0-17944 GCA_037441365.1 Nitrospirota bacterium
TCCTGTATGCAAGATGACCATAGAAGACAGGGATGCCGTAGCTACATCCACATATAAAGGCACAACCTACCATTTCTGCTCAAGGAATTGCAAGGATAAATTTGACAAAGACCCAGATGCCTTTCTGGGTAGGGAAGCTCACGGGATTCCTTCTATAAAGGCTGCAATTTACACCTGTCCTATGCATCCTGAAATTCGTGAAGAAAAACCCGGTTCATGTCCAAAATGCGGTATGGCACTTGAACCCCTTACTCCTCCAGTAATTACAGCAAAGACAGAGTGGACATGTCCCATGCATCCTGAGATTGTGCGTGACTCACCGGGGAATTGTCCTATCTGTGGCATGGCCCTTGAACCAAAAACCCCTGAAGCAGAAGAGGAAAACCCTGAACTCATTGACATGACAAGACGCTTTAGGGTCGGAGGTGCTCTCACAATACCTTTGGTTTTTATTGCAATGAGCAGCTATATTCCGGGTTTTTCATTAGAAACCCTGCTTTCCCGTGAACTACTGAAATGGGCAGAACTTATTCTTGCAACACCAGTTGTACTCTGGGCTGGATGGCCCTTCTTTGTGCGTTTTGTGCAATCCATTATAAACCGTAACCTCAATATGTTCACATTGATAGGTCTTGGTGTGGGTGTAGCTTACATATACAGCGTCGTAGCAGCGCTCATGCCCGGGATATTCCCCGCTTCCTTTAGAAAAGATGGTGGTGAAGTGGGAGTATATTTTGAGGCTGCAGCAGTTATTGTGACCCTTGTGCTTCTTGGCCAGGTCCTTGAATTAAAGGCAAGGAGCAAGACTGGAGCAGCCATTAAGGCCCTCCTTGGACTTGCACCAAAGATGGCACGCAGGATAAAAGATGGCGTTGAAGAGGACGTTCCCCTTGAGCATGTAAAAATAGGGGACATACTTCGTGTTCGTCCGGGAGAAAAGATACCCGTAGATGGCGTTGTTATTGAAGGGACAAGCTCAGTTGATGAATCAATGGTTACAGGAGAGCCGATTCCTGTACAGAAACAGAAGGGTGACCATGTAATTGGTGCCACTGTCAATGGAACAGGTATGTTGATAATGAAGGCAGAAAGGGTTGGAGCTGATACCCTGCTGTCACAGATTGTTCACATGGTTGCAGAGGCGCAGAGAAGTCGTGCACCCATCCAGAAGCTCGCAGATATTGTTGCAGCCTATTTTGTCCAGATTGTTGTAGGAGTTGCAGTCCTCACTTTCATTTTATGGGCATGGCTCGGACCTGAACCCAGAATGGCACACGCAATTATCAATGCAGTGGCAGTTTTAATCATTGCCTGTCCGTGTGCCCTCGGTCTTGCAACTCCCATGTCCATAATGGTTGCAATGGGAAAGGGCGCCTTAGCAGGAGTGCTTTTCAAAAACGCAGAGGCAATAGAGGTGATGAAAAAGGTTGATACCCTTGTGGTTGATAAGACCGGAACTCTTACCATAGGCAAACCTAAACTTGTAGATATAATCCCTACCAGCGGGCTTGATGAAAATACGATACTTCACTTTGCTGCAAGCATTGAACGGGGCAGCGAACATCCTCTTGCAGCAGCGATTGTGTCAGGTGCAGATGAAAAGGGTATAAAACTGACTGATGTGGAGAATTTCAAATCCATCACAGGCAAAGGGGTCACAGGCAAAATTGACGGGCATGAAGTATCGCTCGGCAACCGCAAACTCCTTGACGATCTCGGCATTAACCCGGGCGAACTATCTCAGAAGGCTGAAACTATGCGCAAAGAAGGTCAAACAGTAATGTTCATTGCAGTAGATGGAAAGGCAGTCGGACTGTTAGGCGTGGCAGACCCGATAAAGGAGACTACCCCCGAGGCAATTGATGCACTTCATAAAGAGGGTATCCGCATAGTTATACTTACAGGAGACAACCGCACAACAGCAGAAGCTGTAGCAAAAAAGCTCAATCTTGATGATGTAATTGCAGAGGTATTGCCTGACCAGAAGGCTCAGATTGTCAAGAAGCTGCAAAATGAAGGACGAGTTGTGTCAATGGCAGGAGACGGGATTAATGACGCACCGGCTCTGGCGCAGGCTCATGTAGGCATTGCCATGGGAACAGGCACTGATGTGGCAATGGAGAGTGCAGATGTGACCCTTGTGAAGGGCGACCTTAGGGGTATTGTCCGTGCAAGACGCTTAAGCAGGGCAACGATGCGCAATATCAAACAAAACCTCTTCTGGGCATTTATATATAACTCTCTCGGAGTTCCGATTGCAGCCGGTGTTCTATATCCTTTCTTCGGTCTGCTACTGAGCCCTATCTTTGCTGCTGCTGCGATGAGCTTCAGTTCGGTATCAGTGGTTGGCAATGCCCTCAGATTGCGAAGTGCAAAACTCTAAAAAGATAAAAAATTTGTTGCAAATCTTCATAATGTCTTCAAATTTAAATGATAAGGTAATTCAAGTATAGAGTTCTCAAGGAGGTGATGGACAGACATGAAGGTGCAGACACTGAGATTTATAGCCCCTGTCTTGCTGGTATCGCTGCTGGTAGTGGCAGGAGAAGGCGCCATGAAAGATCCCCATGTCAAAAGGGATGAATCTCTGAGGAGAGGGGAAGCGAGGGCGACCCTTGATCCGAACCTCTTTAATGACCCAGAGGTAAGAAGGGCATATCAGGCAGCTAAGGAAATCCCCTGGGTTTTGGATAGTATTTACTGTTACTGCAGATGCGCGGAGTCGCCTGTTTTCAGACATAAGAGTCTCCTGAGCTGTTATGTTGACACTCATGCATCAATGTGAGATATCTGCATCGGGGAGGCCCTGCGGGCTTCCGAGCTTTACAAAAAAGGGTATCCGGTAAAGAAGATAAAGGATACTGTGGAAAAGGAATTTAAAAGATAGGAGGTAGATTATGAAAAGGTTTGCTGTGTTTACCATCATCCTGCTGCTGATTGCAGGAATCGCCTATGCAAAGGATTACGAGGTGAAGAAAAAGGCAGGGCAATATGATGTTGAGGTCAGGATTGACAGGAATCCGCCTGTAGTTGGTGATAATAATATCAGTATTGAGGTCAAGGACGCATCAGGCAGATATGTTACAGATGCGAAGGTTAAGGTCGAATACTCCATGCCTGCCATGCCTGGGATGCCGGCTATGAACTACAAGACAGACGCAGAATTAAAGGGTAATGAATATAAGGCTAAGATTAATCTTCCCATGTCAGGCTCCTGGAGCGTGGCAGTGAAGGTTACAAGGGCTGGTAAGACATCTACGATGAAGTTTACTGTCGATGCCAAATAGGATAAGGGCAGCGATGAAGGCACGCAGAACAGAGACTTCCCTCAAAGAACAGAACCACCGCCCCTCCCCTCGACGGAGAGGGGTGTATCCACTGCTCTGTATTCTGTATATCCTCTCGTTCCTGATGGCCGCTGCTATTACCTCTGCTGAAGACATGAGCCTCCATGAACTGATAAGCGAGGCATTAAAGAACAACCATGACATCCTGATGGCTGAGTCAAAATGGAAGACATCAAACTTCAGGATTCCACAGGCAAAGAGCCTTCCTGATCCAATGCTCATGATAGGATATCAGAATGAAGGATGGAGGAGATATACCTATGGAGAGATGAGCGGTGCGCAATGGATGTTCTCTGCATCCCAGATGTTTCCCTTTCCCGGGAAGCTCTCATTAAAGGGCGAGATGGCAGAAAGGGATTCTGAAAGCCTGATGGCGTCGTATGAGGCTCAAAGATTGAAGGTTGTATCAACGGTCAAAGAGCTCTACTACGACCTGTTTCTTGCATATAGAGAAATAGACCTGATCAGGGGCAGGACAGCCCTCTTTTCAAGGATAGAGGACGCAGCCCTTGCACGGTACTCGGCAGGGATGGCCCCACAACAAGAGGTATTAATGGCCCAGACAGAAAAATACATGCTCCTTGAAAAAGAGGAGATGCTCAAGCAGAAGATACAATCCATAGAGGCGATGCTCAATACCACCATAGGCAGGGATGTTAACTCCCCCCTCGGCAGACCAGGTGAGATCGCCTCAACAACATTTGCTTACAGTATGGATGAATCCCTCAAGATGGCCTATGAAAATTCTCCTGAACTGAAATCGAAGGAAAAAATGATTGCCGCAGCAGAGGCAAGAGTCTCATTGGCTGAAAAAGAATACTATCCAGATTTTACCCTCACTGCAAGCTTATTTAAAAGGGCAAGGGATTTTGAGGATATGTGGAGCCTTACTACCACTATAAATATTCCTATTTTTTACAAAACAAAGCAAAGACAGGCTGTTTATGAGGCAAAATCATTCCTGTCAGAAGCAGTGCATGAACGAGAGGCAATAAAATTCATGCTCTCATCAGGTATAAGGGACAATTACTCCATGATCAAGACGGCAGAGAGACTGATGGATCTGTATAAGAATGGTCTGATCCCGAAAACTTACCAGGATTTTGAGCTGGCCCTTTCAGGTTATGTGACCGGGAAGATTGAGGCCATAACGGTCATCAACAGGCTTAAGGCCCTTCTGGAATTCGAGACCTTATACTGGAGGCAATTTGTGGAGAGGGAAAGGGCAATAGCAAGAATTGAATCATTAATGGGAATAATGGATCATGGATCGGGGGTGAAATAAAGGTGAGAAAAGCAAGATTGATTATAACTATCACTGGATTAATCGTTTTAACTGGGGCTCTGTTATATCTTTCAAAGACAGGCATTATAGAGGGTACTTTAAAGGGTAAGGCTCCAGGGCAGGCTATAGCCCAACAGCCTGCATCAGTGCATCAGGGACATGGTGGTGAAGCACCCCAATCTCAATCGCAGCCGTCAAAGGAGCAAGCAAAGAAAGAAGAAACGGAGGAGGCGCCAACAGTTGAGATTCCTCTGGAGAAGCAGCAGCTTATCGGTGTTAAAACTGTTGAGGTCGCGGTCAGGCCCCTGCAGAAGATTGTCAGGACAGTTGGTCGCATCGAATATGACGAGAGGAGACTTGCCACTGTTAATACCAAGTTTGAAGGCTGGATCGAGAAACTCTATGTAGATTACACAGGCAGGTATGTTAAAAAAGGAGAACCCCTTGCAGATATCTATAGTCCCGAACTTTTTGCAACCCAGCAGGAGTTTATAAATCTCCTCAGATGGGCGGGGCAAAAAAATAAAGATATAAAGGATGACCTTGGCGTAATGCTTTCAAGAGATGCAGAAACAATAATTGAGGCAGCAAAGCAGAGGTTGAGGCTCTGGGACATAACAGATGCACAGATTAAAAGGATAGGGGAGACAGGGAAACCGATAAGGACACTCACCATATACAGTCCTGTAAACGGCTATGTCGTCCAGAAAATGGCATTACAGGGAATGCGTGTAATGCCCGGTGAAAGGCTGTTTGATATTGCTGATTTATCCTCAATATGGATCATATCTGACATCTATGAGTATGAATTACCCCTGATAAAGGTCGGTGAGACAGCAAGGATTAGCCTGAGCTATTTCCCTAACAGGGAATTCTCATCAAAAATCGACTATGTCTATCCCACCCTTTCAGGTGAAACGAGAACGGCCAAGGTTCGTTTCACAATCCCCAATCCGGGGATACAATTGAAGCCCCAGATGTTCACCAATGTAGAGGTAAAGATTAACCTTGGCAAAAGGCTCGCTATTCCTGAGGATGCAGTAATAGACACAGGGACAAGACAGATAGTCTATGTAGACAAGGGTGAGGGCTATTTCGAACCAAGAGAGGTTACTCTCGGACTCAGGGCTGATGGGATGGTTGAGGTCCTCAAGGGACTTAAGGCCAAAGAGAGGGTTGCATCTGCGGCCAACTTCCTCATCGATTCAGAGGCAAAACTGAAGGGGATTGTCAAATAATGATAGCAAAAATAATAGAATACAGCGCAAGAAACAAATTCATGATCTTTCTATTCGTAGGATTCGCAGTAGCCTGGGGTTACTGGGCATTAAAGAATACCCCCCTTGACGCAATACCTGACTTAAGCGACACGCAGGTCATTATCTATACGGAATGGCCTGGAAGGAGCCCTGACCTCGTGGAAGACCAGATTACATATCCGATAACATCAACCCTCCTTGCTGCTCCAAGGGTACAGGCCGTGCGCGGCTTTTCCTTCCTCGGCAGCTCGTTTATATATGTCATCTTTCAGGAGGGGACAGATATCTACTGGGCAAGGAGTCGGGTGCTGGAATACCTCCAGGCTGTGAAGGGTAAATTACCCGCTGATGTGAATCCTACCCTCGGACCTGATGCAACCGGTGTTGGATGGGGATTCTCATATGCAGTTGTGGATGAAACGGGTCAGCATGACCTGTCAGAGCTACGCTCTGTCCAGGATTACAACATAAAACTTGCACTGGAAAGTGTCCCGGGAGTCTCTCAGGTTGCGAGCATTGGCGGCTTTGTAAGACAGTACCAGATAACCATAGACCCGAATCGACTTCTGGCATATAACATCCCCATTATGAAGGTTATGGAATCGATAAAAAAAAGCAACAGGGACGTTGAGGGAAGGGTTCTCGAATTTTCAGGGATCGAATATATGGTCAGAGGAAGGGGATACATCAAAAACATCGAAGATCTCAGAAATATCCCTGTGGGAACCAATGGGGTCGGGACGCCTGTCTTCCTGAAGGATATTGCCCGCATACAGCTCGGTCCTGACATAAGGAGAGGGATAGCCGAGCTTGATGGAAAGGGGGAAGTGGCCGGGGGCATTGTGGTTGTCAGGTTCGGCGAGAATGTCCTCAATGTGATAGACAGGGTGAAGGCAAAGATAAGGAATGATATCGAGCCGAGCCTCCCGAAGGGAATGAAGGTCATCGTCACCTATGACAGGTCTGATCTGATACACCGCTCAATCGATACACTCAAGGATGAGATCATCAAGCTTTCTGTGGCAGTAAGCATCGTATGCATTGTGTTTTTATTCCACCTGCCGAGTGCCTTAGTGGTTATCCTCACACTCCCTGTGGCGATCATCATATCCTTTATATGTATGTACTATCTCAGGGTCACCTCGAATATAATGAGTCTGAGCGGCATAGCCATTGCCATAGGTGCAATGGTGGATGCCTCAATAATAATGGTCGAAAATGCCCACAAGAAACTTGAGGACTGGGAACGTGCAGAAGGGGGAGGCAAACGAACAAGAATAGAGGTGGTCATCGAGGCTGCAAAAGAGGTCGGCCCATCCCTCTTTTTCTCACTCCTTGTAATCACCGTCGGGTTTCTCCCTGTCTTCACCCTCCAGGCTCAGGCAGGAAGGCTCTTCAAGCCGCTTGCTTACACCAAGACCTTTTCCATGCTCTTCTCCTCCATCCTCGCCATCACCCTGACCCCTGTCCTGATGACCCTGTTTATAAGAGGAAGGATAAGGCCTGAGGAGAAGAATCCAATAGGTCTGCTGCTGCATAAGGTCTATGAGCCTATAGCAAAACTTGCCCTGAGGTTTAGAAAAACGGTTATTATTGCGTCGGTAATAGTAATGGCATTTACTGTTTACCCCTTCATGAAGCTCGGCTCTGAATTTATGCCGCCCCTTTACGAAGGGACGCTCCTCTATATGCCTGTCACCGTGCCTGCGGCATCCGTCTCAGAGGTCACAAAACTCCTCCATCTGCAGGATAAAATATTAATGAAGATACCTGAGGTGGCACAGGTCTTTGGAAAGGGAGGCAGGGCGGAGACTGCCACAGATCCTGCACCCCTTGAGATGTTCGAGACCGTGGTCAACCTCAAGCCTGAAAAGGAGTGGAGGAAGGGGATGGACGTCGAAAGGCTCAAGAACGAGATGAACGAAGCATTAACGATTCCGGGTGTCGCAAACTCCTTCACCATGCCTATTAAAGCCCGAATTGACATGCTTTCCACAGGCATAAGGACGCCTGTTGGGATTAAGGTCATGGGGCCGAGGCTCGATGAGATCGAAAGGTTGGGGCTCGAATTAGAGAACCTTATCAAGGATATCCCAGGCACAAGAAGCGTATATGCAGAAAGGGTAACGACGGGATATTTTCTTGACTTTAACATTAAACGTGAAGAGGCTGCGCGCTATGGCCTGAGTGTTGACGATGTTCAGGAGGTTATACAGTCTGCTATCGGTGGGATGAGCCTTACCACAACGATTGAAGGCAGGGAGAGGTATCCTGTAAATGTCAGGTATGCGAGGGAGTTAAGGGATGACATCGAAAAGTTAAAGAGGGTGCTCGTCCCTGTGATGACAGAGGGCAGGGCAGATGCCATGGGCAGGGGGCAGACCGCAATGACCTCAAACTACTCACCTGTATCTTACAGCCAATCACCTGCAGCCTTAGCTCAGGTCCCGCTTGGTGAGCTCGCGGATATTAAGATTGTCAGGGGGCCTACGGCCATTAAGAGCGAGGCAGGTCTCCTTGCATCATATGTATTCGTAGACTTTACAGGCAGGGATGTAGGCGGATATGTGGAGGAAGCGAAGAAGAGGGTCTCATCGTTAAAGCTCCCACCGGGCTACCGTCTTGAATGGAGCGGTGAGTATGAAAACCTCGTTAAGACCCATGAGAGACTGAAACTCGTTATACCAGTCACAATACTCATCATCTTTGTTATCATCTATTTCAATACAAAATCCATTGCGGAGACACTGATTATCCTCTCCGCTCTTCCCTTCTCCCTCGCAGGCTCATTCTGGCTTCTCTATTACCTGAATTACAACATGAGCATTGCTGTATGGGTTGGAATCATTGCCCTTGCAGGACTGGCTGCAGAGACAGGGGTCGTAATGCTCCTCTATCTTGATCTCGCATACAAGCAGTGGAAAAATGAAGGCAGGTTAAATACCATAGACGATCTCAAAGATGCGGTGATGTACGGCGCTGTTAAACGGTTGAGACCAAAGATGATGACTGTGAGTGTGATTCTTGCTGGCCTTATACCTATTATGTTCAGCCACGGCACAGGGTCTGATGTCATGAAGAGGATCGCAGCACCAATGGTCGGCGGCGTTATCACATCCACTATTCTTACGCTGATAATATATCCTGCCATATACATGATATGGCGAAGCAGAGAACTTAAAAAGAAGGAGGTAAAACAATGAGGTATTTAGCAGTATTGTTTATCCTTATTTTTAGCGGCAGTGCCCTATCTTCAGACAGAGGGCATAGGCATGAGATGACGCCTGAAATGGAGAAGCAGCATGAGACAATGCATCATCTTGCAGGATACTGGTCTGAGGCAAAAGGGCACCTCAGCAGCGGCGACCTTGATAGCATGACAAAAGCTATTGATTCCATGCTAAAAGCCGCTATGCATATCCCGGAATTCCGTCTCCACAGGAATGCAGATAAACATGGAGAATTTCAAAGGGAATTTAACCTCTTTAAGAGGGATTTAGAGAGGCTGAGAGACGCCCTGGCCGCAAGGGATGCTGAAACAGCGAAGAGGATTTCTAAATCCGTTGACGATGCCTGCACAAGGTGTCACAGCAGATTTAAATAGGTTACGGAGGCTCGGAAGTTTATCACCTTGCCCTTTAAAACTTCCGAGCCACGCTTCCACATGACTCATTTGGAGTTTTACCCTACCATCGTTACATCCCTGACAGCAGCGGCAACTACAAATACCTTTATGTTATTACTTTCACTGTCAACAGGTGCGAGGAAAAAACCCTTCCCCTTTTTAGCCTCAAGGAAGAAACCCTTCTGCCATGGGACATCTCCCTCAGTATAGCCCATCATGGACTCGCCGTCCTTAAATCTAACAAAGACCCTCTTACCCTGGCGGGCCGTCCCTGCAAAGGACTTCCTTTCACTTCGACCCTTATCTCCTTCAAAGCTTCTCACAAAGAATATCGCCTTTAGCTCATCAACGCTGACCTCATGCACATTCGACGACGTATCCTCTATAAAGACGTATCCGTCTGAGGGCGAAAAATTATCCATATAGCCCTTTATGAGCCTTCCATCTAACAACCTCAGTATAGCCTTCTGGCGATTCATCTAACCCCTTTCAATTAGTGTATCAAAACTGCAAAAAAATCAACAGAGAGATTCTTAAACCATAACCAGCCTCGATTCATGGGTAAACAATAGATGGGCCCTTGCCTTAATGGAAAAGAGCCTCTCAACCGCCTCCTTATACACCTCCATCTGGAAGGAATACCTCCTGATGAGCTCAGGTATCTCATCATCAGAGACAGGATAGGTCTTATAGTCATAGATAAAGGCTGTGCCCTCCCTGATGATGACCCTGTCGATCCGGCCTCTGTAAATCTTTCTACCCCTCTGGAGGATAAACGGCAGCTCTGCATAGGAATTCTCCCTCGGCATTATGATCTCCCTTAAATGACCTGACTCTTCAATGCCTTTCATATCTGATGTAATAATGTCCTTCATAAGGCTTAATGCACTGTCACTCATAACCTCATTTTTAAGTATCTTAATTATCCCTTTTTCTATACCATCCTTCAGGATGATGCCCTTTGATATCCCCTCGAAGAGTCTGTGAAAGGCCCTGCCGAGGATAACCCAGTCCTCACCGTGTTTCCTCCTTATGGCCTTTATCTCCTCTGTGACATCGAGCCATACCGAAGCAGGCATGTAGTCCTTATCTATCGGTTCTATAAATACAACCCCATTCTGCGACGAATGACGGGATGCATGCCCATGTCCCATTGTAGGGGCACGTTGCAACGTACCCCTACTCTGTGGCCCCTGCTCAGTTTTACTGGTTATGTGCCACGCCTCATCGGTTGCGGTGTACACTGTTACTTTAAACGGGAGTGTCTCATTCAGCTTGAGCAGATCAGTATTCAGATTGAAGGCATCCATCAGATGCCCAAGCCTCCCCTGCGGCCTGTCCTTCAATATGCCTGACATGCAGAGATGATCCATCGCCCTCGTGGCAGCGACATAAAAGAGCCTCTTTTCCTCCTCCTGAATCCTTTCCCTCTGCCTCCGAAAGATCGGTATGGTCTTCCTGACCTCCGAGTCCTCCTCACAGGCGATGACTATCCTGTCCCCTTCCTCATCTATCACTATGCCCCCGCCTCCTCCTGCCCTGTCTTCCTCGTCAAGACACGGGATAAATACAATCGGAAACTGGAGGCCTTTTGAGGCATGTATGGTCATTATCCTTACAGCGTCCATACCTTCTATATTGACATTTGCCTTGGGCTCATCAGACCTTGCAGATGCCTTGATGAGTTTCTCCCTTATCTCGAGCCCTGTAAGTCCCCCTGTTTCAAGATCCTCTATGAGTCTTATAAACTTCTTTGCATTCACATATCTCTGCCTCTCATGAAAATACTTCCACCCCTCTGTTTCGTTCATTATCTCCTCAAGCAAAACTGCAAGGCGCCCTTCCTTAGCCCTGTCAAGCCAGCGGTTGACGCTGCTTACAGCGCTATGCAGTCTGTCCTGCGCATTCCCCCATAGCTCTCCCTGGGCTGAAGGGCCATGCCGGCCAAGACCATTAAGCAGGGGATAGAGGTATCCTACAGGACAATCGCCCCGCGCTGAATTACAAACAACCTTCAGGATGGTATCATATCCGACAGAGAACAGGGGAGACCTGAGGATATTGAAAAGGCTGTAATCATCCATAGGGTCGATAAGGAAAAAGAGTATATCCCTCAAAATGGCCACCTCAGGGGTGTTATAAAAACCTATTCCCTTAACCACGACAAATGGTATGTCTTCCCCTCTGAGGGCATCCTCAAAAATAGAGAGGTGTGTCCTGTTCCGTAAAAGGATAGCCATATCGCCGTAGGAGCAGGGCCTCTGTGTGCCATGCCCTGAAATCCCCCTTTCGGCAGGGCCATGTACCATACAGGTGCCTACAAGCTCCTTTATCTTACTCGCAATAAGTGATGCCTCCATCTTCCTGTTCTCCCTGGTATTGAAGCCGCTCTTAAGCAGCATTAGCTCCACAGATCCTTCCCCCTGCCTCGTTGCCTCAAACGGTGAATATTCAATCCTCCAGTCATCATAAAGGCCGCCAGGCATTAATTTCTCGAAGAGGGCATTAACAAAACTGATAACCGCAGGGAGGCTCCTGTAGTTTTCCTTCACCTCTATAAAATGGTATTCATCGCCGAGCCATTCAGAGAGCCTCCTTCGCGCATTTCTAAAGATGCTGACATTTGCCCCTCTAAAGGAGTATATCGATTGTTTATCATCGCCCACGAGGAAGATGGTAGGATTTATACCTGACTCCCTCTTTGAGCCCAATCCAGAGCGCCATTCCTCTGTTAGTTTATCGATAATCTTCCACTGCAGTGAGCTCGTATCCTGAAATTCATCCACAAGTATATGGTCTGTATGCTCATCAAATGAGAAAAGCACATTCTGCCATTCAGGATTCTTGGAGATAGCCTCATAAGCCATTAATTCAAGGTCATTGTAGTCGAGCAGATGCCTTTCGAACTTTTTTCTCCTGTAGCGATCAAGACACCTCGAATAGAGGGTTACTATCTTTTCGAGATGGTTTGAAGACTTATGCTCACACCCATCTGCTGCAGGGGGCTCGAATGAACCTGATGAAGTCTCAGGGCCAAAGATTCCAAATCCGCTGATTCCCCTGATGCCGAGCTCTATGCTGGGTCTTTTGCCGTGTATTTCACCGAGTATACCATATAGCTTGTTCCACCCCTTCAGGCCTCTATCCCTGATGATCTCATAAAATAATCTCTCCCCTGATACCCCGTCCTCAAGCAGGGATTCATAGACGGCCTCTGACCATAGTATATCGGCATTGAAGCCATCCATGACCTCAAGGGAGGGATCAATGCCGAGTTCAATGCAGAACCTCTTCAGGAGCTTCAGACAGAAAGAGTGAATAGTCGATATGCGCATCCTCGGCATCTTTTCCCTTACCACATCAAACATCTCGGGGTCTTCATCCCTCAGAATGCTTAATATCCTCTCCTTCATCTCAGCAGCAGCCTTGTCAGTGAATGTGATGGCGAGGAGCCTCTCCACCTCAGAGCCTGCTTTAAGCAGGGCGATATACCTCCTTGCAAGCTTCTCCGTCTTTCCTGAGCCAGCAGGCGAAGAAATCATCACGCTTTTAGTTACATCGAGATAACCGTCAGTCATCGGTCCATCGTTTATCAACAGCCCTCTGCTGCATATACGGGCAGAACGGGTTTTCATGGCAGTTTCTGCAGTTATAGTCATTCAGGGGCTGTGCTGTGAAATCCCCCCTTCTCATCCCATCTACAGCATCTTCGAGGAATCCGAGAGATGCAGTTATATAATCATCGATATCCTCTCTATTCTTACCCTTACCCCTGCCTGACATCCTAGATGGGCACCATTTGATGTTTATATCCTTCAGGGAGTATATGCCCACACGATCGACCTTGTAGCCGTGGCACTTCATCATCGCAGCATAAAGGAACAGCTGAAGATCTTCATTGCCCTTCATAACCTGAGAGCAGATGAGACCTGCTCCACCTGTCTTATAATCTATTATCTGGATGGAATCGCCTATCCTGTCAAACCTGTCTATCTTTCCCCTCAGCCTTATCCCTTTTACAGGCTCTCCTGAGATCGGCCTTTCGACCTCGGTAGAGATATAATTCCCGCTCCTTATCTCAAGCTCTTTTTCATATATCTCAGGCAGCACCTCCATAAAGGTGTCCCTTACGAGATCCTTCCAGTAACCGTCTATCCTGCTGTCCTTTATGACCTCATCAAGGATCTCATCTGCCCTGTCCAGCAAATAATCGAGACCCTTGAAGGGCTCAAGTATAATCTTCTCCATTACCCTGTGTGCTATGTTACCGATGGTGATTGCCTCAATCTCATACTCCTTCACAGATGGAGGGGTCAACCCTAACACCTTCTCTATAAAGAACCTCCTCGGGCATGCCCTGAAGGCATCTATGTCTGTGACACGTATAATCCCACCACTCGAATATGGGGAGACTGAAGGGTCTATCTCGATCTCGGCTATATACCTCGAAAAAGTCCCCCTGCCCTGGCTGACAATGTATTCCTCTTTAGAGAATACCCCGGGGATATCCTCCCTGACGGCCTCACCCGGATAGAGAAACGATGATGGCAGGAACACATCCTCACCATCCATCTCTGGATATGATAGATGCAGGCCTCTGGAGGATCTGGCAATGCTGTCAAAGATAAACCTCTGAATCTCTATATGTCTGTCGAGATGCAGGAATCCAAGCCTCTTCTTGACGCTATCAGGCAGGATGTGGTCTATGTCCTGCCTTCCGGGAACCGCATCATCCGTCAAACCACCAAGATAGAGATACTCAGGATGCAGCCCCATGACTTCACGGAAATCCATTACCCTCACACCAGGTCTTTCCTCATCGATGAAGGACGAATTGAGTAGATATCTGAGCACCTCTACGAATTCTGAAAGAGTAACCTCTGCTGGATGGACATCTCCGAGGAATGAGATATAATCCAATACCTCCTTGAGGGCATTCTCCATATCGTCTGTTATCACACCAGCAGAGGTGTCAGGGAAGCCGAGGTCTTCAAGGACTGTCTTCAGTCTGTCTGCACAGGCGTTGAGGGTTGCCAACTGTTTGAGTTCCTCGAGCGGTCTTATCTTCTCGAACACCCATCGCAGGTCCCTCTCGATATTACAACCCTCTTTCTTAATCGCCTTTATATCCACCGTCTCCGAGCCGTCAGAGACAAGTCTAAGCCATGACCTCTTGCCGGAGATTATCCCTGACTTGAGTGAAAGCATCGGTATCCACCTTTTGAGGGAATCAGGCATCCTGCTGAAATACCTTGAGGACAAAAACCGGGAAAATTTAAGCCTCGTGTAATCCTCTCCTATTGAAGTAAGAAGGCAGAAGAGGTCGAGGAATGGCTTCATCTTTCCGATGGGCATCGATCTGGATATACAATAGGGGATGCCATAGCGCATAAAGACCCTCTCGAGCATTGGTGCATATTTATTCAGGTCTGGGAAGGCAACCACCACCCTCTCCAGCTCCCTGATGCCTCCTGATATATAGAGGTACTTGATATGGCGTGCAATCCCCTCGACCTCGGATTCTGGGTCAGGGAAAGGGTGATAGCTGAAGGCCGATGGCAGGGACACACCATTCGTCACCGATGGCTCGTTATTTTCGTTAAGATATACCTCCTCAACGGGGAATTCCGCCCTTAAGAAATTGATATATCTGTCAAGCAGCCCAGAAAACACGGGTCTGTATGGAACAGAGATGAGGACATCCTCTGTGCCCCGAATCAGGGCCTTCAGAAGATTCATCTCTGAGACGCTAAGGTCGAAGAAGCCATCAAGAATAAGCAACGAGTAGCCTGACAGGCCCATCGCAGGTTCAGGACAGACAAAATTCAAGCTCTTTTTAATCACATCATCCTCATCTATAATGCCTTTTTCTTCTATGAATCTCTGGTATCTATCGAATATATCGAGGCATTCAAGCACGAACCCAGCCACCGACTCGGGTATATTCAGCTCCTCAAAGATACTCGAAAAGATCTCCCTCACTTCAGCAGGTCCCTTATCAGGATAATACGCCTTGACCTCACCTATAAGATTCGCAACCAGTGTGGAAAAACCCAGTCCCTTCCCGGATAACACGGCAATGATTACCGGGATCAGAGACCTCTTGAACATCCGCCTGTCCCCGTAAAGGGAATACAGCCTTTTGGAGAGCTGATTTATGGTCACCATCTCAGGGGGGGTGTAGCAATATTTAGTAACAAGTCCGTGGAATATCCTCTGTGCCTCCCTAAGCTTTACAGTGCTGGTAGTCAGATAAAGGATCCCCGAATAATCAGGATAGACAGTGTTATGGTGCTTTAATGCCTCTTTAAACAGGTTCTCTGTGGTGTCCTCTAAGCCTGCAGGTGTATAAAAGACTTTAATCATTTTCCAATATTATCAGTTATAGATTTGGACAGATTCAGGTAGCAAGTAGCAAGGCTCACCATAGAGGATCTTGACATAAAAGGTAAGAGGGGGCAGATAAACTTCCTGCCGGATCTCCGACTTCTGACTTCCTCTGATTTCCGACATCTGATATCTGAACATCTGACCTCTGCCTTAGAATAACCCCAAAGACCATGATGTTTCAAGTGTGTAAGGATCTCGTCAAAAATAAGCACTAAGGAAGGCATCATGACCTCTACAACTTTTTGGCATAAAAATGTCTTGACAAAAGGTGTGCAGTACATTGTTTTGTGCCCCGTTTTTGTTATACAATAACCGAGGAGGTTCTTATTGGGTAAGGCCATAGTCAGTTTTGAGGACACAACCGTAAGAGTTGTTTACGCCGCATCTAAGGGAAAAGGACCTATAGTCAAGGATGCCCTGACATTAAGAACTGAACAATTTGATGATTTTCTCGACAAGGAAAAAACAAAGGAATTCATTGTTGTAAATTCCTTTAAGGACTTCTTTCAGGATATAATCCTGATCCCGCCTGCTAAAAAGAGATACCTTAAAAAACTGATAGAGACAGAGATCAGGAAGAGGTCTGCATTAAAGGATTTCTCCTTTATCTACACAGTATCAGGTGAAAAATTAATCGAAAACAGAAGGATGAAGGAGGTCTTTGTATTCGCCGTAAGCAGCGAGGATATAAGAGACATCATCAACAGGTTTGTAAACAAAGGGAAGGTCGTCAGGGCCATTTACCCCGATGTGTTTGCTATTGCCTCCATGATAAGCTCAACCGAGCCTGTGCTCTGTGTTTCAGAGGCAGGCCTAAATAAGAACCTGTTTTTGATCAAGGACGGCAGGATTCAGTTCGTAAGAACCGCCCAGTCGCTCGAACACGGCATCAACGACCTCGATGTCCAGAATATAAATATGACCGTCAATTATTGTAGGCAGTCGATGAGAATAAACCCGGGTCTCATTATGCTTACAGGCAGCCTCTGCACCGATTATAAGGCAACCACCCCATCCTCAATACCCATCTCCTGCCTATCACAGCAATCAGAGACCTTCCTCGATTTTGCCGCTGCCGTGTCTGCCCTCTATGTCAGCAGAGACAAAGACCTTTTAACAACAGAATACAAAAACCTTTACCGGATGGGGCTTTTCCTGCGTTATTCCACTACACTTTTCCTCGCACTCTCTGTTGTATGCCTCGGTTATGCAGGCTATACAATTAAGGGCATCATCGAGGCGAGGGATAGACTCAATTATATAAGAAAAAACCTCCCTGACCCGAACCCTGCCCTCTCGATGTATGATGCAAAGAGGTCTGAGCTGTCAGCTTATATGCCTTTTATAAGGTCTCTGAAAGATGCCTCAAAGACACCTGACATTCAGAGGCTGCTGTCTTTACTTTCTGACCTGAAGCGGGATAATATCAGTATAGATTCGGTTACCATCACTGCCCCGGAAAATATCATGAAGATCGAGATAAAGGGGCGCGTGAGGACAGAGGGTTTTGCTGATGCCGAGATGTATTACCGCAGGATGATCGATTCAATATCGCCACTGAGGGGTATTAGCATCAAGGGGCATGGAATCGAACTCAAGGACAAGAGTTTCCATATAGAGATGGGGTATCAAGAGGTCAGAAACCCGTCTATTGAGGCCAGAGGTCAGCGGTGATTTATGCAGAACTCAGGAAGGCCGTTTCCCACCACATAATTGCAGGGATAATCCTCAGTATAGCTATTATTCTTACAGTAGTGCTTAACAGATACGAAAACAGCCTCCTCGATGCCGCAGAGAGGCTCGACATCATAAAGATAAACGCAGTAAGAGTCAAACAATCCATAGCAGAGATGGACTCTGCAATGAAGAGGATAAGGGCGATGCTGCCGCCCGACTATGATTCAAGGACACATAGAGAGCTCGTATTACTGGCACTTGATGACATAAAAATAAACTTTAAAGGCGGCGAGATAACAGTGACAAACTTTGAAGAAAAGGATGGAGGAATATCCCTTCCTGTGAGCATTAAAATCCCTGT
>JBBISG010000035.1:0-17753 GCA_037441365.1 Nitrospirota bacterium
ATGGTAATGTCTTAACCAACGACCAAATTTTAATTATAAGGCGATTTATGATGCGTTGCAGGGTGGAATCCTCTCGGTTAGCCTCATCAATAACGATGGCGTGAGAGCCGTCTTCATCTGAAAATCATCCTCTGAAAACTCGTCCCTCTTTTTCATAAGGAGCCATTCCTTTCCCCTGCCCGCCATTTTTGCAAGAACAAATGTCCCCTTTAGCTTTTTACCTTTAAGGATGAACTCGACCCTCCCCTTCTCAATACCCCCTCCAAGAAGCTCATACTCACCCCTGTCCCATATAACAACAGCACCGGCACCATAGTAGCCTTCAGGGATGATCCCTTCGTAAGAGCCATATTCTATTGCATGGTCATCCACCATGATGGCGAGCCTCTTATCCTTCGGGTTCATAGAAGGCCCCTTTGGAACAGCCCACGACTTCAGGACACCCCCCATCTCGAGACGGAAATCGAAATGGAGGTGTTTTGAGTGGTGCTCGTGAACTACAAATTTTGGCATATAGTATTAATCCCCGCGCCGCAGGGTTCCTCTGCTATCATTCCCACGTCAGCCCTGGCCGATCCGCTGGAGCGGAAAAGTGGGAATCCAGAAAAGCGATAGATAAGGTAGATAAAGTTTTGACCTTTTCTGATGTCTACGTACCAAGAGTTCATTCGGTCCCAATTGCCTGAACCAGGCCGATCTTACTCGAAGGCATCTATAATATGCTCGACCCTGTTTCTGTAGCCGTCCATCTCAATGCTCAGGACATCAAATCTCGACGGCGAATTCTTCTTGTGGTGTTTAAGATAGTAGAGGGCTACCTTTTTTAGCCTTTCTCTCTTCCTGTAATCCACTGCCTCAAAGGGATGGCCGAAGGAATCACCCGCCCTTGTCTTAACCTCGACAAATACAATAGTATCCCTGTCCTCCGCGATTATATCCATCTCTCCAACAGGTGTCTTGAAGTTCCTGTGGATGATCCTGTAGCCCTTTCCTTTCAGGAATTTTTCGGCAAGGTCTTCACCTTTAATGCCCAGCAGTCTCATCGCCCTCGAGATTCTTCAGGAGTTTTGGTATCCCCTCTATATCCTTGATCTCCTTCTGGCAGAGTATCTTCAATATCTCTCTGAACCCTGAGAACTCTTCCCACAGCCCCCGGAGATGCCTGCTCAATGCCCTGTTCAGGCTCTCCCCCTCCCTGTCCCAGTCAAGGAGTATGACCACCCCATCAAACCTTTTAGATATATCCTCGCAAAATTCATAAATATTGTTGCCCCTGTGGAGGATGATTATCTCGCCCACGAGCCCGAGTCTTCTCAATGCAAGGGCATCCCTCTTACCCTCAACTATAACCGGCACCATTTTATTGACCTCATAGAGGGCCTCCATAACCTCTCTTAGCCTCGATGCCCTTTCCAGATCAGCACTCGACGGGGTTGTGTGGGGCTTGAAAGACCTGCGATCTTTACTCATATGTGTATGAACCCTTATCATAGTTTAACCTCTAAATCGAATTAGAAACCCTTATTACCTCCTCAAGCTTTTCATATGCACTCCCCGAATCAATGGCATCAGAGGCGATAAGCATCGCATCCCTGAGGTCATCTGTCCTGCCTGCAACAACAAGGGCTGCTGCTGAGTTCATCAGCACCACATCGTGCTTCGGTCCCTTTTCACCTTTAAAGATGGAAAGCAGTATCCTCGCATTCTCATCCCTGTCGCCTCCCAGGAGGCTTTTGACATCAGCTCTCTGGATGCCAAAGTCTTCCGGTGCGATGTAGAATGTATTCACCTCTCCATTGCTGTACCTCGAGACCTTTGTGCCATCAGAGATAGTTATCTCATCAAGGCCGTCCTCGCCGTGAACCACCATCGTATCCACGGCGCCTAAATTGCCTAAAACCCGCGCAAGGACCTCGGTCAATCTATCTGCAAAAACACCGAGGACCTGCCTCTTTGCCCCTGCAGGGTTCGTCAGTGGGCCGAGGATATTGAATACAGTCCTGATACCCATCTCCCTTCTCGGACCAACTGCATATTTCATTGCTGGATGGAAGATGGGTGCAAAAAGAAACCCAAAGCCCGTCTCGAACAGGCACCTCTCGACCTTTTCTGGTGGGAGATCTATCTTCACACCGAGTGCCTCAAGCACATCTGCACTCCCTGCCCTGCTCGACACAGAACGATTCCCGTGTTTTGCCACAGGCACACCGGCTGCAGACACAACAATGGCCGCTGCGGTAGATATATTGAATGTGTGAGACATATCGCCGCCTGTGCCGCAGGTATCGAGAACACCTTCGGGTGCCTTTATGACCGCTGCCTTTTCCCTCATTATCCTCGCAGCAGCGGTTATCTCATCAACGGTCTCACCCTTGATGCGAAGCGCTGTGAGGAATGCGCCTATCTGCGCATCAGTGGCCCTTCCCTCCATTATCTCCTTCATGCACTCTGCCATTTCCACCTCGGAGAGGTCCATGCCCTGAACCAGAAGGTTTATCGCCTCTTTTATCATTATCTTCCCCTCCCGAGTCTCAGAAAGTTCCTCAGCAGGTCCTTCCCCACCCTTGTCAGTATCGACTCAGGATGAAACTGAACCCCCTCTATGATGAACTCTCTGTGTCTGACCCCCATTATCTCATCTGCATCTGTCCATGCAGTTATCTCAAGACAATCAGGAAGGGTCTCCTTCTTTATGATCAGGGAGTGATACCTTGTGGCCTCAAATGGATTCGGAAGCCCTTCAAATATGGTGCGGCCGTCATGATAGATTATTGATGTCTTTCCATGCATTAGCCTCGGTGCCCTGATGATGTCCCCCCCAAAGGCAGCCCCGATCGACTGGTGACCGAGACATACCCCGAGTATAGGGACCTTCCCTCCAAAATATTTAACCACTTCCACAGATATGCCCGCCTCATTTGGCGTACAGGGGCCAGGTGATATTACGATTCGTTCTGGCTCCATAGCCTCGATCTCTCTTATGGTAATCCTGTCGTTTCTATAGACCCTGATCTCCTCGCCAAGCTCACCGAGATATTGAACGAGATTGTATGTGAAGGAATCGTAGTTATCGATCATCAAGAGCATGTCCCTTACTCCATTTTTTCTGCCATCTCAACCGCCTTCATCATCGCCATTGCCTTGTTGACAGTCTCCATATACTCCCTGTCGGGGTCAGAATCAGCCACTATGCCAGCACCTGCCTGAACATAGACGTTATTATCCTTTATTATAAGGGTTCTTATGGTAATACAGGTATCCATATTTCCTGAATAGCTGAGATAGCCAACCGTCCCGGCATATGGACCCCTCCTGATCGGCTCGAGCTCCTCTATTATCTCCATGGCCCTCACCTTCGGCGCGCCCGTAACAGTGCCTGCTGGGAAACACGCCTTCAACACATCAAAGGCATCAAGCCCCTCTTTCAGGATGCCCTCAACATTTGAGACGAGGTGCATCACATGGCTGTATTTTTCTACGGCCATCAATTCTGTAACCTCAACAGAGCCTGTTTTTGCAACCCTTCCAACATCATTCCTGCCGAGGTCAACGAGCATGATGTGTTCTGCAATCTCCTTGGAGTCCTTTCTCAATTCCTCCTCCAGAGACCTGTCCTCCGCCTCTGTCTCACCCCTCTTCCGGGTCCCTGCAATCGGCCTTAGCGTTATCTTATCACCTTCAAGCCTCACAAGTATCTCAGGTGATGAGCCAGCAATCCACGCCTTTCCTGTGTCGAGGTAATACATATAGGGTGAGGGATTTATCAGCCTGAGGGCCCTGTATATATTAATTGGTGATGCGCTGGATTCTGTCTCGAACCTCTGGGAGAGGACGACCTGCACCACATCACCTGCCATAACGTACTCCTTTGCCTTTACAACCGCATCCTTAAAGGCATCCTTTGTGCCAAAAGAGGTTCTGAATTCCACACCCTTCCCCTCGCCCGCCCCTCGAGAAGGTGCAATAGCATAAGGGCTGAAACGCCTCAATCTGTTAATTATATCATCTATCTTTTCTTCAGCCTCTCTATAGGCCTCATCAGGTTTCTTTCCGTTGATGTGGGCATTTGATACGACCTTTATCCTCTGTCTCAGGCTGTCGAAGATGAGTATCGTATCTGTGAGCATAAAGAACATATCAGGCACCTCCAGCCCCTCTTTACCGCTGTCGGGCACCCTTTCGAAAAACCTGACCATGTCATAGCCCATATACCCTACCAGCCCACCAAAGAAGCGTGGAAGTCCCCTGACCTCTACAGGGCTGTATTGTGATATCTCCTTTTTCAACACATCAATAGGATTATCGACCTCAAAGACCAGAGGGTCCCTGCCTTCTTCCTTTATCTCGACCCTTTTACCCCAGCCCTTTATCACCTTTGAAGGCATCGAGCCGAGGAAGGAATACCTCGCCCACTTCTCACCACCCACAACACTCTCAAGGAGAAAGGACGGAGCACCACCGAGCTTTAAGAATGCTGAGACAGGCGTATCCATGTCAGCAAGGATTTCTCTGTAAACAGGGATGAGATTTCCCCTCGAACATAACTCGCTGAATTCCTTCAAATCAGGGTAAAACATATTGACAAAATTCCTTAATTTCCATTAGTATTCTTTATCCGCTAATTATATCATAATTTTTATTGTCGCGGATTAACACTGCGGGTGTAGCTCAGATGGTAGAGCACAACCTTGCCAAGGTTGGGGTCACGGGTTCGAATCCCGCCACCCGCTCCATAAAAACAGACTATCAGAAGACAGAGGACAGAACACAGACTTTTAGTCGAAAGTTTAATTTTCTGACCTCTGTTGTCTGTCCTCTGATTATGGCGGCGTACCCAAGTGGCTAAGGGAGAGGTCTGCAAAACCTTTACGCAGCGGTTCGAATCCGCTCGCCGCCTCCAATGTCAGGAAGCCCCCTGACCTCCCTTATGGACTGGACGCTTACACTATCGAGTCCTCTATCTATAAGATATTCCCTTTCGAGGTCCTCGACATAGAAACGGTCAAGACCGCTATTTTCAAGAAAGTCTTCCCTGAGGTCCATGTCGCCCTTCTGGATGATCATGGGGAGGATATTGTTCAGATAGTATGATTCTGTCTTCAGATCAAGCAGCACCCTCCGGAAAAGCCTATCAGGGACCTCACCGGCTATGCCCCTCTCAATAAGTTCATCCCTGATCTCTTCACAAACCTTCCCTATCCCCTCTTTCATGTCGGCAGGTGTATAAAACTCTCTCATCCTTTCCTTCAGTGCCGTTCGTATATATTTATAGATTCTCTCCTCATCGGCTATCCTGAGCAGGTTTCTGATCACGTCTTTCAATGATGCATCCCCCTCAATGACCCCTTCTATCCCTTCAGACAATGCCCTGATCTTCTTCTTGCCAAAGGAGGTTATGTATTTATTGGCAAGGAGGTCTTTGATAAAGATATCTCCAAAGAGGTTTGCATCGAGGGCATCGAATTCCCTCTTGTTGCCTATCAGGCTCCTGAGGAGGTCCTCTGTTAGCCCCATCTCCTCCACAAAGGCTATCCTGCTGAGGGCTGCATACACATTGTCGTACCTGTCAAAATAAGTGATTATAGAGCTGAACTCCTCAAATATAGTGAAGTCATTGTTGAGGCGGGCAAACTCATCACAGGCCCTGCCAGTATCGAGGAGTATTCGCTCAAAGCCTTTATCGCCTTTTAAATGGGCAAGATGTTTTGCCCTGACCAATTTTGCTATATCCTCATTTATGATATGCCTTTTAAGGGATGGGTCCTTGAAAAACAGATTCTCGAGGATAGCCCTCGATTCCTTGAGGTATTCGGCCTCCTCAACAGTCTGGATATCCCTATTCTTAAGGAGAAGGTCATCGAGGGTATCGAAGAGGATGCCCGGAATGTTATTCCTGATACTGAGCGTCCTTAATCTGTGGAGCCTTGCAAGCTCTGATTGCTGGATTGTGTCCTTACGGGCTATATCGAGCAGGATGTCCCTGTATTCATCAACGATACCCCTGTTTTCAGGGTGCCTGTACATCCCGTCTATCTTCATCCTCTCCTGCTGGTAACTGTCTATATTATATCTCTTGGCTATCCCATCCAGAAGGGCCTCGTCTTGCAATGTCAGCCTCCTCTGCCTTGAGTAAGACCCCTCAAAGGCTTCGTAGAACTCCCTGTTTTCACGGTGAACGAGCTTGAAGACAAAGACCGTTGAACGTGGTTCATTAAGCTCCTTCACCAGACCGTCAAGCAATTCCATGTCCCTGTCGTCGGTTGTCATATCTGTCCTCTTCAAGAACTTACCGAGGCAGCTCAATATCTGCCTCTGTCTCTTCCTCGGCTCTGCCCTTTCATCAGAGGATATAAAGAAATAATAGTTCTTCACGGCATGACCGAAGAGGAAGAGCCTCTGGAATGACTCTGAGCCAGATATATCATTTGTGAAGATGAGCCTTTCGCCTCTGTCGAGAAATGCGCCGAACACCACAAGGCGGTTGAGGACCTCTTTCCTTATCAGGTCCTTAAATGGTTTCTCAACACCGAACATATAAGGGCAGAAACTGCCGCCAATACCCTTATAACGGACACCGTCGGGGGATATTGTAAGTTCATTGCCCTTTGAAAAGAATCTTATACTGGATAGGTCTTCTTCATAAAAATAGGAATTGCTGACATTTGCCCCGGCCACAAAAACATAAAACTCCACAGGGCCTATACCTCCATAGAGCATAAGGTTCTTGATCATATGAAGATATTAACATACAGGCTGTAAAATATCTATTGCCCTGAGGCAGGGTTTGTTCTAAAATAGACAGGTTCATTATGAGATATGCAGAGGCGATAGGAAATGGCTTCAAGGTTATAAATAAAAACTGGCAGCTTGTCCTTATTCAGGTGGGGGCTATATTTGCAAGTTTTATCGGATTTTTTATCCTCGTCGGTCTACCTATGGCCGTAGCATTTATAATATTCGGCCTTGACCTCACTGAACTTTCACGCCTCGAAGATATCTTCAGGACATTGAGGGAGCCGTCAGGGCTGATAACGAGATACCTCGGACTTGTTATTTTCCTTCTGGTGAGTTTTCTCCTTTACATTATTGTGATACTGGCGCTGGGGATATTCGTCTTTGGAGGCTCCATCGGAGTCATAAGCAGGTCAATAAAGGAAGGCATCGAGAAATTCAGCATCAGGCTTTTTTTCTCTGAAGGCAGACGGTTGTTCTTTCCGCTAATATGGTTCACAACAATTATAGGTCTGATATTCATTGCCCTGGCCTTTGTCCTCGGCCTCTTTGGAGGGGCAATAGCAGCCATTGTGTCTGCTGCGAAGGAGCAAGGGGCTGCACTGTCGTTCTTCCTCGGGATTTTATTCTCCATCGTATTGTTCATAGCAGGTATCACCATTGCCCTGGCTGCATTATCTGTTGCCATTTATGGTGCTGCTATTATGGCCGTAAAGGGGTTCGGCCCTGTCAGGTCTATAAAAGAGGCCTTCATCCATGTTTATAAACATGCCGATGCCTTCTATCTCTACTGCATAGTATTTGTGGGCTACATAATTATAAGCCTATTCGTCGTCTTCATCGGCTATCCCCTCAGATTTATCCCCATAATAGGAACCGCGGTGTCTTTTGTATATCAGATGGCTGTCTATGTTACACAGAGCTATCTCGCCCTTGTTATGATAGCAGCTATAGTCTGCTATTACTATTTTTCCCTATCCGTGGAACCTACCTCTGGAAGTTCCACTCCTCAGACAGATACCTCTCAGCCTCGACCTTCCGGGCGAGAAGATACTCCTCCGTGGAGAGCTGAGAGTGGATAAGTCTGACCCCGAAGACCTCTTCAAACGACTGTTTGATGACCTCTTTCAATATACCGATATCGAGGTGAGGGACCACCTCCATCAAGCCCGTCATCCTGCTCCTTAAATCAGCAGAGCCGTCAAGGCCAAAGACACTTCTTATATCTCCCTCATCTACAGACAATGGGATTGACCCCTGCTGCAGCAGTCCGTCCCTCCACCGCTTCTGTGCTGAGCCCACAATCTTTCTGTTATTTAATGTAATCTCACCGTAGGATAAGGAATTAAAGCACGAGGCGTTTTTTGAGTAGTGATCATTGTTTTTCCGATGCAATCCCATCTCTGGCGATAATCCTATCTTCCAGAGCGACAGGCTCAACGCCTCGCTGATCTTCTTGTAGCTTTCGAGCAAACCCCTTGAGAATGGCTCATGAATATTCATGGCAGAGAAACTGTAGGTGAGCTCATGGTTATGGAGTATTGCCCTTCCTCCAGTAATTCTTCTCACAACTGGTAGTTTCCTCTCCATGCAGTAAGGGAGATTGATAGATCTCATCTTCTGAAAACACCCAATTGTCACAGAGGGGCTTAACCACCCGTATAACCTCAGAGTTGGCGGTGATTTTCCTGCACGGACAGAGATGGCAATCGCCTCATCAACGGCCATATTGAAAGAGGCGGTGTTGAGGCCTGAATCAATTAATCGCCACATCTCTACTGTTACCCCAAAAAGTCTCTGACCTTTGGGGACCCCGCTCTGAAAAGACCCCTGTGCTTAAGTACCGTTCTCCCCTGTCCGGGAAGATAACAACAACCCTTTTACCCCTGCCGAGTTTATTTGCCACATTCATTGCTGCCCACATGGCTGCACCGGATGATATGCCTGCGAGTATGCCCTCTTTCAGCGAAAGTTGCCTCGTTGTCTCCTCAGCATCCTCATCAGTGACAGGTATTATCTCATTGTATATCTTTGTATTCAGCACCCCGGGATAGAAACCTGCCCCGATCCCTGCAATCCTGTGCGGGCCTGGCTCTCCTCCAGAGAGAACGGCAGACTTAGCAGGCTCCACAGCCACTATCCATACATCAGGACGCCTCTCCCTAAATACCTCACCAACACCGGTGATCGTTCCCCCTGTCCCAACACCTGCCACAAAGGCATCAGGTACAGCACCGAGGGCATCTATTATCTCTAAGGCGGTTGTCTTCCTGTGAATATCAGGGTTTGCAGGGTTTTCGAACTGCATCGGCATAAAAAAGTCCGGATTATCCCTGTATATCTCCTCGGCCCTTTCTACAGCACCGAGCATCCCCCTGCTGCTTGGCGTCAAGATCAATTCAGCACCGTATGCCTGAAGGACTTGCCGGCGCTCCAGCGACATGGTCTCTGACATGGTGAGTATCAACCTGTAGCCCTTCACCGCAGAGACCATTGCAAGGCCGATGCCTGTATTACCACTTGTCGGCTCTATTATCGTTCCTCCGGGCCTGAGTTTACCCTCCCTTTCAGCAGCCTCTATCATTGAGAGGGCTATCCTGTCCTTCACAGAACCGCCAGGGTTAAGGCCCTCAAGCTTTGCCCACACCTCTGCACCTTCTGCTTGAGCAAGGCGATTAATCCTCACCAGCGGCGTGCTTCCGATAAGGGTAAGGACGTTCCTGTGCAGAGCCTTTTGCCCTTTGCCTTTTGCCATTCGTCTTTATTTTACTCGATCTGAAAATAAATAGTTAAATCTATTTCACTTTTTTATTTGCTATAATGATATAACAAGTGCAAAAGTTAAAAGTCGAAAATCAACAGAGAGTGAAAGATAAAGATAAAGTGAAAGTTATCTTTATCTTTATCTTTATCTTTATCGGGGTGTGTCTCTTCCCTCAGAAATCATCCGGGGCAACTAACAGGGCTGATAAGATAATTGTTATCAAAAGCAAGAGGGTACTACTCTTGTTGAATGAGGGCGAGATATTAAGGCTATACAGGATAGCCCTTGGGAAGAATCCTGAGGGACGTAAGATTATGGCAGGGGATGGTAGAACCCCCGAGGGGCGGTACACTATCCGAAAGGTCTCTAACAGCAGATTCCATTTAGGCCTCTTAATCTCATACCCGAATGGGTCAGACCTCCAGAATGCCAGGAGGCTCGGCGTACCTCCAGGTGGAGGGATAATGATCCATGGCCTTCCGGATGGTTTAGCTGAAGTCGGTGAGTTCCACAGGTATGAGGACTGGACGGATGGCTGTATAGCTGTTACCAATACAGAGATAGAAGAGATCTGGCAGATGATCGAGGACGGCACCCCCATAATGATCAGGCCCTAATAGAGCAATTCCCGTAACCTACCTGCAAGCCCTGTATTAAGACCCTTCAGGACCACATACTCCTGCCATGCAGAATCCTTATCACCCTTCAGAAAGTTAGCAATGGCGAGATTGAAATGTGATGTCGGGTCTTTATCATCAATGCTCAATGCCTCTTTGAATGCCTTGATGGCCTCAGGGTATTTACCGAGTATCAGATAAATAGTGCCGAGTTTATTGCATATCGACTTTGAACCAGGTCTGAGCCTTAATGCCTGATTATATGCATCAATGGCATCGAGGTAACTATCAATCTTATAATATGCAAGGCCGAGATTTATATATACATCAGCACTGCCGTGCTCGATTTCTAATGCCTTCCTGTATTCATCGATGGCCTCGGCATATCTATTTGAGCGGGCATATGTTAGACCTCTGAGGTAATGAGATTCAGCATCCAGAGGTTTCTCGATCACCTCCATTGGGGGCATGCCTGCAATCTTGCCCTTGGCTGGGATGCTCCCCTCAGGCGGTATCCTTCCCATAGTCCTGATCATTCTCTTATATCTGGCGATAACCCTTTTGATATACTCAGCAGTCCTGCTGCCGTCAGGGAGCCGGGCCGCTATAAGCCCTTCAGCGTTTATCTTGAAGATGGCAATATCGAGCCTCTGGTTATATGCTATTAACCTGTAGAGCGGAAGGGTCTCCCCCTCCTTCGTCCTGATGATCAGGTCGTATTCTACATCCTCAAGCCACTTTGAGATTATCCTGGAGTTAGTCAGAATAAGCCCCTCCCCATCAATCACAAACCCCGTTGCCTGGGTGATCTCCCTTTTAGATCTGTCTTTCACATAGACACTCACAACCGCACGGGGGTCCCCCTTTTTCTGACCTGAGAGGAAGTCGGAGACACCTGTATCGGCATACGCCCCCAGAGGCAGGAGAAATAAATAGAGACCTATAATAAGGTATGCCCTAAGAGGTCGCATAATGCCCGGCCTGCTGCTTTGTGTAAGGCAGAAGTCCGCCTTTCAGAATCACATTCCTCTCCCTCTCATTGAGGTTGGATGTGACCTCAAAGGTATAACCATCTGTAAGGTTCTTTACTTTATAGGTCTGACCCGAAAGCAATGACCTTATAACATCCCTTATCAAAAGTCTGTCTCCTTTCTTGACCTTTTCATAATCATCGGCCGATCTGAAGATCAGGGGCAGTATCCCGAAATTTATGAGGTTTGACCTGTGTATCCTCGCAAATGACTTCGCAATCACCGCCTGCAACCCCAGATGCATTGGAGCAATGGCAGCATGCTCCCTGGATGACCCCTGGCCATAGTTTTCCCCTCCAACGATTATCCCTCCACCCCTTGTCTTTGCCTCCCTTGCACGGCTCGGGAATGTCTCATCTATATTCCTGAATACGAACTCTGAGATGGCAGGGATATTGGACCTGAAGGGCAGAACCTGAGAGCCAGCAGGCATTATATCATCGGTGGTGATGTTATTGCCCAATTTCAACAGGACCTCTGCCTCTATCTCATCCATTAACGGTCCTTTCAAGGGAACCTCTTTTATGTTCGGTCCTTTTATTATCTGTATGTCCTTCGTATCTGTCCTTGGGGGAATAACCAGATTGTCATTAATCAGAAACCTCTCAGGTTCTTTAACTTCCATTAACAAGCCCTGAAGACCCTGAACCCCTTCAAAATCACGAGGATCGATAATCTCGCCCTTAACAGCCATTACTGCACAGGCTATTGGACTGGCAAGATAGACAAGGGCATCCCTTGTCCCGGATCTCCCCTGAAAGTTTCTGTTATAAGACCTTACTGACACGTGTCCTGTCCCGGGTGCGCCACCCATACCGATACAGGGGCCGCATGAGACCTCTAATATCCTCGCTCCGGCGTCGATCATATCTGCTATAAGTCCTTCCCTCGAAAGCATCTCATATACCTGTCTTGAGCCGGGATTAATCAAAAGGCTCACCCCATCAGGGATCGTGTTTCCCCTCAAGACAGATGCCACTGCCTTCATTGCCTGATACGATGAATTTGTGCAGCTCCCTATGCAGACCTGATCTATCCTCTTCCCTGCTATCTCCCTGATAGGGACGACATTGTCAGGGCTGTGGGGCTGTGCAATCATCGGTTCTACACTGTTGAGATCGAGTTCTATGGTCTCGGCATATTCTGCATCATTGTCGGCCGCTAATTCTACCCAGCTATCCCCCCTCCGCTGGGCCTTCAGGAAGGATAGTGTGTTTTCATCGCTCGGGAATATGGATGTCGTTGCGCCAAGCTCAGCACCCATGTTTGTGATAGTCGCCCTTTCTGTTACATTAAGGTCACTAACGCCAGGGCCGCCGTATTCGAGTATCTTCCCCACCCCTCCCTTAACAGTGAGCATCCTTAAAAGGGTGAGGATAATATCCATTGCAGTTACCCAGGGCCTATGGAGTCTTCCTGTCAATCTCACGAGAACCACCTGTGGCATGGTAAGCTCAAAGGGTGCGCCTGCCATAACAGTGGCGGCATCGAGCCCTCCAACCCCTATGGCTATCATCCCGATCCCGCCTCCTGTTGGGGTGTGGCTGTCAGTGCCGAGGGCAATCCTGCCCGGCGCTGCAAACCTTTCAAGGTGGACCTGATGGCAGATGCCGTTTCCGGGTCTTGAGAAATAGGCACCGAACCTCGCAGCGGCTGTCTGGAGGAACAGGTGATCATCTGGATTCATATAATTAGACTGGATCATATTATGGTCAATATAGGATACAGCAAGGGGAACCTTTACCCTGTCTATGCCTATGGCCTCAAATTGAAGCCATGCCATTGTACCTGTTGCATCCTGGGTGTAGACCTGATCGACCCTCAGGCCCAAAACCTTTCCTGCCAGCAACTCACCATAGACCCTATGTGCCTGGAGTATCTTTTCTACAAGATTCTGTCCCATTTTCCCCTCAAGATAATGTCGGTTGCCCGTACCTTAATGATTATTATATAATAATCGACCTTCAAAGAAAATTAAAGGCAGCCTAAAGAGGCCCCCGAAAGGTCTCCGACTTTTTGGGGTGAGAGGAAGGATAGCAATGCATTTTTTCAGATACAGGAATGGCGAATTATATGCTGAGGATGTCCCTGTCAGGGAGATTGCAGAGGCTTACGGGACGCCTCTTTACATTTACAGCCACAGCACACTCTCAAGGCACTTCCAGGCATACGACAACGCCTTTGACGGCCTGCCGCACATGATATGCTTTGCGCTTAAGGCAAACTCAAATGCTGCGATATTGAGGCTGATCGCAAAAAATGGCGGAGGCGCTGATGTCGTCTCTGGCGGTGAGATATTCCGTGCATTAAGGGCAGGAATACCCGCTAAAAAGATCGTTTATGCAGGGGTTGGGAAGACAGGGGAAGAGATACGATATGCCCTGAAGTCCAGGATATTGATGTTCAATGTCGAGTCAGGGGATGAGCTCATAGAGATAGACAGGATTGCGGGGATTGTGAAGGCAAAGGCGCCCATTGCACTCAGGATTAACCCGGATATCGACCCTGAGACCCATCCATATATCGCCACAGGCCTGAGGGAGCACAAATTCGGCATACCGGTAGAGGATGCATTTGAATACTACAGGCTCGCAGAAAGGCTTGAAAACATAGAGATCGTCGGCATTCATAAGCACATCGGCTCGCAGATCACAAAGGTCTCTCCGTTTGTGGATGCCCTGAAAAAGACCCTTCTCCTTGTGGACAGGTTGGATGGTCATGGGGTGAGCATAAAGTACCTGGACATCGGAGGCGGCCTCGGCATCACATACAGAGACGAGGAGCCGCCAGTTCCTGAAGACCTTGCGAAGGGACTCATGCCGCTGCTCAGGGACAGAAAGCTCACGCTAATCGTAGAGCCTGGAAGATCGATCGTTGGTAATGCTGGTATTCTTGTCACAAAGGTGCTGTATCTGAAGAAAGGGGCAGAGAAGGACTTTATCATAGTGGATGCTGGGATGAATGACCTCATAAGGCCGTCCTTCTATGGGGCCTATCACCATATACAGCCACTCCAGAAGAGAAAGAGAAAGGTTATACTCGCTGATGTTGTAGGCCCGATATGCGAGTCAGGTGATTTCCTTGCAAGAGACAGAGAAATACCTGATGTAAGACAGGGCGAATACCTTGCTGTGATGTCTGCTGGTGCATATAGCTTTTCGATGAGCTCAAACTACAACAGCAGACCAAGGGCAGCAGAGGTTCTGGTAAAGGGTAAGGAGTTTGCACTGATCAGGAAAAGGGAGAACTATAATGATCTCATAAAGGGCGAGGTTATCCCTGAATTTATTTAGAGGGTATGATGAAAACACGATTTGTCAAGATGCACGGCCTCGGCAATGACTTCATCCTTATTGACTGTCTGGGACAGGAGCTCGGAATTCGGGACTCTGATCTCGGTGATTTAAGCAGACAATTATGCAACAGGAGGTTCGGGATAGGCGCTGACCAGCTTCTCCTCCTTTATCCTTCAACCGCAGCCGATTTTAAGATGCGGATATTCAATGCTGACGGCAGCGAGGTCGAGATGTGCGGCAACGGGATCAGGTGTCTCGCAAAATACATCTGGGACAGGGGATACTCTGATAAAATGGTTCTTGCGATAGAAACCCCTGCAGGCATAATAATGCCCGAGAGAATTGATGGTCTCGTCAGGGTCGACATGGGAAAGCCGTTTCTTGAGGCAGAAAGGATACCTGTGAACATACCCCACCCTCCACACCGGGCACCTTCTGCACTTATTGACCATCCCCTTCAGGTTGGAGGCAGAGAATTCAAGATAACCTGCGTTTCTATGGGTAACCCCCATACGGTAATAGTTGTTGACAATCTATCTGATTTCCCTGTACCATATTATGGGCAGATGATAGAGAATCACCCCATCTTTCCTCAGAGGACGAATGTGGATTTTATCGAGGTTATGAATTCCTCAGAGATAAAGATGAGGGTGTGGGAAAGGGGCGCTGGAGAGACAATGGCATGTGGAACCGGGGCATCTGCTGCTGCAGTCGCATCTCACATCATGGGGCTCACAGAAAGAAATGTTACAGTGCACCTCCCTGGGGGAGACTTGTTTATAGAATGGAAAGATGACAACCATGTCTGTATGGCAGGTCCAGCGGTAGAGGTGTTTACAGGTGAGATAAACATAACCGGGGCCTCCAAAAACTCATAGGCTTTCTGGGGGCCCTATATTTCAGGGCTAAAATGTTACAGGCAGAAGGGGTCGAAAAGAGACAGTTTGAAAGAAGGCCGTTTGTTGAGACCATCGGTTATTCCGTGAGTGTCCTCGAATTCAGGAAGTTAAAGAGGCTGAATCTAAGAGCCGAGACCGTTGATATCAGTAAGGCAGGCCTCGGCATTATAACAGATTATCCGCTTGAGCCAGGCCATGTGCTGAGATTCAGCAGCGGGATAGACCAGAAGGCAGGGATTGTGAGCTGGGCCATGAAGATTACCGATAATGGCAGATACAGGGTTGGCGTCAGGTTTATATAAGTCAGGCAAAGACAGTCGAAAGTTTAAAGTTTAAAGTTAAAAGTTTTAAAGTCGAGGACTTTTGACTTTCGACTTTTAACTTTGTCTATCGAGTTATACGCAATAAACTCAATGAACCCAACAAATAACGGACAAGGACAACGGGAAACAGAAGGAGGGCAGCATGTATAAGGGATCCATAGTAGCAATAGTCACCCCCTTTAAGGACGGAAGGGTAGATGAAAAGGCGTTCTGCGAGCTAATAGATTGGCATATATCAAGCAATACAAGCGCCATTGTTCCCTGCGGCACAACGGGTGAGTCAGCAACCCTCGACTACGATGAGCATTACAGGGTCATAGAGATAGCAGTAAAGGCTGTAAATAAGCGAATCCCTGTTATTGCGGGCACAGGCGCCAACTCTACAGACGAAACAATAATGATAACAAGGAAGGCAAGGGAATTAGGAGCGGATGGTGCACTCCTTGTTGCCCCTTACTATAATAAACCAACACAGGAGGGTATTTACAGGCATTACAGGGCCGTGGCAGAGGCTGTGGATATGCCAATCGTCCTTTATAATGTCCCCGGAAGGACTGCAGTGAATATACTGCCGCATACAGTGGCGAGGCTTGCAGAGATCAGTAACATAGTTGCCATTAAAGAGGCCACTGGCGATATGAGGCAGGTGAGCGAGATTATCAGGTTATGCGGTGACAGGATAACTGTTATCTCAGGAGATGATTTCACCACACTGCCACTCCTTGCCCTCGGAGGCAAGGGTGTCATTTCTGTTACTGCAAATATAGCACCCCGTGAGGTATCTGACATGTGCCGCCTCTGGGAAGAAGGTAGCCTTGATGAGGCAAGGGCGATGCACTACAGGCTCGAACCTCTCAACCAGGCCATGTTTATAGAGACAAACCCGATACCTGTCAAGACCGCACTTGCATTGATGGGGAAGATAGAGGAGGAATTTCGCCTCCCTCTCTGTGAGATGTCAGAGGTTAATAAAGAAAAACTCAGGAAGACCTTGAAGGATTTTGGTCTGGTTTAGAAAACTACCGATGCCGGGTAACTCCAACCTTTGCACAATACCTGTTTATAGCACATCTGCTACACAGAGGGGAGATCGGCCTGCATATCCCCTGGCCAAATGCAACTAAGAGGCCGTTTATCTCCTTCCAGTACTGATCGGGCAATCTCTCCCTGAGGGCAAATTCGGTTTCCTCGGGGGTCCCTGTTTTTACGTATCCCCATCTATTTGTAATCCTGTGGACATGGGTATCGACACATATCCCAGGCCTGTCGTATCCGAGTGTTACTACAAGATTGGCCGTCTTCCTTCCCACACCCTTCAGTTTGAGCAATTCACCAATATCATCAGGCACCCTCGAATTGTATCTGTCAACGAGATGCCGACTCAGGTCCCTGATCCTCCCTGCCTTGACCCGATAAAAACCGACCGGGTATATGGCCTTCTCTATCTGTCTTAACGGGAGCCTTACCATCTCTTTCGGTGTTGATGCCAGCTTAAATAACCTCTCCGATGCCCTTCCTGTTGTCCTGTCCTGTGTCCTTAAACTGAGTATGCACGATATGAGTATCTTAAAAGGGTCTCTCTCCATGGATGCCATGTTTTCGAGCCATGGGACATGGAGGCCTTTAACCTGCCCTTTGAGCAATGGCCAGACCTTGTGTATGTCGAATTTTCTCATAACCGATAGATTATAACAGACTTTCATTACCTTGCGGATCACGCCGTTGACACAGTGTATAATTGGTATATGAGATACAGAGAGATAACAAGCCCATCCAACCACCTTATTAAAGAGACCTTGAATGAGAAGAAGCGGGGGACGCATGACAACCTCTTTATCGAAGGGCATCGTCTCATCGAGATGGCCATCGCATCGGGTGCTGAGATAAGGAGGGTCTTTTTCACCGCGGCTTATAGAGTGAGGAATGAGAGGTTCTTAAGGCGGCTTTCAAAGAGAGTGGGGCCCCCAAAAAATCAAAGATTTTTTGGGGTGTCAGTAGTGCCCGATCTCATAGAGACAACAGCACATATCCTCTCTAAACTCACAGAAACAGAAACACCACAGGGTATTGTCGCTGTCGCAGCTTACAGAT
>JBBISG010000036.1:0-16392 GCA_037441365.1 Nitrospirota bacterium
TGCCCTGAGGATCTTTATGAACTGGACTCCTATGAGCCCCCCTATAAAGCTTCCTATCAGTAAATGAAGACCCATCTTGAAATCCACATTTCCCATCCTCCAGTGGGCATAGGTTCCTGATGTGGATGCTGCCACCATCTGGTTTGCACCAGTGGCTGCTGCTACCACAGGTGGAATCCCGAACATCATTAGAAGGGGCGTTATGAGAAATCCGCCACCAACTCCAAAGAGCCCTGATAAAAGGCCAACAGCAAGACCGAGGCCAACAGGGATAAATACACTGATACTCGTTAATGCTACAGGTAAGTACAGATACATTCATTCTCCTCCTCTACGCAGATTTTGCCTTGATATTCTTTGCCATGGTTACAACGGGCCTTGAGAGAGACTTTACAAGCCTCTGGATGTCCCTTGCAGAGATATGACCATCATGAGTTACAGAAGGACTTAGCAAGACCATATCTATGGAACTATTGTCCTTTACAAGATTCTTTATTGCAGAGACCACATCACCCTTTGAGCTGCTTATACCAGCAAATTCGACACCATGAGACCTGCATCTCTCCTTTATCGACTTCAGTCTCTCCTCGTAATCCATGCCCTTTACCTTGAGGCCATCGATTATCAACTCCCTCGCTGTCTTGAACTCACCTTCCTCAGCAAAGGTAGTTGCTACCATGTAGTCTTCAAACCTCTCCATCGCCTTTCTCCTGTAAATAATCAGGATCAACAATGCCAGGTTCATGATGCGGGCAAGCTCCAGGGTATAGGAAAGTCCTTCCTCCATACCCTCATCATGATGAACAACGAGCATCAATTGCCTTTTTGGCATTTATACATTAAAAAGCAATAGGCGTGCCATATTGAAATGTCTTGATTTTTTAGGAGTTTTTAAAAATGAGGGCTGTTTTTAAGTTTCAGATTTGAACAGTGCTGAACAGGTTAGTTATTTTTTAGAAAGTTCCGTCCCCATATGTGCATTGCCCTGAGAATGGGCTTTAAATTTCTGCCAATTCGGCTTAAGGAATACTCAACCTTTGGCGGAACCTCTGGATATACCTTTCGGTGCACAAGGCCATCTCTTTCAAGTTCCCTTAACTGCTGGGTGAGCATCTTCTGGGTTACCTCTGGTATGAGTCTTTTCAATTCTGAAAATCTTTTCCTGCCCGACATCAGATGATAGATAATGATGACCTTCCACCTTCCCCCAATTGCCCTCAGGGTTGTCTCAACCGGACATTGACTCTGTGATTTATTTTTTGTCATGGTATCTTTTCGGTAAGTATAATACAAAAAAGTTTATACTTGACTTTAATTCTCTTTGGCTATAGTATAAGACATACAGTGTAGATTTTCAATCTCCGGAGGGTCAGCGTAGCGTTACCTTGAACTTTGTTCAGGATCTCTGGAGCTGCGAAACAAGTGGCATGACAGAAAAAAGGGAAAATACGGAAAACTGGTGCGGGCAATTCTTAATACGCAGAGACCATCTCTTTTGCAGAATTTGTCTGCAGAGATATATTAAAAATCTATAAACTGGAGGTGTGTTATGTTTAAAAGGATTGTGGAAACAGATGAAAATCTGGCGTCACTTTTTTTGAGACTTGGTCTTGGTATAGTCTTCTTTCCCCACGGTGCACAGAAGGTCCTGGGCTGGTTTGGTGGGCTTGGTTTTTCAAAGACCATAGAGGTCTTCAATACCCAGATGCACATGCCTGTTTTTGTGATCTTGCTTTTAATGGCGATCGAATTTCTCGGCTCAATATTTCTCATAATAGGGTTTCTCACCAGAATATCAGCACTCGGCATAGGCGGTGCAATGGCTATATGCGCATCAGTAGCCCATATACAGAATGGTTTTTTCATGAACTGGTTCGGCCAGCAAAAGGGCGAGGGATTTGAGTTTCATATCCTTGTTGCGGCTATGGCCATTGCCCTGATGATTGCAGGTGGAGGACGGTTCTCTGTTGATCATGCAATAGTAAAGGAATCCTGAACAAACAGTTTAACCTTCACTCCTTCCTACCTTCGCGTCCCGACCTTGAAAAAAAATGGTTTTGCAGGTAAAATAATTTTGATGTCCTGAGTTTAGCAGCCAGGATAAAAGGTGCTTCCCTTCGCGTTGGTTTAGAGTCAGGCGAACAAAACGGAGCAATTGAGGACAAATGGGAAATAGTTAAATCCGTGACCCGTAATCCGTGAACCGTGAAAGGGACCACGGGAAACGGAACGAGGAACTAAGGACAATTTGTTCGTTCTTTACTTTCTATTCCCATTTCCTCTTTGTTCGTTCTTAAGGTGTAAGGCTATTTTAAAGGCGATGGACAATAGGATTAAAAAGGCGATATTACCAGCAGCAGGTCTTGGCACAAGATTTTTGCCTGCAACAAAGGCGTCTCCAAAGGAAATGCTTCCCATAGTGGATAAGCCCATGATCCAGTATGCGGTAGAGGAGGCGATGTCCTGTGGTATCGAAGAATTTGTCATCATAACAGGGAAGCACAAGCGTGCTATCGAGGATCACTTTGATTCTGCATATGAGCTTGAAGAGAGGCTCAAGAATGCCGGGAAAAAGAAACTCCTCGAGGCGATAAATAAGTTAAGTCACATCAATTTTGCATACATCAGGCAGAGGGTTGCCCTTGGTCTCGGACATGCGATACTCTGTGCCAGGCCATTTGTGAAAGACGAACCATTTGCTGTTATCCTGAGCGACGATGTCATAGACCCTGAGTGCCGCCTCCTCGCTGACATGATCAGGGTCTACGAGAACATGGATTGTCCAGTTATAGCGATTGAGGAAGTGCCGAGGTCAGAGGTGCATAGATACGGCATTATAGATGGTGTGCTGGAGGGCGGCGTTTATAAAATTAAGGACCTGGTGGAAAAACCGGAGGTCGATGATGCTCCATCGAATCTTGCTATAATAGGGAGGTATATCCTTACCCATGATATATTCAGGCTTCTCGAAAGGCAGAAGACAGGTGCCGGAGGTGAGATTCAGCTTACTGATGCCTTGCGGGAGTTATTGAAGAAGCGCTCTGTCTATGGCTATCTGATAAGGGGTAAGAGATACGATGCAGGTGATAAGGTTGGATTTCTAAAGGCCACTGTTGATCTGGCATTAAAGAACCCCGAGGTTTCAGGACCCTTCAAGGCGTATATTCTTGAGGTTGCAAAGAGACTGGCAGACAATAGAGATGTTGATCTCCCAAATCCATGATAATTATGTTAATGTTAATGCCTTTGCTCGAAGGGCACTGCAGAAAAGTGTAAGTGGAGGTTATGGATTTAAGTAGTAATTAACAATTATCATATAAGAAGGTGAGTAAGATGGCTGAGATAGAACAAAAAGATGACAAAGAGATAGAGATACCTGACACGCTTCCGGTCCTTCCTGTGAGGGATATAGTGATCTTTCCCTATATGATCCTGCCTCTTTTTGTTGGGCGGGAGATGTCGATAAAGTCCATTGACCATGCATTGAACTCAAACAGGATGCTCATGCTGATCACACAGAAGGACCTGAGCGTAGAGAGTCCCGGTCCTGAGGACCTTTACAAGATCGGTACTGTCGGGATCATCATGAGGATGCTGAAGCTGCCTGATGGAAGGGTCAAGATACTGGTTCAGGGGCTCAGCAAGGCCAGGATACGGGACTTTACCCAGACGGACCCGTTTTATATGGCTGCCATAGAGAGGATCGTTGATCAGAAGATAGATAAGATGTCCATCGAGACAGAGGCTATTGTGAGGACTGTGAAAGAGCAGCTTGACAAGGCCGTCTCTCTCGGCAAGACGATCCTCCCTGATATAATGGTTGTTGTCGAAAATCTGGATGACCCTGGAAGGCTCGCTGACCTTGTTGCATCAAATCTTGGCCTTAAGACAGAGCAGGCCCAGGAGGTCCTCGAGATCATAGACCCTGTTCAGAGGCTCAAAAGGGTGAGCGATATATTAAGCAGGGAGATAGAGCTGCTTGTGGTTCAGCAGAAGATACAGACAGAGGCAAGGGGTGAGATTGACAAGACCCAGAGGGAGTATTTTTTGAGGGAGCAGCTCAAGGCGATACAGAAGGAACTGGGCGAGATAGATGAAAGGGCAGAGGAGATCAAGGAATTCAGGAAGAAGATAGAAGAGGCCAGGATGCCCGAGAGGGTTATGAAGGAGGCTGAAAAGCAGCTCAAGCGTCTCGAAAAGATGCACCCTGATAGTGCAGAGGCAGCCACTGTAAGGACCTATCTTGAATGGATGGTGGAGATCCCATGGGCCAGGAGCACAAAGGATAGCCTCGATATAAAGGCCGCTGAAAGGGTTCTCAATAAGGACCACTACGACCTTGAGAAGGTGAAGGAGCGGATACTTGAATACCTCAGCGTGAGAAAGCTCAAGGAGAAAATGAAAGGGCCGATTCTCTGCTTTATAGGACCACCCGGTGTTGGAAAGACATCCCTTGGCAAGTCTATAGCTAGGGCACTCGGCAGAGAGTTTGTCAGGATGTCACTCGGCGGCGTGAGGGACGAGGCAGAGATCAGAGGTCATAGGAGGACATATGTGGGTGCATTACCGGGCAGGATCATACAGGGGATCAGGCAGGCAGGCACCAATAACCCTGTATTCATGCTCGATGAGATAGACAAGATCGGTATGGACTTCAGAGGTGACCCCTCATCTGCCCTGTTGGAGGTTCTTGACCCTGAGCAGAATAACTCCTTTGTTGACCACTACCTCGGTGTTCCTTTTGACCTCAGCAATGTGATGTTCATTACCACAGGGAATTTGGTGGATACTATTCCGGGGCCTCTAAGGGACAGGATGGAGATAATCTATCTCTCCGGGTATACTGCGGAGGAGAAGCTCGGGATTGCAAAGAATTATCTTGTGCCCAAACAGCTCGAAGAACACGGGATTACGAAGAAGATTCTCAAGATAACAGATGCTGCGCTTCTTCAGATGATTTCCCAGTATACGAGGGAGGCGGGTGTGAGGAACCTTGAAAGGGAGATTGCCAATCTCTGTAGAAAGGTTGCAAAGAAGATAGCAGAGGGATCTCCAAAGAAATTTGTGATAACAACGAGGAATCTCCATAAATATCTGGGCATCCCAAAATATCTCCCGGAGGAAGAGATGGAGAGAGATGAGGTCGGTGTGGCCACGGGGCTTGCATGGACAGAGACAGGTGGAGATATAATCTATGTTGAGGCAACTACGATGAAGGGCAAGGGCAGCCTTACACTCACAGGCCAGCTCGGGGATGTGATGAAGGAGTCTGCACAGGCGGCCCTGAGTTATGTCCGTTCAAGGGCAAAGGGTCTTGGCATTAGGGATGATGTCTTTTCAAAAACCGATATACATATCCATGTTCCTGCTGGTGCGATTCCGAAGGACGGGCCATCTGCAGGCATCACGATGGCGACTGCTATCGCCTCTGCATTTACAGGAAGGCCTGTCAGTAAGGGCGTTGCCATGACAGGGGAGGTCACGTTGAGGGGAAGGGTTCTCCCCATAGGCGGGCTTAAGGAGAAGGCCCTCGCTGCAAAGAGGATGGGGATCAAGCGGGTGATCATCCCGTCAAGGAATAAAAAGGACCTGGAGGACATACCTAAATATATAAAGAAGGACATGGAGTTTATCTTTGTCGATACAATGGACGATGTCCTGAAGGTAGCTATCAGGAAGAATGCAAAGGGCAAGAAATAGGACAGCAGAGCAAAAGTGCAGTAGATCTGAGTTGAGTTCATCGAGTTTAAGGTAAGGTGGGTGGATGTAGCGATAGTGCAAAAGTGCAGAAGTTACTTTCGTGTTAATAGTTTATTGCTCTCTACTGGTCTGACCCTCTAAGTGATATGAGACTTGGTGATATCGGTGAATTATCGGTTCTCGAGGGGATAAAAAAGAGATTCAGAGCTGTTTCAAAGGAGGTCATTGCAGGCATAGGTGATGATTCGGCTGTCTTAGCCTCGTGTGATCGGAAACTCCTTCTGACCACAGACATGATGATAGAGGGCATCCATTTCGACACTGGTTTTGTTACACCATATCAATTAGGTTTCAAGATCATATCCGTGAATGTCAGTGATATCTATGCCATGGGTGGCAGACCGAGGTTTGTCCTCCTTGATCTGGCGATGGATAAAGACAGGGAGGAAGGATTTGTGAAATCATTCTTCGATGGGGTTCAGGATGCTATGGCGATGTACCGTGTAATGCTCATAGGCGGTGATCTCTCATCTTCAAGGTCAGGGACGGTAGTCTCTGCCACGCTCATAGGTTATGCAAAAAGGCCGGTCATGCGCTCGGGTGCAAAGCCGGGGGATATGATCTATGTAACAGGGAACCTTGGAGAGTCGTCCTGCGGTCTTGAGATACTTAAGAGGATAAACAAACCTGTCCCGCTCACCCCTTCAATAACCCTCTCCACCCGGCAATGGCAGGAGCGGTATGGGGATGAAATTTCGCGGATGGGGCTCTCATGGAAGACAGTCGAACCATTGCTCAGAAGACACCTCCTTCCTGTGGCAAGAAAACCCGACAGGATAGCCAAATATGCAACCTCGATGATAGATATCAGTGATGGACTTTTTATAGATCTGTCGAGGCTCTGCGATGAAAGCCGGGTAGGCGCCAGGGTTTATATGAAACAGATACCGATATCAAGCCAGATGAAGAGGGCTGCATCAGCCCTCGGCCTGGACCATAACAGGCTTGCCACATCAGGGGGGGAGGATTATGAGCTGCTCTTCACGGCCCCGAAGGGTAAAAGGCATGGATACATCTGCGTAGGTGAGATTACCATGTCAGGGAGGACAGTAGTGATGAATGGTGAGGAGATGGTATTTTCGTCAGAGGGCTATCAGCATTGGCAATAAGGGATAAACTGGGATTGCTCCTCAGCGTCAGGGATACACCTCACAGGATAGCCATGGCCTTTGCTGTTGGTGTTTTTGTGGGCATGTCTCCGCTTTTCGGTATACATACGCTCCTCGGCATTCTGATTGCATGGGTCTTCAGGCTTAATAAGCTTGCAACGATCGTTGGTGTGTATATCACGAATCCGTGGACCATAGTCCCGATATACACATTCAGCACATGGGTAGGGGCAAAATGTCTCGGTATAAAGAGGATACTTCCTGAGGTAGACTGGAGGCATATAACTATTACTGGTCTGCTGAGTGATCTCGGTCCGCTTCTTATGCCATTTGTTGTCGGGACAATCCTTATTGGTACAGTGACATCCATATTAAGCTACATCATCATTTACAGGGTGGCTAATAGAAGGTCTGCTGAGGCAGGGAGGAAGGGCACCCCAAAAAGTCTTTGACTTTTTGAGGTGCCCGGTGACGGATGGGTAAGGTGTCTATTGTGAGTCTCGGTTGCCCGAAGAACCTTGTTGATTCTGACGCCCTTCTGTCAGGTCTCATAGATGAGGGATTTCGCTACGCAACCGACCCTGACGATGCTGACATTGTCATTGTCAATACCTGTGGCTTCATAGAAGAGGCAAAGAGGGAATCTATAGAAGAGATATTGAGGTTCAGACACATCAAGGAAGAAGGCAAGAGGCTTCTCGTCTTTGGCTGCCTTGCAAAGAGATACAGGGATGAACTATTCAAGGAAATACCCGAGATAGATGCCATATGGGGAGTGGGGGAAGAGGAGAGAATTATCGAGTACTGTAAGGGATTAAGAGGGATTAAAAGCTTGGAGTATTGGAGTAATGGAGTAATGGAGAAACAAATAACAGATGTATCGATGTCCCAACACTCCGTTACTCCAGCACTCCAATCCAGCAGTTACGCCTATCTCAAGATAGCTGAGGGTTGTAGCAGGGGCTGCACCTTCTGCGTGATTCCATCCATCAGGGGAACCTACAGAAGCATAGAGCCCGATAAGGTCTTGAGAAGGGCAGAGGGATACATTAAGTCAGGCATAAAGGAACTGATCCTTGTTGCACAGGATACTGGCAGCTATGGCATGGAATTCCACGGCTATAATCTATCCTCTCTCCTGAGGGACCTTTCATCCTTTAGCGGTGAATTCTGGATACGCCTTTTGTATCTCTATCCAACCTCTATAGATGATGAGCTTCTAACAGTCATTGCAGATGAAAACAAGGTCTGTAAATATCTCGATATGCCGATCCAGCATTCAGAGGACCGGATCCTGAGGGCAATGGGAAGGGGAGGGACGAAAAAGCTGTATGCGAGACTTATCAGGACAATAAGAGAGGCAGTGCCTGATATAGCCCTCAGGACAACCCTTATTGTAGGATTTCCAGGGGAGACGGAGGAGGATTTTGCTGGACTTAGGGGCTTTGTTGAGGATATGAGATTCGACAGGCTCGGTGTCTTTATGTATTCGAAAGAGGAAGGAACCTCAGCGTCGAGGATGCGTGGGCATATCGCTAAAAAGGTTAAGGAGACGAGGCGCAATGAGATAATGAGGATTCAGTCATACATATCCCTCGAAAAGAACAGGTCAATTACAGGAAAGATATTCAGGGCAATCATTGATGAGGCGGATGGGAGGATTGCTGTTGCAAGGCTTTATTCACAGGCACCTGAGATTGATGGGGTTGTATTTGTCAGTAATAGCCGACAGTTAAAGGCAGGTGAGTTTGCAGACGTGCTGATCAGGGAGGCATACGATTATGACCTAAAAGGGGAATTGGTTGGATGAGGAAGGTACCATATCTGCACATCCTTCTGTTCATACTCACCTTTATCTCAACGCTCCTCGCCGGGGCCTTCTTCCAGAAGGGAATAAACCTGTTCAGAGAGCCGTGGAGGATATATGAAGGCCTGCCCTTTGCATCGACCCTTATGGTTATACTCCTGAGTCATGAACTCTCCCACTACTTTGCCTCTAAAAAACATCATACAAAGGCGACCCTGCCGTATTTTATCCCTGCCCCATCCATAATAGGGACCTTCGGTGCCTTTATAAAGATGAAGTCGCCGATAGTCACGAGAAAGGCACTGATCGATATAGGGGCATCAGGCCCTATTGCAGGATTTATCCTCTCGGTAATCGCCTCTGTTATAGGGTTAAACTATTCCACCGTGGTGCCTGCTGCGGTTGCCAAGGGCGCACTGAATCTTGGCGATTCATTGCTCTTTTCACTGCTCTCACGCCTTATCCTCGGCTCTCCGCCTGATTCATACGATATACTTCTGCACCCTGTCGCCTTTGCGGGTTGGATAGGCCTTTTTGTTACATCATTGAACCTCATCCCTGTAGGCCAGCTCGATGGCGGCCATATAGCATATGCCTTTCTCGGTGAAAGGCACAGCGTTATATCAAAGGTCATTGTAGCGATCCTTCTCCTTCAGGGATTGCTTTACTGGGAGGGATGGGCGATCTGGGGTGTCCTTATGATCGCCCTCGGCTTAAGACATCCACCCGTAATCTACTGGGAGGTCCCCCTCGATAGGGGAAGGAGACTTTTAGGGGCGGTCGCGCTTGTAATGTTTGTGATTACATTTATACCTTCACCATTTAAGATATGAATGTGTGAGATATGATATGAACCCGGAGATATACTGCGGAATATGGACTACTCGATAAAGATCGGCGGTGAGGCCGGCCAGGGCATCCAAACAATTGGGGATACACTTGCAAAGGTATTTTCAAGGGCAGGTTATTATGTCTTTACCCATCAGGATTATGAGTCCAGAATAAGAGGCGGGCATAACTTCTTCCAGATCAGATTCTCTGATAAGCCTGTAACCGCATCGAGGGAAAAAATTGATATCCTGATCGCACTCGACAAAGAAAGCATTGAGCAGCATGAAAAAGAACTCTCCGAGCTCGGCCAGATAATCTACGACTCAGCCACGCTAAAGCAAAAACACGAAAAGTCTTATTTCCTTGACATCCCTTTCGTTACACTCGCAGTTGAGCACGGCGGAAACAAGATAATGGCCAACACCGTTGCCACAGGCTCAGTGCTCGGCATGCTTGGAATGGAACTGGACATACTGCTCGCTATTATAAAGGACACATTTAAAAGGAAAGGCGCCGATGTTATAAAGGCAAATATCAACGCTGCAATGGCAGGGCATGATTATGCAATTAAACAGTGCCTGAAATGCGCCTTCTCGGTAGCGCAGATCTCTAAGCCAAGAATGTTGATAGCTGGTAATGATGCCATCGGACTTGGTGCAATTGCATCGGGATGTAAATTCTATGCTGCATATCCGATGACGCCTTCAACAGGCATCATGCTCTATGTTGCAAACAAGGCAAGGGAATACGGCATCGTTGTTGAACAGGCAGAGGATGAGATTGCGGCAATAAACATGGCATTGGGCGCATCATTTGCTGGGGTCAGGGCAATGACAGGAAGTTCCGGCGGAGGATTTGCATTGATGGTGGAAGGTTTGTCTTTAGCTGCAATGACAGAGACACCAATTGTTATTGCCCTTGCTCAGAGGCCGGGTCCCGCAACAGGCTTTCCAACAAGAACAGAACAGGCAGAACTCCAATTCGCCCTATACACTGCGCACGGAGAATTTCCGAGGGTTATATTTGCCCCCGGAACACCTGAGCAAGCATTTTATCTCACAAACAAGGCATTCGACATAGCAGAAAAATACCAGATACCTGTATTCATCCTCACAGACCAATACCTTGCAGACTCGCAATGGACATTCGATAGTCTTGATTTGAGTAAGATTAAATACACAGATTACAGGCTCAGGGAGGAGGTGTTTAAAAACCTCCCCGAATACAAACGCCACGCATTTACAGAAAACGGGGTATCGCCATTAGGCGTTCCTGGAGATGCAAAACATCTTGTGGTAACAGACAGCGACGAGCATGACGAAAAAGGCCATATTGTTGAAGACGCAGAGACGAGGATAAAAATGGTAAATAAGAGGCTCTTCAAAAAATTGCCTCTTCTCAGAAAAGAGATCGAGCCTCCTTCATTCTACGGCCATTCTGATCCAGAAATTGTAATTACAGGATGGGGATCTACCTATGGTGTAATGAAAGAGGCGGTGGACGAACTGTCATCCAATTGGGATATTGCGATGCTCCACTTCAGCGAGATATACCCGCTTCCTCCAACAAATAAATTTAACTATCTTAAGGTACTGAAAAATGCGAAAATGACCATTTGTGTAGAAAATAATGCCACAGGCCAGTTTGCAAGGTTAATAAGGACAGAGACGGGATATTCATTCAACAGGCTGATCAATAAATATGACGGAAGGCCATTTACAGTGGATGGCCTCACAGGAGAGCTATATGCCCTCATTAGATAATTATAAAGGACAGACGCCTGCATGGTGTCCTGGATGCGGCAATTTCAGCATCCTTAAGACATTCAAGGATGCATTGGTTGAACTCGGAATCGAACCGCATCAGTTTACTATCGTCTCAGGAATAGGACAGGCAGGCAAGTTTCCCCATTACCTAAAATGCAATACCTTCAACGGTCTTCACGGAAGGACACTGCCTGTTGCGACAGGTATCAGACTTGCCAAGCATGAGATGCTTGTAATCGCTGTTGCAGGAGATGGAGACTGCTATGGTGAAGGGGGAAATCATCTGATACATGCCATAAGAAGAAACATAAATGTAAAACTATTTGTGCATGACAATCAGATATACGGACTCACAAAGGGACAGGCATCCCCCACAAGTATGGAGGGGATGGTAACAAAGAATCAGCCCTTCGGTGTGCTTTCTGAACAGTTGAATCCTCTGGCATTGGCAGTAGCACTTGACTGCAGCTTTGTAGCGAGGGGGTTTGCAGGGGATACAGAGCATTTGAAAGGATTGATTAAAGAGGCCATAAATCATAAAGGATTCACCCTTGTAGATATCTTGCAGCCATGCGTAACATTTAACAAAATAAATACTTACGAATGGTATCGGCAGAGGGTCTACCACATTGAGCCGGACTATAATCCTGAAGATAGGGTAGAGGCTTTCAAAAGGTCCCTTGAGTGGGGAGATAAGATTCCTATAGGAGTTATATATATCAACAATCGTCCTACATTCGAAGACAGAGTTCCAGTAATCAAGGGTGTACCGCTTGTACGGCAAACATTCGACGCATCAAAAATAGAAAACACATTAAAAGAGTTTTATTAATCTATCCTAATCCAACATCCAACACCATCATAACAATAAAGCCTGCAATCGCCCCCATTGTTGCCAAATCCGTATTTCCTTCCCTTTGCGACTCAGGAATTAACTCCTCTACAACAACAAAAATCATTGCACCTGCCGCAAAGCTTAGAGCGTGCAGTAACAAACCATGTAAAGCATGTGGCAGTGAGAGCCTGAGTCACAGGGTTAAAGTCTTTCAATAAATCAAACATAGTTCTAATTATACATAAAAAATAGATGCATTTTGCTCAAGAAAACTCCTTGACTGCAAAACAAGGCAGATTCATGTTGAAAAGCACCCTGATTAGTCGTATACTCAAAATATGATAAAGAATGCCCAAACATTAAAAAAGATGGAAGATGCAATCCTGAAAAAAGAAGGAAGGCTCCCTTTTAGTTATTCCATATTGAGAGACCTTACAGGGCGCGGTCTGAAACTTGGGCGATTGACGATAGTGGATGGGCATCTTGGGATATGGTCAGCATTAGGGGAACTATATGCTTAAGGAGATGAACGGAGGTGTTGGAACCACAAAATAACCAATGTACTGGATGCGTTGCCGAAGAGGGTGCGTGCAGAGGCAGCGGAATATCTGTGCAAGATTCCGTATGCGGAGACAAAGAAGAAGTGTGAGATACTGAGGGATGCCTTTATAGCCCAATACAAGAAAGACTATCCAAAGTCGAGGACATTATTGCATGTCTTAAATATGGCAGAGTTTTATGGATATAAGGTTGGAGTGGTAAAATAACAGCAAGGAGGTTTATATTATGAGAATTGATGAAAGCATAAGATTGTTTCTTAATGAAATATCTAACAAGCTAAGTTCTAAGACAGTTCAAAAGTATGAATATATTTTAGAACTTTTTCATGACTATCTTGCAGATCACGCTGAACTATCTCATGAGGAGAATAAAGATGGAAGTATCCTTCTAACTGCTGATACTCAAGAACTACATGACGGACAGGTCTCAAACTTCCTTGAATGGTTTCTAATCAGGAAGGTCATCGGACCAGCATGGTTGAACACTTCAGCGCCAGGAATCATGCAAAAATACATCAAGTGGCTTGACAAAAATGGGCTCCTTGCTGAGGGTGCTATGGATGATGTTGTAGAAACCACTAAAAAAGCTGCCAAAGACCTACCGAGGGTTGAGAAGGCTGCTTCGTTGCTTTATAGGCTCTGTGATAAAAACAGCAAAAGATTTGCAGTAGATGATTTTGAAGATGAAGATTACATGGAGGGTTACGGAAAGGTAATCGAAATTAGTGGAGACAAGATTCACCTCGATTATGATGGTGAAGATACAGGGCCGATACAGATTACAAAAGAAATCGCCAGATACCTGAAGGAAGGCGATACCATAAACCTTGTTGTCGGGAGAAAAGGGAAACTGTGGTATCCGTTAGAGGTTGGCAATGTTTACCCAGGCTAAGAGCTTGTAAAATCAAGCCAGTGGTTATCTAAAGAAAAGAACGGATAGGGGAAAATTTTTTTGTCGTCAGAACGTCTGACTTCTGGCGTCTGGATGCTGACACTGACACGATTCACTGACATTGCAGTTTGTTAGGGACAGGATGGAGTGAAGGGGAATAGGAGAGGAATAGTTTTCTCGATCAGGATAATATATAATTTTCCTAATTGACGAAGATACGGGGGCATGGAAAGAATGGAAATCGTTCCGCAGGAAATTATTGAAAGCAAAATAATTATTATCCGGGGCAAGAAGGTAATGCTGGACAAAGACTTCGCAGCGCTTTACGGAGTGGAGACCTTTAACCTTAACAAAGCGGTCAAGCGCAATATTGATCGTTTCCCTGAAGATTTCATGTTTCAATTAAGCAATGAAGAATTCAAAAACTTGATATTCCATTTTGGAATATCAAGTTGGGGCGGCACCCGTAAACTTCCTTATGCTTTTACTGAAAACGGCGTAGCCATGCTTTCAAGCGTTTTGAACAGCAAAAGGGCTATTCAAGTGAATATTCAAATAATGAGAACGTTTACAAAGCTGAGGGAATTTATTCTGACACATAAGGAACTGCAGAAAAAGATTGAGGATATGGAAAAGAAGTATGATCACCAGTTCAAAATTGTTTTTGACGCTATAAAGCAGTTGCTTGCTCCGCAGGAGCCGAAGAAAAAGAAAATCGGATTTGAGGTAAGGGAGCGCAGGGCAAGATACAGACCTGCAAGCCGTAGGGGGCATGTTAAATTTTATGGCTCATAGGGTATTCACTGACACTGACACTTTCACTATCACAGCACTTACACTGTTTCATCGGTTGGGAAAGGGGTGATGAATAATGAATAAATCTTTAAGATTAGACCGAGGTCAAATCGAAGTCGTGGATGATGTTATGGCTGAAGTTTTTAGGCATAAAACACCGGCTGAGAGAATCAGGATAGGGTTTAATCTATGGACGGCAGCCCATGATATGCTCGCATCGCATCTAAGTAAACACCACCCCGAATGGGACGCTGACAGACTTAAAAAGGAAGTCACAAAGAGGTTTTTGCATGGGGCCTCTTGAACTGCTAAAGAAGGTTGTTGAAGAATTTGAGCGACTTCGAATTTCCTATCTTGTGACAGAAGCTGTTGCATCAATGGCATATGGCGAACCACGCCTGACAAACGATATTGATATTGTGGCTGCAATTGAGGAGGGGCACATTAAAGGTTTAATTAAAGCTTTTCCCGCTGATGAATTTTTTATTTCAGAAGAGATGGTCAGAGATGCCATCTTTCAGCAGAGACAGTTCAATATTATTCACCCTGCCTCAGGTCTCAAGGTAGATGTAATAATAAAACAGAATACTCCGTTTGATAAAAGCCGTTTCAGCCGTGCCAGACGGATTTATCCTTCAGAATCCTATCAGGCTAATTTTGCTGCACCTGAGGATGTTATTATTAAAAAAATGGAATATTATAAAGAAGGCGGTTCAGAGAAGCACTTGCGCGATATTACGGGCATATTAAAAATCAGCGGAGATATGGTTGATCGTGATTATATCTCAGATTGGGCAGAACGATTGGGGCTGAATGAAATATGGGACGCTGTGCAAAAGAGACTTGGGGAAAAGTGAAAGGCAGGAAACAGAGAGCGAAACATCCGTTTCCTGAATGTCTGCCATCTGGCAGTCTGCTGTCTAATGGTCTGTTATCTGACCATCTGTCGTCTGACTTCTGGTGTCTGTCTGCTGACACCGACACTGTTTTTGCCGACACCGAATATCGACACTAACACTATGTTGCCGACACTTACACTGTTTTTAAGTGAGAGAGATGGGGGGATGGATAAATATAAACCGTAAAATAGTCCCTCGTTTTGTTAAGCAGTTCTAAAATTTATTGGTAAATTGGAAATTATAAAAGCAACATTAGAAGAACTGAGAAAAAGACTAATAGAAAAATTCCAGGATAATCTCAAATGCCTCATTCTTTATGGCTCATGGGCAAAAGGGACAGCAAGAGAAGATTCTGATATAGATTTGCTCGCTATTTTTGAAAAAGTGAATGGGGAATTAAGAAAGTCGGTATGGGATATTACAAACAATGTCTCTACAGAAAGGTCTATTACCATTGTGACATCTACCATTGAAGATTTTACAAAAGAGAAAATACCTCTTTATACAGCAGTAAAAAAAGAGGGCAGGATTATCTGGGGCAAGGCAGATTTAACTATCAGTCAAGAGAAGCCTGATATTAAATATGCAGAAGCTTTCAAAAAATCAAAGGAATTTGAGACGCAGAAAGTAATAACAGCAGAGGAGATACTGAAAAGGCACCCTTCCTATGGAACTGCTGAGCTGTGTTATATCGCATCAAAACATGCAATTCAGATGGCACTGGCTATGAAGGGCATAGGCTATTCAAGCAAGGCGTCAGTCCTTATGCCTTTAGCCAAAGAGCATCTGGGCAACGAGGTATATGAAAAGTTTAGAAAATTGTTTGAACTTTACATCAAGTCCGAGTACGGGGTAGAGTTTCTTACAGAAGATGAGGCAAGATTGGCAGTGGAATATGCAAAAGAGATTTTAAGGGTCTGTTACAGGGGAAGTAACTGAATATTTTTACTTTGCAGAGGACTTGAGTTCTGGTAAAATTGTATGAGATTGAACGGTGAGCCTTGGTAGGTGATTATGGAGATTGAAAAGACAGAAATCTGGATAACATGTGAGGGGGCACTGCAGTTCAACGATGGGCTGACGGTGAGGGATTTTTTGACAGTCTGGCATCTGATGCCTGTCCACTGGCACAGGTCAC
>JBBISG010000037.1:0-16213 GCA_037441365.1 Nitrospirota bacterium
AGAGGCATCACTTATTGATGCAAAGAGAACAATGGAGAGAAACAGGGAATTATTCTCAAGAAACTTGATCGCAAAGAGTGACCTTGATACAGCAGAGACAAACTATGAGACAGCAAAGGCGCAGGTAGATGCAGCAAAGGCACAGGTTTTGCAGGCAGAGGCTGCATTGAAATATGCCGAGACAAACCTCAGATACACAAGGATACTCTCTCCTGTTGATGGGATAGTTGTATCAAGGAATGTTGATGTTGGACAGACCGTTGCAGCGAGCTTCCAGACCCCTACACTTTTCAATATTGCACAGGACCTGACAAAGATGCAGATCGATACCAATGTGGCTGAGGCTGATATAGGCAGGGTGAAGATAGGTCAGGATGTCGAATTTACAGTGGATGCCTATCCTGACGTGATATTTAAAGGCGTAGTGTTACAGGTCAGGAACGCCCCTATAACTGTCCAGAATGTAGTAACTTATGATGTGGTGATCAAGGTAGACAACCCTGAACTTAGGCTGAAGCCTGGCATGACTGCAAATGTATCTATCATAATAGGTAAGAAAACAGGTGCCCTCAGGATTCCTAATGCTGCATTGAGGTTCAGGCCGTCTGAGCCTGATAAAGGAAAGGCCCCGAGAGATTCTTCAGCCCGTCAGAAGGATGGCCCTTCGGTCTGGATATTACAGGATGGCAAACCGCATAGTGTAAAGATTAAGACAGGCATAAGCGATGGAAGCTATACAGAATGCGTTTCAGGGGATATAAGGGAAGGGCAGGAGGTTATAGTAGAGGAGATTGTAAAAGGGAAGGGCAGGCAGGCACCTGCAGGGCCAAGGTTTTTCTGATATGGCGCTTATCGAGGTCAGGAACATTAGCAAGGTCTATAAGTTAGGTGAGATTGAGTTAAAGGCGCTCAGTGGTGTCTCTTTAGATATAGACAGGGGCGAATTCCTGTCGATAATGGGGCCTTCAGGCTCGGGCAAGTCCACTTTTATGAATATCATCGGATGTCTCGATAAGCCAACGAGTGGTCAATACCTTCTGGACGGGATAGACGTTGCTGATCTCAGCAGGGATGAACTTGCTGCCATTAGAAACAAGAAGATAGGATTCGTCTTTCAGGGATTCAATCTGCTTTCGAGGACATCAGCGATTGAAAATGTAGAATTACCAATGCTTTATGATGGCGTTACCACAAGGGAGCGGACAAGGAGGGCAAAGGATGCCTTGAGGATGGTCGGTCTTGAGGGCAGGGAGGATCATTATCCAAATCAGCTTTCCGGGGGGCAGCAGCAGAGGGTTGCCATAGCAAGGGCGCTCGTCAATAATGCACCCATAATCCTCGCGGATGAGCCAACAGGTAATCTCGACACAAAGACATCTGCAGAGATTATGGAACTCTTTATCAAACTGAATAGGGAATCGAATATCACAGTAATACTCGTTACCCACGAGCCTGACATAGCGGCATACAGCAGAAGGATAATAAGGTTTACAGACGGACGAATTGTGGGCGAGACATAAAAGATAAATAGGGAATAAAGGGCAACGGATTGTGGTTGATATTTATGCGACATTAAAAATCTCTCTCAAGGCGCTGAGGGCGAACAAGATGCGTTCTGCACTCACCATGCTCGGCATCATAATCGGTGTTGGCGCTGTGATAGCAATGGTTGCAGTTGGCACGGGTGCAAGCAGGAGGATTTCAGAACAGATATCGAGCATCGGAAGCAATCTAATCATGATCCTGCCAGGGGCAACAACAGCAGGTGGGGTGAGAATGGGTGCAGGGACTCAGCCGACCCTCAGTATTGGTGATGCAGAGGCGATATTGAAGGAGTGTTCGGCAGTAGCAAATGCAGCGCCTGTTCTTAATGGTGTTGCCCAGGTTATTTATGGTCATCAGAACTGGTCAACGGGCATTGTGGGGACAACGCCTGATATGCTCGAAGTAAGAGACTGGGGGCTTTCTGCTGGAAGGCCATTTACAGAACAGGATGTAAAGAGCGCAACAAAGGTATGCCTCCTCGGTCAGACTGTAGTGGAAAACCTCTTCGGGGATGAGAATCCGATCGGACATATAGTAAGGATAAAGAATATCCCGTTTGTTGTAATCGGCGTCCTTGACAGAAAGGGTCAATCGCCAATAGGTCAGGACCAGGACGACACAATATATGTGCCTGTGACGACTGCTCAGAAAAAGCTCTTCGGGACAACCTTTCCTGGGATGGTGAGGATAATCATGGTAAAGGCAAAGAGCACAGAGGACCTTGACAGGGCATCAAAACAGATAACCGAACTCCTCAGGCAGAGACACCACATCGGGCAGAAACAGGAAAATGACTTTACAGTCCGAAACCTTACACAGATGTTGCAGACGCAGGAACAATCAACAAGGATTATGACCATACTGCTCGGTGCCATTGCATCTGTATCACTCATTGTTGGAGGGATAGGGATAATGAATATCATGCTCGTCTCTGTTACAGAGAGGACAAGGGAGATAGGTATCAGGATGGCTGTTGGTGCGAAGACATGGGATATACGGCTGCAATTTATTATCGAGGCAGTCACACTGTCGTTAATCGGCGGTATAATCGGGATTATTACGGGCATGGTCAGTTCAGGGATAATCTCGACAATGGCAGGCTGGCCCACGATAGTTTCGCCTTTTTCCATATTCCTTGCCTTTGGTTTTTCAGGACTGGTCGGGATATTCTTTGGATTCTATCCGGCATACAAGGCATCGCTTCTTAATCCGATAGATGCATTAAGGTATGAGTAGCTACTGCCAGATGGATGAGTCCTTTATCGTCAGATAGCCTGAGACGAATATAAGCAGACCGCCGATCATGGTATTAATATTTATGCCCTCGTTCAGAAATATCACACCAAGGATGATCGCACAGACGGGCTCGAGATAGCCGAGTATGGCTGCCCTGTTGGCTGTCACATACTTCAAACCTTTGAAATAGAGGATCGGTGCTATGGTAGAGTGGACTACCCCCATCACGAGAAATGCCCACACCGCAGAAGCGGGATTGAGGGGTATTTCTGTGAATGGCAGGAGGATGAGTGCGATGATTAGATTCTGAAAAAATGTCATGACAACCGGGTGATAGCCCTGAGCAAATATCCTGAAGAGTATTATAAGCACGGCATAGGAGAGGCCTGATAACAGCCCAGCGAGAATGCCGCCTGTGTTCCTGTCTCCGGCAATTATAAGGTCAAGAAAATGGCTTACAGAAATGCCGAGCATGATCCATAAACCGAGGGTTGCTGCGGCAACAGCTAATAATATCCTCCATGTTAATTTCTCCCTCAGGAAGACCGGGGCGAGGAAGGCCACAAGGACAGGCGCGGTGTAATGGGTTAAGACCGCATTTGCCACAGATGTATTCTTATAGGCATAAAAGAATGAGAATGTGTTTGCAAGGCTTATGGGGCCGAGTATAAAGAGATACCAGAATGTCCTTCCTCTCGGTATCTCCTGTCTGAATGCCTTTTTAAGGAGAATCAAACCTGTTATGAACGATGATATGACAGAGGAAAAGAAGATCAGCAGGTGAACGGGAACCCCTGAAAGCCTTATTACAATTCCGAGGGAACTCCAGAGGAATATGGCAGAGAGGATGTAAGGCATGGATCAGGCAATAGGCAAAAGGCGATAGGAGATAGGTAAACGATTATTAAAAATAAAACATTGCTTGTTCACCGCCTATAGCCTCTCGCCTATAGCCTTTATTTGATTCAGGACAAAGCTTCTTATCTCTTTATGGGACGGCATATCGATCAGGTATCTACCGTTGTCCATAACCGGAATGAGTATATCTTCAAGTGCCCCACCGCAATCACAGGTGTATTCCTCTGTATTGTAAGGAACTATCGCAGCCTTGTTACACATGGGGCACCTGAGAACCCTCTTGCTTCCTGACCATTTTCCTCTTTTTGCGAGCGGCTTGCCGTCGACTTCCATAATATCCATGGCGTAATCAACAACAGGGGCATTGCTGATGGATGTGCCGATGCCGTAGCCGTCCACAACAGGATTTAAGACAGGGAGGTCTTCTTCCTTTATACCGCCGCTTACATAAAACCTTATATGCTTATATCCCCTCATATTCAGCTCCCACCTGCATTCCTCGAGGATGCGATAGAAATTCCCGCGTCTCGAAGAAGGCGTGTCAAACCTCACTGCAAAGAGCCTCTCACCCATTGCCTCTGCAACGTTGAGGCATTCGAATTTTTCATCGAGGAATGTGTCAATGAGGGCAACCCTGTTAAACTTCGGCTCTAAAACCTCATCATATGCCCTGATCGCCTCAACCGTTGAACCCATACATATGATCAGGGCGTGGGGCATGGTACCCATAGGGTCTTCACCAATAATCTCACCTGATTTCACAACAGCAACACCATCGCATCCTCCGATATATGCATTTCTCTCGATCATCGGCGCAAGGACAGGATGCATCCTCCTTGCGCCAAAGCTTATTACAGGTCTTTCGCCTGCGAGTTTCTTAAACCTTGCAGCCTTTGTTGCCACTCCAGATGCCTGGCATATCAATCCCAGTATAGCAGTTTCATAAACACAGAAGTCCTGATACCTCCCCTCTATCTCCATCACAGGCTCATAGGGGTAAAATACCGTCCCCTCCCTCATCGCCCTCACCCTTATCGGGAGTTGTGCCATGAGATACATTGCCTCTTCAAGGCCTGCAAATATTGCCCAGGGCCAGTTATCAGGAAGGCTTTTTGCTATGAACTCTGCCTTTACAGTCGGATTAATTCCCTTTGCCTTTAATATCCTGAGCGTCCTCTCAAAATATACATCCGTAATCCTGCCATTCAATATGTCATCGGGTTCCGCGGTATGAAACACGATTATTCCTCCTCGTAAATTTTCTATACCATTTTAACATAATCAGATGCAGGACTGGACATATTCAGCGGGAAAGGTTAAAGTTTTATATGGAGCTGTTTGCGGATGGAGCCCTGAGAGAACCACTCGCCTATCGTATCTGTCCGAGGACAATGGACGAATATGTAGGGCAGGAACACATCCTCGGCAGGGGCAAACTCCTGAGAAGGGCGATAGAGGCTGACAGAATCGCCTCCTTAATCCTGTTCGGCCCTCCTGGTTCAGGGAAGACCGCACTTGCAAGGGTGATTGCAGAAAAGACAAAGTCCCACTTTGAATGGCTCAATGCAGCCACAGCAGGGCTTGATGACCTGAGAAAGGTTATCCATGCTGCAAGGATGCGTAAGGCAAAGGGTATCCGTACTATACTTTTTCTTGATGAGATACACAGGTTCAACAAGCTCCAGCAGGATGCACTTCTTCCTGATGTTGAAGAGGGCAATGTCATATTAATCGCTGCTACAGTGGAAAATCCATTCTTCTATGTGAACTCAGCCCTCCTTTCAAGGAGTCAGGTATTTGAACTCAAGCCGCTATCAGAGGGAGACATCTTGAAGGTGCTGAATAACGCACTGCTGGATAAAGACAGAGGGCTTGGCAATCTTAAAGTAGTGATAGATGAAGATGCATTAAAACATATTGCAAAGATGTCAGATGGAGATGCGAGAAGGGCATTATCAGCACTTGAAATAGCTGTCTTAACAACTCCACCCGACGAAAAAGGCAATATAAACATTACGCTCCGGACAGCAGAGGAATCTATCCAGAAAAAGGTTGTAGTCTATGACAAGAAGGGAGACCAGCACTACGACACAATATCGGCCTTTATAAAAAGCATGAGGGGCTCAGACCCTGACGCCGCTATTTACTATCTCGCAAAGATGCTATACGCAGGCGAGGACCCGAGATTTATTGCAAGGCGGATCGTGATATGCGCATCAGAGGATGTTGGAAATGCCGATCCATTGGCGCTGGTAATCGCCACATCTGCACTTAGGGCTGTTGAATTTATCGGTATGCCAGAGGCAAGGATACCTCTTGCACAGGCAGCCATATATGTTGCGAATGCACCGAAGAGCAACGCCTGCTACAGGGCAATAGAGGCAGCACTGGAGGACATCAAAAATGAACAGACTATGGAAGTCCCTGAGCATCTCAAGGATAGCCACTATCCCGGGGCTAAGAAATTGGGACATGGAAAGGGCTATAAATACCCCCATGACTACGGTGGATATGTGGAGCAGGAATATCTGACGAAAAAGAAGGAGTATTACAAGCCCTGAGGTGGAAGAGATTGATGAATTGGTAAGGCGATACGGCCTCGAAGAGGACCTTGAGCATGTCATAATCCCCTTGAGGGATAGGGATGGCCATACAAAGCGCTGTTTTATCCTGAAAAGGAGATTTATCAGGCTTGTCTATCCTGAAGGACATCATGTCGATTATCCTATTGGAGAGGTGATCGAGGCGACTATCAGATATCCTGACCTCCTTTTGAGCGAGGCCCTTTATCTGATGCATAAGGAGCTGTTATTACGATCAACAGCAGTTGCCGATAAAGAATAGACTTACTCTATCCTCACTCCCATTACATTCTTCATAATCCTCAATGCAGCTTCGTGGTCTTCCTTTGAAAGCCCTGCAACCCCATCGCTTACAACAGTTACCTTATAGTCTCTGAGTACTGCATCAGAGGCGGTAAACATGACACATATATGGGTGACGCATCCTGTAAGTCTGAGGCTGTTAATGTCGAGGGCCTTTAATATCTCATCAAGCTTTGTGTTATAAAAGCCTGAATAGGTCGTTTTCTGGATTACAATATCATCGCCCTCTGGAGATAATTCATCCACCACCTCTGCCCCCTTTGTCCCTTTGACAGCATGTGCGGGCCATCCAAACTTTGAAAATTCCTTATCATCAGGCTCATGGGCATCACAGACATAGATGATCGGCCTTCCTTCCTTCCTTGCTAACACTACCTCCCTCTTTATTGAAGGTATGATCTTCCTCGCATCAGGGACTTCAAGTGGAGCACCTTCGAGGACAAAATCATTAAGCATATCGATTATTAAAAGGGCCTCATTCGACATAACGGCATCCTCCTTTTAAATCCTGTTCAGGATAATCGGTTCGACGATTTTTATTCAACGATATCCTCTACGATCTTAAATTTTTCCCTCATTGCCCTCTCAACCACCTCTGGCACAAGGCCCTTTACAGAGCCGCCGAGAGAGACTACCTCTTTCACAACAGTGGATGTAAGAAACGAGAATTCCTCTGAGGGCATCATGAAGACAGTCTCTATGTTCGTATCAAGCCTTCTGTTCATCAGTGCCATCTGTAGCTCATACTCAAAATCGGATACCGCCCGTAATCCCCTTATAATCGCAATACCGCCCTTACCCTTCACATAATTCACAAGCAATCCATTGAATGCCTCTACCTTCACATTCCTGCAATCCTTGACAACCTCCCTTATCAATTTCAGCCTCTCTTCAAGGCTAAAGAGGGGCTGTTTTTTTGGGGCTGGGGGCACCGCAATTACAATCTCATCAAAGATCCTCAATCCTCGTTCAACAAGATCGAGATGTCCGTTGGTAATAGGGTCGAATGTTCCTGGATAGATGGCCAATCGCATGATTTTAGATCTACAAATTTTGATTTACCACATCTAAATCGAGATCAGATCGCCTCCTTTCTATATAGTGTGAGTGTTGTGTCACCGTATCTGTAATCTCTTATGAGATTGAGCCTGCCTATAACATCAGGGAGTGCTGTTTTAGAGGAGTGTTCAGCTATTACAATTCCACGATCCTCAAGAACCCCTCCCCCTCCAATCAGAGGCAGTACCTTCATTAATTCCTCAGAGTGATAGGGAGGGTCGAGAAAGATGATGTCATACTTATGTCCCCTTTCAGACTCCCTCTTTATAAAATCATATGCCTCTCCCCTTATCACCCTCGACCTCTCCCTGAAGCCGAATTCAGTTATGAGGTGGTTTATCATCTTTACCCTCAACCCATTGGATTCTACAAAGGTGACCTCTCCTGCACCCCTGCTCAATGCCTCGATGCCGACACCACCTGTGCCTGCATAGAGGTCAAGGAAAGATGCGCCCTTGATCCTGTCCCTTATTATATCAAATATGGCCTCCCTGACCTTTGATGATGTAGGCCTCATAGATTCAGGAGCAGCCTTAAAGGCCACCTTCCTTCCCTTTACGGTTCCCCCTGATATCCTCATTTTTTGCCTTCGGGAAGACCGCAGACATTTCCCTCACAGGATTTCAGGAGGGGCTGGGAGAGTTTCTTCTTGAGAAAGGAGACATGTAAAAAGGCGATGAGGCCTGAAAAGATCAGGTTAAGATTATGACTGCTTAATCCCAGTATATTCGGGATAATGGCTAATGGATAGATGAGTAACAATAGCCAACCCTCAATAAACCCAAAGCAATAGGCCTCTTTCCCGACAAGTCCGGCGCCACCAGCAAGGATGAATCCTAAGCCGAGACAAAAGATATTTATCCTGTATTCAGGGGATAAGAAAATGCTCAGGATCTGGATTGCAATGCCAGAAAAGGTCATAAAGAGGATGAATCTCTTTATCTCTATCTTCCATACGAGCAGAAAGAGCGAAGAAAGTGCTATCCCTGCCTCGAAGATGAGGAGGGATATGACAATATAGGGTCCTGCCTTGAGAAAATAAAGAATAAAGAAGGCTGTGGCGCCAAGGCCCTGGAGGATATAGCCTGCCCTGTAGGTAATATCATAAGACCTCGGATAATAAATCCCCGCAGCCTTAATCTGCTCTTCCAATGTCGGCCATTGCTGCATAGATTATTATACCATAGTAATGTCTGGGTTTTGTTTCGATTCACCCCTATAAAATCTCCCCTGTTCCCCTCTTTTCCAAAGAGGGGAACTTCAAGCACTCCCTCCTCTGTCTTATACCTTATTCTGAATGAGATTTTTAAGCCCGAGGAAGTCAATAAAGCCACGGGAAATAAATAGCGATTTAGACACTGGCTCCTGATTTGCTGCTTTAGCGGTCATGGATTGACAATATAGTCGTCCTTTAACTCGTAGCCCTTAATCTTCACAACCCTGCCTTCGATACTCAATCTGCCTTCTGCATAAAGCCTTATCGCTTCTGGAAATATCTTATGCTCGAGCTTTAGAATTCTGGCTGAAAGGGTATCCTCAGTATCATCTGGGGATACAGGCACAGCAGCCTGTATGATTATGGGGCCCGTGTCCATTCCCTCATCCACAAAATGCACAGTGCATCCGCTGATTCTAACGCCATAATCAACTGCCTGTTTCTGACCGTGAAGCCCAGGAAATGAGGGCAGAAGGGCAGGATGGATATTCATGATTCTACATGGAAAGGCATCTATCAGGGGTTTCCTGACAATTCTCATGAAGCCTGCAAGTATTACAAGTTCCACATCTCTTGCCTTTAGCTCATCTGCTATCTTGATAAAAAAGTCGTCCTTTGATGGGAATTCCTTTGGGTTGATATAGAGATATTCTATAGAGTGCCTCTTTGCCCTCTCGATGGCATAGGCATGGGGATTATCAACTATGAGAATCTTTACTTCGGCATTGAGCCTGCCTGCCTCTATCTCATCTATAATTGCCTGAAAGTTAGAGCCTCTACCTGAGGCAAGGACACCGAGATTTAATATCTCCATTCCTACAGTCTTACCTCTACATAAGCCCTTTCCCTGAGACTTCTGATCCAGTTCCTGTATGCTTCATTAAACCTAAGCTCATAGAGCCTCTTCCTCGCCTCGCCCATATCATTTTTATCGGGTCTGTCCTCAAGTCTTATGATGTGTAGCCCTTTGTCTGTCCAGAATGGTCTGCTCAGATCCCCAACATTCATCCGGGATATCACATCGATAAACTCCCTTCCGAGGTATTCCCTTTTAATATAACCCAGATCTCCGCCTGTCTTCCCTGATGGATCCTCGGAGTATTGTTTTGCAAGCATGGAGAAATCTTCGCCCGCCTTGAGCCTCTGATACAGGGCCTCTGCCTTATCATCGAGAAGCTTCCTGTCTGCATCCTTTTCAGGCTTTTTTAAAAATATCTGTCTTATCCGATACCCCATATCTCTGTTTTTGTCCATATACTCTTTTACTTCCTCGTCCGATATAGCAATCTTATTCTTCACCTGCTGGTTCACGACCTTGCTGAGGATTATCTGTTCAGCAAGGCGCTTCTTATATTCTTCGATGGTAAAGCCCTCTTTTTTAAGGGATTCGTTGAATTCTTTATCACCCATGGAGTATTTTTTCTTTATACCCTCGATGGCCTCTGCTATCTCCTCCTTAGTCGCATCTATGTCGAGCTTCTTTGCAGCCTGTAACTGAAGCTTCATATCGACCATGCCTTCAAGAAAGTGCGCCTCATTGTCCTTGAATATCTTCAGTTTCTCGGCGTGGCTTAAGGACTTCAGATCGCTGCTTGCCTCGAACTCCATTGCCCGATAAAGCTCACTCCATGTTATAACCTCTTTGTTAACCACTGCCACAACCCTGTCAAGAAGGACCGCAGCGTAAGAGATGCCTGAAAAGAGGGCCGAGATCAGAATGGGTATCAGAAATCGGAATGGTCTCATCTGGCATGTAAATTTCAAAGTCATCTATAACCTCCTGCTTCAAAAATCTTGCGATTTTCAGGGTTCATCTATAAACTATTAGAGATGAAACTGTTACCTTCAATTTTATTCATAATCTTGCTCTTTCTTGCAGGATTACTCTTTCTTCGATGGAGGAGATCGCCCCTGAAGAAAAAGGGCCTTCTGGGTGTGCCCTTAATACTCCTGCTTCTTTTGTTGGGTCTGGCCTTCATTGTTATTGGCAAGATCGCCCTGTTCATTGCTATTATAACCATTCTGCTCTTTCTTATCTACCCCAGAATAAGATAGGTCCAGCAGTTTCTATAATCTGTTCGCCTTAACTTTAAAACTTTCAACTTTATATCAGCATATCCTCGGCAGTTGCTCACCCTGAAGCATATCAAGGATGCGGGTGCCGCCGATCGGGGTTTCAAGTAATACCATTCCTTCTGGTGATTCCTCAACCTCTCCGATGATTCTGGCATTGACTGCAAAGGGGTGTTGTTTCATCCTCGATATCAATGCATCTGCCTCGCATGGGGGCGCAATGGCAATAAGTATACCCTCGTTTGCAATATAAAGCGGATCAAGACCGAGAAGTTCACACGCACCCAGGACCTGAGGAGCAACTGGGATAGAGTCCTCCCTGATCCTTATACATTTCCATGATTCAAGGGCGACCTCTTTCAGGGTCGTTGCAATGCCTCCCCTTGTTGGGTCCCTCATAAAATGTATATCCTTGGTTAGTTCAAGCATCAAGCTCACAAGACCGTTTAATGGCCTCGTATCGCTCGTAATAGCAGGTTCAAAGGTTATTCCGTTTCTCTCGGAGATTATTGCTATTCCGTGACTGCCGATCTCACCACTTATCAGCACCTTATCCCCTTTCTTTATTTTTGAAGGGTGAATCTCTATGCCATCAGGCAATATCCCGATGCCTGATGTGTTTATGAATATCCCGTCACCCTTGCCTTTATTTACCACCTTCGTGTCTCCGGCGACTATCTTAACACCTGCTTTTTCGGCTGCCGTGGACATAGATGCAACAATAGATTCAAGGTCGGGCATTGGGAACCCCTCCTCTATGATAAAACCTGCTGTGAGATAAAGGGGTAGGGCGCCTGCTACTGCAAGGTCGTTGATCGTTCCATTGACGGATAGATCACCTATATTACCGCCCGGGAAAAAAAGGGGGGACACGACATAGGAATCTGTTGTAAAGGCAAGCCGTCTCGGGTTTATATTCAGGACCGCTGAATCTCCAAACCCATTCAGGCCAAAGGCAGGGGCGAAATGCGACCTTATCAGTTCATGCATAAGCTTGCCGCCGCTTCCATGCCCCAGGAGTATCCTATCCATGATGACCCCCGCATCTCAGCCTCTCCCTGATGAGGTATGCCTGGCCGAGGGAGATGCCAGCATCGTTGCACGGAACCTTCCTGTTGATAAACACATTCATGCCCTGTGCTGAGAGCATCTGAACAATCCTCTGCAGTAGATAGATGTTCTGGAACGTGCCACCGCTTAATACAACATCGTTTAGACCGCTGTAAGCAGCGATCCTTTTAACAGCATTCAGTATTGCATCTGATACCGTATTATGAAACCTTGCCGATATTACAGGTCTATCAACGCCGCTAATTAAATCCTGAATAATCCCGATGATAGTCTGAGAAAAATCTACAACAATGCGCTGTGGTGGGACCCTCTCTCCGCTGGTTTTCCCTTCCGATGGCGTCTCGATCATAAAAGTGTATCCCTCATTAATGCCTTCTGCTAAGATGGATTCCAGGGCTATTGCTGCCTCTCCCTCGAAGGTATTGTTATCGCATATTCCCATGATTGCAGAAACTGCGTCGAACAACCTGCCTGCACCTGATGAGAAAGGGGAGAGTTCTCTTGAATGCATGATCTTTATAAGTTTCTCTATATTTTCTCTGCCGTATTTATTGACAAAATCTATCGCCTCTAAACAATCCAGCCTCCTGCCACTGTCGTTAATGGCGCAAGCGATATAACTTACCGCTGTTCTCCATGGCTCCTTTATTGCTATCTCCCCACCAGGCAGTGGAATGTATTTGAGATTTCCTACCCTTTCAAAGCCGTCTATGTCTGCAATGAGAAACTCCCCGCCCCAGAGGGTTCCATCTGCACCGTATCCAGTGCCGTCAAAGGCCACGCCAATAACCCTGCCGGTATGGCTATTTTCAGCCATCACCGAGGCTATGTGGGCATAGTGGTGCTGAATGCTGTATATGCGAGGTTCAGGGGATGGGAGGTCAAGATGTTTGGTCTCTTTATCATCCCATCTTCTCGGTCTCCTGTCTTCTGCATGCTGAAGCGCCCATCGTGTAGAGAGATAATCGGGGTGCATGTCATGGACTATGGCAACAGGATTTACCCTGTAAACGGCCTTGATATTGCCAAGGCTCTCCTCAAAGAATCTCAGGGTCTCATAATTCTCCATATCTCCGATGTGCTGCCCTGCAATGGCAAACCTTCCCTTTGTCACTGTAAAGGTGTTCTTAAGGTCTGCCCCGCAGCCAAGGACATCAGGCCCATCGTTATGTAGCAATACAGGTTCAGGGCAATATCCCCTTGAACGCCTGATGAAGGAGAGCGAAGGCGTGCTGCCCGTTACTCTGACGACTGAGTCGTCTACCCTCATGAAGATGTCTCTATTGTGGAGGACAAAGACATCAGCGATGCAGGAGAGTCTTTTTACGGCCTCCTCGTTGTCTCTGGAGATAGGCTCGTCTGAAATATTACCGCTTGTCATGACAAGGGCATCAAAGTGATTTGTGATGGGTGATGGATTATGTGCAGCAGGATAATGGAATAAGAGATAATGCAACGGTGTATAAGGAAGCATGAATCCAAGATATTTATTTTTTGGTGCAATTTTCTCAGAAAGACCCTCTACACATGGTTTACCGCCCATCGACCTCTTTCTTAAAAGCACTATCGGTCTCCGTCTGTCCTGTAAGAGCATCCTCTCTCCTTCGGAGACATCGCAGAACCTTTCGATACTCGTGACATCAGGCGCCATCAATGCAAAGGGTTTATTGCTTCTCCTTTTTCTTTCCCTCAATCTCTTCACAGCGTCCTCATTTGTTGCGTCACAGGCAATATGAAAACCGCCAAGCCCCTTGATCGCAACAATAGCCCCTTCCTTTAATAACCTTATAGCTGTCTCGACTGGATTTTCTTTTCCATTTGGTGTGAACTGCGAGCTGCGAACTACGATTTCTAATTCAGGGCCACATCTTGCGCATGCATTTGGTTGGGCATGGAACCGCCTGTCTGTAGGGTCGTTGTATTCTTTATAACATTCATCGCACATCTCAAATACAGACATGGTTGTATTGGGTCTGTCATACGGGACTGCCTTTGTTATTGTGTATCTTGGCCCGCAGTTTGTGCAGTTTATGAATGGATAGAGGTACCGCCTGTTGTCAGGGTCGAATAGCTCTCCAAGGCAATCATCGCACACAGAGACATCAGGTGAAACCAGTGTAAAACTGCCATCATCTGAGCTTTCCATTATCCTGAAGTCGGTATATCCACAGACAGGCAATGGATAAATGTCGATCCGGGCTATCTCTGAAAGGGGAGGTGCCTCCTTCGAAAGCCTCTCCAGAAAGTCAGAGACCTTCTCTCCCTCTACATCTATATTTACCCCATCAGAGGTGTTTGTTACATAACCTCTCAGATTGAGGGACCCAGCAAGGTTATATACATATGGCCTGAAACCGACCCCCTGGACAATACCACTGACCTTTATCTTAGCCCTTTCAACCACTCTGTCCACCCTTCAATTCCCTGTCCTGTCCTGCAGGAGACCTCAAAGATCTTTAATGAGGGGTTAAGGGATAGGGCATCAGCTTTGATCTTTTCGATATCAGTGTCGATGTGCGACAGAAGGTCGATTTTGTTCAATATAAGCACTGCTGACTCTCTGAACATCAGGGGATATTTCAATGGCTTGTCGTGGCCTTCTGTTATGCTAAGTACCATTGCCTTCATATCCTCACCAACCCTGAATTCTGCCGGACAGACGAGATTGCCTACATTCTCTATTATCAGCATATCCAGACCCACAAGAGGGATGTCGGAGAGTACCTCGTTTATCATATTCGCATCGAGATGGCACGCACCCCCTGTATTTATCTGCACTACAGGGACTCCTGTGTTGTTTATTCTATCGGCATCATCGGTTCCTGTGATGTCTCCCTCTATAACCCCGATTCTCAACCTATCCTTCAGGCCGAGGATTGTCTTTTCGAGTAGGGCTGTCTTGCCAGCGCCAGGAGCACCCATCAGATTTATAACAAAGACACCTGATTCTTTAAACCTCCTCCTGTTTTCCTCTGCAATCCTCTCATTTGCCTCGAGTATCCTTGAGACTACCTTGACCTTCATTCATCCTCCAGAGAGATTATTGACCAACCAAGAAGGCACAGTCCTTCTGTGTAATTATTTGACCTCTATCTCTGTGATCTCCATCTCATAGCCCTTATTTATCCTGAACAGGCCAGAGCCGCATAGAGGACAGTTTAATACATACCCATCATCGACCTCAAAGTCATTCCCGCATCCATTACATGAGCCGCCAACCGGCACTATATCGATCACAAGCTTTGCGTCATGTGCTATGGTATCCGCCTTTGCTATATCAAAGGCAAAGGAAAGGGCCTCGGGCAAAACACCCGAGGCCCTTCCAATCCTGACCCTTATGGATTCGATGCAGCTATAGCCATCCTCCCTGCATATGTTGACTGCACTGTCGACGATGCTGAGGGCAAGAGAAACCTCATGCATTATTGCTCCTTTGCCAGTTTCTCCTTCTCCTTCTCGTATGCCTCTTTGCCAGCCTCAACAGCCGTTGTTATAATAGACTTTTTCTGCTGGAAAAAATCCTTTCCTCTTTCGACTGTAGACTTCACCCTGCCCTTGACCTGCTCTGCATAGTCCTCTGCCTTTTCGGTAACATCCTCTGCCAGCTCCTTTATCCTCTGTCTCGTTTCAGCTCCTGACCTGGGGGCCAGCAAGAGCGCAACACCTGCACCCACAAGTCCTCCGAGAAGAAACGAAAGAAGTATAGAGCCTGCGCTGTAACCTTCTTCATGTCTCATATGTCGCCTCCTTCCTTCTGCCTGACGGCATGTTAATATTAATAAGGGCTACCGACCTATTGCCTGCCTTTAGCGGTGATCAGATTATTAAGGAGAACCTCGATAGCCGCCTTCAGCCCTGCCCTCAAACCTGAGACCTTGATGACAGTTGAAGAAGTTACATCTTCAATTAGCTCGCTCACACGCTTTACATTCTCCCCAACGTCCCTTATAGAGCCTGAAAGTGTCTTTATGTCATCTGTTACTGTAGTAACATTGTCTGTTACATTCCTCATACTCCTGAGCGTATGCTGCATCTCATCGAGGGCAGGTTTCAGGGAACCTTCTGTTGTCTTTAAAAATTCCTTTAATGACCTTAATGCAGCCCTCAGCTCAGTCATAACTACAATAAAAGCACCAACGGCCACAATGAACGAAATGGCTATGAAACCAAGAAAGATATTATTCATTTCCCTTCCCTCCTCCTTCCATGATTATACCACACCTGGCAAACTTTAAGACTTTAAATTTATTGTATAAGGATTTTTTTGTGA
>JBBISG010000038.1:0-15327 GCA_037441365.1 Nitrospirota bacterium
GGATGAGAGGTTGAAGGATATACCTGTAATCATGTTAACATCAAAGGACCAGCCGAGCGATAAGCTCTGGGGCGAGAAGCAGGGTGCGGATGAATACCTCACAAAGCCCTGCGAGCCCATAGACCTGCTACTTGCCGTGAAGAAACATTTAACCCGATGAATAAAGACAAGAAAGAGGGGGCGGGGGCAGAGGAGTCGACCTTCTGCATCTTCAAGGTAGGTGATAGGGATTTCCTCTTGCCTGTCGAATTTGTGAGAGAGGTCACTGATGCATCGCCCCTGTTTCCTGTCCCGATGTCGCCTGAATATATCCATGGGGTGGTTGCCCTGCGCGGGCGGATAATCCCTGCAATAGACCTGTCGAAGATATATCCTGTAGGCAAGACAAATTATAGCGATGCAAAGCTCGTGGTCGTGGATGTAGAGGTCGAGCTGGTGAGGGAGGTCATAAGCGAGAACATCGGCTTTGTCTCGGAGGGCCTTCCATATTTTGCGACCTTTGGTTCAGACATACCTCTTCGGGATATGATAGATGTTAAGGATTTCTTCAGAAACTATCGTGTGAAGGAGCCGCATGGCAGGGGTTAACAGGTCAGAGCTGCTTGAGTATTTTCTTTCTGAGGCAGAGGACCACATAAACACCCTCCAGAGGGGTATATCTGAGATCGAGGCTGCTCCAGGTAGTGATACGGTCATAGAGGACCTCTACAGGGCCGCACACACGCTGAAGGGGGCGGCAGCCCTTGTGAAACTTACCACTACAAGCAATATCGCTCACCGTATGGAGGACATCCTTGAAGGGTTAAAGGATAAGAAGATAACGGCAGGTAGAGAAATCGTTGACCTGCTGTTTTACATGCTCGATTCCATTAAGGGCCTTGTCCAGGATGTATCAGAAGGAAGGGGTGAAGACCCTGCCATAGAACAGGAGGTATTCGCAAGGGCCGATGAGGCGTTGTCAAAGGTGGCTACTGCCGTGCCCGGCAAGGTCCCTCCTAAGGCTCCTGAGCTTGAAGCGGTGGTCCCTGAGAAGCGTGAGGCGGTCGGGAGGAGAAAGGAAGACTTCGAGTTCTTCTCAGGCAATTTTGTGAAGGTTGATGTCCGAAAGGTCGAGGAGATGTTGAACCTTATAGGCGAGATAACGATAAAGAAGAACTATCTGCTCCAGAAGACGAAGGAGACGGGTGAGATCTCGGATGAGATATTCTTTGCAGGCAGAAGGCTGCTGAAGGAGATCACCGAGTTTGCCGACAGATACGCCTATTCCCTGCCAGATAATGTGAGATACACAGACCCCCTCCTCTCGGAATTCGGCGAGCTTGAGTTTGACAGGTATGATGAGCTGAACCTCTTTTCGAGAAAACTCCAGGAGATAACAAATGACATAACCGAGGCGCTGAAAGACCTTTCCGACTTTTTCGAGTCCTTCGGCGATGATGTCAAAACAATAGGTAACATGATAAAGATGCTGAGGTCCGACATCTCAGAGGCCAGGATGGTGGAGATAGGCAGGTTGTTTCAGCGCTTTGTCAGACCCATAAAAGATATGGCAAGACAATATGACAAAAAAGTTGAGCTTCTTATATCAGGTGGTGATACAAAGATTGATAAGGTCATATTTGAGAGGCTCTTTGATCCACTCATGCATATAATAAGAAATGCTATAATCCACGGGATAGAAAGGGCAGATGAAAGGCTACAGAAGGGAAAGAAAGAGGAAGGGTTGATCTTTCTTTCTGCCAGGCGTGAAGGTAATACCGTTGTTATAGAGATAAACGACAATGGTAGAGGTATCGATACGGATAGGTTATTTGAGGAGGCTGTCAGGAAGGGATTGTTAACTCCTGATAGCAGACCTTCAAAGGAAGACCTTCTTTCATTGATCTTTGTCCCTGGTTTTACAACCACAGAGATCGCTGATATGGCATCAGGTAGAGGGATGGGAATGAGTGCTGTAAGGAGACTTATATCAGCCATTAATGGAGTGGTTGAAGTAGACACCGATGTTGGCTGGGGGACGACATGCAGGATAAAGGTGCCTTCGTCTTTAGCGATAACAAATGTGATAGTCTTCAGTTCAGGTGGTGTGGAATTCGTGATGCCTTCAGGACTTCTGGAGGAGATAATACAGCTTGAGGTTACAGATGCCGTGGAGAGTGTCACAACAATAACTTACAGGGGCAGGGACATCCATGCCATGAGCCTTTCTGAGAAGCTGGGCATCTCTCAGCAGGGGAGATTCACGGTCGGCAGCTTTTCGAACGCCTTGCCTGCGATCATCTGCAACCTCACTGACAGAAAGGCTGCCCTGATCGTTGATGAGATAGTAGGGCAGGAAGAGACGATAATAAAACCGATGAACCGTTTTCTGGGTGGATTATACATATACTCAGGGACGACAATATCCGGCGATGGGAGGGTCAGATTTGTGATCAATCCCCTGAGGATATTCGAAGAGCATATACAGCCCGTTGCTGCCAGGCCTGTAACCGAGGAGGGTTATGAAGGCAGGAGGGTTCTCATCGTTGATGATTCACTGAGTGTGAGAAAGTATGTGAGCGCCTTCCTTGAGGCAAAGAGATTCAAGGTTTACAGCGCATCCAATGGTGTAGAGGCACTGAATATTCTGGATGAGACGCCTGTTGATATGGTCATCACAGACCTCGAGATGCCTGTGATGCACGGCTATGAGCTAATAAACAGGATAAAGGGGTCAGAGAGGCTTAAGGATATACCTGTCATTGTCCTCACATCGAGGAGCGCTGAGAAACACAGAGAAAAGGCAATTGACAGCGGCGCAGAAGACTTCCTTGTAAAGCCGTTTGACGAGAAGTCCCTCTCAGAGATATTGAGAAAATACCTGTCTACGGCTGATCTGGCGTGAGTTGTTGATACTGCACAATCATTCTAACCTATACCTACCACCTTCTCAGACTCGGGCAATCTGAACCGCTCGACAGAGGATATAAGGGCATTGGATGTGTTCGAGAGGGATGCCGAGATATTCGAGAGATCCCTGACGAGATTCAGCAGCTCCATGGTGATCCCCTGAACCTCTTCCATCGATAGGACGACCCTCGATGTGAACTCCTTCTGGACATTTGTAGAGGCATTTATGTCTGATACAACACTCACCATATCCTTTATAGAGGTATCGATCTCTTTAAAGGCCGTCCCTGTGTCTGTTGCGAGTTTTGTCTCCATCTCGACATAGCTGGTCTCCTCTTCGAGGTGTTTTGTAACACCAGCAGACTCCACCTGTATGGCGCTGATTATCCCTCCGATCTGTTTTGTTGATTTTGCAGCCCTTTCAGCAAGGCCCCTTATCTCATCGGCTATAACGACAAACCCCCTGCCCTGTTCGCCTGCCCTGGCTGCCTCGATTGAGGCATTTATGGCAAGGAGGTTGGTTCTGTTTGCAATCTCTGTGATGAGCTGTGAGATCGTCCCTATCTCCATCAATCTCTCTGAGAGATACTTCATCCTCTTATTTATTGCCTGGATAGTGACCCTGATGAGCTGCATCCCGTCTATGGACTCAAGCACTAATCTGTTGCCTTTATCTATAGCCTCGACCACCAATTCGGTGATCCTCTGGGCCTCTTCTGTCTTTCTCGAGATGTCTGTGGCAGACCGAGCGGCATCTTCAACGGCCTCCCTTGCGCGTTTAACCTCAGCAGCCTGGACATGCGAGCCCTCTTCCATTGCCTTTAAGACATCAAGTATCCTGTTGCTTTCCATACTGACATCCGTGGCTGACATCCTGACCTTATCGATGAGACCTGTAAGGCCCTCTACCATGAGGTTAAAGGCGTCTCCGATAGAGCCGAAGATGTCAGGTGTAACCTCGGCCCTCTGGGTCAGGTCTCCCTCAGATGCAGAGCTCAGGAGGGTAAGGAAGTTGATAATGTTGTCCTGCGTCTTTTTCTGTTCATCCTCTGTTTGAATAAGGCTCCTCAGGCGGTGTATAGTGTCATTAAGGGTCTTTCCGAGTTCTCCTATCTCATCGTGTGTGTTTATCCTGACTTCCCTTGTTAAGTCTCCATGGCCTACGGCCTCTGCAACAGCGGTGATATCCCGAATCGGGCTGACAATGAGCTTGTTGGCAACAACTATGCCGAGGATTGATATAAAGGCAAGGGCAAGGGCCAATATCCCCAGCATCTGGAGTATCAATGAATTGACCGCACTCTTTATCTTTCCCTTAGATATGCCAAGATGGGCATTGCCTACAAGTCCATTCAGGATCGGGTAACTTATATGGACAATCTCCTGCCCTGACAGAAGGAGTTCTTTTGTGCTTAATTCCTTTTTGTTTATGCCCTTGATCAGCTCAAGAACCGCTGGCGGCGGTTCGGAATCAAAGGAATGGGCGAGCACCTTCCCTTCATCATTTGTCACAAGGCTGTATGCAACTGCTTCTTCCTTCCTGAGGTCGTTTATCAGGTTTTTGAGGACATCTGCACTGTTTGTCAGGACAGGGTTAGCAGCGCTTGTTGCGAATGCACCGGCCAGGGCTACCCCTCTTTTTTCGAGCTCTTTCGAGAGATCCGACTTTACGCTTGTATAAAGGCTGTATATCACGATACCTGTGAGGAGCACAGTAGCCATGACCACTATGCCCCCTATCTTTGTCCTGATGCTCAGCCGGGTCTTCTTTGCCATGGTTCTTTCAGATGTTCTTTTCCTCGTTTCCCTCATGCCAAAGCCTCCTTATATAATTCACAGTTGTCTACAAATGCCGTTTTCATTTCTTCTTCTTCTCGGGTTTGATATTCCCCTTTATCTCGTCCATAAAGGCCAGGTCCTTGTTCATATATGCCCTTCCTTCATGGGAGATGAAGTCGATGAATTTCTTTACATCACCCCCGGCCTCACCCTTGGTTATAAAAGAGATTGGCATTTTCCATGGATATGTCCCGTCGATGAGTGTCGATTTTGATGGCATTACACCATTGACCTTGACTATCTTGACAAACCTTGGGTTGACCATGTTCCTTGAGACAAAGCCTATGGCATCAGGATTCTTCTCTATCTCCACTAAAACCTCCTGGTCTTCCTTGACATCCTTACTGCTTTTAAAGAGGCCGGGATCGGGGAGGATCTGTTTCCAGTGTCCTTCCCTGTCCTTGCAATGAAGCCTGGTTATTACCTTAATAGGCTTGTTCTGACCCCCTGCCCTATTCCAGTTGGTGATCTTTCCTGAGAAGATATCCCTGATCTGCTGGGTGGTGAGATTGTTGATAGGATTGGCATTATTAACCACGATCACCAGTGCCTCCCAGGCATATTGATATGCCTTGATGCCTGATTTGTTTACTTCATCATCCTTTGGGAAGCAGCATAGACCTCCCACATCGAACTTCCCTCTCAGAATACCCTTGACCCCCGAGGAGCAACCCCCGGGGATGGCAACTACCTTGATGCCTGTCTTTTTAGTGAATTCCTCGGCTGCTCTCACCAGACCCCCGTAATAGGTAGCCCTCTCTCCATTCCATATTATTACATTCTCGCTGTAGGAAGGTATGGCGACCAGAAAGGGTATGAAAAGGATAACGCCAGTAAGGATTAATATCGACCTTATTATTCTTGTTATAGAGGTTTGATGCATCAGCGCCTCCTTTGTTGCTGACAATTACAATATACCACTGCCTTGAGGCTTGTCAATACCGCAGTCCTTACCCTGTTTCCTATTTGCCCCCTTTTCTGGTATATTTATCCATGCGTTGCTTTAAATTATACCTGATATCACTTCTTCTTCTGCTTCCGCTCTATGCCGATGCAGACATCACGGAGGTCAGCCTTGACAATGGCCTCAAGGTGATAATAAGTGAAGACCATAAGGTCCCACTGTCAACATTCCAGATATGGTACAGGGTCGGTTCGAGGGATGAGACCTCTGGAAAGACAGGCCTCAGCCACCTCCTTGAGCATATGATGTTTAAGGGAACGCCTAAATACGGTTCGAAGATGTTTTCGAGGATAATCCAGAGGAATGGTGGCATTGACAATGCCTTCACAACAAAGGACTATACCATGTATTTTCAGACCATGCCGTCAGACAGGATCGGCCTTTCCATAGACCTTGAGTCAGACAGGATGACCAATCTGATAATGGACCCCAAGGAAACCATAGCAGAGAGGGGTGTTGTTATGGAAGAGCGGAGGATGCGCTATGAGGATGACCCCCAGAACTCCCTTTTTGAGAGGGTGGTCGCCACGGCCATAATGACCCATCCATATCGGAGGCCTGTTATCGGATGGATGTCGGATATATCATCTATCCAGAGGGACGACCTCTACAACTATTACAGAAGGTACTATGCGCCCTATAATGCCTTTATAGTTATAGTCGGGGATGTCAATCCTGAGGAGGCAATGGAGAGGATTAGATCTGCATTTGGGGGCATCAAGAAGGGAAATCCCCGGAGGGCCGCTGTAACAAAGGAGCCTGAACAGAGGGGTGAAAAAAGGGTTTACCTTAAGAAAGAGGCAGAGATTCCGTCCATCCTTGTTGCCTATCACACACCCAGCTTCCCTGATGGGGATAGTTTTGCCCTCGAGGTCTTAAGCTCAGTTCTGTCCGGAGGCAAGAGTGCAAGGCTGTATAGGTCATTGGTCTACGAAAAGAAGATCGCCCTTGAGGCAGGGGCAGATTATAGCGGCATGTATATTGATCCCTTTCTGTTTTTCCTCTACGCATCAGCAGCGCCTAACAGGGATATAGCGGATGTAGAGAGAGCCCTTTTTTCAGAGATAGAAAGGATAAAAGAGACCCCTCCATCAGAAAGAGAGGTCCAGAGGGCAAAAAACCAGATTGAAGCCTCCTTCATCTTCAGGCAGGACTCCCTTTATATGCAGGCTATGATGATAGGGAAATTCGAGATACTCGGCAGCTGGAGACTCAGGGATAAATATCTTGACGGGATAAGAAAGGTGACACCGGAGGATCTCCAGAGGGTTGCCCTGAAATACCTTACAGAGGACAACAGGACAGTAGGGATATTAATACCGACAAAGGCTGGAGGGGAAAAGTGAAAAGCAGGAAAAAGGACCCCGGTTGGGAAGTAAAACTCATTACTCGCTACCTGTTATTAGTTACTGTCTTTATACTCTCTGCCGTCTGCTGTCTACCGTCTACCGATGTTTATGCCCTTGATGTCAGGAGGTCTGTTCTTCCGAATGGTTTGACTGTGTTACACACAGAGAGGCATAATCTGCCTATTGTGATGGTCACAATGCTTGTCAAGGCAAGCCCACTTTCCGAGGCACCTGACAAGGCAGGGCTTGCAAACATTGTAGCAGAGCTCCTCACAGAGGGGACGAAAAGGCGTAAGGCCATCGATATAAGCGAAGAGATAGAATTCATGGGCGCCTCTCTTAATGTCTCTGTAAATAGTGACTATACCATCATCAGCCTCTCTGTCCTGAAAAAGGATCTGGAAAAGGGCTTTGATATCTTCTCTGATATACTCATTAATCCAACATTCCCTGACGAGGAAATAGCAAGGGGTAAAGAGTTGATTAAGGGTTCCTTAAGACAGAGTGATGAAGACCCCTCGTTTGTTGCTGAGAAGACTTTTAAAAAGGCTGTATTTGGAGAGCTGCCCTATGGAAGACTTGTAAGAGGAAGCATCGAAACAATTGATGCAATAAATAGAGATGACATTCTGAGATTTCATTCAGATTACTACAGGCCGAACAACTCGATCATATCTATTGTTGGAGATATCACGGAAAACGAGGTAGGCTCCCTCATGGAGAGATTCCTTGCCGGATGGAAACCTTCTGTGATTCATGAAAGGCAGCCGATCCCTGAACCTCGGTGGGAAAAGAAAGAGGTTGTTATTGACAGGGATATTACACAGTCAAACATAGTCATGGGACATGTGGGGATAAGCAGGGGAAACCCTGATTATTATGCTGTCTCTGTTATGAATTACATACTCGGAGGTGGTGGGTTCTCTTCCCGATTAATGCAGGCCATAAGGGACGAGAAGGGACTTGCCTATGACGTCCATAGTGTATTCCAATCAAATAAAGAAGGTGGACTGTTTCAGGTGAATGTCCAGACAAAGAACGAATCAGCGAGCACCGTCATTGCTGAGATACTTGAACAGGTCAACAGGGTGAGGAAGGAGCCTGTTACTGACCAGGAACTGGAGGACGCAAAGGCATATCTCACAGGGAGCTTTCCGAGAAGGCTTGATACAAACAGAAAGATTGCTGATTTCCTTGTTGCTGTAGAATTTTATGGTCTCGGCCTTGACTATGTAGAAAAATACCCTCGGTATATAAATGCCGTAACAAGGGATGATGTCTTGAGGGTGGCAAAGAAGTATCTCGACCCTGAGAGACTCGTTACCGTCCTTGTCGGCAAACAGTCAAAGAGACAGTAACATGATAAAAGTTGAAAGTTATAAGAGCGGAATCCGTGACCCGTTGACCTTTGAGAGTTTTGAGAGTCTATAGGGCCCTGGCTCCTTGACTCCTCGGAACACGGATCACGGAACATGGAAGACGGGCGGTTAGCTCAGCTGGGAGAGCGCCACGTTCGCAACGTGGAAGTCGGGGGTTCGAATCCCCTACCGTCCATTATAAGATCCTCAGCAGCATAGGGATTATTATAAGGCTAAAGGCAAAAGGCCTTAAGATGGTTGAGTGGAATTTATGTCTTTGACGGTAAATACGATAAGAATATCGGTGTAACCTTCAATACAAGAAAACAGTGAACCTCAAGATTCAGGAATAATAGATATATAAGTATCAGTGATTATGTCAAAACACAGAACCCATATCCTTACTAAATACCAAAAAGAACTTCTCTCGCAGTTACTTGAACTTGCTGAGGACAGAGAAGAGGTACTTACTCTCACGGGACTTGAGGGGTTTCTTTTTGGGATTGCCATAACACCTGATGTGATTATGCTCAGTGAGTGGATGCCTGAGATATTTTGTGGAGAGATGCCTGAGTTTGAAGATATTGAACAGGGAGAAGTCCTCATAAAAAATCTTTTAAATGCTTATAATGCTTATAACGATGCTTTCAATAAAGAAAAACTTAACTTTCCCTTTGATGTGAAGAATATAAAAGATGAAGATATCAATGATGACCTGCTTAATGAAATGGCAGATTGGTCATATGGACTTCTTGTTGCCTTAAGGCTTCGTCCAGAGATATGGCATCTTGACTATGAAGGTGATTATGAAAATGCTCCTGAAGATATTCAGGACATCCTTTTGAGTTTTTCTATAGTCTATGGTGTGGTTTATCCAGAAGATGCTCATGGATTGTTTGAAAGAGAAGATGGTCAACCTGTAGATGCGAGTTCAACCGTGGCATTTTTATTTGCCTCTCTACCTATGGCTGTAGAGAGACTCAAGGAGCACGGAGAAAAATTATCTAAGAGCAGGATTGAAGAAATGAAAAAAGGAATTTTTGATTTTAACCAGAGAAAGGTAAAAATCGGCCGAAATGACCCATGCCCCTGCGGAAGTGGGAAAAAATACAAGAAATGCTGCGGAGCAAACTAATATAAACATCCTCTATATCCGTGTATCAGTGAATAATCCCTAAATTTCCTTATCATCTGCCTATCAGGCAGTGGGAGAGGTTGCTGCCTGCGTGTGATGAATTAGACTCGTTTGTAAATATTGACAATCTCTCTTTTTTGTAATATCATTCACGAATATGAATGATATTCATTCAAATAGCGAATTAATTTACAAAAGGCGACTGATCGGCCCGAAGATAAGGTCTGCTATAAAGACCTTTCCGGTGGTTGTCATCGCAGGCGCCAGACAGGTGGGTAAAAGCACTTTTTTGCAGAATGAGTTTGCGGATTTCAAATATGTCAGCCTCGATGATTTCTCCACCTTGAGACAGGCAAAGACAGACCCTGCGTCTTTATGGATGGATGCCGATAAAATAATCATTGACGAGGCTCAGAAGGCCGCCGAGATATTTACAGCCATAAAATTAGCGGTTGATAAGACAAAGAGAAAGATGAGATTTCTCATATCAGGCTCATCGAATCTGCTCCTGATGAAGGGGATAACCGAGACCCTTGCGGGCAGGGCGGTATATTTTGAAATGATGCCGATGGCATTGGAAGAGATCAGGGGAGGGTTGGAAGGCCGGAAAAATTTTTTTGATTTATGGAAAAGAGAGTTAAGGATCGCTGAACAGACGACCGAGTTTATAAATCCACTGCCTTTTATGCTAAAAGGTTTTATGCCGCCTCTTATGCATTTGGAGGATTTAAAAGACATCCTTTTATGGTGGGAAGGCTATGTCAAGACATATATAGAAAGGGATGTGAGGGAGCTGTCGCAGATAGAATCTTTGATAGATTTCAGGAAGGTATTGGATTCCCTTGCAGTAAGAACAGGCAATATTCTGAATCAGACAGAAATAGCGAGGGATACAGGGGTTAGTCAGCCCACGGTTTATAGATATTTAAAATTGCTTGAGGTCTCGAATATCATAAAAAAAATCCCTGCCTATTCTCAGAACAGAACCAAGCGGGTGACTAAATCTCCCAAGGTATTCTTTATAGACCCTGCATTAAGCGTTTATCTTTCGGGCTATCATGATGAAGAATCGTTAAGCAGCGCCAGAGAAATTGGAGGATTTTTTGAAACAATGGTTTTATTGCATCTTAACGCCCTTTCTGAGCTTATGATTCCAAAGGCAAAGATATTTTATTGGAGAACCACTACAGGCAAAGAAGTAGATTTTGTTATGGAGCATGGAAGGAAACTCCTTGCCTTTGAGGTAAAATTTACAAGAAATCCGTCATTTAACGATATAAAAAATATTCTTGCCTTTCTTGAGGATTATCGGCAAACGATTAGAGGTGTATTGATATATGCAGGAGATACAATTAAATGGATGCATTCTAAAGTAATAGCGGTTCCATGGTGGTGGATAGGGTAATGGATAGTAAAAAAACGATCATAGATTTTCAATCACTCAAGACTACAGGTATTAAGGTTAATTACCTATGCTGTTCCGTAGGGCAACCTTTGAGATTCTAAGGGTTGGCACCATATGACCGCCTAACTTTCTGCTGCTTAGATAGCAATAAAACTCCTTGAAAAAAATGAGAAAAACCCTGTATCATTAAACCTCAGGGAAATAGATCATTGCTGGCTGATAATGAAGGAGCTAAAAAAACTGAGAGACGAGATCGACTTGATTGATGAGAGGATAATAGAGCTTCTCAGCAAGAGGGCGAAGATCGTCCTCGATATCGCCCACATAAAGAGAAGGGAAAAGGCAAGGTTTTATTCGCCTGAACGTGAAAGTGAGATAATACAGAGGCTTATATCCATTAACAAAGGACCATTCCCAAACGATGCCCTTAAGACGATTTACAGAGAAATTCTCTCTGCTTCTCTTTCCCTGGAGGAACCTTTAAAGGTGGCCTGTCTTGGTCCCCTTGCCACATTTACGCATCTTGCTGCGCTCAGGTATTTTGGTTCATCGGCAAATTTTCTGCCTGTCGAAGGCATCAAGGATGTTTTTGAATGTGTAAATTCAAACAAGGCCGATTTTGGTGTTGTGCCGATAGAAAACTCCAATGAGGGCGTCGTCAGTTACACCCTTGACATGTTTATGGATTATGATTTGAAGATAGCTGGTGAGGTGATGCTTGAGATATCCCACAATCTGCTTTCAAAAAGCGGGGATAGGGCGAGGGTAAAAAGGATATTTTCCCATCCACAGGCCACAGCCCAGTGTCGGAGATGGCTCGAGACAAACATGCCTGGCATCCCTGTCCTTGAATCTACAAGCACGGCCAAGGCCGCAGAGCTTGCCTCGAATGATGATGATGCGGCGGCCATTGCCAGTGAGGTTGCTGCAAGGATATATGACCTCAATTTTGTAGAGCGACACATAGAGGATTTTAAGAATAACTATACCAGGTTTCTTGTTATTGGTAAGGAATCGTCAAAAAAAACAGGGAAAGATAAGACATCAATAATGTTTTCCATAAAGGACAGGCCTGGTGCCCTTTACGATACACTGGAGCCCTTCAAGAAGGCAAAGATAAACCTGACCAAGATAGAGTCGAGGCCATCCAAAAGGAAGGCATGGGAATATATATTCTTTGTTGATATGGAAGGGCATATAGATGACAAAAAAGTCAGGAAGGCTATAGAAGAGGTAAGGGGAGGATGCCTTTATCTGAAGATCTTAGGCTCCTATCCCTTAGGCGAGACAAATGATTAAACCCCCTGAATATGTATCTGCCATTAAACCGTATATCCCTGGAAAACCCATCGAAGAACTGGAAAGAGAGTTGGGGATAAAAGGATCGATAAAGCTTGCATCGAATGAGAACCCTCTCGGGCCATCACCACTGGCAATGGAGGCCATTAAAAAAATAACGAATCTAAACAGATACCCTGATGGAGGAGGATACTATCTCAGAAAGGAATTGTCCAGCAGGCTCTCGGTGGAGGAGGACAAGATCATCCTCGGCAACGGCTCCAATGAACTTATTGATATTGCTGTGAGGACCTTTATGAGACCAGGCGATGAGGCAATAATGGCCCATCCATCCTTTGTTGTATATTCCACGTCAGTGCAGTCTGTTGGAGGAAGGCCGATAGAGATTCCGCTGAAGAATTACAGGCATGACCTTCCAGCCATGCTTAATGCTGTCACCAGAAAAACAAGGATGCTTTTTATAGCAAATCCCAATAATCCAACAGGGACTATTAACAAAAGGGATGAGTTTGATTATCTCATGAGCAACTTACCTGATGGTATCCTTACTGTAGTGGATGAGGCGTATTACGAATATGTGACAGACCCTGAATATGCTGATAGCATGAAACATTTCAGGAGTGGGAAAGATATACTGATTTTGAGAACCCTTTCCAAGATATATGGTCTTGCTGGCCTTAGGATCGGTTATGGTATTGCAGGTCGTGACATAATAACAGAGATGAACAAGATAAGACCGCCTTTTAATACGAACACAATAGCACAGGTGGCAGCCCTGAATGCACTACGCGATGAGGGGCACCTCGAGAGGTCTCGAAAGATAAATGAGGAGGGTAAAAGGTATCTGTGTAGAGAATTAGACAGGCTCGGATTGAGATATGTCCCGACAGAGGCCAATTTTTTATACATCCCTGTGAGGGATTCGATGACTATTTACGAAAGACTTCTCCATGAGGGTGTCATTGTGAGATCCATGGGGCCTGATGCCATAAGGGTGACGATAGGATTGCCAGAGGAGAATAAACGCTTCGTAGAAGCACTAAAAGAAGTGATTAGTGTCGGTGGATACAGCACCAACACTGATGAATAGAGGAGGAGATATGGACATTATAGTATTGAAACCTGATGCAACCGAAGAGGCCATTAGGCATATACTTAAGAAGCTCGAATCGAGGGGTCTAAAGGCAAATGTATCAAAAGGTACAGAGAGGACCATCATCGGTGTCATAGGGGATACCTCGAAAATAACAGAGGAGGAGGAAGATGCCATAAGGGTGATGACCGGAGTCGAGAATGTGATGAGGATCCTCAAGCCCTATAAGCTGGCAAGCAGGGAATTCAGGCATGAAAACACTCTAATAGATGTTGGGGGGAGGGTCATAGGAGGCAGGAAGATCCATGTAATCGCGGGGCCCTGTGCTGTGGAGAACAGGACCCAGATGATAACTGTTGGAGAAAGGGTGAAAGAGGCAGGTGCCTCATTCATCAGGGGAGGAGCTTATAAGCCCCGCACATCTCCCTATTCTTTTCAGGGCCTTGGCGAAGAGGGCCTGAGATACCTTGCAGAGGCAAGGGAAAAGACAGGTCTCCCTGCTGTCACAGAATTGATGGACCCGCGGGACATAGATGTTTTAGTCAAATATACTGACATCATACAGATAGGAGCGAGGAATATGCAGAATTTCAGACTCCTCCTCGAAGTCGGCTCTGTTAAGAAGCCTGTCTTATTGAAAAGGGGTCTGTCTGCTACCATAAAAGAATGGCTTATGTCAGCGGAGTATATTATGTCGCAGGGTAATCATCAGGTTATTCTTTGCGAGAGGGGTATAAGGACTTTTGAGACGGCAACAAGGAATACTTTAGATCTAAGTGCAGTTCCGTTGCTAAAACAGCTCACCCATCTGCCTGTAGTAGTGGACCCGAGCCATGGTGTCGGGAAATGGGACCTTGTTGCACCCATGGCAAAGGCTGCTGTTGCTGCAGGTGCTGATGGGCTTTTGATAGAGGTTCACCCGAATCCTGAAGAGGCGATGTCTGATGGCGAACAATCCCTGAAGCCCGATTCCTTTGCTCAGCTCATGAAGGAGCTCAGACCTGTTGCAGAAGCAGTAGGAAGAGAGATATAAAGAGTCGAGACTCAGGAGTTGTCAAGGATTATGAGTCGAGAGTCAAAGGAAGGTCTGTTTTTTGATAGAGTAACTGTTGTAGGTGTTGGCCTTATTGGTGCATCTTTTGCCCTCTCTTTGAGGCAGCATGGTTTATGTAAGAGCATAATCGGCTATGGCAGAAGAGAGGAAAACTTAAAAAAGGCAAAAGAGAGAGGGATAATAGATAATTACAGCCTTGATGTTTGTAAGGCGTGTGAAGATGCAGACCTTATACTTCTTGCTACGCCTGTTGGTATATTCAAAGGGATTACAGATAAAATAAAAGGCTCTTTAAAAAGAGGTGCGATGGTAACCGATGTTGGAAGTGTAAAAGGTAGATTGGTTTATGAGTTAGAATCCTTGATGCCAGAGGGAGTTTATTATATCGGCTCTCATCCAATAGCTGGCAGCGATAGATCAGGTATTGATGATGCGAAAGCTGACCTATTTAAAGATGCCCGTTGCATAATCACTCCCACTGAAAGCTCTGATACAGGGACATTGCAAAAAGTGGCACTCCTGTGGGAATCCATGGGAGCTAAGGTTGAATTTATGGAGCCCTATAAGCATGATGAGATTTATGCTGCCGTAAGCCACCTTCCCCATGTAATAGCCTATAACCTTGTAAATACAATCAGGGATGTTGACTCAGAGTTTATAAAATATGCAGGACAGGGATTTAAGGATACCACAAGGATAGCCCTCAGTTCTCCTGAGATGTGGAGGGATATAGTGATTTATAACAGGGAGAATCTCATCAGATTGATCGATACCTTTGTCGGGAATCTCGAAAAGATGAAGAAACTCCTTGAAGATGCCGATGCAGAAGGAATCGAGCAGGAATTCTCAAAGGCACAGGAACTGAGGAAGAAAAAATGAAGGTGGCTTGTAAATAGCGCTACAGAGCCGCAGTACAAAAGTGTGACAGTTTTTGATAAGGAA
>JBBISG010000039.1:0-15284 GCA_037441365.1 Nitrospirota bacterium
GCTCTTCCGATCTAGGACAGGCTTGTGCAGATACTCCTGAATCTTGTGGATAATGGCATAAAATTTACAGAAGACGGAGGGGTGACGGTAAAGGTCGAGGATTCAGGGTTAAAAGTCCAGAGCGGGGCGGGGGAGGAGGGCACCCCAAAAAGTCAAAGACTTTTTGGGACCCCGGTGAGGGCACCCCAAAAAGTCAAAGACTTTTTGGGGACCCCGGTGCTGACCCGGTATCCGGATATTTCATGGTAATTTCCGTGGAGGATACGGGTGTAGGGATAGCAAAAAGACATCTGCCGAGGCTTGGAGAGAGATTTTACAGGGTCGACAGGGCCCGTTCAAGGGAAATGGGAGGCACAGGTCTTGGTCTTGCAATTGTCAAGCATCTTGTAAAGGCCCACGGCTGGGAGATGAACATAGATAGTACACCAGGCAGGGGGACAACCGTGAAGATTTATATTTCTGGATAAACAGAGGTCAGATGTCGGAGGTCGGAGGTCAGTAAGACCCCATCCCTTCCCCTCCGTCCCTTTATATTGCAAAACATCATCTGAATGTGGAAAATGTATACTATGCTAAAGAAAATGGCATTTTTAATGATCTTCGCCCTATCTCTGTTTTCAGGCGGAGGTTATGCGGTAGGATTAACGGCTGAGGTATCGGTGAGACAGAGCAGGCACGAGGGCTTTTCCCGTGTCGTCTTTGAGGCAAGCGACGAGTCAATCATAAAGGGTGTCGATATAACATTATCCAGCAACCAGATAAAGGTCAGGTTCCCGTCTGATCTAACCATCAAGTCCATGGGTAGACCTGTCATCGAGACCTCGCAGGAGGGCAGGGTATTCACGATTAGACCTGACGGGCCTTTCAAGATAAAGGTCCTGCGGTTAACGGCACCCCCGAGATTGTCCATAGACATTATAGCCGATGATCTTAGAGGGTCAGGTACTCCCCTGCCCTCTACGAAACCCCCTTTCGTGGCAGAGCAGTCCCGGCCGCCCAAGAAAGGTGAGGCTGAGACTGTGGCACAGGTCACCATCCCTAACATCCGTATAGTCATTGATGCCGGGCATGGTGGTTATGAGTCAGGAATAGTATCAGGAGGGCTGAGGGAAAAGGATATTACCCTTTCTGTAGCTCGCGACCTTGAGGTCGTCCTTACAAAGAAGAGGTTACCTGTGAACCTTACGCGGAAGACAGATCAGTTTTTATCCATCACTGACAGGGCATTATCTGCTAACCAGAAGTCGCCCGATGCCTTTATAAGCATACACCTGTCTTTTTCTAATAGCTTCGTCATCTACACCGCCATGGAGGGCCCTGCCGGTATGGAGCCATCGGTTAATGACCTCTATAGCCTGATGTCAAGCCAGATGCATTATATTGAAAAGAGCAGAAAACTTGCAGAAGACCTGCGGAAGGCTATCGGTGACGAATTCAGGACAGATGTCATCCAGAGGGAGATGTCATTGCCGTTGCTTAATTCGGTCGGGGCGGCCTCGGTCATGATTGAGCTACCGAAGACGATTGTTTATGACAGGGCGACAAGAATAAGGCTTTCAGAGGCAATATTAAGGGGTATAGCTTCCTATGGGAATCGGTAAGAGAAGACTCTTACTGGTCTTATTATTCATCATCCTCTTTGTTGGAGGGGTCTCAGGGGGGTATATTTATTTTTCGAAGCGGTTCGCCCCGAGACAGACCGTGGAGACACCACGGGCCGAAGGGCAGGCAGGTGACCTTTCTATAAAGGTCTACTATCCGTCAGAAGGCCGTCTGGTGGAGGAGGAAAGAAGGGTTCGGAGGCAGAAGACGGTGCTCTCGATTGCAGAGGCGTGCATTGAGGAATTCCTCAAGACGCCTCCAAACAAGGGGAGGTCTGATGTCCCATCAGGCGCAAGGCTGTTAGGTGTCTATTATGGCAGTGATGGGGTCCTCTACGCAAACCTCTCTGATGAGTTCAGAAGGAACTTCCAGGGCGATGCCCTGACAGAGTTTTTGCTCTTGAAGGGACTCTATGAGACCGTAATATCGAATGTCCAGGGAATAAGCGATGTTAAGATTATCATCGAAGGAATGGAGATAGAGAGTCTTGGCGGTCACATCTATACAATGTATCCCCTCAAGGATACCCTATCAGAGAGTAGATAACAGATGAATAATAAACCGATCGGGGTTTTTGACTCAGGCATAGGCGGGCTTACGGTTCTCAAGGAGATATTCGATGTCCTGCCGCAGGAAAGCACGCTGTATCTTGGAGATACGGCACGTGTCCCTTATGGTATAAGGTCAGCAGAGACAGTCACGAGGTATTCATTTGAAAACACTGATTTCCTTGTGGCGTGTGGTATCAAGGCCCTCGTGGTTGCCTGCAACACCGCCTCTGCCGTCAGCCTCGACAGGATTAAAGAGAGGTTAGAGGTCCCTGTCATCGGTGTTATTGAACCAGGTTCAAGGGCAGCGGTGAGGGCCACAAGGAATAAAAGGATCGGCATTATTGGCACTGAGGCGACTATCAACAGCAGTGCATATGCCAGGACAATAAAGGCTATGGATAGCACTATTGATGTTATCGGTCTGCCATGCCCCTTATTCGTCCCCCTTGTTGAGGAGGGGCTCGCTGATAGCGAGATAGCGGTGATGGTTGCTGAGAGATATTTGAGCGGTATGAAGAACAGGGGGATAGACACACTTGTTCTCGGTTGCACCCACTATCCGCTGCTTAAGGGTGTCATATCCAGGGTTATGGGTGAGGGCGTAACCCTTATAGACTCTGCCGTAGAGACGGTCAGGGAGATAAAGGCCGTATTAATAAGATCCGGCATGGAAAGAAACTCTCCTACCCAGCCGCTGAGGAGGTTTTATGTGACCGATGCCCCTGAGAGGTTTATAAGGGTGGGCGAGAGGTTTCTCGGCCAGAGGATAGATGATATAGAAAAAATAGATGTTGGAGGTTACTGATGAGACCTGATGGAAGACAGAATAACGAGCTTAGGGATGTGAGGTTGACGCGAAAATTCTTGAAGACTGCTGAGGGCTCTGTGCTCATAGAAATGGGTGACACAAAGGTCATATGCACTGCCACAATAGAGGACAGGGTCCCGCCATTTCTGAAGGATCAGAAACGGGGCTGGATAACGGCTGAGTATGGGATGCTGCCCCGTTCAACTCCGACAAGGGTAGTGCGGGAATCGGTTACAGGCAGGATCGGCGGCAGGACACACGAGATCCAGAGATTAATCGGCAGGGCGCTCAGGTCGGTGGTAGACCTGGAGGTCCTTGGAGAGAGAACCATCTGGGTTGACTGTGATGTCATACAGGCAGACGGCGGCACGAGGACCGCCTCTATTACAGGGGCATTTATATGTGTGGCTGATGCATTGAGGCATGCACTGATGGATGGGATAATAGACAGGACTCCGATAAAGGATTACCTTGCGGCTGTGAGTGTCGGCATCGTGGATTCCGAACCGAGGCTTGACCTCTGTTACGCAGAGGATTCCATAGCAGAGGTGGATATGAATATCGTCATGACAGGCAGCGGGAAATTTGTAGAGGTTCAGGGCACGGCCGAGGGGTCGCCCTTCTCAAGGGATGCCCTTTCAGCACTCATAAACCTTGCTGAAGATGGCATCAAGAAACTGATAACCATAGAAAGACAACATCTCGGAAAGGAAAATATCCTGAGCTTTTAGCTTTTCTAAAGAAACCATGGTATGGTAAAATAAAACTGGAGGTTTAGCAAATTGAATAGCGTTTACAGAAGTCTCTTTGTCTGGCTGCTTATAGGATTGATGATGATACTCCTGTTCAATCTTATCAGCGCACCAAAAAAGATAGAGGATGAGATAATCTTCTCTGACTTCATGACAAAGGTCGAGGCAGGCGATGTTGATGAGGTCGTCATAAAGGAGAACCAGATCACAGGACGGCTGAAGGATGGGAAGAAATTTAAGACCTATTCCGCAGAGTACCCCGACCTTGTGAAGGACCTCAGGGCAAAAGGCGTCAAGATTGCTGCAAGGCCGCCTGATCAGAACCCGTGGTATGTGAACTTCTTCTTCTCATGGGGGCCGATAATCTTTCTCGTCCTTGTCTGGGTGTTCTTTATGAGGCAGATGCAGATGGGCGGCAATAAGGCACTGTCTTTTGGCAAGAGCAAGGCCAGGCTCGTATCAGACAAGTCTGTAAAGATAACATTTGCAGATGTCGCTGGCATCGAAGAGGCAAAGACAGAGGTCCAGGAGATTATAGACTTCCTCAAAGACCCGCAGAAGTTCTCCAAACTTGGCGGCAAGATACCGAAGGGTGTTTTGCTTGTCGGCTCACCAGGCACGGGCAAGACCCTGCTTGCAAAGGCCATTGCAGGAGAGGCAGGCGTACCCTTCTTCAGCATATCAGGCTCGGACTTTGTCGAGATGTTCGTGGGTGTTGGTGCATCTCGTGTGAGGGACCTCTTTGAACAGGCCAAAAAGAGTGCACCATGCATTGTCTTCATCGATGAGATAGATGCTGTTGGCAGGCACAGGGGTGCCGGGCTTGGCGGTGGCCATGACGAACGGGAGCAGACCCTCAACCAGCTCCTTGTGGAGATGGACGGTTTTGAGGGCACAGAGGGTGTGATTATACTGGCCGCAACAAACAGGCCCGATGTCCTTGACCCAGCACTCTTAAGGCCGGGGAGGTTTGACAGGCAGGTTATTGTGCCGTCTCCTGATGTGAAAGGAAGGCTCGAGATACTCAAGGTCCATACAAAGAAGATACCCCTCGATGAGAATGTAAACCTTGAGGTTATTGCAAGGGGGACCCCTGGTTTTTCAGGCGCCGACCTTGCCAACCTTGTGAATGAAGCAGCACTCCTTGCAGCGCGGAAGTCGAAGAGCACCGTCGAGATGTCAGACTTCGAGGCTGCGAAGGATAAGGTTCTGATGGGTGTTGAGCGTAAGAGCATGATAATCAGCGAATCAGAGAAGAAGAATACGGCTTATCACGAGGCAGGCCATGCCCTGGTGGCAAAGTTGACACCAGGGACAGACCCCATACATAAGGTCAGCATTATACCGAGGGGAAGGGCGCTCGGCGTTACCCAGCAGCTTCCGATAGATGACAGATACACCTATTCAAAGGACTATCTCCTGAAGACCCTGAAGGTCCTCTTAGGTGGCAGGGCTGCAGAGGAGATAGCCCTTCACCATATGACCACAGGGGCCGGCAATGACCTTGAGCGGGCAACAGACCTGGCGCGTCGGATGGTGACTGAATGGGGTATGAGCGAGAAGCTCGGTCCGCTTACCTTTGGTAAAAAGGATGAGCAGATATTTCTCGGAAGGGAGATAGCCAAGCACAAGGATTACAGCGAGAAGATTGCCGAGGAGATAGACGAAGAGGTCAGAAGGATCGTGATAGAGGCTTATGACAGTTCAAAGGGACTCCTCACCGAGAACTATGACTTGCTCGATGCCTTTGCAAAGGCCCTTCTTGAGAAAGAGACACTGGATGGCGCAGAGATCAATGCCCTGATAGAAGATCTCAGGGCAAAGAAAGGGCAGGTATCCGAGGAAGCTAAGGCAGAGGTTCAGGTTTAGAGAAAGAAAAAAGGAGAGGGCATGTGGCATGAGAGAAGCAATTAGATATCTGGATAACGCAAGAGAGATTTTAAAAACTGCCCCTGTAGAGGATAATACCTATACAGACGTTAAACCTGTGCAGGAAGCCTGTAGTACAGCCTATCTCGCTATCTTAAAGGCAATAGACGAATACCTCCTTAAAAGAGGCGTTGATACTAAGAATTTACCGAAGTCGGTTGATGGCTATAGAGAAGCTCTGAAAAAATACCTGTCAATCCATAATGGAAAACTCACGAGAGAGTTTGAAAAACTATATAATTTGCTGCATATAGCAGGGTATTATAGGGGCTTATTGCAGGATACACGAGTCGTGAAAGATGCCTTAAAGGCAGCGAAGGAGTTTATCAATAAAATAGGGTAGTCTTGCAGAATCCCTTGACAGCTATAGCTTGCAAATATGTGCCCTGGTATTAAAAGTTAATATCAGGGCTTTTGTATCTGTGAAGGAGATGAAATCATGAAACTTGAATGGTTGAACTTTTGCCTGGACTTTTCAAGGAAAACCTACATCATGGGGATCCTCAATGTCACGCCTGATTCCTTTTCAGACGGCGGTCTCTATTTTAACAGGGATGCTGCTGTCCATCGAGGTATCAGGATGGTGGATGAGGGTGCAGACATAATAGATGTAGGTGGTGAATCCACAAGGCCTGGCTCCGAGCCTGTAGGAGAGGAGGAGGAGATAAGACGGACGGTCCCTGTGATTGAATCCCTCGTAAGGAAGATCAATGTCCCTATATCCATCGATACATATAAATCAGTAGTTGCAAGGAGGGCGCTGGATGCAGGTGCCTCTATTGTGAATGATATAAGCGGTTTGAGATTTGACCCTGAGATGCCAAAGGTTGTGTCTGAATATAATGTCCCTGTGGTTATTATGCACATCAAGGGCACTCCGCGGGATATGCAGAAGAATCCTGTCTATGAAGCACTAATACCGGAGATAATGGACTATCTCAGGATCAGCATAAGGTTTGCCATGAAGTTCGGAGTGAGAGAAGACATGATAATCATAGACCCTGGCATCGGTTTTGGAAAGACCTTTGAGCACAACCTCGAGATTATAAAGAACCTCACGGAATTTACACTACTCGGAAGGCCTGTCGCTGTTGGAGTGTCGAGGAAGGCGTTTATCGGGAAGATCTTGGGTGATGCCCCGCCGTCTGAGAGGCTTGAAGGCACTGCAGCCGCAGTAGCAATATCTATCTACAATGGTGCAAATATTGTCAGGGTTCACGATGTGAAGGAGATGAAGAAGGTTGTAAGGGTGGTAGATGCAATAAAAAAGGAGACGATTCTCTGAGGACCCCCGTTGCCTCACGTAAAGATCTTGAGGGATGAACCCTGAAATCGACTTCGTAAAGATTTTTGATGAGGCAATTCGAGGTCTTGACACAACTATCTGAAAATTTTATTCTTACCCATGAAGAAACTCTGGTCAGGAAGGTTTAGGGAGAAGACATCAGAGATTGTTGAGGCATTTACAGAGTCGATCTCCTTTGACAGGCGCCTCTGGAGATATGACATCGCGGGGAGCATCGCCCATGCGAGGATGCTCAGCAAACAGGGTATAATCACAGGGGCGGACTCTGAAAGGATAATCAATGGACTCAGGGAGATCGCCCAGGAGATAGAATCAGGCAGGTTCAGGTTCAGGGAAGGCCTCGAGGACATCCACATGAACATAGAGGCGGCCCTCACGAGGAAGGCTGGCCCTGCAGGAAAGAAACTCCATACAGCGAGGTCAAGGAACGACCAGGTCGCCCTCGACCTCAGGCTCTATCTCAGAGACGAGATCGGCCAGATAATCTCCGCTATCAGGAATCTTCAGAAGACGCTGCTGCATATGGCTGAAAAATATATAGACTATATTATGCCCGGCTATACACATATGCAGAGGGCACAACCTGTGCTGCTGTCCCATCACCTCCTTGCCTATGTCGAGATGCTCGGAAGGGACAGGGAGAGATTAAGAGACACGCTGCGGCGTGTGAATGTCCTTCCACTGGGTGCATGCGCCCTTGCCGGCACATCACTGCCTATTGACAGGGGATATGTGGCAGGGCTCTTAGGTTTTGATAGGGTCGCAGGAAACAGCATAGATGCCGTCTCTGACAGAGACTTTGCCATTGAGTTTCTTTCTGATGCCGCGATACTCATGATGCATCTTTCGAGGTTTGCAGAGGAACTTGTCCTCTGGTCAACGGAGGAGTTTTTATTTATTAATCTGCCTGATGCCTTTGCCACCGGCTCGAGCATAATGCCCCAGAAAAAGAACCCTGATGTGGCAGAGCTGATAAGGGGAAAGACAGGGAGGGTCTATGGGGGATTGATCTCGCTCCTGAGCACAATGAAGGGACTGCCACTTTCATATAACAGGGACATGCAGGAAGACAAAATGCCTGTCTTTGATTCAGTGGATACTGTTAAGGCGTGTCTTAATGTCCTTGCTGGGATGCTTCACAGCATAAGGTTCAACAGACAGAAAATGGCTGCTGCTGCATCTGAGGGTTATTCCACAGCCACTGATATCGCAGAGTATCTCGTAAGGAAGGGCATACCATTCAGGGAGGCCCACGAGATAACAGGCAGGATAGTCCTTTACTGCATAGAGAACAGAAAGAGGCTTGATGACCTCAAGATCACTGAGTTCAAGAGGTTCTCAAGGCTCATCGGCCCTGACATTTATACGCACCTTACTGCTGAGGGTTCTGTGATGTCAAAGGCCTCGATGGGAGGCACTTCACAAATAGAGGTGAAGAAACAGATAAAAAGGCTAAAAAGGACAGTGGATGGTAACAGTGGGTCCCCAAAAGTCAAAGATTTTTTTGGGGTTTAGTGGCGGATGACAAAAGGCAGCAATGATTTCACAGTGATATTACTCTCAATCATTCTGCTCTTATCACTTTCCTGCGGCAAAAAGGGTCCCCCCACACTAAAGGCATACGAAAGACCCGAGACGCCATCAGCCCTCTCAGCGCTTCACAGAGAGGACAAGCTCATACTGCTGTGGTCCTACCCAGACAATCAGAGACAGATGATAAAAGGGTTTTATATATTACGGCAAGGCGATGGTTTTGAGAGGAGATACTTTGTGGGCAGTGATAAGGGCCTCTTCATAGACAGTGATTTTAAACTTAATACAACTTATAGTTATAGGGTTGTCGCACAGGGCCTGAAGGGGGTCTCAAGTAACGACTCAAATATAGTAACGGTGACCCCCCGCACGGTGCTGCCACCGCCAGATGACATACGCTTTGAGATAAAAAATGATTCTATTGAGCTGTCATGGAAGGCTTCAGGTAAAGGGGCCTGTTACAACATCTATAAAACCAGACAGAAGGGCAGATATGCGGATATCCCTCTAAACAGCAAACCCATCTGCACTACATCCTTCAGGGACATCGTAGAACCTGATAGACCTGTGTATTACAGCATAAGGGCAGTGCTTAACACCGATATAATGGATGAGGGCTATGCCTCCGGGGAATTAGAGGTGAACCCTTCGAGCTTCATCCCATCACCACCCTCTGACATCAGGGCCGTCAGGAATGATGACAGGATATATCTCATGTGGAAGGAGGCGCCTGAGCCGTGGGTTAAGGGATATCGTGTATACCGCAGGGCAGAGGGAGAGTCCATGTTCAGCCTCGTTGGTGAGGTGAGGATTCCTGCCTTTACTGATACTGTTAAGGCCGCCGGGGTGGTCTCTTACATGATAAGGACCGCCGGCCCATCGATCGAGAGCGGGCCGCTGGTGGTCAATGTGGATGCAGGGCACTAAAACCCTTCGGGTTTGGTTGAATTATTCCTGCACATTTTTTTAAAATTAACCAGGTTGTCTTCCCTCAGGGGAAAGCGCATGAGATTAAAGAACCTTAAACTGAGCACAAAATTTACCCTCGCCATCGGCTTTATCCTCCTCATCTTCTGCATCACCTTCTCGCTGCTTCTCTATCACCACCTCAGAAGCAGGGTAATCGAGGATGCAAATGAAAAGACCCTTGTCATCATGACCCAGATAGGTGCTGTTGGAGACTATATCAAGAATACACTCCGACCGAGGATGTTTGAGGTCCTCCCCTATGTGAATAACAAGGACGAATTCATCCTCGAGGCCATGTCCACAACCCATGTGACTCAGGAGGTTATGAGGCGTTTCAATAGTGATTTAAAGGACTATGTCTATAAAAGGGTATCAAACAACCCCCTCAATCCGCAGAACAGGGCAGATTCCCTCCATTCAGGCATGATCAGATATTTTCGGAACAACCCTGACCAGAAGTCGTGGAATGGCATAATCAAGATTGAAGGCAAGGAGTTTCTTATCAGGGCAAAGGCGATAATCGCCGAGAGGGGTTGCCTGAGATGTCATGGAGACCCGTCTCATGCACCGAGGGGGCTGATTAAAAAGTATGGGGTAAAGAGCGGCTTTGGATGGAGAGAGGGCGATACCATTGGTGTTGAGTCTGTCACCATCCCACTGGATATTGCACTGGGACAGATCAAGGGTATTGCCATAGCAACATTTATATTTGGCTCTACAACATTACTTTTTCTATTTATATCACTTCAGGGCGCATTCTGGAGCCTGGTCAGCAGGCCATTGAATAAATTGACCACTGTGTTTGAAGGCATCGTAAAGGGTACAGAACCCCTTAACCAGAATCTCCCGATCACTACAACTGATGAGATAGGAGAGCTGACAGCCTCATTCAACCAGATGGCCAGGCATTTATTCGATGCCCAGGAAGACCTGAGAAGGAATGCAGAGACACTCCATTCCATCTTCGAGGGCATCAGCGACCCACTGGCGCTTGTCAATCCCGATTGTTCCTTAGAGATAACAAACCAGGCATACCGTGAATGGGCCGCAAGGGGAGTAACCGCTGTCTTTACATCGAAGTGCAATTCAGAAAACTGCGATGCGGATACACTGTGCCCTGTATGTTTCCTTGAGAGGGTAAAAAAGGAAGGTAGGGCTGTTTCTGAGTACTGGGAAGACAGCAATGGACAGTTCTATTATGTGCACCTCTATCCAATATTCGATGATGACGGTCGTGTCATAAAGGCGGTTCATTATGTTAAGGACATAACCGATAGGAAACGGATGGAGGAACAGATGAGGATGGCCGAGAAGCTTGCAGCAGTGGGACAGCTCTCGGCCGGGGTTGCCCATGAGATAAATAATCCCCTTGGCGGGATAAGGCTCTGTTTTGAGAATCTGATGACGACCGAGATGGATGAGGAGACGAGGAAGAGGCATATAGATGTTATAAATTCAGGCCTTGCAAAGATCCAGGACATCGTGGGCCAATTGCTGGACTTCTCGAAGAGGTCCTACCTGAGCATTTCACCGGTCCCTGCGAATAATCTGATAGAGAATGTTCTGAAACTGACAGAGTATATAATCTCAAAGAGAGGGATAAAAATAGTCAAGAACCTCTCTTCTGAGGGCCCCGTGATAATGGTTGACCCGCACAAGATGGAACAGGTATTTTTAAATATCATGCTCAACGCAATTCAGGCCATGGACGGCAGGCCGGGCTGTCTCACCATAGAGACCTCATTAAATGACGGCCGTTGTTATGCCTCTTTTACTGATACAGGCCATGGGATACCTGAGGGGGTTCTGCCCTACATATTTGACCCATTTTTCACAACAAAGCCTGTTGGTGAGGGAACAGGTCTTGGGCTGTCTGTGAGTAAATCCATAGTTGAGCAACACGGCGGGCAGATAACGGTCGAGACCTCTGAAAAGGGAACGAGATTCACAGTGGAGCTGCCGATATGAAACACACAGGAGGGGTTTTCTAACCCCGCTTTGCTTTAGCTTGGGGAGATTTTAATAATGAAAAACAGGATACTCATCATAGAAGATGAACCGACCATGAGGCTCGGGATGAGCCACTTCCTCACAGCATCGGGCTATTCTGTCAAGACCTGTGAAGATGGTGAAGAAGGGATGGCCGAAATAGAGATAGGGCGCTTCGACCTTGTTATCACAGATCTCAAGCTCCCTAAGCATGATGGACTCACGATACTCAATCGCATTAAGATGCTATCCCCTGCTACAGGTGTTATAATCATCACCGCCTATGCTGAGGTCAAGACCGCTGTACAGGCTATAAAGGATGGGGCATTCGATTACATTGTAAAGCCGTTCTCAAACGAGGAATTGCTGCTGACCATTGAACGCTTCCTCAAATTCCGGAACCTTGAGATCGAACTTGACAACCTGAGAGAGTCTGTGAGGAGGAAGGCAGGGTTTGAAAACCTTATAGGTGAAAGCCCCCCTATGAAGGATGTCTTTGACCGCATCGAGTCGATAGCAAAAACTGATGTCCCTGTCCTGATACAGGGAGAAAGCGGGACAGGGAAGGAGCTTGTAGCTAACGCAATCCACAACCTGAGCCATAGAAAGGATAAGCCCTGTATAAAGATAAACTGCGCTGCCATACCGGAGAATCTATTTGAGTCAGAGCTCTTCGGACACGAAAAGGGCGCCTTTACAGGTGCTACAGAGATGAGGAAGGGAAAGTTTGAGATAGCCAATGGCGGCAGCATATTCTTTGATGAGATAGGTGATATGCCCCTGGGACTTCAGGTAAAGCTGCTGAGGGTTATTGAGGACCAGACTATTACCAGGCTCGGTGGCCATGAGCCTATAAAGGTGGATGTAAGAGGGATTTATGCAACGAGTAAAAACCTGAAGGAGGTCATAAAGACAGGGGCATTCAGGGAAGACCTGTTTTACAGGATAAATGTGGTTCCTATAGTAATCCCGCCATTAAGGGAAAGGAAGGAAGATATCCCCTATCTCATAGAGCATTTCCTTGAATATTTCGGGGAAAAGTATACAAAGCACGGATTAAGATTAACACCCGCTGCCTATGAGGCTATGATGGCATACCCTTATCCCGGCAATGTCAGAGAGCTCAAGCATGCTATAGAACGGGCAGTCCTGCTGTCGAGCAATGGATTGCTAGACCTGAAGAATCTCCCGGAGGAGTTTTCTATTTTAGAGGGCAGGGGTGTTCAATTGAATGTCTCTGCTACAGATAGCCCCCTTCAGGCAGGTGTAATGTCTCTGGAAAAGCAGATGATAATCAATGCGCTGAAAGAGACCCATGGGAAGAAGATAGAGGCAGCAAAGAAGTTGGGGATCAGCAGAAAGGTCCTCTGGAAAAAACTAAAGGAGTACAAGATCGATAAGTTCCCTGCAGGGAACGTCGAGTAGATATGTTCCCTCAATGGAACACCAAATTCCCGACACAATTTTGTAACCACTCAATTTATAAATAAAAAGATTCTATACCCGTGTGGCATCTCTATTGCATGATATAGATAGTTTGATCTTCCTTTTTCCGAAAATCAACTTACAAAAGGGGGTGATGCGATGACTTAAGGGTGGTTTGGCACCATGGTGAAATGGGTTTTGACTTAAGTCGTGAAATCAAAAGGGAGGTTAAGTATGGAGGAAAAGAAACAGGGAGTAGGCGAAGACTGGCTATCCTTCTGGCTGGCAATAGTTATATTCGTTATCTCGCTATTCGCATTCACAAGTACTGATCCCCTCGGATGGGCAATAAGCACCAAGGTCTGGACAAATGTATCAAAGGCTGTTGCGCCGACAGGAAAGGCATTTCAGGGCGTTAAGGGCGAGATCACAAAGATAGACGGAAACAAGGTGACCATCAAGAAGGCGGATGGCAAGGAAGAGACGATAACGGTAAAGGATGTTACAGGCTTACAGGTAGGCCAGGTTTATGAAAAGAAAGGCATATCAGGGTTTACATCACTTGTGCTGACCTATCTCTTCCTGCTCGTTCTGATGGGCATAGGTGCCGCGCTCATGAAGGCAAATGTCGGCAAGTTTGTTATTGGCTTTACAGTCGTATTCTGGCTGAGTTACATCTGCTGGCTCATAGGCCACTATGCCTATATCGCAGCAACCGATGCAAAGAAGGCAGGTGTGCCATGGTCCCTCAAGCTCACTGGTGAGGCAGGATTTATTGTCGCCCTTCTGGTCGGCCTTTTTATCGGAAACTTCATGCCAGGGCTTTCGAGGTTTCTTAAAGAGGCGATAAGGCCCGAGCTCTACATCAAGACAGGCATAGGACTTATGGGTGCACTGCTCGGGATCAAGTCAGCAGAGGCATTTGGTCTTGCATCGGCTGTGCTATTCAGGGGACTCTGCGCCATTATAGAGGCATACCTCATCTACTGGGCCCTGGTTTACTTTATAGCGAGGAAATACTTCAAGTTCAGCAGGGAATGGGCAGCACCTCTGGCATCCGGCATCTCTATATGCGGCGTGTCTGCTGCCATAGCTACAGGAGGTGCAATTAAGGCCCGTCCAGTCGTCCCCATCATGGTCTCATCCCTGGTCGTCATCTTTGCCGTCATTGAGCTCGTAATACTGCCATTCTTTGCCCAGGCATTTCTCTGGAAAGAGCCGATGGTGGCAGGCGCATGGATGGGTCTTGCGGTCAAAACAGACGGCGCTGCCTTTGCGTCAGGCGCAGTTGTTGATGCCCTCATAAGGGCAAAGGCCGAGACAGCAGCAGGCATAAAGTACGAGCCGGGCTGGATGCTCATGGCCGCCTCGACGACAAAGCTCTTCATCGATATATTCATCAGCATCTGGGCATTCATCCTCGCTGTCATCTGGTGCGCCAAGATAGAGTGCAAGCCTGGTGAAAAGGTGCAGGCAGGTGTGATATGGCAGAGGTTCCCGAAGTTCGTCATGGCTTATGCGGTAACATTTATAGTTATGCTCTTGATTGCTGCGCCCAATGCCCCGAAGATAAAGCCTGTAGAGTCGCAGATAGACAAGATAAAGAAGGAGATTGCAGCAACAGAAAAACAGCTTCCGACAGTGACAGACCCTGCCCAGCAGGCTGCGCTGAATGAGAAGATAAAGGCGAATAAGGATAAGATAAAGGGCCTCGAGGCAGAGATCAAGGGGCCAAAAACAACGATGTCGCAGGCAAAGACAGCGGCAGCAGGAACGAATGCATTGAGGGTGATGTTCTTCCTCGTCACATTCTTCGCCATCGGTGTTGTCTCTGACTTCAAGAAGCTCTGGGAAGAGGGCATCGGCAAGCTTGCCGCAGTCTATCTCCTCTGCCTTTTTGGCTTCATCCTCTGGATAGGACTGTTCATCTCATGGATATTCTTCCATGGTGTGAAGCCGCCTGTGGTGGGGGGATGATCGACATTCTTATGAATGTCAAAACCTGAAATTAAAACATGCGACAAGGAGGTTGAGATGCCTGAAGAGACAAGATTGGCAGAAGAATTAGAAAGGATGAAGTATGAAGAACTCCTTCCAGTTGAGAAGAAGCTCATATCGTGGAGTATAATCCTCGGTATCGTCCTGTTAGGGATACTCGTATGGATAAGCTACACATTCTTCCCGGCAGAACACTGAGGGGAGGTTCTGAGCAGGTCAAAGGCCCTGGACGGATTCGTCCAGGGCCTTTTAATTTGCTTTAAATCCTCTTTTAAGGTATCCTTTAAAGACAGATGGAAGGCATCTGGGGCTATAGCCTTCTGAGGAGCAGTCCTTCTGCAACAGCCTTCTCGGCTGCCTCAGAATCCCAGTATGCGTATATCTTTGGTACACCCTGTATACTCCCGATGACATAGGGATTC
>JBBISG010000040.1:0-15269 GCA_037441365.1 Nitrospirota bacterium
CAGCATAATGATAAAAGATAAAATGGCAAGGGACAACCTGATTTTGAAAATGAAGATTTACCCGTCTAAAAGCCTTATTTTATAAGGATGGATTTTGTGATTTCAGATTATTTTGGACAGCAGTGACGGAAGACGTATTTATAATTCTGCTGCGTGATAGCATCATCAGCCCCGGTGACAACAAGATAGGGGGTCTTCCTTTCATTTGCCACCGCTGCTATAGCCTTTGAACAGGATGAACTGTACTCACCGAATATGACGGGCTGTTTCTTCACATCAATGAGCTTTTCGGCTATGGCCCTCGATATCTCTGGCTTGCCCTGTGAGTCCTCAAAGGTGAGGACAACCTTCTTACCCTTAATCCCGCCCTTTGCATTAATCTCTTCTGCGGCTATCTCGTAAGACCTCTTCTCCATCTCCCCGAATTTAGCCTGCGGGCCCGTGAGCGGAAGTGGGATACTGAATTCTACGGTATCCGAGGCAAAAACATTTAGACCGACGAGACATGAAAGGAAAGCAACTGCTATTGCAATGGAAAGATACCTCATAACCTGCCTCCTTACTTAAGTTTTTTTATTATACATTTTAATTTAAAGATACAGAGATTGCAACCTACTCTGATGGATAGGATTTATCGGTGAGAATTGGCTTTCTTCACGAGGTAAATCCATACGGTAAATCCGCAGAGAACAGCAGTAAGGATAATAATTATGGTGCGAGAAAGATCGATATAGACAATCTTTTCCACATAATAAATAATGAATGAGCCTTTGTAAGTCAAGGTTGGGTCGTGCTTTGCCCTTAGCCGCACTTCAATATAAGTAAGCGGACAGGTCCAGTCAAATATCTGAATGATAAAGGCAAAGACAAGACCCGATAGATGAAAGATTTTTACCGCCCTGTATTTTACTCCCCAGAATGCACCAAAGATAAGAAAGAGTATCCAGAGAAAATGGACAATAACTACTAAATCTGCAAGGATTTTGTAAAGCATCGGCGGTAGTATATTATCCTCTTACCATTCTTTCTTTTTTATTTATATAAGTGTGAGTGTATGTGTTAGTGGATGTGTATGATATTTTCAAGGCCGAGCCTTATCATCATTACGGCTATCGATGCCAGGAGGAGTGCCATGATCTTAGATATGGCAACAATCCCTCCACGGCCAAAGATATGCATTATCCTTTCTGATAACCTGAAGGACAGCAACACGATTGCAAGGTTTGCAATGAATGAAATCACTGTGGGGAATATCCCGTAGTGGTCTACGAGAACTAATATTGTTGTGAGCACCGCAGGGCCAACTATCAGGGGAACGCCGAGGGGGACAACCCCTGTCTTACCTGTCTGTTCTCTCACCTTTGTATAACCAGTCAGGTCGAGTATTGCAAGGATCAGGAGAATGATCCCACCCGCAATCTTGAAGTCATCTGTAGTGATGCCGAGGATCCTGAAGATGCCTTCACCGAGACCGATAAACACAATGCCGACTATAAAGGCAGTGAGGACAGACTCTTTCTCAATGGCCTTAATCTTCTGCCTCGATAGACCCCCGGTCATAGATATGAAGACAGGCACTATCGCAAATATGTCCACTGCCACAAAGATAGGTATAAATGTGTAAACTATCTTTAGTAGATGTTCCATAGCTCAGGTTAATTATAACCCTTTTTGCTCAGAAATCTATCCGTTCGCGGCACGGATCACGACTCACGGTTCAATGCATCCCTGGCGGGCCAACTGCCCTGCCTTTTTGCATCAGCAAAACGAGAGGAAGGATAAATATCATCAGGATGCTCAGTAGATGAAAAGCATCATTGAAGGCTATCATGGATGAGTCCCTGAGAAGGCCTCTGTAGATAATCCCAGGACCTGCGATCTCTGAAATAGATGGAGGTAACCCTCGTAGCTGGAGCAATTCTGACACCCTCTCTGTTGCCCATTGATAAGCGCTATCAAAGGGTGTGAGGTTTTCTACAAGCCTGAACTGGTGAAACTGAGCCCTTCTTTCAAGCATTGTCGTCACAAAGGCAACACCAAAACTTCCACCGAGGTTCCTCAGGAGATTGTATATTGATGTGGCATTCCCCATATCCTCTTTTCTTATCCCTGCCATTGTGAGAGTTGTCAGGGGAATAAAGAGAAAGCCCATCCCTATGCCAAGGATGACCCTCGGTATACTTATTGTGAGAAAATCAGCATTGAGATTGAATCCTGACATTAGATGGGTTGAATATGCAGAGACAAGGATACCGAAGGCGAGGAGAAACTTTGAGTTTATCCTTGTCACAAGCCTACCTGCAACAGGCATTGTAAAGAGGGTTGCAAACCCACCAGGACCGAGGACAAGGCCTGCGAGTGTTGCTGTATAACCCATTAGGGTCTGCAGATATATAGGTAAGAGGACGATGCTTCCGAAGAGGTTAAAGAAGGCGAAGAACATGACTATATTACCTGTGCTGAAGGATATATTCTTAAATGCCCTGAGATTGACTATGGGTTGTTCTGCAAAGAACAATTCTACAATCACGAAGATGATAAGAGATAATAAAGATATTGCAGCAAGGCCTGTTATGAAACCCGATGAGAACCAGTCTGACCTCTGTCCCTTATCGAGGACTATCTGAAGGCATCCAAGACCAATGGCAAGAAATACAAGTCCCCAATAGTCTATCTTCATCTTCATCCTCTTCATGTAAGGCGGGTCAATTATGAAGAATATGACCATGAGGACAGAGATTATGCCAATGGGGACATTGATATAAAATATCCAGTGCCATGACCAGTTGTCTGTGATCCAGCCTCCGAGGAGAGGGCCGATAATCGGTCCAAACATTATCCCGATACCAAAAACTGCCATCGCCATGCCATGCTGACGGGGCGGAAATGTCTCAAGGAGTATCGATTGCGAAATGGGCTGAAGCGCCCCGCCGCCGATGCCTTGAAGCACCCTGAAAAACACGAGGCTCTGGAGGTTCCATGCAGAGCCGCATAGAAACGAACTTATAGTAAACATTGCAATCGAGAATATGAGATACCGCTTCCTGCCAAAGACCCTGCTCAGCCAGCCTGTCATAGGAATTATGATAGCGTTGGACACAAGATAAGAGGTAATTGTCCATGTGGATTCATCTATTCCTGCAGAGAGGCTTCCCCTGATATGGTCGAGGGCAACATTCACCACAGATGTGTCCACTATCTCGATTAGCGTGGGGAGCATCACGGTTAATGCAACAAGCCATTTGTTCATTTTTCCACAATCACTGTCGGAACTACGGACATGCCGATTCTCAATATATGTTCCCTGTCCGTATCTTTATCGAGCAATATTTTCACGGGTATCCTCTGCACTACCTTCACATAATTTCCCGTTGCATTTTCTGGAGGGAATAAAGAAAATACTGCACCTGTGCCAGCCATTATGCTATCTACCTTTCCCCAAAAGACCTTTTTGGGATATGTGTCAACCTTTATCCTTACTTTTTGTCCTGGTTTTACCTTTTCCAACTGTGTTTCCTTATAGTTTGCGACAATCCATATATCATCCAGCGGTACGACTGCCATCAAGGGTTGTCCTGCGTTTATCTGATTTCCTGCCTCCACAGATTTTTTCGTGATATAGCCATCCGCTGGTGAATATATCTTTGTGTAACTGTAATTCAGTTCAGCCTCCTTTAATAATGCCTCTTTTTGCTTTATAGCTGACAGCTGTGTTGTCCTTGCTGCCTCTGCCTGTCTAATAATTGCCTTCTGTGTCTGAAGCGCCATCTCTGCCTGTCTCAGTTGTTCTTTTGCAGCCTTGACCTGTGCAACAGCAACCTTATATGCAGTCATTGTCTTTTCATATCTCTCCTTTGGTATTATCTCTTCCCTGTAAAGACTCTCTGCACGCTTCATATCCAGTTCTGCCTGTTTGAGATTCGCCTCCTGAAGTTCAAGATTTGCCTTTGATGCCTCCATAGCAGTTATAAGCTCGGACAACCGCTTTTTTGATGCCTCTATCCGCGCCTCGGTCTCTGAAAGCCTTGCCCGTTCTGCATTAAGTCCTGATGACGCCTCGCTTACCTTCACATCATAATCAGCAGGGTCTATTTCTAAGAGCAGGTCGCCCTTTTTTACGGGCTGATTATCATTTACATAAACTGCCTTAACTGTCCCCCTTATCTTTGATGCAATGGTATGAATCCTCCCCTCCACAAAGGCATCGTCTGTTGTAATATGCGTTGCCTTATAACTGAGATAGAAATAGAGTGTTACTGCGCCTATCAGGACAATAGCGCTGAAAACTACCATGGCGAGTTTTTTTCTTCTGTTGTTGCTGTTTGTCTTTACCTCATCCATAAATGCCTCCTGACTGTTACCCCAAAAAGTCTTGCGACTTTTTGGGGACCCCCTTTATAGTCTCTGCCATTCACCGCCGAGGGCCTTATAGAGGAATATATAATTATTTATCACCTCTGTCCTGAGTCTTATGAGATTGAGTCTTGCATTGAGATAACCCCTCTGGCTGTCAAGGACGGTGAGGTAATCTGTCAGGCCCTTTTCGTATTTCTTCTCTGCAAGTCTAATCACCTTCTCAAGGCTCTCAAGCTGTTCCTTCTGTGCCTCAAGCCTTTTAATGGACTGCCCAAGACTTACGAGTCCATCATAGACCTCCTTGAAGGCAGTTCTTACTGTCTTTACATATTGAAGAAGGGCCTCTTCTTTCTGGGCCTCTTTGAGAGCCACATTTCCCTTTGTCCTTCCAAAATCAAGAAGGGGCATGGCAGCACTTGCACCTATGTTCCAGAATACCGCAGATGACTGAATGAGATTGCTCAGTTCAGTGCTCTGAAGCCCGAGAATCCCTGTAAGGGAAATCCTCGGGAAATAGGCTGCTCTTGCAACACTTATCTCAAAATTAGAAGCCTCAAGGGCCTCCTCTGCCTGAATTATATCAGGCCTCCTCTGAAGAATCTCTGATGGAAGAAAAGGAGGCACGGGAAGAACCTCTGGCATGTCCCTGCTTAGTTCATAGTCATCCCCGAAGATCTCCTTCGGACTCTTTCCGAGAAGGACAGATAGGCTGCTCTTCAATGTCTCTTTCTGGGTCTTAAGGCCCTCAAGGACGAGTCTTGTTGATTGATACTCTGCATGGGCCTGCTCAACAACAAGCTCATCAATAACGCCATGACTCAATTGTTTTTGTCTGAATTCATAGATATCCTTCTGCCTGTTCATTATCTCCTCTGCTGTTTTGACCTGCTGTTCAATCGAGAGGAGATTGAAATATGTGCTCACAACTGATGAGACAATGCTGAGCCTCAAGCTCTCCCTTGCTGCCTCTGCTGAGAGAAGCCTGCTTAAGCCTGCCTTCTTCTCATTCCTGAGCCTTCCCCACAGGTCAATCTCATAGAAGACCATTGATGAGAGGCTAAAATTATTCGATGTGGTCCCTTTGCCATTGTTTGGAGCCTCCTCGGAGTTTTTTGTCCTTGAGGCAGAGGCACCTGCTGTTATTAATGGATAGAGTTCTGCACTGCTTATCCCAAGGATGGCACGGGCCTGCTCAATCCTTGATGCTGCTATAAGGAGGTCATCATTCTTCTTTAATGCCTCTTCTATTAACTGAGTTAGCATGGGATCATTAAACTGCCTCCACCACTGAGGCTCAAGGGCTTTGCTCTTTGCGAGATCCCCTTTGTTTATCTCTGAGGGGGATCCCAAAGGGGGGAACATCGTTCCCCCCTTTGCACTTGAGGGAAGCTCTATTTCAGGCTTTTTGAGTTCAGGTGTGAAAGAACAACCTGTTATAACAATGAGTATCAATGCTATCAATAACCTCATCTCTTTTCCCCTTCTTCAGGCTTTCTTAATCCTATCTTCTCCTTTGCCTTCATCACAAGATAATAAAACAGAGGGATGAAGAAGATTCCGACCACTGTAGCAAAGAGCATCCCTGTCACGACTGTTGTTCCTATTATGTGTCTGCTGTTTGCACCAGCACCTGTGCTCAATGCAAGGGGAAGTGTTCCAGCTATAAAGGCAAAGGATGTCATGACAATGGGTCTGTATCTGATTCGTGATGCCTCAACAGCTGCCTCAATAAGGGGCATCCTCAGTCTCTTGAACCTCTCCTCTGCAAACTCGACTATGAGTATGGCGTTCTTTGCAGAGAGTCCTATCAATGTAATAAGACCTACCTGAAAGTATATGTCATTCTCAAGCCCCCTGAGAGTAAGGCCAAGGGCTGCACCAAAGACAGCAAAAGGAACAGAGAGGATTATTGCAAGGGGTGCACTCCAGCTCTCATAAAGGGCAACGAGTATGAGGAAGACAAAGACAATGGCATAGATTAATGCCACATTTCCTTTTTCCTGAACCCTCACCTCCTGAAATGATGTCCCTGCCCACGATATGGTGTATCCAGAGGGAAGGACCTCCTTAGCGATCTCTGATATTGCCCTTATGGCGTCACCAGAGGTAAATCCTGGCTTTGGCTCTCCTGTTACCTTTGCAGCAGGAAACATGTTGAACCTCTCAATAACCATTGCATCAGCAGTCCTGTCAATCGAGATAAGTGAGCTGAGTGGAATTAGCTCGCCTGTCCTTGATTTCACGAAGACATAGCTGTAATCCCTCGGGTCATCCCTGTATTCACCCTCCGACTGGAGGTTCACATGAAAAACCCTTCCAAAGAGATTGAAATCATTGATATAGGAGCTCCCAAAGGTCATGGATAGGGTATTGTATATATCGCTTATCTCCACACCAAGGGCCTTTGCCTTTTCCCTGTCAACCTTCACAGTGTAGTAGGGAACATTTGTATTGAGGGTTGTCCTGACTGACATGAGCTCTGGCCTCTGATTAGCCCTTATAACAAGCTCCTGGACATGTCTGCTCAATTCATGGATTGAGCCACCTGTCCTGTCCTGAACATAGAGTTCAAATCCACCTGTTGTGCTCATCCCCATTATTGGTGGTGGATTCACAGCAAAGGCAAGGCTCTCCCTGTTCTGCATAAACTGACCCATGAGCCTTCCTGTGAGTTCCATTGATGATTGGCCTCTTTTTTCCCTCTCAGACCAGTCCTTCAGCCTCACCCATCCAACAGCAGAGTCTGTCCTGAAGGCAAAGGACTGCAGGTCAAGGCCTGATACAGCAACCCATTCATTTATCTCAGGCGCCTTTGAAAATATTCCTTCAATATCATGGACAACACCTTCTGTCCTCTCAAGGGATGAGCCTGGTGGCAGGTATGTAAAGAACAGTACTGCTGCCTTATCCTCAACAGGAACGAGTGCTGTAGGAAGCCTCTTAATAAGAAGATATGTCACAAGGAGTATCAGAGAAAAGAGCACAATGTTTATAATGGCAAGTTTTATCACGAGCCTCACACCCTTAACAAAGCCCTTTCTTGTCTGGTCAAAGAATTCCTGAAAGAGCCTTATGGGAAGTATGGGTCTTTTTTCATGAGCTTTAAGAAATAAGGCACAGAGGGCAGGTGTGAGGGTTAAGGCAACAATGCCAGAGATTATGACTGAGATGGCTATTGTAATGGCAAACTGCTGGTAGAGCTTTCCGCTGAATCCACCAACGAATGATGCTGGAATGAAGACCGCAGAAAGGACGAGGACTATGGCTATGACAGGTGCTGTTATCTCCTCCATGGCCTTTACGGTGGCCTCCTTTGGAGGAAGACCCTGTTCCCTCATTATGCGCTCCACATTCTCTATAACAATGATTGCATCATCAACAACAAGGCCTATGGCGAGTATGAGGCCGAAGAGTGTGAGGAGATTTATGGAAAAGCCAAAGGCATAAAGCCCCGCAAAGGTCCCTATGATAGAGACAGGGATGGCAAGGACAGGTATTATGGTTGCCCTCATGTTTCCGAGGAATAGATAGACGACAAAGACAACGAGCAGTATGGCTATGCCGAGGGTTATGAGGACCTCCTTGATGGACTCCCTCACAAAGACCGTTGGGTCAAAAGGCACATGGTATTTTATGTCTGGAGGGAATTCCTTTGAGAGCTCCTTGAGGAGATTATCGAGTCTGTCAGAGACATCGAGGGCATTTGCACCTGGTGAGAGGAATATCCCAACAGGTATGGCAGGCTGGCCCTTGTAAAAGGAATTCCTGTTGAAGCTCTCAGAGGATAGCTCTATTGTTGCCACATCCTTAAGCCTAATTGATGAGCCGTCAGGATTGGAGCGTATGATTATCTCTTCAAACTCATTAACTGTCTCGAACCTCCTCTCACCCTTAATTGAATAGGAATATACCTGTGGGTTCTTGAGGGGCTCCTGAGCAAGGCCTCCAGCAGAAAACTGCTCATTCTGGCTTGAGACAGCATTAAATACATCAACTGGTGTTAGGCCAAGTCTTGCAAGCTTGTCTGGTTTCAACCACACCCTTATGGAATATCTCTTTTCATCAAAGACTATGGCATCACCGACACCCGGGACCCTCTTTATGTCATCAAGGATATTGATGATTATATAGTTTGACAGGGAGACCATGTCCCTCTTATTACCCTCTGAGACAAAGGCAAAGACCTTGAGGAGGTCTGGACTCCTCTCCCTCACCTGAAGGCCCTGGCGCCTTACTGCCTCAGGAAGTTTGCTCAGGGCTGTCTGGACTCGGTTATTCACATCCATCTTTGCAACATTTGAGTCTGTGCCAACCTCAAAGAATATGCTCATGTTGAGGACTCCACTTGATGAGGCGGTGCTCGTCATGTATATCATGTTTTCAACACCATTTATTGCCTCCTCAAGGGGTGCTGCAACAGTCTTTCCAATGGTCTCTGCATCTGCACCTGGATAAACTGCAGTAACTGTTATCTGTGGTGGTGTGAGTGTGGGATACTCCTTTACAGGAAGGACCTGAATGGAGAGCACACCGGCAAGGATAATCACAATCGCGAGGACTGCAGCAGTCCTCGGCCTCTCTATGAAGAACCTTGATATCATATCTTACTCCTCATACCTTCAGGCTAATTCTGAGCGTAGCGAAGAATCTCGTAGTTTCGCTCAGGGTAAACTCCGCGAAGAATCTCTTTACTCCACTCAGAGTAAACAATCTCTTACCCTTTCGTTAATTTTTATTAGTCCTATAAGAGGGTCTCACAGGGGGAAACAAGGTTTCCCCCTGTGGAGTTACTGGCATCTCAGGCCTTATCTTCATGAGATTATCCATTATCACGAGGTCACCTGGCTTGAGGCCCTCCTCTACGATAAATCTATCTCCTGTCCTTTCACCGAGTTTTATATTCCTCACAACAGCCTTTCCATTCTCAACAACATACACAAATGGACCGAGAGGGCTCTGAAGTACTGCCTTCTGAGGAACAACCACTGAATCCTTTCTTTGAAGTCCCTTTATAACGACTCTTACAAACTGATTTGGAAGGACCTCCCTATCAGGATTTGGAAATACCGCCCTTGCCTTCAGGGACGAGGTCTTTTCATCTATCACGCTATCCATGAAATCTATCTTTCCTGAGTGCCTGTAAGGTCTGTTTTCAATCAATAGAAAGGCTGATATCTTTGAATTTTGAACCTTGAACTTTAAATCTTCAGCCTTCAGCCTAATAAGGTCTGTATCAGGTATGGAAAACTCTGCATATATTGGGTCCACCTCTGTTATGGCGACAAGGGCTGTTCCAGGATTTACCATATTGCCAGGGTCAACGAGTCTTGTGCCTGTAATACCGCTCACTGGTGCCTTTACATCTGTATATCTGAGATTCAGTTCAGCCTGTTTGAGCCTTGCCCTTGCTGACTCTACAAGGGCCTTTGCCTGCTCATAGGCTGAAAGTGCTGCATCCCTCTGCTGCTCACTCACGATCTTATCTTCATAGGATGCCTTTATCCTCTGCCAGTCCCTTTCTGCCCTGTTCAGTTCTGCTACTGCCTGTTCAAGCTGTGCCTTAGCACTATCATACTCTGCCTGATAGATATCAGGCTCTATCTTGAAGAGCATGTCATCTTTACGCACAAACTGCCCCTCTGTAAAATACTTTTCTTTAAGTATCCCTGAGACCCTTGCAACAACAGTTACCATTGATACGCTCTTTGTCCTCGCAGGATACTGAACCTCCACTGAAATGGACCTTGCCTTTGAGACCTTATAAACGCTTACACCCATGGCCTGGGGCATGGGTTGTTTTTTCTGTTCCTGCGCAACTGACTGCTTTGAAATTAATAAAAATATTGAGATTATCAGGATAAGTATGCCTTTCGTTATCTGAAATCTTCTCATATTACCTCCATCAGCCTCTACGAACCTTTTTTTACATCTTCTAAAATAGTTTTTAATAAAAGTCCTGTTGCCCTTTTTAATCGGACTTCTGATAGTTCATGGTTATATTTTGCATTCATAAATTGCCTTTCTGATGTCAGTAAAAGTGTATTTGCATCAATAACATCTATGCTGTTTGCAAGGCCAAACTCATACTGCCTCGAGATAGAATTGAAGTTATCTCTCGCAAACCTCAACTGATCCTCAAAGGATTTCAAGACCCCCTTCTGTGTCTGAAAATTAAGGTATGCCTCTTCCACCTCGATCGATATGGTCTTCTTGATGTCCTCATATAATAAGGCTGACTGCCTATATCTTGCCTCAGACTCTCTAACCTCTGCCCTTCTAAGTCCTCCTTCAAAAAAGGGAAAATTCAATCTTATACCCCCATAAAGGGTCTCCTTAATGAGAAAGGCTGATTCAGGGTCTTCCTCTCTCCTCAAATAGACCCCTTCAATTGATAGGGTTGGCCAGAAGGCAGCCTTCGCATACCTTATCTGTTCCTCTGAAATCCTCTTCTGGAGGTCTGCAGACTTTAACTCAGGCCTTTCAGAAAAGGCGATCTCCTTGAGTTGAGCAAGTTCAAGGTCTATTATCTCTTTTCTTTCCCCTGTACCCTCTGTCCTGATCTCGAAATCTCTATTCAATCCAACGATCCTCGCAAGAGTTGCCTTGGCGAGCTTGAGGTTGTTTTCAGTCCTTAAGAGTTCTGCCTGAGCTCCTGAGAGCTCTGCCTCTGCCCTCAGTAGATCCGTCTTTGTCACCTCACCCACCTTCAGCCTTATTGAGGCTGCATCCCTATGCTTCGCCAAACGCTGCACATTCCCTTTTGCAATCTCAAGGGCCTTCGTCGCCCTGAGCACTTCATAATAGGCATTTGCAACATCAAGGATATATGATTCTTTAAGCGCCTTTAGGTCATGCCTTGATTTTTCAATACCTTCTTTAGAAATCTTAAAGGCTGTTAGCTCTCTCCCTTTTACTGATAGAGACTGGTCAAGCCTTATTCCCCATGAAAGGGCACCATTAGGTTGAACTACGAAGCTGCTTATACCTGTTGATGAGTATTTATCATTGCTGTATTTTGTATATCCACCAAAGGCAGTGAGCCTCGGTAACAATGTAGCCATTGCCTTATCCCTGTTTGTCTCTGAAATATAAAGGTCTTCCTCGGATATCTTTATCCTCTCGGCATGTCCAAGGGCAATTTTGCATAAGTCGTCAAGGGAATACTCCTGTGCAGTTAAACGACTACTGAATATTAGGACTGCTGTTAAAGCCATACATATTGAAAAAAAGGGTAACAGTACAGTTCTTGAAATAATCATGTTATAATCTCCTTCCTATCTACTATCTACTGTTTTTTAATCGTCCCTTTTATAAACAAATTCACATATTCCTTTATTGTCCTTTCGGTACCCTCATCTCTGTATTTCTTTCGCATCTTGAATTCCTGCGCCATAAAGTATGAAAAAAACATCCCTAAAAATGCCCTCGCACCGAATTCTGAATCAAACCTTCTGAGGATTCCTCTTTGTTGTAATCTATCGAAATAGGACGCAAGGGTCTTAAACAATTCGTCCATAAAGGCATGGTAAATCCTGTGTATCTTTTCTGGGTATCTCTGCATCTCCGAATGCATTATTCGTATGAGGTCTTTTCTCATGGTGAGTGTTTCAAGGAACTTTTTTGCAATTACAGTGAGGGCATCTTCATAGGGCACTTTTGCAATCTCGGGAAGAAGGCCCTTCAGTTCAGGCAGGAAGGAGTAGGTGCCTATAACCTTCTCAAAGAGCATTTCCTTTGATGGAAAATGTCTGAAGATAGTTACCTCTGCAATTCCTGCCTCTTTCGCAATCTCTTTAGTGGTCGCACCGAGATAGCCTTTTTTTGAAAAGAGCTTCAGTGCCACTTCAATGATCCTATCTCTCGTGGATTGCATATCTTTTGACCTGCTCATTAAATACTCCTATTCATAGAATGTAAGTGCTAACTTACATACTATTGAAAGTTTGACCGATTGTCAAGATAAAATTTTTCTCTACGAAAAAAGAGCTATGAGGACAAGGAAGGTCGTGCCTTTCAGCACCTCAAGCCATCCTGTAGCCTTGAGCTTCAGCTTATAGAGCGTCAAGGAAAATATCACATTATCGATGAGCGGCAGGAGTATAACAACCGGTACCTGAATTAAATGGTAAGCAAATAAAGCAAAGGCAACATAGAGTATCATCAAAAACCTTTCTATTAGCCTTCTTTTCAGTTGAAGCCTGACCTTGAAAACACTTGCAATGAAGAAAACTGCTACAGCTATATATAACCTGTTGTCAATCATATTTGTAGTGACAAATTTTGCAATGAGAGATGAAAGCGTTAGAACGGCAAAACCGAATATCTCGGTCATAATTGCATGTTCACCGGCAAAATATAGAAGCAGAATATATATGGCTGGTATTAATGCATAAGGCAGCAACTTAAAAAGCGCCTCTCCAGAAATGCTAACCATTATAAATGAAGCCAATATAATCTGAATCATGAAAACTGCTGACGACTTTACCGGATCAACATGACGGATCCAAAAAGTAAATGCCTGTTTTGAGTTAATGAATAGAGATAGGGATAATAAGGCTTTAAGATTAAATCCACCGCCTGCAGAGATGCCTGCGAGATAGGCCATAATCATCACGCTCCATGAACCATATTCCTTGAGGATATATCTTTTCATATATTTATATTTTCACGAAATGCGCCCATTTTGAAAATGAGCTATATCATAATCTGTCAATAAGGCTGAAGGCTAAGAGTATAAGGCGCATGAAGCCTTGCCATTTGACAACTGGTATAATAGAATTAGCTATGATTAATTTTAAGATTACAGGTTTTGGTAATGTATCACTCGTCATCGAAAGGCCCTCTGGTAAGACATTATCACTTAAATTAGGCGAGGTAGTAAAGGCTGAGATAATGGACATACTGCCGTCAGGTGGTGTCACGCTCAGAATAAAAGGAGACTTTATCACAGCAAAGACAGAGATGCCGCTCAGGGAGGGCGCAGTTGCGTTTTTCAGAGTAACCAATCTGCCTTCTGACGGCAGAGATTTAAAACTCCAGTTCATGGGCTATAAGACGGATACATCCAAAGCAGAAAGTCAGAGGTCGGATGCATTTTTTGCGAGCAATGAAGGCAGGGTCATATCTAAGCTCCTCCATGAATTGTCAAGCAGCATTATGGACACCAGGACCTTTAATACCAGGGTCCAGAGTATTAATTCTGAAATATTGAAAGCACTGCCGCAAGATATTAATTCTCTGCCAAAAGAGATAAGGATGCGGCTTCAGAATCTATTGCAGGCAGGTCTGAAAATAACCGGACAGGGCATACAGGCAAGGCTCGATAGTCTCATGAGCCAGTTTCCTGAAGGCATAAAAGGTCATCCGCTTATACAGGCCATTACAAATGACCTGATGGTCAGCATAGAAGATCTGCCCCAGATTCCAATAAAGGTTGTTTTGCAGGATACAGGCGTTGTCCTCGAGGCAAAGATAAGGGCTATAGCAGAGATGTTTCAACGAACCGAACCCTCAGGAAATCCTGAGACAGAATCAAGGAATCAAACACAGGCAGCAATACCGACTCAAGGCAAAGATGCTGCAGCACATGAGACAAAACAACCTCCACTACAGCATGACATGTCATCCATCAAAAGGGATTTGAAAGCAGGACTGCTTCAGCTCAGGGAATTTTTGGCAGAACAAGACAAAGAGGATGTCAGGACTTTTTCAGGACATGATCTGACATCGGCCCAGAGACAAACTGCACTTTCAAATATTGACGGACTGCTCAGAGACATCGAAACATTTCAGTTGCTCTCAAAAATAACAGACTCTTTTTATACATTCCTGCCCGTTAACTGGAGGGAGCTAAGGGATGGAGAAATATCCTTCAAACGTGGACATGGAGATGCAAAGGGTTTTTCATACTCGTGCAGGATAAACCTCGACCTCGAACAATTCGGGGAGCTTACAATAATGGTTCTGATGTATAACAGGGGATTTCTTGTGTCCTTTGCTGCTGAAAGTCCTGTATTACAGAAAACCCTTGCTAATAATGCAGATATTCTTCAGGAATCATTTAATGTGCAGGGATTAAATATCAAGGCAATTACTGTTATGGATAGAAGCAATGCCTCATTAGAGCAGTTTGAGAGGTTCGAATCCTCTGAAAAAACTATAAACATTAAGGCATAGGTTATGGCGGACACCCGAAAAAAGGCGGCAGCCCTCAGGTATGATGCTAAAAAAGACGCTGCACCCAGAGTCGTAGCAAAGGGGAGCGGAAAGATTGCAGAGAAGATACTCCAGATAGCAAAGGAGTATAATATCCCGATAAAAGATGACCCGCAGCTTGCAGGGGTGCTTTCTACCCTCGACCTTTACCAGGAGATTCCCCTTGATCTCTACAGGGCAGTTGCAGAGATACTGGCGTTTGTATACAGAATGACCAGAAAGGTGCAATAAAAATACAGATGCAGAAAGGCGGTGGAGATACGGTTAAAGAATGCCGCGAAGCGATCTCTTTTATGCGCTCGATAAACCTGTGTTTGTTATTGATGCATATACAAAGAGGGTTCTTTCAAGGCATAGAATTCTGGATTACAATTCATCATATGACGTATCAAATGCTTTTTCATAAAGAACTGGATGAAGATGTTCAACTCTTCAACGAATATCATGCCCTGTTTGTAAGGCTTGGAAAGGATTATTGCAAACCGACCCAGAGGTGCGAAAAGTGCCCATTGAATGGTTTTTTTGAAGCCCTATACACAAAATGCATCAATGATGTATATTCTTGTAGAAGGGAGGTAAATAATAATGAACAGAAGGGAATTCATAAAATCAACAGCAGTTGTAGCGGCTGGCATTTCAATGCCATCCTTTATTGACATGATTATCAGCGATGCAGATGCAGCAGAAAAAATCGACCT
>JBBISG010000041.1:0-15255 GCA_037441365.1 Nitrospirota bacterium
GGATGCCTCCTTACAGGTTAGTTTGTGTTGATAAAATAAGTTTTGCCTATTTTACCTGTTGAGGCTTCCCTTTTTAAAATCTATTTTGGACAGATATGTAATGGATTTTATTCTCCATCAAGGGGTGAGGTCTTATTCAGGGGCCAGCGAATATCAGGGCTCAAACCTCATAAGATCTGCCGACTCGGCATTGCAAGGACCTTTCAGGTCGTGAAGCCATTGCAGAGGATGACAGTCCTTGATAATGTCATAGCCTCTGCCTTTCTTAAGGCAAAAAAGAGATCAGAGGCAGAAGAGATAGCCATAGAGGCCCTCAGATTCACAGGCCTTTATGATGACGGGAACATAATATCGAAGGGCCTTCCCCTCGGAAAGAGAAAGAGGTTAGAGATAGCGAGGGCCCTCGGAACCCAGCCTGAGGTCTTACTCCTCGATGAGTCCTTCGCAGGCCTCAATCCCCACGAACTCGATGAATTGATAGGGATAATCAGAAAGATCAGGGATGAGGGAATAACGATAATGATCATAGAACATCATATGAAGGTCATAATGTCTTTATCCGATAGGATAGTGGTCCTGAACTATGGTGAAAAGATCGCGGAAGGTACACCATCAGAGATAGCTAATAACCCTGCCGTTATTGAGGCCTATCTTGGAGAGGAAAAAGGTGCTTGAGGTTAGAGATATAGATGTATTCTATGGTGATGTCCATGTAATTCATGGTGTCTCCTTTCATGTGAAGACCGGTGAGATAGCGTCCCTCATAGGTGCAAACGGCGCAGGCAAGTCAACTACCCTAAAGACCATATCAGGGCTTCTCCGGCCGAGGAGGGGTGAGGTCATATTAGATGGATTACCCATCCATAAGATCGAGCCCTATAAACTCGTCGAGATGGGTCTGTGCCTTGTGCCAGAAGGCAGGAGGCTCTTCGTCGAGATGACCGTTGAAGAGAATCTCGAGATGGGGGCACTGAGGGGAGAGGCAAGAAAGAAGAGAGAGGAGACAAAGGCGATGGTCTTTGAACTCTTTCCAAGACTGAAGGAGAGGAGGAAGCAGCTTGCTGGCACATTGAGCGGAGGCGAGCAGCAGATGCTCTCGATTGGGAGGGGTCTGATGTCGATGCCGAGGCTCATGATGTTTGATGAACCATCCCTTGGCCTATCCCCCATACTCGTAAGAGAGATATTTGATGTCATAAGGAAGATACGTAGCGGTGGAGCGACTGTCCTCGTGGTGGAACAGAATACAAGGCAGACCCTTTTAATATCTGACAGGGCTTATGTCCTCGAGACGGGAAAGATTATACTCGATGGCACAGGCGAGGCCCTTCTGAATAATGAACATGTCAGGAAGGCATACTTAGGGGTTTAAGGAGGGAATATGTTTGTCTCTAAATGGATGACAAAGAAGGTCATAACAATTGGCCTTGATGAAGGTGTAACAGATGTGATAAGGATCATGAGGGAGAAAAAGATAAAACATCTTCCTGTAGTTGAAGGAGAAAGGTTGGTTGGTATTATCTCTGACAGGGATATTAAGGAATACTGCCCTTCAAAGGCAACGACCCTCGATGTTTACGAGCTTCACTATCTCCTTGCAAAGACGAAGGTAAAAGAGGTAATGAAGACAGAGGTCATCACCACATCGCCTGATACACCTGTAGAGGAAGCAGCAATGATAATGCATGATAGGAACATAGGCTGCTTGCCAGTGATGGAAGACAAGAGGCTTGCAGGGATAATATCGGACAGGGATATATTCCGTGTCCTTATTGATATTACAGGGGTAAGACACGGGGGGATAAGGGTCTATCTTACTGTTGAGGACAGACCGGGCTCGGTTAGGAAGGTTGCTGATATAATAAGGAGACACGGCTTTCGTCTGCAGAGCATACTTACATCCTATGAAGGTGTTAAGGAGGAATACAGGGACATTGTGATAAGGACAAAAGGGATGGGTAACTTTGAGGCCATGAAGAAGGAACTCGAAGACAGATACAGCGATGTTGTGATAGGGCCATCGGAAAAGGATTGAGGAGATGATGTATAAGGGATTTATCAGAAGCAATATTGGCAAGAAGATGGCTATGGCGATCACAGGCATCATAATGCTCTTCTATCTCTTATTCCATCTTTTTGGAAACCTCTTGATCTTTAAGGGCCCATCATGGATAAATGCCTACGCCTCAATACTCCACGGGTCAGGTCCTCTACTATGGTTCATTAGAATAATAATGCTCATCGCCTTTCTGATCCACCTCATCTTTGCCATCCAGCTAACTATAGAAAACAGCATGGCAAGGTCAGGGCCTTATAAATTAAAAAAGAATCTCAGGAGCACCTTTGCATCGAGAAACATGATCTGGACAGGAATTATAATAGCCATTTATATTGTTTACCATCTCTTACATTTCACCATCCCGATAATCCATCCTGAACTTTCAGCAGCAAATAATATCGATGCCTCTAACAGGCCTGATGTTTTTGGTATGGTCGTCCTGAACTTTCAGAGATATACAGTCACTATCATATATATTCTGGCCATGACAGCCATTGCCCTACATCTATCCCACGGTATCCAGAGCCTTTTCCAGACACTGGGATTGAATAACGAGGAGATGCTCCCTATCATCATAAAGATAGGATATATCTCATCCGTAATCCTCCTCCTTGGATTTCTATCAATACCTGTTGCCTCTCTTACAGAGATATTGAGGATTCGAATATGATACTGAGTGGCAATGTTCCATCCGGTCCCATCGATGAAAAGTGGGAAAAGAGGCGAGAGGAGATGGCCCTGATAAGTCCAGCAAACAAGAGAAACTACAGGATAATCGTTGTCGGAACAGGTCTTGCCGGGGCATCTGCTGCGGCGACCCTCGGTGAGCTCGGTTACAATGTCGAGGCCTTCTGCTATCAGGACAGCCCGAGGAGGGGTCATAGCATAGCAGCACAGGGTGGAATAAATGCTGCAAAGAATTATGCAAATGATGGAGACAGCATCTATCGGTTTTTCCATGATACAATCAAGGGAGGGGATTTCAGGTCGAGGGAGGCGAATGTCTACAGACTCGCCCAGATAAGCAATAACATTATTGACCAATGTGTAGCACAGGGGGTACCATTTGCCAGAGACTACGCGGGCTACCTCGAAAACCGTTCCTTTGGCGGCGCCCTTGTCTCGAGGACCTTTTATGCAAGGGGACAGACAGGCCAACAACTCCTTCTCGGTGCCTATGGCGCGCTTTCGAGACAGATAAAGGGGGGGACTGTTAAGCTCTACCCTCGCACAGAGATGCTTGACCTTGTTGTTGTTGATGGCGAGGCAAAGGGAATCGTTGTTCGTGACCTGATTACAGGCGAGATAAGGGCACATGCTGGTGATGCCGTCTGCCTCTGCACAGGAGGATATTCGAATATATTTTATCTATCCACAAATGCAATAGGCTCGAATGTTACAGCAGCCTTCAGGGCATATAAAAAAGGGGCCTTTTTCGCAAATCCCTGTTTTACGCAGATACACCCTACATGCATCCCGGTAAGTGGACAATATCAATCAAAGCTAACCCTTATGTCAGAATCGTTAAGGAATGATGGAAGGGTATGGGTGCCGCTCAGAAAGGGAGACAGTAGACCACCCTCTGAGATACCTGAATATGAGAGAGACTATCTCCTCGAAAGGATGTATCCCAAATATGGAAATCTCGCACCCCGTGATATAGCATCCCGTGCCATTAAAGAGGTCTGTGATGATTGCAGGGGGGTAGGCCCTGGCGGTCGAGGTGTCTATCTCGACTTTTCTGATTCGATAAAAAGGTTAGGGAGCGAAAAGATAAGGGAGAGATACGGCAACCTCTTTGATATGTATGAGAAGATAACAGGTGACAATGCCTATGAGCAGCCCATGAGGATATATCCAGCGCCTCATTATACGATGGGTGGTTTATGGGTGGACTATAACCTTCAGAGTAATATCCATGGACTCTTTGTCCTTGGAGAGGCGAATTTCTCAGACCACGGTGCAAATCGACTTGGCGCAAATGCCCTTCTTCAGGCACTTGCTGATGGCTACTTCATCATCCCCTATACCATCTCGGATTATCTTGCAAGGACAGAACCAGAAAGGATAACGACAGAGGCCCCTGAATTTAAGAAATCTATGGATGATGTCAGGAGATCGATAGAGAGGCTACTCTCAATTAAAGGGAAAAGGACTGTGAGGGAATTTCACAGGGAACTTGGAAGGATCATGTGGGATAAGGTCGGTATAAGCCGTTCCGAGGATGACCTGAGAGAGGCATTGAGACTGATTCCTCAATTAAGGGCTGAATTCTATGAGAATGTCATCATCCCTGGAGATAGTAAGGACTTGAATCAGGAACTTGAGAGGGCAGGGCGTGTGGCCGACTTTCTCGAATTTGCTGAACTCATTGCAATCGATGCCTTACACAGGAGAGAGTCTTGCGGTGCCCATCTTCGAATCGAATACCAGACTCCTGAAGGAGAGCCGCTGCGGGATGATGAAAACTTCTGCTATGTTGCTGCTTGGGAATACAGGGGTGATGATAGACCGCCTGAACCCCATAAGGAACCTCTGATATTCGAGTCGCTTAAACCTTCGATAAGGAGTTATAAATGAACATCACCCTGTTCATATGGAGACAGAAAGGCCCTGATGATATGGGTCGGTTCGAGAGTCTTGAGGTAAGGGATATTAGCCCTTCCATCTCTTTTCTCGAGATGCTCGATATTGTGAATGAGGGTCTCATAAAAGAAGGGAAGGAGCCGATAGCCTTTGATCACGACTGCCGTGAAGGTATCTGCGGGATGTGTTCTCTGGTCATAAATGGGATTCCCCATGGTCCTAAGGAAAAGACTACGGTCTGTCAACTCCATATGAGGCACTTCAAGGACGGAGATGTTATCTATGTGGAGCCCTGGAGGGCAAAGGCCTTCCCTGTTATCAGGGATTTAATCGTTGACAGGGAGGCGTTGGATCGCATTATTCAGGCAGGCGGATACATATCCGTCCATACTGGAGGTGTCCCTGATGCCAATGCCATCCTGATACCAAAGGAGGATGCAGAGATAGCGATGGATGCTGCAGAGTGTATAGGCTGTGGTGCCTGTGTAGCTGCCTGTCCGAATAGTTCCGCCATGCTCTTCACTGCAGCAAAGGTCACTCATCTCGCAATGTTACCGCAGGGAAGGATAGAGGCAGTGAGGAGGGTATGTATGATGACAGAGGCGATGGAGAGAGAAGGCTTTGGCAGCTGCAGCAACCATTACGAGTGTGAGGCCGTCTGCCCAAAGGGTATAAGGGTTGCCTTTATAGCAAAGCTCAACAGGGAGTTTATAAAGGCAATGACAAAGTAGTATGATAGAGCGACAGAACGCGATGGTGTATGTGACGGAGAGATAAAGATAAAGCCAGAGATAAAGAAAACTTTCACTTTGGCTTTATCTTTCACTTTTTCGACTTTTAACTATGTGACTATCACTCTATTTTGAAAGGAGGAAGCCTTATGAAACTATCAATGGGTCCAAAACCACTTCTGTTACCAACGCCTGTTCTTGCCGTCGGGACTTACGACAGGGAGGGCAGGCCAAATGTTATGATCGTTGCGTGGGGAGGTCTCTGTTGTTCTCAGCCACCCTCTGTGGCCGTCTCTGTAAGAAAGCCAACCTACACCTATTCTAATATTATGGAGAGAAAGGCCTTTACCATAAGCATCCCATCAGAGGATTTCGTGAGGGAGGCTGATTACTTTGGGATGGTCTCTGGTAAGGCTGAGGACAAATTCTCTATTTCAGGCCTTACCGCTGAGAAGGCAGAGCATGTGGATGCACCCTATGTAAAGGAATTCCCTTTGATACTCGAATGCAAGGTCACCCATGTCGTTGAGGTAGGTTTGCATACACAGTTTATCGGTGAGATAATGGATGTGAAGATCGACGAGGATAAACTGAACGAGAAAAGACTCCCTGATATAGAGAAGATAAGACCCTTTTCCTTCGTCCCGGACGCCAGGACATACTACGGCATAAGCAGATACATCGGGAAGGCATTTTCGATGGGAAAGGATATAATAGGATTAAGGCGTTAGGCTTAAGGCTGAAGGCGAGGGCAGAGATAGACGCAAATCTACCTGTCAACAGGATTGAGTTTATCGAGTTATTGAGTTAATTGAGTTAAACGCAATAAACGCAATACAGGAATTTTTTCTAACCCCGAGGGGATATTTTCGGAGCAAAGGAGTAATTGATTTACTCTGGCATGAGATGAGCAGGTTGAGTGAAAGGCTCGATATATTCGTAGATGAGGTTTATAAAGGTTATATTCAGGTCTATCGGCAGTTTCTATAAGAATAATGGCCTGATTCACGCTGCCGCAATATCGTATTTTTCAGTAATGGCGATTATCCCCTTCTGTCTCCTCATGATTACAATCTTTGGTTATTTCCTCGGACAGGATGAAGAATTACTCTTATTCTTTACAGAGAGACTGTCGAGTTTTTTCCCCAGGATTACCTATGAGATAGTCGATGAACTGAAGAGGATAATAACTTACAAGGGCATAGGTCAATTTACAATGATATTATATATTCTGCTGTCCTATCAGCTTTTTTCCTCCCTTGAAACGGCAGTAAATGCGATATTTAAAATAAAGACTAAGAGAACTTTTCTGATGTCCTTTGTTATTTCTCTATTTATGATCACGCTTGTCAGTATCTTTATCATCATCTCTTTCGGGGCTACAACGGCAGTCTCATTGCTCAGGATATTAAAAAATTATCTCCCCGGATTGAAGATCGGTTTTTTAATCAAGTTTCTAATTGGTTATGCAATACCTTTCTTTCTCCTGTTTCTTACAGCGACTTCTCTTTATTTATTCCTCCCCAGGGTACGTGTGAGGCTAAAATCTGTGATTTCGGGGGCAGTATTTGCATCGCTCCTCTTTGAGGCAGCAAAACACCTCTTTGCTATTTATGTGGTGGAGGTAGCAAGGCTTGGGGCTATCTATGGTCCACTTTCAGTCTTTGTGATGTTTCTGCTGTGGGTCTTTTATTCGTCTGCTATATTCCTCGTCGGTGCCGGGATAGTCCACAATCTTAATTCAAAGATGGGGTCTCCAAGACGTGAAAGTTGAAGACAGAGTTGAATTGTGTGGCTTTATATGTTATAAATAACCTATGATTTGCGGAAAAAGGCATATCTTTGGAATTCTGTTTTTTATCTATTTTCTCCTCTATATAGTATCCCCCCTCTGTTATGCAAAGGACCGCTTGAGTGAGTTAGACGGTGATTACGCAATTGCACATACATCAAAATGCGACACAAAAAAAATCTGTGTTGTATGGGAATTAATTTTATCAAAGCTTTTCCAGCCTAAAAACGACGAAAATAACTATTCCGGAATACACTTCTTTATAAAAAAGTCTCCCACTGTAATAAGCTCAAATAACATTACAAAAATATCGCATCCTGAGTTTACAGAATCTGATAACAAAATTCTAATTTATTCGTCCCCAGAACCACTAATATTTATTGTCCAGCCTAAAGACAATGACCATAGGGATGGTTTCTGTTGTTTATCTTCTGGGCTTTCGCCACCAATTTTTTAATCCTGCGATTTGTTTTTGCGGTGGCATCTTTTTAAAGCGTGCTTCTGTGTCGTTTATTTTATTTTTTTATTGCGATAATTGTCAGGAGGTGCAGGATGTCAGACTTTTATCAGACAGGTGTTATAGCAACATTTCACAGGCTTGGGAAACCGATACTTGAGAAGATAGAGGCAGAACTTTCGTGGTATGCCAGTGAAAGGCCTATCGCCCTTGTGTTGCCTTCTCTTTACAGTGAACTTGGGGGAGATGCATTAAAGGGCATTGCCAGGGAACTTCAGGAGGTTAAATACATAAAGGAAATCATAGTCACACTCGGCCCTGCCTCAGAGGAAGAATTCAGACATACAAAAGAGTTTTTCTCTATTCTGCCACAGAAGGTAAGTATTATCTGGAATACAGGACCGAGGATAAGCGAGATATATAAACTCATCGAAAAATCAGAACTTCCAACAGGAGAGGAGGGTAAGGGTAGGTCTGCATGGATGGCATATGGCTATGTCCTTTCGCAACAAAAGTTTCAGACTATCGTCCTTCATGATTGCGACATCCTTACTTACAGTAGAGAGATGCTTGCAAGACTCTGCTATCCTGTTACAAATCCGAGCCTTGATTATGACTTCTGTAAGGGCTATTACAGTAGGGTAACTGATCGACTTCACGGAAGGATGACGAGGCTGCTTGTAACTCCCCTAATCAGATCACTCCAGAAAATACTTGGTTATCTGCCGATACTTGTTTTCTTTGATAGTTTTCGATATCCCCTTGCTGGAGAGTTCTCGATAGATGTTGATATGGCAAGGGTGATCAGGATCCCTGGTGACTGGGGTCTTGAGGTCGGAGTGCTTGCAGAAGTATACAGGAACACATCATTGAGAAGGGTCTGTCAGGTTGATATAGCAGAAAACTATGAGCATAAACATCAGGAACTATCTCCTGAAGATGCATCAAGGGGATTACATAAGATGTGTGTTGACATATGCAAATCACTTTTCAGGACTCTGGCATCTGAAGGTATAGTCTTTTCTGATGGTTTCTTTAAAACCCTTGTTGCTACATATACAAGGACGGCTCAGGATATGCTTAAGAGATATGAGGATGATGCCTCCATAAACGGCCTTGTATTTGACAGACACGCCGAGAGCCTTGCTGTAGAGACATTTACCAATGGAATTAAGAAGGCGGCAGAGATAATTACAGAGGACCCTCTCGGTGTGCCTTTAATCTCAAGCTGGGATAGAGTTACAGCAGCAATACCTGATATCCTTAACAGGATAAGAGAGGCAGCGGAAGAGGACAATAAATAACATGATACTTGGCTTAGGGATAAAGAGGAGGCATAAATGGCTGAATTCAGAGGCTTTAAAAACCAGATGGATGGAAGGCTTGCTTCAATAATACCAACGACTGTTGTGCTTGCTAAAAATAAGGAAGGCATAGAGATACCTTTCCCGCACAGACGGTTTATCTGAGAGAGGAAAAGCAATGGCAGAAGTAAAGGAACCCTTTGAGTTTAAACAGTGCGTGAGCATTCTTAAATCCACTGGCAAAAAGGCTAAAAACTTGCATGAACTGAGGGATGCAATATCAGTTGTAAGCGACGAGTCCATTTTCCATCACACTTACCAGTATTTTTTAAAAGGCCACATCCTCGAATACACCAATGACTTTGCCCATTGGGCAGGAGAGAGCCTCGAAGAAAGGGCGCTTGCAGAGCATCTTTCCAACATAGACCCTTACGCCTTTAAAAGCATAGACGACCTAAGGCAGGAACTGCTCAATGTAATAGACAGCTATCTTGAAAATTTCCCCGAGCCGAGGGAGGCAATGGCAGGAGACGATTTCTACTTCAATGAGACTATAACCCTCACATTCCCTGTAGGCATAAGAAGCAAAAATCTTGCAGAGTTTCTCATTGCAATTAAGTATATAGACGCTGCAGCCATCTACTATCATTTCTATGAGGCCCGTGTCAGGCTCGGAGTTGATGACTTCTCAAAGTGGCTTGAGGACTCCATGGGCAAAAAGGGCTTGGCGGGGAAAATAAGGGCGATAGATCCTTTTATGCACAGTATAGAGGGTATAAGGGACCACATCATAGAGGCTGTTGAGAAAGAAGTCCGGGCGGAAATGGAGGCTATGCAGCGATGATTGCCCAATATTCAGGCATATCCCCCAAAGGTGATTTGATTCTTCTTCATAAGCTTGGAGAGAAATTTAACAATAGGTCATTCCTCCATATTAATTCGACCCGTGCAGGGGGCGGTGTGGCAGAGATTCTGCACAGGATGATCCCCATACTCAAAGACCTGGGCATCAATGCAAGATGGGAAGTCATAGAAGGGGACGAGAGGTTTTTTGATATAACAAAAAAAATCCACAATTCCCTTCAGGGTAATTTTGAAAATATTACTGAGGATATGTGGCAGCGTCACTATGAGGTAAACAGGAGAAATGCCGAAAGACTTAATCTCGATGCTGATGCGGTTTTGATACATGACCCGCAACCCGCGCCGCTGATTGAGTTCAGGAAATCGGATAGTTCGGCAAGCTCACTATGGATATGGAGATGCCATATAGATGTATCTCATCCTCTAAAGGAGGTATGGGATTATCTGCTGCGGTATTGCGGAAAGTACGATGCCGCTGTTTTTTCTGTAGCAAAATTTACAAAGGCAATGGGAATAGATGAATTCATCATACCTCCGTCTATAGACCCTCTCAGCGAAAAAAACATGGAATTGACAGGAGAGGAGATAAGGGAGACATTAAATAAATTCCAGATACCAACAGACAGACCGATAATACTTCAGGTCTCCCGTTTTGACAGATTTAAAGACCCCATGGGTGTGATAAAGGCATACAGACTGGTTAAAAAATACAATGACTGCATCCTTATCCTTGCAGGAAGCCTTGCAACTGACGACCCTGAGGGAGAGGTAGTACTTAAAGAGGTTCAGTATTATGCATCGGACGATACCGACATTCATATCCTTCTTTTGCCGCCTTTCAGCGATAGAGACATCAATGCCCTTCAAAGGGCCGCTACAGTGGTATTGCAGAAATCATTGAAAGAGGGATTCGGCTTAACTGTATCCGAGGCCATGTGGAAAGGGAAGCCTGTTATAGGCGGTGCAACAGGCGGAATACCTTTGCAGATAATACACGGCGTTACAGGATTCCTCGTCCATTCTGTTGAAGGCGCTGCCTTCAGGATAAGGCAATTCCTTAACAATCCTGAGATGGCGCACAGAATGGGGGAAAGTGGCAGGGAATATGTGAGGAAGAACTTCCTGATAACGAGACAGATAAGGGATTATCTTTCTGTATGGTATGCAATGGAGAACAAAGGCAGAAGTGTTCTGGAGTTGTAAAAAGATATGTTAAAGGCTTTTATAGAGGAAAATTTTTCGGATAAAAATCTGATAATAGTCTCCAACAGGGAGCCTTACATTCATAAAAAGAGCGGCTTGAGCATCAAGGTAGAAAAACCGGCAGGCGGCCTCACCTCTGCAATGGATGATGTCCTGAAGGTCACGGGTGGGACATGGGTGGCATGGGGCAGCGGCAGCGGAGACAGAGACGTCGTTGACAGCAAAAACCGTGTGCTGGTGCCGCCGGAAAAACCTTCCTATACCCTTAAAAGGGTTTGGCTTAATCCATCAGAGGTTGATAATTACTATCACGGGTATTCGAATCAGGTGTTATGGCCCCTTTGCCACATTACGCTCGACAGGGTATATTTCAGGAAGAAGTTCTGGGAGGATTATAAAAAGGTAAACAGGGCATTTAGTGATGCTGTCCTTGAAGAAGTAGGTAATGATTCAATTGTATGGATTCACGATTACCATTTATGTCTTGTGCCTGGAATGTTAAGAAATAAAAGGCCTGAATTAACCATAGCACATTTCTGGCATATCCCATGGCCTGACTGGAGCGTATTCAGGGTCTGTCCCCAGGCAAAGGAAATCCTTGAAGGACTGCTTGGTAATGACCTCATAGGCTTTCAGATTCCTCTCTTCGTGAAGAATTTTATGGATTGTGTAAGTGAATGTCTTTCTGCGGATATTAATTACAGCAAAGCAACCATTAATTTCAAAGGACATACAACAAGGCTTAAGGCATTTCCCATCAGTATAGATTTTGATAAATTCAACTCAATGGCCTCAGCTCAGAGGACAACAAGGATGATAAAACAGATAAAAGAAAAACATGGAATTACTCAGGGTTATATCGGAATCGGGGTTGATAGGCTTGAATATACAAAGGCCCTTATAAAGCGGCTTCAGGCCATAGATTTATTCTTTGATAGATATGAGAGATTCAGGAGAAAATTCACCTTTATCCAGATTGCTGTTCCCACAAGGATGAAAGAGCCTTATATAAGCTACAAGAAGACTGTTGAAGAACTTATTGCAAAGATTAATAAAAAATACTCATCTGGACTATGGAGGCCAATCATTTACATTGATACAAAGATTGAGCACGAAGACCTCGTTGCCTATTACAGAATGGCGGATGTCGCCATAATAAGCTCAGTTTACGACGGGATGAACCTCGTGGCAAAGGAATATGTGGCATCAAAGACCGACGAGAAGGGAGTGCTTATATTGAGCGAATTTGCTGGCGCATCCGAGGAGCTCGAAGGTTCTATTTTAGTGAACCCTTATGACATCGAACAATTCTCCGAGTGCATAAAGACGGCTTTGAAAATGCCGGATAAGGAGAAGCTAAGCAGGATGGTCGCTCTGAGAAGGCAGGTCAGCGAAAACAATATTCATAAGTGGATAATCGATATACTTAACGAGATGGCTGCCATAGCAGCTATTAAGAGTGAGAAGTGCTGCTATCTTTTCGACAATATGGAAGAAGTAAAGAAAAAGGCGTTTCATAAAAACATCTTTATGTTCCTCGATTATGACGGCACTCTTACGCCTATTGTCGGGACACCCGATAAAGCGGTTATTTCGGATGAGATGCGTTCTCTGATAATTAAATTAAAGGAAATTATTCCCGTTGCTGTTATAAGTGGCAGGGCGCTTAAAGATATAAAGGACAGGGTCGGAATCGAAGACATAATCTACGCAGGCAATCACGGGGCGGAGGTATGGGACGGCAGAAAGGCGATTATAAGTCAGGGGTCAGAGGAAAACAGGCGTTTATTGGAGGAGGTCTTGGAAAAACTGAAAAAAGAGACATCTTATATAAAGGGAGTATTGATAGAAGATAAAGGGATTACCGCAAGCCTGCACTTCAGGAATGTTAATGTCCGTCAGGTCGGCGACATTTTCAGAATATTCGAAAGGATTGCAAAGGAGCATGAGGATGATTTCAGGTTTATTATAGGTAAAAAGGTTTTTGAGATAAGACCTGTTAATATATGGAACAAAGGAGATGCCGTATCATGGATAATAGAGAATATGGGAAAGCATAGATTCCCTGTTTATATAGGCGACGACACTACAGACGAAGACGCATACAGTATTTTAAAAAATAGGGGGTTGTCCATCTCCATAGGCGGCAGCGCCAATGCGGACTATTATATCCAAAATCAGGAAGAGGTAAAGGACTTCCTTACGATGTTATACGAAGGGCTGAATAAATGAGAAAAAAGGTTCTTGAAAGTTCGATACTTTTTGTAAGCATTGTCAAATGGCTGTTCTTAGCTTCGTGCGCGGGCATAGTCGTCGGCGTCTCCACAACACTCTTTCTTAAAGCGCTCGAAGCAGGAATAAATTTCGCCGGAGGTTACCGGTATTATTTCATAGCCATTCCCGCAGCCTTTGTGTCGAGCGTTCTGCTCGTTAAGTATTTAGCTCCTCAGGCCGAAGGCCATGGCACAGAAAAGGTAATCGAGGCGGTGCACAAACATTCCGGTAAAATTAATCCCCTTGTCGTGCCTGTCAAACTAATCGCAACGGTCATAACTATCGCAGCAGGCGGCTCCGCAGGAAAAGAGGGGCCGTGCGCCCAGATAGGAGCGGGTCTGTCTTCGACTATTTCGGATATGTTCAAATTCGACGACAAGGACAGGAGGAAGATGGTAATATGCGGCATCAGCGCAGGATTTGCCACTGTATTCGGAACGCCTATCGCAGGAGCAATCTTCGGCGTTGAAGTATTGTTCGTGGGCACCATGCTTTATGATGTGCTACTGCCCTCGTTTGTTGCAGGCATTATAGGCTATCAGGTCTCATCCTCTCTCGGCGTTACATATTTTCATGAACCACTGAGGTTTGTCCCGGTCTTCAGCAGCGCACTATTCATAAAGGTCTGCATCAGCGGTTTGTTTTTCGGGCTTTGCTCGCTTGTTTTTATAGAGACGCTTCGTTTTTTTGAGAGCACGAGCAGACGCATGAGGCTCAATAAGATTTACAAGGCGATCATAGGTGGCTCGGTTCTTGTAATTTTAGCATTTATATTCTCTGCAGACTATTTAGGTCTCGGCCTTGAGACGATTAAAAACGCTATCGAAGGAGACAGCGTTAATCCGGCAGCCTTCATTTTAAAGATACTTTTTACCTCGATCACCCTCAGTTTCGGAGGTAGCGGGGGTATTGTAACGCCCATATTTTTTGTTGGCGCAACAGCAGGCAATACATTCGGCAGCCTGCTTGGACTTGACAGATCACTATTTGCCGCTATCGGCATGGTCGGTCTTTTGGCAGGGGCTGCAAACACCCCTATCTCAGCAAGCATTATGGCTGTCGAGCTTTTCGGCCCTCAGGTTGCACCCTATGCAGCCGTGGCCTGTATAATCAGTTTTTTAATGACTGGCCACAGGAGTGTGTATCCGAGCCAGGTTCTGGCAATGGGTAAGTCCGCATCCCTTACAGTGGAAAAGGGTAAGGAGATAAGGGAAATAAGAGGCGTTGAATTTCAGCCAAGGCCAAAGAGCATCACCGCAGGCATAGCCAAACTTAAAAGGGTTAAAAAGAAATAATGAATTTAGATATACATATGAACAGTATCCTTGAAAGAAAAGAGATAAGGGAAAAGCTGGAGGATATAAAAGAGGCTGACATCCTTGTCGGCATTCCGAGCTATAACAATGCCCGGACAATTGGCCATGTGGTGAGGGCTGTGCAGGCAGGTTTTGCCAAGTATTTCCCTGATAAAAAATGCGTCCTTGTAAATTCTGATGGTGGCTCTACTGACGGCACGATGGAGGTTGTCCAGAATGCAGCCATTGATTTTCAGTCTATCCTTTTACACCATAGGGTAACACCTGCTTATAAGATAACAACGCCGTATCACGGCATCCCAGGCAAGGGAAGCGCATTCAGGACAATATTCGAGATTGCAGATGCCTTGAATGCAAAGGCGTGTGCTGTTGTGGATTCTGATTTAAGGAGTATTACCCCTGAATGGATAGAACTTCTTATTAAGCCTGTGATTGATGGAAACTTCGACTATGTCGCACCCCTTTATCACAGGCATAAATATGACGGCACAATAACCAACAGCATAATCTATCCTCTAACGAGGGCGCTATATGGTAAGAGAATAAGGCAGCCCATAGGCGGCGATTTTGGTTTTTCAGGTAAACTTGCGAGGTTCTTCCTGACAAAGGATGTGTGGGAAACAGATGTCGCAAAATATGGAATAGATATATGGATGACGACCACTGCAA
>JBBISG010000042.1:0-15061 GCA_037441365.1 Nitrospirota bacterium
CCTTAACCTGCTGGTGATGTCCTAACCCAAAAGAAATTTTACCTTAACTTATAGCTTTTATTCTGTTACTTTATTATAAAAGGCGAGGGGGTTCGCCTTTAACCGTCCATAGTGACTGATGACCCCTATCGGAACATATTGGTTTCGGTAGGGGTTTTTATTATCCACTCCCTGCCGATACAAAATATAAGGAGGATAGCTCGTGGAGAACCAGTGGCTTCAGGCAGCTTTATGGATGGGTCTTGCGCTCATTGCAACCCTTCTCTCTCTGAGGATAGCAATATCCATTGCTCTTATTGAGATTATGGTTGGTGTGATTGGAGGAAATTTCCTTCCCCTTGAGAGAACTGAATGGGTGAACTTCCTTGCAGGTTTCGGGAGTATTCTTCTCACCTTTCTTGCAGGTGCAGAGGTTGACCCTGTTGTCATGAAAAAGAAGTTTAAAGAGAGCATGACTATAGGCATAGTCGCATTCCTTGTGCCCTTTCTGGGTGTGATGGCATATGCCTATTACATTGCTGGATGGGCACTCCCGCAGGCAGAGATAGCGGGTATAGCTCTCTCGACCACCTCTGTTGCAGTCGTCTATGCCGTGATGATAGAGACAGGCTACAACGAGACAGATCTCGGCAAATTGATTCTTGCAGCCTGCTTTATAAACGACCTCGGCACAGTTCTGGCACTCGGAATACTGTTTGCAAACTACAATATCTATATGATCATCTTCATAGTGATTACCGCACTTACCCTCATCGTCCTTCCAAGATTCACTCCGTGGTTCATCAGAAGGGTCGGGAGCAGGGTGAGTGAGCCTGAGACAAAGTTTATATTCTTTCTGCTGTTCGGCCTCGGAGGGCTATCCCTTCTCGCAAAGAGCGAGGCAGTGCTTCCAGCATACCTTATAGGAATGGTGCTGGCACCGTTCTTCCTTGTGAATAAGACATTGAGCCACAGGATGAGGGTTATCGCTTTTACAATGCTGACACCATTTTATTTTCTGAAGGCAGGCTCTCTCGTAAGGCTTTCAGCGATATGGGGCAGCGCATCTTTGATAACGGTATTTCTCTTGATAAAGATGCTCACAAAATTTGTGGGTGTCTGGCCATCGACAAGGACATTCAAGTTCGAGGGAAAAGAGGGTATATATACAACACTGCTGATGTCAACAGGGCTCACATTCGGAACGATATCTGCACTCTTTGGGCTTACAAATAAGATTATCGATCAGAACCAATATACAATCCTTGTTACCGCCGTTATACTCTCGGCAGTTGTGCCGACAATAATTGCCCAGAAATGGTTTCAACCTGATATGAAAAAGGAGGATAGAGATGTTTAAGAAGATACTGATAGCAAATGACGGTTCAGCAGGCGCAAGGCTTGCACTCAGGGTGGCAGTCGACCTTGCAAAGAGGTATGGAGCAGAGCTCCACAGCATATCCGTTGAAGAGGGCATCCCCCACTATGCGGCAACGATCGGCGAGGTGGATGAATTCAAAAAAGAGGCGAATGAGTATTTTAAAAAGGTCAACGACGATGCGATCGAGCTCGCTAAAAAGGAAGGGATTGAACTCAGGCCTCATGTTATAACAGGGCATGAGGTGGAGACGATTGTGAACTTTGCTCGGGACGGAGAGTTTGACCTCCTCGTAATAGGATTTATGGGCCATTCAAGGATATTCGGAAGGGTATGGGGCTCGACCTCACAGAGTATAACAAGGCTTGCACCATGCACAGTGGTGGTAGTAAAATAGTAAAGGCGATGGAGTTCGCCTAACTCCCACCAACATGTGGGCTGATAACTCCTACTCTTAATTAAAGGGTAGGAGTTTTTAATTTAGGGAAGGAGGTTATTGGCGATGGTCAAAGAGGCAGGAATAGTTGAGGGCACTGCAATAGCTAAATACTCTCTTCTAAAGAATGAACTCCTGGGATGCATTGATGAAATGCTTACTATAGAGGCTGTCCGCGACTGTCCGTGCGAGGAACTGAGGGAAAAGATGCAGACTAATACCTTTAATCTCGTTGTTGTCGGTCAGTTCAAGCGCGGCAAGACGAGTCTCATTAATGCCCTACTGGGTGCGGACATATTGCCTGTTGCTGTTGTGCCTCTTACATCTATCGTTACAATCATGACCTATGGAGATGCCTTGAGAATCAAGGTCTATTTCAACGATGGAAGGGTTGCGGAAATAAAACCCGAAAGCCTCCCGGAATATGTCACAGAAAAGGGCAATCCAAAAAACATAAAGAATGTTAGTGAAGTAATCATCACTTATCCATCCCCTTATCTTAAAGATGGTGTAAGGCTGATAGATACACCCGGTGTTGGCTCAATTTATCAGCACAATACGGATGTGGCATACCAGTATCTTCCTAAATCCGATGCAGCCATGTTTCTGCTTTCTGTTGACCAGCCCATGAGCAAGGCAGAACTGGACTTCTTAAAGGATGTAAAGGAATACTCAAACAGGATATTCTTTCTTCTTAATAAGGCTGATTATCTTTCGGAGAAAGACCTCAATGAGTCTATCGAGTTTTCAAAAAATGTTATTAAAGAGGCAATGGGCATTGATGTGAAGATATTCCCTGTCTCTGCAAGGCTTGCCCTGGAAGGAAAGGCATCAGACTCCCTGGAACTACTCGACAAAAGTATGCTTCCTCAATTTTCAGAGGTCCTCAATAGATTTCTCATGGAGGAAAAGGGAAAGATACTCATACTCTCTGTGACAAATAATCTCCTGAGAATCCTTTCACAGGCAAGGTTTGAGATTGAACTCGAACTTAAGTCCCTCACCGCACCCCTTGATGAACTGAAGACAAAGATAAAGGCCTTTGAGGATAAGAAGCGTGAGGTGCTCTTTGAAAAGAATGACTTTGAGATCCTCCTTGAGGGAGAGACAAAGAAGTTATTGAGGAAGCTCCTTGACGAAGACCTCGATAGATTCAAAAAAGAGCTCGTGCCCCAGGTTTCAAGTAATCTCGAAAACTACTTCAATGAAAATAAAGATCTTTCATTAAAGGAACTTCACAAGGCCCTGGAGCAGCAGGTCATAAGAGAGGTGAAAGAGGCCTTTAATGCCTGGCGTGTTGTTGAGGACGAAAGGCTTGCAAAGGCCTTTGAGTCTATATGCAAGCGATTTATAATAAAGATTCACGACACGGTTGATGAGCTTTTGAAATTCTCATCAGAGCTATTCCAGATACCCTTTGAGGCAATAAAGGCAGAGGCCTTGTGGACTGTGAAGTCGGGATTTTATTACAAATTCAAGGACGAGCCTGTGGGGCTCGAGATGCTTGCTGGAACCCTTACCCTTGTCCTGCCTAAATTCATCGGTGACAGGATAATCATGAAAAAGATGAAGGAATATCTCCTTCAGGTTGTCGATATCCAGTCGGGAAGGGTGAGATACGATTTCGCCGAAAGATTGGATAAAAGCAAACTTGACTTCAGATGGGAGATGCTCCAGAAGATTGATGCAACCATCGAAGGAATAGAGGCAGCCATAAAAAAGGGCATGAGCCAGAGGGAAAGGGGTGAAAAGGAGGTCGAGGAAAGGAAGAAGATAATTTGCGAAACTATGGAGAAGATTGACAGTCTAAAGGATAGGCTTAACAGGATAAAGGCAGAAAGCTGTATGACTGTTTATTAATAAACGGTGAAGAGTTATAAATTGGCGAATATGCAATTTTGTTATAATTCAGCAGTTATGTTTGAACTTAATATTCCAGGTTTTGGTTTTCTCAGACTGCAACATCTGGTATCTGATTTCACAGGAACATTGTCTGTTGATGGGAAGCTTTTACCTGGCGTAAGGGAAAGATTGAACAGGATTTCAAACTTCTTCACGATACACATATTGACCGCCGATACATTCGGGATGGCAAGGGCTGAATTGGAAGGGGTCAATTGCGAGATACACATCCTCACAGGTGAAGACCATGATATACAAAAAGAGGAATATGTAAAAACTCTCGGTGCAGAGAATGTTATTGCCCTCGGCAACGGGAACAACGACAGGAGGATGCTCAAGGCTGCTAAAGTGGGCATAGCTGTTTGCCTTAATGAAGGCTGCTCGATAGATGCTCTTAAGTCAGCCGATATATCTGTTTTATCTCCGATAGATGCCCTTGACCTGCTTTTGAATCCAAAGAGGCTCAAGGCAACATTGAGGTTTTAGTGAAAGATAACAAGAGGTTCTTCGGTTTTGGCCTCAATGTCTTTGTAAGCGGCCTGGTAAGCCTCTTCATGGATATAAGCTCTGAGATGATATATCCCCTTGTGCCGCTTTTTCTCGCAAATATCCTTGGAGTAAACAAGTCAATTATAGGGCTTATAGAAGGCATAGCAGAGTCAACCGCCAGCCTTCTCAGGGTCTTCTCTGGCTGGTTCTCCGACAGGATAGGAAACAGAAAATGGCTCATGACTGCCGGATATAGTATCTCCACATTTAGCAGACCAATTATCGGCCTTGCAACGGCATGGCATCATGTCATGGTATTCCGCTTCATGGATAGATTTGGCAAAGGTATCCGCACCGCACCCCGCGATGCCATAATTGCTGAGTCATCTGATAAGGACTATTTCGGAAGGGCATTCAGTTTTCACCGTTCACTCGATACAATGGGCGCAGTAATCGGCCCTGCATTGGCATTTTTCCTTTTAGGTATATTCTCAAACAATTATCGACTTGTCTTCTGGCTCTCCATGATTCCTGGTGCAATCGCTGTACTTCTGATAATCCTTTTTATCACTGAAAAGAAGAAGGGCACCCCCGGTAAGGCCGTTGTTGCTCATGCGAACAGACCAAAACTGACATTAGCTCATTTTGACTGGAGGTTTAAGTTTTTCGTGCTTATTGCCACACTCTTTGCCATAGGAAATTCAAGTGATGTATTTCTGATACTGAGGGCGCAGCAGATAGGGATTCCAACGGTTATGATCCCTGTTGTTTACCTTTTATTTAATCTCATTTATTCATTATCAGCAATTCCTGCTGGTATTGCAGCAGACAGGTTTGGAATGAAAAGGGTTATACTTCTTGGATTTGTCTTGTTTGCAATACTTTATGGCGGATTTGCAGTTGCAGGAAGCACAACCGCTATCTGGATACTATTTGCCTTTTATGGACTCTTCATGGGTCTCACAGAGGGAATACAAAAGGCATTCCTTGCGACCATAATACCTGCAGATTTCAAGGCAACCGCCTTTGGGGTCTATAACACCGCTGTTGGCATTGCCATGTTTCCAGCAAGCTTTATAGGCGGCTGGCTGTGGGATAATATATCGCCATCAGCAACATTTTATTTCGGGGCAAACACAGCGCTTCTTTCAGCAGCACTGTTCATCATTTATATATACATATTTCTGAAACACCGCAGTCAGTGATATAATATCGGATGCTCAGGATACCTATTTCGATACCGGTTCTGCCGTTCAGGTTTAAGCCTATCGATATAGTAATCCTGTTTTTTATTGTCGGGGTTCTTTCCATCATCGTTTTCATCGCATCAGGATGGCGTTACGAGATGCAGCCGTCGGTCGAGATCAGCCTCAACCCTTCGTATCTGCCTCTCTACTCAGCAAATTCGCTCATCAGGATATCTATAGCATACGCACTTTCCCTCGCATTCTCCATATGGTACGGGTATACTGCAAACAGGAGCAGGATTCACGAGAAGGTGATGATCCCGCTTCTCGATGTCCTCCAGTCGATTCCCGTGCTCTCCTTCCTCCCCGGCGTGGTCATGGCCATGATCGCCGTCTTCCCCAACAGAAGGCTCGGCATTGAGCTTGCCTCAATCCTGCTTATCTTTACCGGCCAGGTCTGGAACATGGCATTTAGCTATTACAACTCCATCAATACTATGCCCAGAGAACTCATCGAAGTAACCAGGGTGTTCAGGCTCAATAAATTTACGAGATTCCTGCGACTCGACCTGCCCTTCAGCGCCATCGGCATGGTCTGGAACAGCATGATGTCCGTGGCAGGTGGCTGGTTTTTCCTCATGGCCTGCGAGATGTTCGTTCTGAAGGACAGGGACTTCAGACTGCCTGGCATAGGCTCTTACATCCAGACAGCAGCCAACCAAGGTGATATGGTTCATGTGCTTTACGGAATTGGCACGATGATCTCTCTCATCATTATTCTTGATATACTCATCTGGCGCCCCCTTGTTGCATGGTCGCAGAAGTTCAGGATCGAAACAGTTCAGGCAGAAGACGAGAGGGAATCATTCGTGCTCGACATTCTCAGAAGATCCCTTTTTATAGAGAAGGTCATACGCTCTTTATCCGGCATGATTAACAAAATTGAGGCATACTACGAGAGGATCGGAAATAACTTCATGATGCGCTTTTATCGCTTACGCAGGGCTGTATCAATTGTATTAGCCCTTGCAGCAGTCATGATGATCTCATGGGCGGTTGTAAGGGCATTCAAGCTGTTTCTGGGTCTTGACGCTGAAGACTATCTCCTCGTGCTTCTATCTGCATTTTTTTCAATACTCAGGACAACGGCAGCCCTGTTCATTGCAGCTATCTGGACTGTGCCTGTTGGTGTTTATATAGGCATGAACCCCAGGGCAGCGCGCCTGCTCCAGCCGATAGTTCAGGTGGTTGCCTCCGTCCCTGCCACAGCGGTATTTCCGGTCATCCTGCTCTTTCTTCTGAAGCTCGGAGGGGGGATTGCAATCGGCTCGATATTTCTCATGCTACTTGGAACGCAGTGGTATATCCTCTTTAATGTGATAGCAGGGGCATCGGCCATCCCCCAGGATTTGAGAGAGACTGCGCGGCTCTATGGATTGAGGGGTGTTCGGAAATGGAAGACGCTTATCCTTCCAGGTATATTTCCATATCTTGTAACAGGGCTTATTACCGCTACCGGTGGGGCGTGGAATGCGAGCATCGTCTCAGAGTATGTGACCTTTGGAGGCGAGACGATGAAGACGAGGGGACTCGGCAGCCTTGTGAGCGAATCCACGGTAACAGGAAATTTCGGGCTCCTGCTATTGAGCACGGCTGTGATGGCGATCATTGTTGTAAGTATCAACAGGATTTTCTGGAAACGACTCTTCACACTGGCGCAGGAAAAATACAGACTCGAATAAAATGGAGTTATGGCTGAGATAATCCTTGAGACGAAAAACCTTTCGAAGACCTACCCGATGAGCGGCGGCAGGGAGCTGCCTGTGCTTGAGGATATAAATATACAGGTTACCGAGGGGGAGTTTGTCTCGATACTTGGACCCTCTGGTGCTGGAAAATCAACACTCCTGAGGATACTGGTGGGTCTGACTGCCCCGTCAAAGGGAGAGGTTCTGTATCACGGAATCCCCATGGGCAGGGCCCATCATAAAATCGCCATGGTGTTTCAGAGCTTTGCCCTCTTCCCATGGCTCACAGTGCTTGAGAACGTTGAACTGGGACTGAAATCATACGGACTGCCTGCTGATGCGGCAAGGGAGAGGTCTGTAAAGGTGCTGGATCTCGTGGGACTCGACGGCTTTGAAGACGCCTATCCGAGGGAGCTCTCCGGCGGCATGAGGCAGCGTGTCGGCATCGCAAGGGCCCTGGTCGTAGAGCCAGAGGTGCTCTTTATGGATGAGCCCTTCTCGTCTTTAGACATACTAACAGCCGACAACCTGAGGGGCGAGCTGATCGATCTGTGGATAAAGAAGAAGATGCCAATAAAGTCGATAATATTTGTAACTCACAACATCGAGGAGGCGGCATTTCTTTCTGACAGGGCGGTTATCTTAAGCCACAATCCCGGCAGGGTCAAGGCTGATATCCGCATCGAAATACCTCATAAGAGGGATAAGAATTCGCGTGACTTCAAGTACACGGTGGATCGAATCTTTACCATCCTCACAAGGCCTGCAGAGGAAGTGCTATTTCTCCTTGAAAAGGAGCGGTATCAGTTTCTTCCTCATGCCAAGGTCGGCGCCATAGCAGGCCTGATCGAAATGGTCAATGACATGGGCGGGAGGGTTGACATATCAGTTCTGGCCTCTGACCTCAGCATGGAGGTCGACGATATCTATCCCATTATCGAGGCATCGGTATTTCTCGGATTTGGTGACATTATGGAAGGAGACTTTATAATCACCCCCATGGGAAGGCAATTCTCAGAGGCCGATACCCTGACAAAGAAGGAGATATTCAGGGCCACGGCGTTGAACAATATCCAGCTGCTGAAGCAGATCGTCCAGGTGCTGCAGACAACATCAAAGCATAGGATGTCTGAAGACTTCTTTATCGAGATACTCGAAAATCATTTCACCACGGATGAAGCATGGAATCAGCTCGAGACAGCTATTGACTGGGGCAGATATGCAGAGCTTTTTGCGTATGACTACGATTCAGGAGAGCTATATCTCGAACAGGGCTAAAGATGCGTGCAAAATATATACCGGGGTCCCCAAAAAGGGGTCCCCAAGAAGTCGAAGACTTTTTGGGGTAACAGTGTCGAAGACTTTTTGGGGTGCCCCTTTTATGCTTTTGCTGACAGCAACCCTCTCTTTCCGCTTCATCCATGCGCCGCATGCAGAGGCGGTGCAGCGCAGTGATGAAGGGCAGTGTTATGAACTGATCAGACTCGGCAAGGTTGAGTCCGTCATAAACGATTCAAAATCCATTATCAGGCAGGACAGGTGGAATGCCGATGCCCATGCCTGCCTTGCGATTGCCTATTATCTCAGCGGCAGAGATTATATGGCGATTAAAAAACTGAGGGAGGCAGAAGATTCGATCCCGAAAGAGGCCGTGGATAAAATCCATGACAGGATATGGACCTACGCCCCTGAGCTTCTTGCAGAAAAGGAATACAGGGATAATTATACCTTAAGCGGAGGGGCATGCATTCTGAGAAATGTGACCTCTCTGGATGGAACGGGCTATCTCATGATCGGCAATTATTTCAATCCGTATAACTCCTCAACAGCCAGGCATCTCCGTGCCTATAAATGCAATCCAGAAATGCAGGGCTGCAAAGAGATAGACCATGTATGCCCTGACTGCAAACTCAAAGAGGAAGAGGCAAAAGTGATAATAAAAGACTACAAAATCGTGGAGATAAAGAAGTTTAAAGATGTGGAGCTATCCCGCAATATCAGGTATATCTCGAAGCTCCTCGAACTCGAAAGAAATCGATAACTTACCATAGCTCAGAAGCTCGGAAGCCAACATAACTTCAATGAGTTGACTTTTTTCTCTTAGATGGTGTTAAATATACTGTCTGGAGGTGATCAAAGTGTATGCAATTATAGAAGCTGGTGGTAAGCAATACAAGGTATCTTCTGGTGATACCCTGAGGGCTGATATACCTTCGGCAGAATCAGGCGCAAGTATAGGTATAGATAGGGTACTTGCGATTGTGGATGGTGCAAAAACTATCGTAGGAACACCATATATTAAGGGTGCTGCGGTTAAGGCTGAGGTGATCGGTTCGGGGAAGGCGACAAAGGTAATCATATACAAGCAGCGGCCGAGGAAGGGGTACCGAAAACTCAGGGGACACAGGCAGCCGTTCACAACACTAAAGATCAAAGAAATAAGTTTTGGAGGATAGAGATGGCACATAAAAAGGGGGTCGGTAGTTCAAGAAATGGTCGCGACAGCGAATCAAAGAGGCTCGGGGTAAAGATGTTCGGCGGTCAGTTTGTGCGTGCCGGATATATACTCGTCAGACAGAGGGGAACCCGCTTCCATCCCGGTCACAATGTTGGAAAAGGTGGAGATGATACGCTGTTTGCAAAGATCGATGGCATAGTTTCATTTGAGCGAAAGGATAGGGAGAGACTCAGGATAAGCGTATATCCACTGACCGAACAATCCCCCTCGGGTTAGCTCTAATATCTGTGGATACAATATATGCAAAAGGCGGATTAAACCGCCTTTTTTATTTAGACATATACCCTATATAATATAATGCAGTTAAAAGTCGAAAGTCGAAAGTCAAAAGTCCTCGACTTTAAAACTTTTAACTTTTAACTTTAAACTTTTGACTTTTTCTGTCTGGCTTTATCTTTCACTTTTATGCAGTTTGTTGATTATGTAAAGATCCGCGTCAGGGCCGGCGATGGCGGAAGGGGCTGTGTGAGCTTCAGGAGGGAGAAGTATGTCCCGAGGGGGGGGCCTGACGGCGGTGATGGAGGCAGAGGAGGGCATGTAATAATAAGGGCAACTGGGCAATTGAACACCCTTCTCGATCTGAGATACCAGCGTCTATACAGGGCAAAAAGGGGAGGGCATGGTAAAGGTAAAAATATGCACGGCAGAGATGCAGAAGACCTTATAATCCCTGTGCCTGTCGGGACGGTCATAAGGGATGAAGATACAGGAGAGACCCTCGCAGACCTCGATGCCCCTGACAAAGAGGTGATTGTAGCACGAGGAGGCAGAGGGGGGCTTGGAAATGCACATTTTGCAACCCCAACACGACAGGCTCCGAGGTTTGCCCAGAAGGGACAAAAGGGTGAGGAAAGGTCGCTTATTATCGAATTGAAACTCCTTGCCGATGTTGGCCTGATCGGGCTTCCAAATGCGGGCAAGTCAACACTCATCTCGGTTATATCCTCTGCAAGGCCGAAGATTGCAGACTATCCATTTACCACCCTCGTGCCGAACCTCGGTGTGGTCAAGATGGAGGACCTCAGGAGCTTTGTTGTTGCAGACATCCCGGGACTTATAGAAGGCGCCCATATGGGCGCTGGACTCGGTTTCCAGTTTCTCAGACATGTTGAGCGGACATCAATACTCCTTCATCTGATTGATGTATCTGTGCTCTCAGATGGAGACCCTGTGGATAATCTTGATAAGATAAACAGGGAGTTGAGGCTTTACAGCGAGAGGCTTACCAAGAAGCCTCAGATCGTTGTTGCCACAAAACTTGATATGGTTGATAAGGATAAACTTGACAGGCTGTCAGATTATTGCAAAAATAACACGATAGAATTTTTTGCCATATCCGCCCTTACGGGCGCTGGGGTAAAAGAACTGATAAGATGTGTATCGAAAAGGATAGCCGAGATCAGAGGGCGATGAAGAGGCTTGTAGTAAAGATAGGGAGCAACATACTTACTGCCGAAGACAATGGGCTCGATATGAACAGGGTGCAGCTCATTGCGGACGATTTATCTGCATTGCACGATGAGGGCTTTGAGGTGGCTATGGTATCATCAGGCGCCGTTGCTGCAGGCATGGAGAAGCTCGATCTCAAGGAAAAACCGAGGAATATTATCCTCAAACAGGCTGCTGCTGCTGTTGGACAGAGCAGCCTGATGTGGGCCTATGAGAAGTGCTTCGGCGTTCATGGCAAGAAGGTCGCTCAGATACTGTTGACCCGCGATGACTTTTCTGATAGGAAGAGATACATCAATTCAAGAAACACGCTCATCGCCTTGCTTTCCCATGGGATTATACCCGTAATAAATGAAAACGATACAGTCGCAACAGATGAGATCAGGTTCGGGGATAACGACCACCTCGCATCCCTTGTAGCAGGCCTCATCGATGCAGAGCGGCTCATAATCCTTTCTGATGTGGATGGTCTTTTCACCGATGACCCCAGAAGGAATCCCACGGCAAGACTGGTGGAGTTTGTTGAGCAGATTACGCCTGAAGTTGAAAAAATGGCTGGCGGTACAGGAACTCTGGTTGGCACTGGTGGCATGTATTCAAAGCTGCTTGCTGCAAAAAGGGCAATAAATAACGGGATCACAGTGAATATAATCAATGGCAGGAGGGGCGGATTAATAATATCGCTATTAAGGGGCATTCGCCACGGAACCGAGTTTAAGGCAAAGGCAGCGAGGCTTCCATCGAGAAAGAGCTGGATTGCACACGGAAGCAGGGCAAAGGGAAGCATCTGTATTGATGATGGCGCTGTCAGGGCTTTGCTGCAAGGCGGCAAAAGCCTCCTGCCATCAGGCATTGTCTCTCTGTCAGGGAGGTTCGAATCGGGCGATGCTGTTTACTGCGTTGATTCGATGGGAAATCGCATTGCAAAGGGGCTCACAAACTATTCCTCTGCTGAGATAGAGAAGATTAAAGGAAAGAGGACGTCAGATATAGAGACCATCCTCGGATACAGATACTCTGATGAGGTTATACACAGGGATAACCTTGTATTGTTATAAACTTCCTTACTTCGAGATGTATGTTTAATCTGGCGGGATTATTGCATGAAAGGGCAGTCCTCCCTCAGTTGACTTTCATTATTAAAAAACAGTATTATTTTTTCAGGAGGTCATAATGTTTGAGAAGTTTACTGATAGGGGAAGAAAGATAATCATCTATGCTAGGGAAGAGGCTGAAAAGAGGCAGAATGATTATTTGGGCACAGAGCATTTGCTACTGGCCATCCTCAGGGAAGATGACAGCCTCCCGATTATAATCCTGAGAAAGATGGGCCTCTCTATAGAGGAACTCTATATGGAGATAGAAAGGAACCTGCCTTCTGGAACAAATATCCTGACCTTCGGAGATATCCCGTTTACTCCAAGGGCAAAAAAGGTTCTTGAACTTGCGGTGGAGGAGGCACGGCTGCTCGGCCACAATTATATAGGAAGCGAACACCTATTGCTGGGCCTCATAAGGGAAGAGGAGGGGATAGCAGGCAAGATACTGAGAAACTTTGGCGCAAACCTCCTTGGCGCCCGCCAGCTTACCATAAACCTTTCTTTGAAGACGCATACCCATGTAAGAGAAAAGAGAACAACAACACCGGCACTTGACGAGTTTGGCCGTGATCTGACCCAGCTTGCAAGGGCGGGTAAGCTCGACCCCGTTATAGGCAGGGAGGATGAGATCGAGCGGGTTTTACAGATACTCGGTCGGAGGATAAAGAATAACCCGGTTATAATCGGAGAGCCTGGCGTTGGTAAGACGGCTATAGTCGAGGGTCTTGCTCAGAACATAGTCGCAGGGGAAGTCCCGGAGAGCCTTCTCGGAAAACGCATTGTATCCCTCGACCTCGGAGCCCTTATTGCAGGAACAAAATACAGGGGGCAGTTCGAGGAGAGGCTCAAGATAGTGATGAGGGAGATAATACAATCGGATAATGTGATACTCTTTGTGGATGAGCTGCACACACTCATCGGGGCCGGTGCAGCAGAGGGGTCGGTCGATGCGTCCAGTATGCTGAAGCCAGCGCTGTCCCGTGGCGAGATACAATGCATCGGCGCCACTACGCCGGATGAGTACAGAAAATATATAGAGAAAGATGGAGCAATGGAGAGAAGATTTCAGCCGATCTACATCCAGCCCCCTTCGGTTGATGTAGCTACAAAGATACTCAATGGCCTGAAGGGCAGATACGAGGCCCACCACAGGGTAAAGATCAGCGACGAGGCGATTGCTGCAGCGGTAAGGCTATCGGATAGATATATTTCTGACAGGTTCCTGCCTGACAAGGCGATAGATGTCATAGACGAGACGGGTTCGAGGATTAAACTGAAGCGATATACGCCACCCAGCGAGTTGAAGGATATCGAGTATGACCTTGTGAGGCTCTCAAGGGAAAAGAACCTCTATGTGAAACTTCACGACCTTGAGAAGGCATCTAATGTGCGCGACGAAGAAGAGAAACTTAAGAGGTTGTATGACCAGATGCAGCGTAAGTGGAGGCAGAATATGAATAAGGAAATCCCTGTCGTGACGACTGAGGATGTGGCATATACGGTCTCGAAGATGACAGGTGTCCCGCTCTTTAAACTCGAGGAACAGGAGTCTGAGAAACTCATCAGGATGGAGGATGCGCTCCATGAAAGGGTGATAGCTCAGGATGAGGCTATCAGAGCAGTGTCAAGAGCCATCAGAAGGTCAAGGGCAGGTATTAAGGACAAGAAGAAACCCATCGGCTCTTTCTTCTTTCTCGGACCGACAGGTGTCGGGAAGACAGAGCTTGCAAAGGCCCTGGCAGAGTTCCTCTTTGACGATGAAAATGCCCTTATCAAGATCGATATGTCAGAGTATATGGAACGGTTCAATGTCTCAAAATTGACAGGAGCACCGCCTGGGTATATAGGCTATGACGAAGGGGGCCAGCTTACCGAGAAGATAAGGAAGAGGCCCTATTCGGTAATCCTCTTTGATGAGATCGAGAAGGCCCATCCTGATGTCTTCAATATACTTCTACAGGTTCTTGATGAGGGTGTCCTTACTGACAGCTACGGCAGGAAGGTGAATTTCAAGAATACGGTCATCATTATGACCTCCAATCTCGGTGCCAGGATAATAGAAAAGGCCACCCCGCTTGGTTTTCAGAGGACTTCACCGGAGGATACCTATCAGAAGATAAAGGATAATGTCCTGCACGAGCTTAAGAAGACCTTTAATCCTGAATTTCTAAACCGTGTGGATGAGATAGTGGTCTTCCATCCGCTCGACAAAGGGCATCTGGTGTCGATCATCGATCTGCTGATCAACGAATTGAACAAACAACTCATGGAACATGACCTCTTCATCGAGGTTGAGGATGCCGTTAAAGAATGGATAATCAATAAATATTATCAGCCTACTTATGGTGCAAGGCCGATGCGGAGAGCTGTCCAGAAGGAGATAGAGGACCCTCTCGCAGAGGATTTATTAAAGGGCAGATTCAAAGATACTCACAGGGTTAAAGTCATCCTTGAGACAGGCACACCGGTCTTTGTAGAGGCAGACGATGCTGCCATGCTATCAGGGGTGAATTGATGGTAGGTAAGTAAGGGTCCCTTACCAAAGGACTTACTTCAATTGACTTTGCACACAGGTGTGTAGACCTGACCCTTTACCTTGCACTTTACCTTGCATTGGCGAATATGCAATTTTGTTATAATTGAGTTATCGGGTTTATCGAACAGGATAGGGGTTAGGGTTCAGGGTTCAGTCCTAACACCTAACACCTAACACCTAATCCCTAAACGCTATAAACGCAACAAACGCTATAAACGCTTTCGACTTTTAACCTTTAACTGCCACGGTTTTTATTTAACCATTATATATTCGGGTTAAACTATGAGTCATGAGGGGCTTGAACGTTGAAGACAAAGGCTGTAATCCTGATGGTCGTTT
>JBBISG010000043.1:0-14674 GCA_037441365.1 Nitrospirota bacterium
CCCCTGAACCCTCACGCAGCGCAATAATCTCGGCGTGGGCTGTCGGGTCATTGAGGCCCTCCCTCTGATTATGCGCCCTAGCCACTACCCTGTCATCAATAACAAGGACTGCACCCACAGGCACCTCACCTTTCGAATATGCGAGGCAGGCCTCTTCCAGTGCCAGCCTCATAAAATAAAGGTCATTCTTGTTCTTCATTAAATAGGAAATATGGCGCGCCCAGGAGGATTCGAACCCCCGACCTGCGGATTCGTAGTCCGACGCTCTATCCAGCTGAGCTATGGGCGCTGCAACGGGGTCCCAAAAGACAGAGAAAACAGAAGACAGAAGAGGGACCCCCTTACCCCTTCTTTATCCCTTCTTTCAGGGTAAGGCCATATTTAGGGTGTTCAAAGGGGTGGATCATCGGGAACCTCGAGTAGAGCCATCCCCACTGTTTCCCTTGTTCGGGGAATATCTGTTTGTCGCCCTCCAACACCCTTATTCCCACCGCAGGGTTATTAGGGTTGTTTGATGCTGATGTTATTGACCCTACATCCATCTTGAAGTCGGGGAGAAATTCTCCCACGAAGACCCTCAGTCCAGAGTCCGGTATCTTAAATTCACTGTTGAGATTGACAGTAAACTCCTGCGCCTTCCTCGTAGATTTGTCCTCTACAACTATCTTTACTGCTGCCCATCTACCCTTTACACCTTCAGGAACGATAACCTTTGTTTCGCCCTTTGATACGGGCATGCCGTGGACAAATGTCGTCTGCTGAGCCTGCGGAACCGGCTTCTGTTCCTTCTTCTTGCAGGCGGGAACAGACACAAGCATAATAACTCCAAGACCTAATGCTAAAATCATCTTCATCGCAAGACCTCCTTATGGCATCCTCTCTCCCTGTTCAATTCCCCTTTACTAAAGTGAATGTGTATTTTCACTTTCACTGTCTTACGGAGAGGCAGGGATTCGAACCCTGGGTGAGGTTTTACCCCCACAACCGCTTAGCAGGCGGCTGCCTTCGACCAGCTCGGCCACCTCTCCAAAATGTCTTATTTTAACAGCTTAAATCAGTATTTGTAAATCGTAATATCCGCTCTGTTTTCTTACGCTCCTGGGGTCTTCAAAAAGGGGCCCCCTTCTGCTTTATAGATAGGGGTCAGGGTCAGGAAGTAGGGTGTTTGCTCCTGTAATCCTCTATCGCCTTTTTGAGGGCGTCAGCACCTAAGTTTGAGCAGTGCATCTTCTGCGGGGGTAAACCGTCGAGGGCATCAGCCACTGTCTCCTTGGATATAGACAGTGCCTCCTCAATGGTCTTTCCCTTGATCATCTCTGTGACCATGCTGCTGACAGCGATAGATGCGCCACATCCGAAGGTCTTGAATTTTGCGTCGACGATCTTGCCGTCTTGCACCTTGATAAATATCTTCATAACATCACCGCATGTGGGATTCCCTTCTGTCCCTACACCATCTGCATCAGGGATCTCACCGACATTTCTCGGGTTCATAAAATGGTCCATTACCTTTTCGCTATACATATTTACCTCCTGTTAGTTCGTTTGTGGCCCTGCCGTTGTTGTATAACATTTATGTCCTTCCTCTTTTTCCTCCCACCCCTTGGCAAATGGGGATATCTCCCTCAGCCTCTTTATTATCGGTGGAAATTCATTGAGCAGGTAATCTATGTCATCGTCCGAATTTTCCCTTCCGAGGGTGAATACTATCGAGCCCTGCGCAAGGCTTGCAGGTATCCCCATCGAGAGCAGAACAGGGGATGCCTTCAATGCCTTTGAAGAACAGGCAGAGCCGCTGGCAACATATATGCCCTTTGATGCGAGGAGAAGAAGCATGGACTCGCCCTCTATATACTCTACCGTGAAGCTCGCGTGCCCTGGGAGCCTCTCTGTGGGATGCCCTGTCAGGTATACGCTGTCTATCTTAAGGACACCATCGATGAGTCTGTCTCTCAGCCTCCTTGAATGTTTTACCCTCTCATCCATCTCTGCCTTTGCAAGCTCTGCAGCCTTTCCCATGCCCACTATGGCAGGAACATTCTCTGTCCCTGCCCTTCTGCCGCCTTCCTGTATCCCGCCGTAAATCAGTGGAACGATCCTGAGTCCTTCCCTTACATAGAGGGCAGCAGCGCCCTTGGGTCCGTAGAACTGGTGAGCCGACATGCTCAGAAGGTCTACGCCAAGGTCCTTAACATCTATGGGTATGTTGCCTGTTGATGCTACAGCATCTGTATGGAATACTGCCCTGTTTGCCTTTGCGATCCTCGCTATCTCCTTTATCGGCTCTATGGTCCCGACCTCGCTGCTTGCATGGATTATAGATATCAGGATTGTCTCCTTTGTTATCGCCTTCTTGACAGAATCGGGGTCTATCACGCCATCTTTATCCGGAGTGAGATATGTGACTGCAAACCCCATCTTTTCGAGAAACCTTGCAGGGTTGAGTATTGAATGGTGTTCCATTCTCGAGACAATAATATGTCTGCCTTCATTCTGCCTTGCAAATGCAATCCCTTTTAAGGCGAAGTTGTTTGATTCTGCACCGCTGGCAGTGAATATTATCTCTGAGGGCTTGCAGTTGATGAGGAATGCCACCTGGGCCCTCGCATTTTCTATGGCGCTCCTCGCCTTCATGCCGAGGTCGTAAAGGCTGAGTGGATTGCCAAAGTCTTCCTTAAAATACGGCACCATCGCCTCAAAGACCTCAGGATGCAACGGGTTTGTTGCTACATGGTCAAAATAGCACCTTCTCATATCTACCTCACTTTCCTTATATAGAGTTTAAAAAAATCCCCTGAGTCCTCTATGCCGAGGAACTCATTCCCTGTCTTTTCACACCAGTTCGGTATGTCTTCAAGTGCACCGTCATAATCGGTGAGGATTTCGAGTATCTGCCCCCTTTCAAGGTGCTTTATCTCCTCATCCAGCTTTAGAAGGTGCATGGGGCACATCATATAGACTATATCCGCTGTTACATCAGGCTTTATATTCTCGACAAACTTAAGCGCCATACCACATTAAACCCCTAATATTTATCAGCATTGCCAAAGATAGGGGTGGTGATGTGCCGTCCTGCCCCCACCCTGATAAGGTCATCCAGTGTGATAGTCCCCAGGAATGCCTCTATCCTTACGCCGAGCGATTTCCATAGAAGATGAATGACGCAGCCGTCAACCCTCGAGCATCCCTCATCAGGGTCGAGACAGGAGGTGATAGCAACCGGGCCTTCAAGCTCATTGAGGATGGATGCGATGCTTATCTCATCGGGTCTTCTGGCAAGCAGATAACCCCCTCCTGGCCCTTTCATGCTCTTTATAAGGCCTGCCCTCCTTAGCTTGTTCAATATCTGTTCAAGGTATGGGACCGATACATCCTGCCTTTCTGATATCTCCTTTATAGTCACAGGCTGTTCAGGATAGCCTCGCGCTATCTCAAACATTGCCCTGACCCCATACTGCCCCTTTGTTGATAATCTAAGCATAGCCTAATATAAAATAGTTTACTAAATTTGTCAAGTATTTTTACAGACCACAGGCAGTAGGCTATAGGTTTTTGTTCTCTTGCCTGTCGCCCATCGCCTATCGCCTGTAACGTGTCAGGACAGTTAAAATGCCTTCAGGTGTTCTTCCACTGTATTTTTCAAGCGCTTCAATTCAAAGGGTTTTGGAATAAAGTGGTCTGCGCCCGCATCAAGAAATCTCCTTTCATCGCATGCAGCGCTGATGCCTATGATAGGGAGGGATGGTTTGATCTGACGGATAACCCGGGTAAGCTCAATACCATCCATGTCGGGCATGGAATAGTCTGTTATGACAATATCAAAACATTCTGCCTTTACCATCGATAGGGCGTCTCTGGCCCTTTCGAGACAGAGGACCTCATATCCGAGAAGCTCGAAAAAATCCCTCAGGAGCTTTCTTATGAGGTAGTCGTCATCTATAATCAGTATCCTTCCTGCCATGCTGATACACTATGATTACCACTCTAAGTTGTTTTTGTCAATATCTTGCTACTCTGGGTTTATAGACTTTTCTTTAACCTATAAGCAAAATGTCATTATCCGTGGATTGAGATTTTATGCAGAAATACAAAACATACATCGGAAACATGATAAGAAAGACAAGGAAGGCGTTGGGCATGTCCCAGATGCAGCTTGCAGAGAGGATAGGCGTGTCTTATCAGCAGATACAGAAATATGAAAAGGGGCAGAGTGAACTCACACTGTCGAGGCTTTTCCAGATTGCAGATGCCCTTGGGATCGAACCTTTCAGCCTGCTGCCGGCTAAGGAACTTAAAGCGGCAGAGGCCATCACGCCTTATGGTGAGGGTATGTCTCAGGATGAGGTGATGTTGCTGAGCCTTTTCAGGCAGATAAAGAATAAGAGGATAAGGGATAACCTCATGGGACTCATTAAGGGGATTATTGAGACCGAAAAGAAGGGTACTCCAGAAGGTCAAAGACCTTTTGGGGGCCCCGGTAAGGCGTCTAAACCTCGAGCATCATGATGACAGCATCCTCTTTTGGTGATGTATAGTATCCTTTCCTGATGCCCACGATCTTAAAACCAAGGCCGCCATAAAGCCTCTTTGCGATATAGTTTGAGTCCCTGACCTCAAGATATATGTATCTGCATGACCTTATCCTGAGCTCATCCATGATATTCTGTATCAGTGCAGTGGCTATGCCCATCCTTCTGTAATCAGGATGTACCGCAAGGTTAAGTATATGTGCCTCATCCGCTACCCATTCGCAGCATATATAACCAACCAGAGTATTATTGAGCAGGGCGACCCTCGCTATGCAATGGGGTCTGGAGACCTCTGTGAAAAAAGAGGACTCCGACCATGGAGTGGAAAAAGACATCCTTTCTATCTGGATGACTGAGCTGATATCCTGCGGAAGCATATCCCTTATAGAAATCTGCCTCATTTCTTTTTATATTTTATCTCTGCCTCTGACCTTCGTATGTAGAAGGGGATAAGGTTAACAGGTTCTGAAAAATCTCCATTCACCGCCTTCCTCAGTCCAATATAGGCAGCATTTGCAGGCGAGGGGACCATAAATTGAGGGGCAGGGAATATGGCCTTTTCGCCTGCGATATTCAGAATAAGGTCCCTGTAAAGTTCTGCGCCCTCACCTGCAAAGATGGTCGGTCCATCAATGGCCTTTAGAAGTTCGGCAGGCCTCATGGATGCCTCCTCCAGAACCCTCTCAAAACCGCACCGACACCCCAAAAAATCTTGCGATTTTTCGGTGACCCCACCGACACCCCCAAAAATCTTTGATTTTTGGGGGACCCCTTTTCCCCTCCATTTAAAGACCGCTCCGCGCATCGAGCATTGGACAGACAGGATAGGGACTGAAAGGGAAATTCCATGCAAATGCCTCGAGTGTTGGTATCGAAACGACTGGTTTCCCTGTTGCATATGAAAAACCCTTTACAGTGCTTAACCCGACCCTCAGCCCTGTAAAAGAACCAGGCCCTATGCTTATCCCAAATACATCCATGTCTGTTATCTTCATTCCTGCCTGTTTCAATGCATGATCTATCTCTGACATCAGCCTTTCAGAATGGGTAGACCTGACATTGAGCCTTACCTCCATTATAAGTCCCTCTGCTTCGCCCATGATGGCGATGCCGCCAAGCATTGTTGATGTCTCGATAGCGAGGATCTTCATGAAAAAGACTAATACATCGGGGGATGTTTTTCAAGCTTCATGGCCCTGAGGTGTCCCGACAACAAGAAGGCCGCAAAGAGACAAAGGAAGGACCCGATGGAGATAGCAGATGCTGTCCCTAATGTGTCGGCAATGAAACCCATGATGGAATTTCCGACTGGCGCCATCCCGAAGAAAACAAGGGTATATACGCTCATCACCCTCCCCCTGAGCCTATCAGGCGTGGATAGCTGGATAAAACTATTACCGATTGCGAGGAAACCCACCACACCCAAGCCAGCAAGAATCAGTGTTACCAGTGAGAGGGCATAATTCTTTGACAGGGAAAAACCCAATAGGGAGGCAGCAAATATAAGACTCGCAATTGACATATACCGTCCCTTTTCACTGATCTCGCCCCTGAAGGCAATCAGAATCGCCGCAGTAAAGGCACCGACCCCTGCCGAACCAGCCATGAAGCCGAGTCCCTTCGGGCCCACCCTGAGTATGTCTTCTGCATATACGGGCAGAAAGTTGACAAAGGGCATCCCGAAGAGGCTGAAAGTGGCCACCAGGAGCATAATCCTCGAGACATTCCTTTCTGCCCTAACGAATCTGAGCCCTTCTGTGAGGTCACGGAAAAGGATTGATAAATTAGATCTGAGATACCTGACAGAGAATCGCTGCATCCGCCTTTCAACGATACTTGCACCGGTCTTTATCATCAGGAGCGCTACTATTGCTGCAAGAAAACTTATGGCATTAATATAGAAACATACCGCAATCCCCATGGAGGCGATTGTGAGGCCTGCTATCACAGGGCCTATGATCCTGGCCCCGTTAAAGGCAGCGGAGTTCAGTGCTATGGCATTTAACAGGCGGCCCTTCTGGACCATCTCTGAGAGAAAGGACTGCCTCGCCGGCACATCAAAGGCATTCACCGTTCCGAGGAAAAGGGCAATGACGATGATCTCCTCTACCGTTATAATCTTAAGCTGTGTGAGTATGGCGAGGAGGATTGCCGGTAACATAGACAATGTCTGGGTGATGATGAGAAGCCTCCTCTTAGCGAGTCTGTCTGCAACAACACCACCGATGAGCGCAAATAGCAGGACAGGCATGGATGAAGCCGCAGCGACAATACCAAGATAAAAGGGTGACCTTGTGAGTGAATAGACGAGCCAGCCCTGTGCGATCGATTGCATCCATGTGCCTGAGAAAGAGATCATCTGGCCTATCCAGAAGATCCTGAAATCCCTGACATAGAGCGCTGAAAACCTGTCGCGATCACCTTCGCTCATAGGTGTCTATTTTACATGAAAAGAAAATTTGCCACAGATGGACTCGATTTAGTAGTGTGATTGATTTTATTTCATAGCTATGTTATAAATAAGATGGTGTCTGGCACTCAAAACGCCCTGTATCTCCTTGCTCTCGTTTCTGGGTCGTGGACCAAGGGGCGAGGGCTTTTCCGCTCATAGGTCATTGGCCTCAGGCGGACCCATTGAATTGGGAATATCCAGAAGGAGGTGTTCGATGAACATCTATGAAAGCATCACAATCCTCAATGCCTCTCTCACAGATGAAGAGCTCGAGGCGGCCACAGTCAGGATTAAAGACCTGATAACAAATTCAGGCGGCGAGATACTCAAGGCCGACATCTGGGGCAGAAAGAGGCTTGCCTACGAGATCAAAAAGCATAAAAAGGGCTACTACATCCTGCTCATCTTCAAGGCAGCCCCATCCCTTATCAAGAAGCTCGAGGACCTTTATAAGGTCTTCGACCCTGTGATAAGATACATGGTGATTAAACTAGACAAAAGACAGGCTGCTAATATAGCGGCTGTGCCTGATGCAGCAGCAAGGCCGGGTGATGCATTAACCACCCCGACCCCAGCCCTGCAGTAAGGGGAGGCCAGATGTATAACAGGATTATATTGATCGGCAACCTCACGAAGGACCCTGAACTCAGATATACGCCGCAGGGGACACCTGTAGCGACGATCAGGATTGCTGTAAATTCACGGAGACAATCTGCAGGCGGCGAGGTCAAAGAGGAGACCCTCTTTATTGACATAGTCACATTCGGGAAACAGGCAGAGACCTGCAGCCGCTATCTCAGCAAAGGCAAATCAATTCTCGTAGAGGGGAGGCTCCAGGAGAGGAGATGGGAATCCGAAGGTCAGCAGAGGAGCAAGTTCGAGGTTGTGGCACAGACAGTCAGGTTTCTGTCGAGGAAGCCTTCTGAAGATACAGCGGCAGACACCGAAATCCCTACACCTGAGGAGTCAACAGACCTTGAGCCATTTTAATCGGGTTATGGGCAGTGGTCATGAGTGTGAGTATATCCTTCATCACCCATGGATCACGCATCACAGATTCAAATCAAGCATTAACAGATAAAGGAGGAATCATTGCAGCAGAGGAGATTTCAAAGAAGAAGGTTCTGCAGGTTCTGCGCAGAGAAGACAGAATACATTGACTATAAAGACACCAGGACATTGAAGGGGTATATAACCGAGAGGGGCAAGATCCTTCCGAGGCGTATGACAGGGGTATGCGCCAGACACCAGCGAGAATTGACCGAGGCTATCAAAAGGGCAAGAAATATTGCCCTTCTGTCGTTTGTGGAAAAATAGATGAGAATCCCGAAGTCGTGGGTTCCCCTTATAACAAGGAAGATAATAGATGACCTGCTCAAAAAAGGGCTTATCGAATCACTGCTGCCAGTAGAGGTGCTTATATCCGAGGCTGAAAAGCTTATCATGGATGAGCTCATGGTAGAAGACAGGGTGAATGAGGAGGTCAGGGAATTGCTCAAAAAGTACACCACAGAGATCGAAAAGGGACGGCTCGATTACAGAAGGATGTTTGAACTTACAAAGAAGAAGATAGTAGAGGAGAGGGGCCTCATCCTTTGATGCTTTCTGATGAGAAGATAACCCACCTCACCCATGTCCTTCTAAAAGGGCTTACTGATAGGAATCTCGTCAGACTCAAGGATGAGGAAGGCAGGGTAAGACGTGAGATAAAGCGTTCAATTGTTGCATTCCTCAAGATCAGCGAGGATATAGATTCATCGGTCAGAAAGAAACTCGAGTCCTTTTCAAGGAAGGTTGTTGAGGGGAGCCCTGAGTGGGAGGTACTTTACAGAAAGTTTTACAGGGAAGAGGCAAACAGGCGGTTCGGGGAGTAAAACCCCCGGGCAGGTATTCCCTCAGAATAAAACGGATAATTCCCCCTTTCCTTCTCCTTGTAGCATACGCTACAATGGCCCTTGGCCTCCCGGCTGCAAGGCCCCCTGTCTGGTTTTTCTTTTCCCTTGTGCCTGCAATGCTCTATTCTTATCTCGCCTTTATAAAGAGGCAGGGGAAATACACCGTCGAGACGCTGTCTTCTTTTGGTGTCTTGATGGCCGGCACCATACAGGCCCTCGGACATGAATGGCTTCACATTGCCTATGCCCCCTTTCTTATAATGCTTTCTACCATCTACGGCCCTGAGACGATCATCCCCTTGGGCATTTCTGTCCTGCTACTTGAGGTGCGTCATCTCATGTACGGCAATCTTATAGAGGAGGTCTCTTTCAGCATTATCATAGCATCGACTGCTATCACGACATCAGTAATCTTTTCAAGGATGAGGAAGGAGAGGGACAGGATAAAAAGATCCCTTACATCAATAACAGAAGAGGCTCGAGACATCGACTCAGCGACTGACATGGGGATTATAAGCGATGAAGGCCTTATCTCCCAGCATCTGTCATCCACCATCAAGGCAAACGAGGAGATAAGGGAGAGCCTTCTCATCATCAAACAGCTTTTGTCAGCAGACTCAGCAAGTATGCTCGCATTAAGGGATGGCAGCCTGAGCCTCAGATGTTCAACAGAGGAAAACCCGAGCATCGGTTTTGACAGGGCTCTATTAGAGGCGTGCATAAGGAAAAGGCAGTCCATTATTTACGATCCTGCAAAGGATGCCGGCCATATCGCTGTATCATCTCTAATCGCATCACCTGTAATTGATGGAAGCTATGTCACGGGCGTGATTGCAGTGGAGGGCAAGAGGCATGGTGCATTCAACAGTTCAGATCTTAAGATACTTCAGATGTTCTCCAACCAGGTTTCGAGGGCCCTTCAGAGGGAGCGGATCAACTCCCAGATAAAGAGGGCACATTCAGGACTGAGGATCCTCCACGAGGGCAGTTCAAGGCTCGTTACATCACTGAAGGTGGAGGTCATTGCAAGGAGGCTGATAGAGGCATCCTACAAGATAGCCCCGCTATCTATAGCCCTCTTCGTGCAGGAGGGAGACAGGTTTGAGCTTCTCCACCAGCTTGGCTTCCTCCCCCCTGAGGAACGATTCTTCAGCTTCAGAGGTACACTTATAGGGATGTTTTATAGGAACAGAGAGCCTGTTTATCTATCAGATTTAAGGAACAACCGTACACCCTTATTACCGTTCAAGACAGGTGAGGCAGGTTCGATCTTCATGCTGCCCCTTATCTACGAGAAGGAACAGATCGGCATACTCGTCTTTCTATCAGAGAGGGTCAATGCCCTCAGCCCTTACCAGATCGAGCTACTGGAGGTGCTCGGCAACCAAGCATCCACATCCCTTATTAATGCAAGGCTTTATTCAGAGGTTGAGAGGCTGGCCATAACTGACGGTCTCACAGGCCTCTTCAACCACCGCCACTTCCAGGAGAGACTCGCTGAAGAGTTCAAGAGACTGCAGCGCCTTCCAGACCCCATCTCTCTCCTCCTCATAGATATAGACTTCTTCAAGAGGATCAACGACACCTTCGGGCACCCTGCTGGAGACGAGATTCTGAGAGGAGTTGCAGGGGTAATAAAGGCAACGATAAGGGACACCGACATCCCTGCAAGGTATGGAGGAGAAGAGTTTGCTGCAGTACTGTTAGGCACTAACCATGAAGGGGCTCAGATCATGGCTGAGAGGCTGAGGAGGTCTGTAATGGATAAGAGATTCTATATTGATGGAAATGAGATCAGGGTGACAGTGAGCATCGGCACTGCCACATCTCCCTACGATGCAGGCAATAGAGAGGGACTGATCGAGAAGGCAGACCAGGCGCTCTATTATGCAAAGAGAAATGGGAGAAATAGGTGTGTGCTCTACAATGAGATAAAATAGAACTATGGAATCATTCATCTCCCATGTTACAGAGGATGATATAAAGAGGGAAAAGGCTAAGGCCCGCGATCTCAGGAAGACACAGTGGTGGAAGAGGAGGTGTTCTGCAGGCATCTGCTATTACTGTGGAAAGAGGGTGAGTCCCGGAGACCTCACAATGGACCACATCGTTCCGATAATCAGGGGAGGGAAATCAAGGAAGGGGAATGTGGTTCCTGCATGCAAGGAGTGTAACAACAAAAAGAGGCATATGCTGCCAGTAGAATGGGAAGAATACTTAGAGGGTCTGAAGAAGAAAGGGTTATAGTGGTGCGAGAGAGGGGAGTCGAACCCCTACGGATCTCTCCTCTGGATCCTAAGTCCAGCGCGTCTGCCAGTTCCGCCACTCTCGCATAATTGATTTTAAAGGATTTTCTGTAATCCGGTCAAACATGCTCTGCCCTCACCGTGACACAAACGTGACATGAATCTAATACCTCAATACTCGACCTCAGGCTCTCGAGGTAGTGATGCGCATACCTCATGGTCATGGCAATAGTCTTGTGTCCCAGCAGTTCACTTAATTTATAATCATCATGATTCCCGATCCAAAACCATATAACCCCATCAGCTTCAAAGACACACCACAAAGGCATAGCCGTTATCAATGTCATCGTTATCCTTTATTTCGCCTATAATGTCACTCTTATAGTAAAACTCGAGCCTGTAAATTTTTATAAATCCGGTCTTTATATTCAGGTCCCTTAACTTCTGAACCAGTTCATTTTTTGTCTTTTTATCCATTCTGCATTCAAAAACGCTCTTCTGAACCCTGAAGCCAAACCCCTTGAGCACCTTATCTATCCTCGCCCTTTCAAGGTCGTCTGTTATGTCATATACAACTGCATAATCAGAAAACCGAGCCACAGGTCTACCCCTTCCACCTGTAAAAGGTCAGGTGTTCATCCTTGAGCATAAATTGTTTGATTCTTATAATCTGGAGATAAATCTGGTCTTTAAGGGACGGGACACTCCTGCGAGTCCTTCTCTCCAGTTCTGCCTCAAAGTTGTTTAAAAAGACCTTTGTGGCCTCTTTTGTAAGATGATTGCCAGTTTCTGACTCTGTAAAGTCATCCTCTTTTATTATCCTGAGATTCAATATCTTGACTATCAAGCCTTCGTTTGTGCCCGAAAGGGTTCCTGAATATCTGCAGCAAGGGATTCATACCTGCTTTCGGGTTCATGAAGAAATCCGAGATATGGATTAAGGCCCACTGCCCTCAATGTTGCATTAATCCTCGAAAACACCAGATAATGCGCAAAATTGAGCAGGGAATTAATCCTGTCAGGTCTTTCTCTTCTGCGGTGTTTTATATGAAAGGCAGGGTTATCTATAAGGGTGTTCAATGCCTCGAAGGTCCTTCTTGTGGTTATTCCCTCAATGCCCCTTAGTTCATTGATCTCTGATGATGAATTTATAGAAGACAGAGACTTGTTAAGAACATTTAAGATCGGCTCCTCTGCAGAAAATCTCTTATTTTGGAAAAGGGTAATATAGTTTTCTATCTTTGCCCTGACTATATCTTTAGCTATCTCGAGCCTTAATGCATCAGAAAGGCTATAGTACTTCCTGGCATGTAAGTAGGCGATGTCAAAATGATTCTTTGTTTCAGGCTTAACGGTGGTAACAAAATAACCTGACCCGAGGGTAAGTGTTAGTGGAATGTTCCACTCCGTGCATCTCTTAATCAGGGATGTCGAGAAGGCCGCATTTCCCATTGTTATTATCTCGCTCAGTCGCCTGATGGGTATGCTCTCTATTGTCTTACCATCTTTTTTTATATTGATGGTCTCCCCATTAAGGGAGATAAAGACATATGGTTCTGTTATATAGAGTGGCTTTTTAAAGCTCCTGATCTCTTCTTCTGATTTTACGGTAACTTCGCCTTTTTCGAATCTGATCCCAAGAAACTCAAAGCCGTCAAAAACGCTCTTGATAAAAGTCTTTTCCTTTTTGAGTCTGAGGCCAAGATCTGATAAAAAGGACTCGGTTTTAAGGAGGGCTTCCTGAGCCTCCTGTTTTGACTTTGTAAGGATCACAAAATCATCGGCATAACGAATCAGTTTGAGGTTCATCGCTGCTATCTGCTCATCAAAGGTATCAAGATAGAGGTTTGCAAAGAGAGGAGATAGAGGACTGCCCTGGGCTAATCCCTTTGTTCTCTGATAAGATGTCCCTGATTCTATGTAGCCATTAAGCAAGAGCTTATTGATTGTCGTTCTGGTAATAACATCTTTCGAAGGCATGTAATGTTCTATAAGCAGTCGTAAAATGCCAAGATTTACAGAGGGGAAAAAGTCCTCTATATCTGATTCTATAACATAGTGATAGCCCTGATTAACCGCATCTTTGAATAATTCTATTGCCTTTTGCCTTGATATGCCTTTTCTGAAGCCAATAGCAGCATGTTCTAATATCCTGTCAAAAGGTTCAGAAAGAAATTTTAACAGTAGTTGTGAGACTATAAGATCTTTGGGGGAAAGTTGTTCAACCATCCTGAAACTGCCATCCTTCTTTTTAATCTGAAATGCTGTGTTAGGCTGTGGTGAATATGTTCCGGTAATGAGCTCCTTGATAATCTCTTCAGCAAGTGCATCTTCATTCAATTCAATACCTGAGGGGTCGGAAGGCCTGCATTCTTTATGTATCAAGTCAGAGATATCATATTTCTCAAAGACATCCTGGATTACAGAGATAATCGCACTTTTGTTGACAATACGCCTATCAAAATATCCCGGGGCGTCTTTGTGAAGTATGTAATACCCATAGGAATTAGAAAGCTTTGTTCCTGTATGAATTTCACTACCCAGCACAATAAAGGGTGCAAACTCAGCCCATCTGCCTTTAATGTAAAGCTTTCCTGAGCATCCATTAATAAACTGGGTATGTCCTTTCTGTGAATGGGACGAATGTTTGATCTCTGTGTAATGCCAGTAATAGGGAAGCAAATGAAACGCTTCAATATGATTAACCTTGACATCTATTCCAAAAATTCTTTTTATACGATTTATGAAGGCATTAACAAAGGTCTCTTTTGTGATAAAAGTTCTTGGCTTGTCTTTGTCGTGCTTGAAGTGAAAAGGCACAAGAAACTCAAGACAGATCTCACCTTCCAGGGGAACTTCTCCCATCTCAAAATATATATCCTTAAGTGTTCTATGTTGAGGCTCAGATATTGTGAGGATATCGAAATTTTTGCCAGTTTCAGGATGGCTCAGATAGCTGATAAAGGCATCCTTCCACCTTAATACATCGTCAGCGCTACAAAGAAAAAATAATATCTCAAGCATGACCTTATCATGAGTCCTCAGTTTAAAGGTATGTCCCCTGTTTTTTATGTGAAATACTAAAGGAGAATTATGGTTTGCGGAATTGCTCGTGCCTTTTATAATTGCCTCAAATACAGGGACAGGATGGGCCTGTGCAGAAGGAATGAGGCGGGTATTAAGTAACTCGGTCTGAAGACGATACCAGGATAGTTCTTCTAAGACATTATTACCCATCCCCAGAAAATGGCCTCTATTCCAATCTTACCGAATAGGCAAAAAGTATAACCTATTTACGTTTAGCCTTTGATGCCTCCTCAAAATTCAATATGTCCATATACTCCCATTCCCTCCATGCAAGGACATATATCATATTTTTACTTGCCTGTCGAATTACATTCTCAGGAAAGGTTATGCTGCCAAAGATAACTATCAATTCCTTGCCCTTATGCTCTGGAAAAAACTCAAAGAACCTCTCGCTTTTTTCTTTAATCTCCTTTATGTCATCAAATCTCGGAGTAGAGCGAGCCTCCACCATAAAGACCCTATCAT
>JBBISG010000044.1:0-14273 GCA_037441365.1 Nitrospirota bacterium
TCTTGTAGCTCAAATAACTGATAAGTCCTTTTAGTATCTCTATAGAACCGCCTAAATGAATATTTACATCTGCCTGAAAAGTTCACATCTTGACCTGTCTTCAAATCTTTCACGCTTGATGATGAAGTAACTACATTTACCAATATATCATTCCCACAATCGACTACAACCACCCAGCCAGAGCCAAAAGCTCGAACATTTCTAACGAAACCTCTACCTTCAAATAGGCGATCCTCCATCTCCTTCTTAAAGAACTCATTCAACTTAACAGAGGTCATGTAGGGTGTGTCTTTAGCAAGGTCACATATATTGTCCCATGCAAATGCAGAAGAACTTATTAATAACAGGCTAACGATTAATTTTTTCATAAGGCCTCCTTATCGGGTAAAATATCTATCATAATGGTAGTAAACCTTTTAGGATTTTGTAAAGAGAGAAGGCCCCGGTTAAGGCCTCTCCGTTGATTTGGTGGGTGTTTCTTTAGCAAGGTCACATATGTTTCGTTCACCATCAGTTTCTAACTGTTTTCTAACCAAATAACATCAAAAATGCCTATCGTCTGATTTATACTGCCTTATAAAAAGCCCTGCAAGGCATTGATAATCTTAATATTGGTTATCGTTGCCTTACAAGGCTTTATTCTTTTAAATCGGCTCATAACCCGAAGGTCGGAGGTTCAAATCCTCCCCCCGCCACCAAGGCATGATGAGGGTCTGCTGAATTGACGACCCCTTCAAATCTGATGGAGACTCTCCTGCATAACTAAGCACATAAAGTCCTTGACTTTTTGCGGTGCCCTCACCCTGAATTTATTTCAGCTTAAGTTGAACTTGGATGCCTCGATAGGTTAATATTTTATATGCACCATTCGGATTACGTTCCTCTCCATCTCCACACAGAGTATAGCCTGCTGGATGGCTCGATTAAGATAAGAGAGCTTGTAGAGCTTGCATCGTTTTACAGAATGCCTGCCCTCGCTATAACTGACCATGGCAATCTCTTCGGTGCGATAGATTTTTACAAAAAGGTATCGAAGGCAGGGATAAAACCGATAATCGGCTGCGAGGTCTATGTGGCCCCTTCGAGCCGTTTCGAAAAGAAGGAGGTAAATACCCCTGAGCATTCGTTCCATCTGATCCTTCTTGCCAGAGATAATACTGGTTACAGGAATCTCGTAACCCTTGTGACAAAGGCATATACAGAGGGCTTCTACTATAAACCGAGAATAGACAAGGACCTGCTGTCGCAGTATAGTGGAGGACTCATCGGCCTTTCATCATGTCTCAAGGGAGAGGTCCCTTACTACTTAAGTAGGGATATGCTGGATGATGCCAGGCAGAGCGCCCTTCAGTATAAGAATATCCTCGGCCCCGAGAATTTCTATATCGAGGTTCAGGACAACGGCCTGGAATCTCAGGAGAGGGTAAACAAAAAGCTGATCGCCCTTGCAGATGAGCTCCATATAGGAATAGTCGCAACCAATGACTGCCACTACCTGAAGAAGGAAGATGCCCGCGCACATGATATACTCCTCTGCATCCAGACAGGCAAGACGGTTAATGACAGGGAGAGGTTGAGGTTCGAATCCGACGGCTTTTATTTCAAATCGCCTGAGGAGATGAAGGCGGCCTTTGCCGATGTCCCTGCTGCTATACTATCGACCAGGGAGATTGCTGAAAGATGCAACTTAGAGTTCAATCTCGGGGCGACCCTGCTGCCGATGTATGTGGTGGAAAACGGGCTATCCCCTGATGCATTCCTCGAAGACCTGGCAATGAAGGGCCTGAAGGATAGGTTTGGCCATAATCCGCCAGAGATATATAAAGACAGGCTCATAACAGAGTTGAATATAATAAACAGGATGAACTATGCCTCATACTTTCTGATCGTATGGGACTTCATAAGCTACGCTAGGAGGAATGGGATACCTGTTGGCCCAGGTCGGGGTTCTGCAGCCGGCAGCCTTGTGGCTTACTGTCTCGGGATAACCGAGATAGATCCGATAAAATACAACCTCCTCTTTGAGAGATTCCTCAACCCTGAAAGGATAAGCATGCCCGATATAGATGTCGACTTCTGTAAGGACAGGAGGTCAGAGGTGATATCGTATGTCTCTAAGAAATACGGCATGGACCATGTGGCCCAGATAATAACATTCGGGACAATGGCTGCAAAGGCTGCCATCAGGGATGTCGGGAGGTCTCTTGACATGCCATATGCCGAGGTCGACAGGATAGCAAAGCTCATTCCTAACACTTTGAATATAACCATTGACGATGCATTGAAATCAGAGCCGCAATTAAAGGAATTGTATGACAGCAATCAAAGGGTTAAGGATCTCATCGACATAGCAAGGAGGCTTGAGGGTCTCTGCAGACATGCCTCAACCCATGCTGCCGGAGTGGTTGTATCCCCTGAACCTTTGACACAATACACCCCCCTTTACAAAAACCCGACAGATGGAACAATCACAACCCAGTTCGATATGGATGCTGTGGAAAGCATCGGTCTTCTGAAATTTGACTTCCTCGGCCTCAAGACCCTAACTGTTATAGAGAAGACGCTCAGATACATCAGGGACAATGGGATTGAACTTTCGCTCGATGGTATACCCATGGACGATGAGGATACATATAAGCTTCTCGGCTCGGGTCAGACAACAGGTATATTCCAGCTTGAGAGTTCAGGGATGCGTGATATCCTGATGAGGATGCAGCCTAACAGATTTGAAGACCTTATAGCCCTTGTGGCACTCTACCGACCCGGCCCTATGGAGTGGATAGATGATTTCGTAAGGCGCAAAAATGGGGAGACAAAGATCACATATCAACTCCCACAACTGAAGGAGATACTCGATGAGACTTACGGAATAATCCTCTACCAGGAGCAGGTTATGATGATTGCGAATAAGATAGCAGGTTTTTCGATGGGTCAGGCAGATATTCTCAGAAAGGCCATGGGAAAGAAGAGGCCTGAAGATATGGAGAGGCAGAAGGAGGCATTTATAAAGGGGGCGGTTGCAAAGGGGATTTCTGAGAGAAAGGCAGCGAAGCTGTTTGAAACCATGGAGCCCTTTGCAAAGTATGGCTTCAATAAATCCCATTCTGCAGCATACGCCTACCTTGCCTACCAGACTGCATATTTAAAGGCACACTTCCCTGTGGCGTTTATGGCAGCGACCCTGAGCACTGATATGGACAATACAGACAAGATTGTTAAGTCTATATCAGAATGCAGAAAGATGTCGATAGATATCCTGCCTCCTGATATAAATGACAGCGGGAGGGAGTTCAAGGTTATAGGGAATGCGATAAGGTTTGGTCTCGAGGCGGTCAAAGGGGTAGGCTCATCGGCTATAGAGTCTATCGCCGATGCCCGTGAAAAAGGTGGCCCCTTTAAGTCGATAGAGGATTTTATCAGGCGGGTAGACAGCAAGAGGGTCAATAGAAAGGTTATAGAGAGCCTCATCAAGGCTGGAGCATTCGATTCCCTCAGTATAGGCAGGGCAGAGGCAATGGCTCTACTGGGGACTGTCTTAAATGGAGCCCCGGGTGCCGGCAGCCTCTTTGGCCAACAGGACATCTTCGGTGGTGTTGGGGGTGGAGGGGTAGAGAAGTGGGATGAGATGGACATCCTCAGATACGAAAAAGAGGCGCTCGGTTTTTATATTACAGGCCATCCCCTTTCAAGATACAGGGATGATCTATCGACGCTGAATATAAGGAGGACCTCTGAACTCGAGGATATCCCTGATAGACAGGAGGTTCAGATAGCAGGTGTGGTGAGCAGCATCAAGAGGATAAAGACAAGGAACAGGGCGGAGACCATGGCATATCTGATCATTGAGGATGAAGAGGGAAGCATAGATGTTATCGTATTTCCTGAATTATACAGGGGCATGAGTGATATCCTGAATAAGGATGTCATTGTCTCTGTAAAAGGCGATATAGATAAAACAGAGAAGGGGATCAAGCTCGTATCCAGAGAGATCTGCAGGCTCGATGACCTTGTTAAAGCAGGAGATCGTAATGCGTTGGGGTCCCCAAAAAGTCAGAGACTTTTTGGGGTGCCCTCATCACTCATCACCCATCACCCATCACGGGTAGTGGAGATAACAATAACATCTCACAGTGCAACCACAGAAAAACTCAAAGGGCTTAAAGGGCTTTTATCCGGACACACTGGAGGATGCCCGTTGCAGCTAAAAATAGAATTGAATGGTTGTGTGGTGATTATTGCAGCCAGGCTTCGTGTAGAACCATCCAGGGCCCTGATAGAGGGGGTTGAGGGGCTGATAGGAAAAGGGGCAGTGAGTGTAAAGTGAGGTACTATCTCGAATTCGAAAAACCAATTGAAGACCTTGAGAGCAAGATAGAGGAATTGAAACGTCTATCTGACGGAAGGGACATAGATATAACATCAGAGATAAAAAGGCTCGAAAAAAAGGCCAGAGACCTCCGCATGGAGATATTCTCCCATCTCACTCCATGGCAGAAGACAATGATAGCGAGGCATCCTGACAGGCCATACACCCTCGATTATATCTCGGCCCTTGCGGAGGATTTTGTGGAGCTCCATGGTGACAGGAGGTTTGCTGACGACCCAGCCATAGTTGGGGGCTTTGGTAAGATAAGTGGTGTGACCTTTATGATGATAGGGCATCAGAAGGGGAGAGGGACAAAGGAAAGGATATTCAGGAACTTTGGGCAGCCCCACCCTGAGGGCTACAGGAAGGCCCTTCGCCTTATGAAACTTGCTGAGAGATTCAGGAAACCCATTGTGACATTCATCGATACCCCTGGTGCATTCCCAGGGATAGGCGCAGAGGAGAGAGGGCAGGCTGAGGCAATCGCTACGAGCCTTATGGAGATGTCGAGGCTCAGGACACCGATAATATCCGTTGTGATAGGGGAAGGCGGCAGTGGAGGCGCCATTGCCCTGGGGGTTGCAGACAGGCTCTATATGCTTGAGTACTCCATCTATTCTGTCATATCACCTGAAGGCTGTGCAGCCATCCTGTGGAAGAAAAATGGGGACATGGGTCCCGATGAGTTTGCAAGAGCGGCAGAAGCCCTCAAGCTCACGGCCCATGACCTGTTGAAACTCAAGGTCATAGACGAGGTGATACCTGAACCCCCTGGCGGGGCCCACAGGGACCTGCAGACCACCGCAGAGAGGATAGAAGAAGCAATACTAAAGGCACTCGATGAGCTTAAGACAAAAACGCCTGCTAAACTTGTCGAGGATAGGGTTAAAAGGTTCCGTAAGATCGGGATATTTGAAGAGGGAATCCCGGGCAGATGATTTACAAAAGAATCCTCTCAGCGGTCAACGAACATCTCAATTCTGAGATCACCGCAAGATACGCACTGAACCTCGCAAAGGCATGTGAATCAAAGCTATATATCTGTTTCATTGCTGAAAAAGGCATACCAGGGTATAGCTTTAACAGCGCTGAGGATGTTATGAAGAGGTTGTCTGTCGAGGCAGAAAAAATGGACATAAAGGTGGAGGGCATCATAGGGACAGGAGATCCTGTAATGGAGATTGATAGGATCGTCAGACAAAAGGGAATTGACATAGTCTTTGCATCAACGAGGAGAGAGGATATTGAGAGGAGGTTCTATGCAGGGACTGTTGCTCGAAATCTGTCTCTAAAACTCTCATGCTCGGTTGCACTGGTAAGGGTCGTCCATACAGGAAGGATACATCCTCGCAAGATCCTCGCCCCCCTGAAGGCAAGGGTTGATCACATAAAGGAGAGGGCATACTTTATCGCTAAGATGGCTGAGGGTTTTAAATCAAGGATATTCATCTTTCATGTAACAAGGCCGATAACAAGTTTCTTCCATGGTGAGATGCATTTAACACCTGCACAGTGGGAAAAGAGACTGCCAGATGACATATCGGATTTCATAGAACATATTGAAAAATACAATGTCGAGTTCGAGAAAAAGCTTTCACCGGGCGCCGCTGCAAAGAGCATAACCATCGAGGCTGCATCAAAGAGGCATGACCTTATAATAATGGGTGCAAGCGAGAGGAGTCTTCTGTCATCTCTTATAAAGGGCAATCCTGTGGAGGATGTCTTAAGGGAAACGCCGTGCGACCTTATAATCCTCAAACCACGCCATGGCAAAATGGGAAATAGGAAGTAAGAAGAATGATGAATGCTCAATTGTTAATTACTAATTGTTCATTGATAATTATCATAACCGGGGTCCCCAAAAAGTCTTTGACTTTTTGGGGTGCCCTCTTCCCATTTGTTATGACATGAAGATTAACAACCTCGAGAAAGAGGAAGTCCTCCGAAATCTTGTTACATCAGAAAACGGCCTTACAGACGAAGAGGCAAAAAGGCGTTTTTTAGAATTTGGGCCCAATGAGCTCAAAGAGGTAAAGAAGACCCCTCTATCCATAAGATTTCTTAAGCAGTTCACCCATTTCCTCGCCATACTCCTCTGGATAGCTGCGGGCCTGGCCTTTCTTTCAGAATACCTCCATCCAAGAGAGGGAATGCTCACCCTCGGGCTTGCAATAATCAGCGTTATATTCATAAATGCCATATTCACCTTTATTCAGGAATATAGGGCTGAGAAATCAATAGAGAAGCTGAGACTCCTTCTTCCCTTTCGGGTAAAGGTTATAAGGAATGGTAAGGAAAGAGAGGTAGCTGCAAGAGATGTCGTACCAGGTGACTTAATAATCCTTTCAGAGGGCGATAAGGTTCCTGCTGATTCAAGACTCATAGAAACCACATACCTTATGGTAAATAATGCACCTCTTACAGGAGAATCAGAGTCCGTGCCATTACAGAGCGAGCCGTGCGAAGGTGAGCTGATAGAAAGTAGAAACATCGCCTTTGCAGGAACAACAGTTGTAAGCGGTTCGGGAAAGGCGGTGGCCTTTGCAACAGGTATGAGGACAGAATTCGGTCGTATAGCCCACCTTACAGCTGCTGTAGAGGCAGGGTTAAGCCCCCTCCAGAAGGAGATTGTTAAGGTAACGAGGATAATTGCCTTTATAGCTACTGCGATGGGTATTGTCTTCTTTTTTATAGGCCAGCTTATTGGAAAGGGATTCTGGGAAAATTTCATCTTTGCCATAGGCATAATTGTGGCCAATGTGCCTGAAGGATTACTTCCAACGGTTACTCTCTCTCTCGCTATGGGGAGCCAGAGGATGGCTAAAAGGAAGGCATTGATAAAGACCCTTACATCAGTCGAAACCCTCGGCTCGGTAACAGTCATATGCACCGACAAGACAGGAACCCTTACACAGAATAAGATGGAGGTAAGGGAAATATGGACAGCTGACAGCCAAAAGTCGACACTCGACAGTCTGATGAAGATAGCCTATTTCTGTAATAATGCAAAGTTCATAGACGGACAATACAGAGGAGACCCCACCGAAACTGCACTCCTTAAATATGCAAGAGAAAACATTGGAGATTTAAAAGTAGAGAGGGTATCAGAAATACCCTTTGATTCAGAGAGGAAGAGGATGACAACTATTTATAAAGGGTCAAAGGGTGAATTTACTGCCTTTACAAAAGGTGCGATGGAAAGTGTTCTGCCCTTATGCAGTCGCATCCTGATAAACGGAAAGGTGATGCCTCTCAATGAAGATATCAAAACGGAAATAATAAACGCCTACCATTCATTGATGGATATTGGACTCAGGGTGCTTTCCTTTGCATATAGGGAGATTCAAAATCATGAGGCCCCGCTACCCATTCCTCCCCCTCAAGGGGGAAGGGTAAGGGAGGGGGTGAGTCCTGATGAGATCGAAAAAAACATGACCTTCGTAGGACTAATCGGGCTTGAAGACCCACCAAAACCCGAAGTCCCTCAGGCTATAAGCAAATGTCATGAAGCCGGAATAAAGGTAATAATGATAACTGGCGACGGAGGCAGGACTGCCCTTGCTGTTGCAAAGGAGATCGGCCTTTTAAGGGGCAATCCTGCTGTGATAGAAGGTCATGAGTTTATTAGGATGAATGACAGAGAACTCAGGGGAAGGCTTTCAGAGAAAGAGATAATATTTGCGAGGATGACCCCCAAGCACAAACTGAGGATTGTATCCCTTCTTAAAGAAGTGGGAGAAAGGGTTGCTGTTACAGGAGATGGAGTAAATGATGCACCTGCCCTTAAGAAAGCTGATATAGGTATCGCTATGGGAATCGCTGGTACGGATGTGGCAAAAGAGGCTGCAGACATGATCTTGCTGGATGATAATTTTGCAACGATCGTAAATGCCATCGAGGAGGGCAGGGCTGTTTATGAAAACATCAGGAAGTTCATAAGCTACATCTTCTCATCAAACATTCCTGAGATAGTCCCTTATCTTGCCTATGCCCTCTTCAGGATACCTTTACCCCTTACAATAATGCAGATACTCGCTGTTGACCTCGGGACAGATATGCTGCCTGCCCTTGCCCTCGGTGCTGAGAGACCAACAGTAGAGGTGATGAAAAAACCTCCGAGACCGGCCAAGGAAAGGCTACTGAATCTCAAGATTCTGGGTCGTGCCTATCTATTCCTCGGTCCTATTGAGGCTTTAGCAGGCCTCTTTGGCTTTTTTTATGTCCTGAACTCAGGAGGATGGCAGGGTGAGATGCTACAGCCGAATAATCTACTTTATATGCAGGCAACAACTGCATGTCTTACAGCAATTATCGTCACACAGATTGCCAATGTCTTTGTATGTCGATCCTTCACAGGCTCTATCTTCAGCATCGGCTTCTTCTCGAATAAACTCATATTTATCGGCATAGCTTTTGAGCTTGCCCTGCAATTATTCATTGTCTATCACCCGTGGGGAAATGCGATATTTTCGACATCACCAATCCCTGTAACCGTATGGCTCGTCCTGATACCCTTTGCAGTTATTCTCTTTGCAGCAGAGGAGGCGAGAAAATTTATCGTGTCACATAGAAGATAATCCTGACGGATCTTGCCTGCGAAATTCTGTTAGACAACAATCATAAGTAGATATTACGGGATACGTTGCCCCTATAACAGAAAAAGTGTTATTATTTTCACATGGCTTACAGGGATCTGAGGGAATTCATAAGGGTTCTTGAAAAAAGAGAATTGATCAAAAGGGTAAGTGTTGAGGTAGACCCGATCCTCGAGATAGCAGAGATCACGGACAGGATGTGCAAAGGCCCGAATGGGGGAAAGGCCCTCTTTTTTGAGAAGGTAAGGGGTTCGCAATACCCTGTCGTCACAAACCTATTCGGCTCATTTGAGAGGATGTGCCTTGCCCTCGATGTAGAGAGACTCGACGATATCGCCAGAAGGATTGAGGATTTGCTGAACCAGGCACCGCCAAAGACACTGATAGAGAAGCTTGCAATGCTCCCGAAACTCCTTGAACTTTCAAGATGTCTGCCCAGAAGGGTCAAAGACGGTCCATGCCATGAGGTCGTAGAAATAGATGAACCTGACCTGTCCCTGTTTCCGATTATCAAATGCTGGCCTGGCGATGGACAGCCAACCGATGAGGGGAGGTTTATCACATTACCCATGGTATTTACACGAGACCCTGAAACAGGCATACAGAACTGCGGAATGTACAGGATTCATGTCTATGATAAAAAGACTACCGGTATGCACTGGCACATCCACAAAGACGGGGCAGCTCACTACGCAAAATATAAAGCCCTTAACAAACGAATGCCTGCAGCCATTGCAGTCGGTAGCGACCCCGCGGTGATATACTCTGCAAGTGCACCACTTCCAGCGTCGATAGATGAGATGCTCTTTGCAGGATTCTTGCGCAGGGAACCGGTTGAGGTGGTGAAGTGCATCACCTCAGATATCGAAGTCCCGGCAAATAGCGAGCTTGTCATAGAAGGTTATCTCGAACCAGGGGAGATGCGCATAGAGGGGCCCTTTGGAGACCATACAGGCTTTTACTCCTCAGCAGATTACTATCCTGTCTTTCATGTGACATGTATAACCCACAGAAGGGATATGATATACCCTGCAACGATAGTCGGAAAGCCTCCCATGGAGGACTGCTATATGGGTAAGGCAACGGAGAGAATATTTCTGCCCCTTCTGAGACTCGATTTCCCTGAAATAATGGATATCAACCTTCCAATGGAAGGCGTCTTCCACAATGCTGCCCTGATCTCTATAAAAAAGGCCTACCCTGGTCATGCAAAGAAGGTCATACATGGCTTATGGGGCAAGGGACAGATGATGTTTTCAAAACTCCTGATCATTGTTGATGAGGATGTGGATGTGCAGGACATTTCCTATACTGCCTGGCGTATCCTGAATAATGTTGACTGGAAAAGGGATGTCGTTATAGCAGAAGGCCCCGTAGATGACCTTGACCATGCAGCAAGCTGGCCGAGGTATGGCTCAAAGATGGGCATTGATGCAACGAGGAAGACAAGGGAAGAGGGCATGATGCGGGACTGGCCCGAGGAGTTGTTTATGTCAGAGGAGATTAAACGGCTTGTGGATTCGAGGTGGAAGGAGTATGGATTATGACCTATCTTACAATCACCTTTATCTCTTTGACAGCCCCTCCCTTTATAGAAAACCCTTTAACGTCCGGTTCTTCTCCCACAAGGCTTATGATGAGATACACAGCATCATCGTAGAATGCAAGATTGACATCCTTCTGCGATGGATATGGAGCTGAAGATGGGTGGGAATGAAATATTGCGAGCATTGAAAGACTGTTTTCCCGCATGTCCCGCATAACCCTGAACTGCTCCCTTGAGTCCATCAAATAGCTTACCGGAGATCTTTCTATATTTGTCAGCTTATAGAGCCTGGATACCTCGCTGCCATTGCCCGCAAGTATTCCGCATGCCTCATTGGGATAGCCTTCCTTACAATGTGCAAGCATCTCGTCAAAGATCTCCGCAGGAATTATTAAATGGCCCATTTGCTCTGATCATATCCTGCAGTACGCGGCATCATAATCCTGCAGCTCTGTTATGGTTGGCCTTTCTCCACACACAGGGCAGTCAGGGTTTCTCTGGACCTTAACACGCCTGAATGTCGTTGTCAGGGCATCGTATATCAGGAGCGTATTCTTCAGAACGTATCCCTTGCCGAGTATCAGTTTTAGAACCTCTGTAGCCTGAAGTGCACCAACCACACCTGTTATTGCACCTAATACACCTGCCTCCTGACAGGAAGGTACAAGGCCTGGAGGAGGCATCTCCTCAAAAAGGCACCTATAACAATGGCCATCACCCGGCAGGATCGTTGTGACCTGTCCTTCAAACCTGAGGATCGCACCGCTGACAAGGGGTTTTCTGAGCAGCACACAGGCATCATTGACAAGGTAGCGTGTAGGAAAGTTGTCGCTGCCATCCACAACAATATCATAGTCCTGTATCAGGTTAATTATATTGTCCTTTGTGATTCTATCCTTAATGCCAACTACCCTTACATCCGGATTCAGTGCCTCGAAGGTCTCCTTTGCCGAATCTACCTTATGCATGCCGAGCCTATTCGTGTTATGTGCTATCTGCCTCTGGAGATTGCTCAATTCAACAGTATCATTGTCTATCATCCCGATTGTGCCTACACCTGCTGCAGCAAGGTAGTATCCTGCGGGACATCCGAGACCACCAGCGCCTACAATGAATACCTTTGCCTGAAGCATCTTCTTCTGCCCCTTTCCGCCAACCTCGGGCAGTATTATATGACGGCTGTACCGCTGTAATTGATCCTCTGTGAACTCCATTGCAACCTCCTTTATTCCTTCTCCTTCCTTACCACTATTATCCAATCTTTGTCGCTTATCTTATCCACCCTTAATACCTTATGTCCGTGGTCCTCCATGGATTTTGGTATATTCCTCGAGGCCTCCTCGCTATCAAGAAGGATCTCTAAAACCTCTCCAACATCCATGTCTTCGATGGCAAGTTTCGATTTCACAAATGTATAGGGGCATACAAGTCCTTTTATATTTATCCTTTTATCCACCTTAATGCCTTCCATGATTACCTCCACTATTGCTCCCTTCCCTCAACCCTTATAAAGAATGTCCTGTCAGTTACAACAGGAAGCAGGTCTATTGTCCCAACTGCCTGTAAGACATCCCTTTCCCTCGCCATGTGTGTCAGGACCACAAGTGGCACAGCGCCACCTACCCTCCTCCCTTTCTGGATTACCGATGCTATGCTTATATTATTTGCACCGAGGACGCCTGAAATCTTTGAAAGCACACCTGGCCTGTCGAGGGCAGAGAATCTGAAATAGTACATAGACTCCACATCGTCCATCACCCGCAGCCTTAATGCAGATGGACGGGTCCTTATTGCAGGAATCCTTCCTGTTGCATTAAGCATTATACCCCTCGCTATATCAACGATATCGCTCACGATGGCACTCCCTGTTGGCATGTCTCCAGCACCCCTGCCATAGTAAAGCGTTGCTCCCACCGCATCACCTTCTATATATATGGCATTGAATACACCATCCACCTTTGATATAAGATAATCCGCAGGAACCATCGTGGGATGGACCCTCATCTCTACCTCTCCATCAACTGCCTTTGCGATTGCAAGAAGCTTTATCTTATAGCCGAGTTCTGAGGCAAACTCAATATCCTGGGGAGTAACCTTCGTTATGCCTTCTTTATAAACAGCACTGTAAGAAAGGGGGATATCATAGGCAAGGGAAGCCAGTATCGTCAATTTGTGGGCAGAATCTATGCCCTCCACATCGAGGGAAGGGTCTGCTTCAGCATAACCGAGCCGCTGGGCATCCCTGAGTGCATAGGAGAATTCGACCCCTTCCTCTGTCATCCTTGTAAGGATGTAATTTGAGGTCCCATTAATTATCCCATAGATGCTCAGAACCCTGTTCGCAATGAGGCCCTCCCTTATAATCTTTATTATCGGTATACCCCCTGCCACCGAAGCCTCAAAACCGACCTCAACGCCATACCTCTCAGCCTCGGAGAATATCTCATTTCCCTCGGTAGCGAGAAGCGCCTTGTTTGCTGTAACCACGTGCTTTTTATTCCTGATGGCCTTGAGTATAAATTCCTTTGCTGGATTGATCCCGCCAATGAGCTCGACGACAATGTCAATATCAGGGTCATTCAAAATATCCCTAACATCGGTGGTCAGAACACCCTGAGGGAGACATATCCCCCTGTCTCTGCTGATATCGAGGTCTGCTATTTTCTTAACATCTACACCAAAACCGACCCTCTCCATAAGGATGTCCCTGTTCTTTAAAAGGATCTTAACAGCGCCTGTCCCAACAGTGCCAAAACCTATGATCCCTACCGCTATCTTCTCTTTTCCCAAATCGGTCTCCAGAATTTTACCCTATTTAAAATCCTTATATATTATGCTTTAAATGCACAAAACACTTCAACAGTTAAAACATTACAGCACAAGGGCAGATATAAAGGTTATAAGCTCGGGTGATCAATGCAGGTTTGATTTAAAAATAGCCGGGGTATATACCCCGGCTATATGCCTATTTCTTCCCTTTGGCAGGGGCCTTTCCTAATGACCCTATATACATCACAAGTGACTTCATTTCTACAGAGTCATTCTTAATCGCCTTCCCCTTAAGCGCCATCTCAATGCACCAGTTAATGGCAGCCTCAAGGGTCTTATGGGTCTTCGTCTTGCCGCCAGGGGCCGGGGTTACATACTCCTTCTTGCCACCGGTCAATTTACCGCCATTAGGGTGGCAAGAGTTACAGGAACTTCCAGAGGTTCCACCACCGAGCTTTGGGTCATTAAATAGCGCCTTACCCTTATCTGCACTCGGCATATCTGCTGCAAATGCAAGCGAAAAAACCAGACCAGCCGCAATAAAGGCCATCACTACAAGCCTTCCTATCTTCATAACCATCCCCCTCTTCTCATCCTAACTATCGTTAGGTAAGGAATTTCTAACACTCTCAAAGGTCTTAAAACAGAAAAGACCGCCGCTTTTCTACCCTTCGATTTCTCCAAGGCAACCACAGGCTGTAATTGCTGGATTAAAACTAATAAACCATCAGCACGAGCCTTTGCACTTGCATGTTGTTGCGGGCTTCTTCGATGCCTTTGTTATCTTCATAAAATCACCCCCTTCCATTATTGCGTTATTAATCGACCGCTTTGAATCATAGATTAAGTATATCACATACCGAATCAATGTCAAGTGGGTGTATGAGATAACACCAGTATACTGTACCCCTCTAGGCATGGACACAATCAATGTGTAGGCTGGGTAGACATGCCGAAGTTGTAGAGGTTAAACTCTGCATAAGCAGGGATAACCTTT
>JBBISG010000045.1:0-12640 GCA_037441365.1 Nitrospirota bacterium
GGCCTTCCATTGATACCTCACAATTGAAATACCTGCTGAGAACCGGTCTTAAGGCTGGTGCTACCAGGTCTTCAACAATAGTCCCCATCTTCTTCGCAAGGTTGCTCCATTCCTTGTTTTTTCGCTTAGTCTCTTCTTTCATTTCTTCTTTGAAAGCTCTTATCTCTTCATTTAAAGCCTTTCTATCCCTTTCAGCTTCTTCTTTGAAAGCTCTCATCTCATTTTCAAGCCTTCTTAATGCAACATCAGTGTGGACAATAAACTGTCCAAGTATGCTTTCAAGGCTTTCAACTCTTTCTGATAAGGTTGGCATAAAACCTCCTCCTTTTTGTAATGCTATATACCTATTACCTGTAACTATTATATCAAATTACCTGTTCTACGGGATTAGGTTATAGGTTACCCCTTTTGCCTCCATCGGGCCTTCACCGGTAAGCAGCCATCCGATATTAATATCTGTATTCTGGGGGGCAAAGGTCACAGGACAGATATTACAGACAAACAGACATACAGAGCACAGACAGTGATGAATCTAAATTCTTCAGCCTATAGCCTATGGCCTGATTTAGCTGCCGCTATGCCGTTCTGCCACCCTATCGCACTGAAAAGGTGTTAAGTGCTTATTTTGGACAAGAATGATATGGCATGATTATTAGGCAGGGCCGCGTTCTACAGTAGGGTCCCCTAAAAAGTCGAAGACTTTTTTGGGTGGTAGTGATAAACAGTTTTTAGCACGAAACCTCTCATCATAGAGGCCCTCTCACTTAAGCTCCTTCAATCTCTCTGCCTGAAAATGGGTGATAAGGGCGTCTATGATCTCATCGAGGTCGCCTTCAAGGACTTGTTCAAGCCTGTGGAGGGTAAGTCCTACCCTGTGGTCAGTGACCCTATTCTGGGGGAAATTATATGTCCTTATCCTCTCGCTCCTGTCGCCTGTGCCTACCATAGTCTTCCTTTCAAGGGCGCGTTCCCTCTCCTGTCTCTCCATCTCAAGATCATAAAGCCTTGAACGCAGCACCTTCATCGCCTTTTCCTTGTTCTTTATCTGTGAACGCTCATCCTGGCACTGGACGATCATCCCTGTTGGTATATGGACAATCCTTACCGCAGAGTATGTGGTGTTAACCCCCTGCCCCCCTGGGCCTGATGCGCAGAAGGTATCTATCCTCAAATCCTTTTCTTCGATCCTTATGTCGACTTCCTCCGCCTCTGGCAGAACAGCAACAGTTGCGGCAGAGGTATGTATCCTTCCTGATGCCTCTGTGACAGGGACCCTCTGGACCCTGTGGACACCACTTTCATATTTAAGTCTGCTGTAAGCCCCTTTGCCCTCGATTGATGCAACTACCTCCTTGAGACCACCAAGACCTGTTGGATTTGAATCGATGATATCGACCTTCCACCTCCTGCGCTCTGCATACTTCGCATACATCCTGAACAGATTCGCAGCAAACAGTGCAGCCTCCTCGCCACCGGTCCCTGCCCTTATCTCGAGAATTACGCCCTTTTCGTCCCTCGGATCCCTCGGCAGGAGCATTATTTTAAGCTCCTCTTCGACCCTCGGCTTCCTCTCCCTTAATTCATTCAGCTCTGCCTGTGCAAGTTCCCTGAGGTCCCCATCACCCCCCCTCAATATCTCTTCCGCTCCCTCCATATCAGCGATGAGCTTCCTGTACTGCCTTATCTTTTCAAAAAGGGGCTGTAGCTCTGCCTGCTCCTTTGAGTATCTCTGGTATAGTTGGGGATTTGAAAGGACCTCCGAGCTCATCAGAAGCCGTGTCAGTTCCTCATATTTGTCTTCGATGGCCTTAAGCTTCTCAAGCATCTCCTTCCTCTAAAGTCAAGACCTCCCTGAGCGCCCTTATAGCAACCTCGATCTGGGAGTCATCAGGTTGCCTTGTTGTGAGTCTCTGCAGCATCAGGCCGGGCAGCACAAGCAGACCCCAAAAGGGGCTGCTTTTCATCCTTGCGGATAGCCTCAAAAGTTCATAGGATGTCCCTGCAATCAGGGGGATCAGCACAAGCCTTGCCATAAACTTCCCTGAAAATGGCCATGACTGCGGGATGAATGAAAAAGCGAGTATGCTTATAACCATCACTATAAGGAGAAAACTCGTGCCACATCTGGGATGATGGGGACTGAAGGCCCGCACACTGTCTATATCAAGCTCACTCCCTGCCTCGTAGGCATGGATCACCTTATGCTCTGCGCCGTGATATTCATACACCCTCCTCATATCCTTCCATAATCCTATAGCAAAGACATAGGATAAAAAGATGAGGACCCTCAGAATGCCGTCTACCAGATTAAAGGCAAAAGAGCTTTTTGATACAATACCCATAAACATCCCTGCGAATCTGGTCGCATAAAGGGGTAAAAATATAAAAAGACCTATACCTATTAGAAGGGCAAAGGCGATTGTGGATGCCATCGCCAAAGGGCTCATCGACCTGTCACCTTCGCTATTGTATGCCTTATTCGCAGAGAACTCTATCGCTCTGATACCTATCGAAAGGGCCTGGTAAAGGGCAACAACACCTCTTAGTATGGGTGAATTCAAAAATTTAGGAAGCCCCTTAAGCCTTTCTACCTTCAGATGTATATCTCCCCTCTGGTCCCTGACAGCCACGGTCCAGCCTTTAGGGGCTTTCATCATCACCCCTTCTATTACTGCCTGTCCACCAATGTTCTTCATATCAATGTTCCATTCTTTCCTTATCATAACTCACAACACTGCCATTAATCCAAAAAAAAGCCGTTAGCCTGGAGACTATCGACTAACGACTGGTTACCATGAGGTATCTACTTCTTTGCGTATTTTCTCTTGAACTTCTGAACCCTCCCCTCTGCATCCACAAGCTTCTGCTTTCCGGTGAAGAAGGGATGACACTTTGAACATATGTCAACATGTATCACAGGTTTTGTAGACCTTGTAATAAATGTCTCCCCACAGGCGCAAACGACCTTTGCCTCTCTATAATCGGGATGTATTCCTTCTTTCAATTCAGCCTCCTCGGTAAGAATTTTATCTATTTTAAATCAACTCATGCATTTTTGGCAACACTCCGAATTGCCTCATCATCTCTGGCTTTATCTTTCACCAACATTAGTGCGGAAACTCCTAACAAATGGGAAGTGAAGACTTCCTATTTCCATCGAGCTTTTATTTGGGGTTTTAAAGGGGCTTTGCCCCTTTTGTGAGGCAACGGGTACTCCCCCATCTTGACTTACATGTATTTCAGATGGATAATCAAAGAGATGGAACGACCTGAAGCAAAAAAATCTGATGGGATAGGCCCCGGCATCGCCGATATACGGCAGTGGGACATGACCCTCCTTGAGCGATATCCCCCCAGATACCATCCTGTAAACCGTGCCTGCTCCCTCTGCGCACTCGGTCCTTGCGACCTTATGGGCAGCAGACGTGGGGCATGCGGACAGGCTCTGGAGACCTTTCTATCAAGGGAGGCCCTGCTCATTGCTGTTACAGGCGCTGCTGCCCATGCGGCCCATGCAGCCGACATAGTTGAGCGGTTACTTTCCGAACACGGCCCGGACCTCGCCCTCGACCTTGGCGAATGGGTTGATCTCAGGATGCCTATTGCACGGATAGTCACAGGTGTCAAGCCGAGGAGATTAGGAGACCTCATCCCTATCATGGATTACATCAATGCCCAGATCGTCCGGCTCCTGTCCGCTGCCCATTTTGGGGGGGAGTCAAGCTATCTCGACATGGAGAGCAAGACCTTACATGCAGGCACCATGGATATCCTTGCAATGGAGATAGCTGATGTGGCCCAGATCTCAGGGTGCGGCTTCCCCAAAGGTGATCCAGAGACCCCACTGGTAGCAGTGGGTGAAGGTGAAGTACCCCGGCACATGCCATTGATACTCTGTGTGGGTCACCACTCTGATGTTGGAAGGCGCATCCTCGAAAGAATCGACAAGGAGGGTTTGGACAGGGGTGTGGTGGTTGCTGGCCTCTGCTGCACTGCCCACGATATGGCGAGGACAAAGACACAAAAATGCACTCCCCGTATCATAGGCAATATGCGTGATCAGCTGCGCTTTATAAGGAGTGGTAGTGCTGATGTGGTGGTGGTTGACCAGCAATGTGTAAGGATCGACCTTTTATCCGAGGTGTTGCGCACAGGGGCATTTTTCATAGCTACAAGCGACCAGTCCTGTGCCGGCCTGCCTGATGAGACCTGTCGGGACCCTGAGGAACTCGCCTCAGAGATCATAGACAGACCTGTAAGGGCTGTATTCATATCAGACCCTGACAGGGCATCTGGCCTAGCAGTGGCCATAGCGAGGCGTTATGGCAGGATTGCTCACCCTTCAGATAATGAGGAGATATGGAAAAATGCAGGACCCTGCAACAACTGCGGGCTCTGCACCATACACTGCCCTATTAGCCTTCCTGTGGCAAAGGCCGTCTTTGCCCTCGGAGGGTTTGTTGATGGTCATAGAACAGCAGACCCCAGCCTCACCTTAACTGCCAAACAGACATCAGCGGAGATCACCCGTCTCTGCCTTGCCTGCGGGAGATGTGAAAGTGCATGCCCTAAGAAGATACCTGTCATGACCCTCATCGGCTCATCAAACAGGACCCCAGCATATGCTGCAAGCATGAGGGTCGGTAGGGGACCTATAGACGACTATGAGATCAAGGATACAGGTCCGTCAATCGTGCTTGGAGATATACCGGGTGTAGTAGCATTTCTTGCCTGCCCCGAATACCATGACAGCAGGGATTCTCTGTCATGGATGGCCCGGAACCTAACAGAAAGGGGATACATCGTCCTTGCCGCAGGGTGCGCAGCAATGGATATAGGCATTGAGATGCCTTACAATCAGTTCAGTGGAATATTCAAGGGGGGTAGCGTAATAAATTGCGGCTCATGCGTCTCGTCGGCCCATGCAATTGGTGCGCTCATAAAGGTCGCCTCGATATTCCTCCATAGAGACCTCGACAGGAACTATGCCGAGATTGCTGATTATATCCTGAACAGGGTCGGGGCTGTAGCGGTCATGTGGGGTGGGATAACCCCGAAGGCCTTTGCCGCCTCCGCAGGTGCAAACAGACTTGGGATACCTGTTATATTCGGCCCTCAGGGACATAAATTCAGAAGAACCCTTGAGGGTAAGGGTGGAAGGGCCCCTCTTTTTGATGCACGCAGCGGAAAGCCTTTGACCCCGTGCCTTGCACCTTCCCATCTCTCTGTAGTCTCGAAAACCAAAGAGGAGGCCCTTGTCCAGATTGTTAGGCTCTGTATAAGACCGAATGACACTACATGGGGGCGCCAGAGAAAGCTGCGCAATTACATTGAGCTGTCGGAAAAACTCCTCAGTGGGATGCCCGATGACCTTGTTGATTATATCCGTATTGTTGAAGACCTGCCTGAGGAGCGGAGGGAGGGTTTAATGCATATGCTGACAGGAAATTGGCAGCCATCATTCATACCTGAACCAACACTCCTAAAGGGCCTTGTGAGGCATGGAAACGGACACAACAAATTCAATATCTAAGCAGAATCTACCTGTCAGGGAATTGCTCCAGGCCATAGACAAAGAGCTGCCTCCAAACAGGAAGCTCAGGATAATGCATGTGTGCGGCTCCCATGAACACACTGTCCAGCGATGGGGGATACGCGGTCTGCTCCCTGACGGGTTGGAAATATTCGCAGGCCCGGGCTGTCCTGTCTGCGTCTGCCCTGTCTTCGAGATAAGGGAGGCTATTACACTTGCCCGTCAGGGCATCATGATCGCCACATATGGAGACATGCTGCGGGTGCCTACCCCTGATGGAACCCTCCTCGATACAAATGCCGAGGGTGCAGATGTCCGTGCTGTTTACGGCCCTATGGATGCTGTGCGCCTTGCCTCAGAGCATCCTGACCGCGAGGTAGTATTCTTCTCTGTCGGGTTTGAGACTACCATAGCGCCTGCTGCTGCCCTCATCTCAGCAGGCGGACTGCCTGAAAACTTCTCGATCCTGACATCACACCGCCTGACACCCCCTGCCATGGAGCTGCTTCTCGGTATCGGTGATGTCCACATAGATGGGTTTATTGCACCGGGACATGTCTCTGTAATCATAGGGGCTGATGCATGGGGGATATTCCCGAGGGCCTATCAAATGCCTGTGGTCGTTGCAGGATTCGAACCTGAGGGCCTGCTCTCAGGCATTCTATTAATAATCCGCCAGATAAAGAAAGGTATAGCCAGGCTCGAAAATGTTTACCCACAGGTAGTTCACGCCGAAGGGAATCCTGTTGCACTGAAGGCAATCCGCTCTGCATTCGATACAGTGCCTGCATGGTGGAGGGGCATTGGCAGGATCCCCCGCTCAGGGCTTGTTTTGAAGCCCCACCTCTCAGGGCTTGATGCAAGGAGGCGTTTTGGTATCGGTCTTTCCCCTGAGAGAAATGAGCTCCCGCCAGGCTGCTCCTGCCACCTTGTGATGCTCGGAAAGATATACCCTACAGAATGTCCATTGTTTAACACGAGATGCACACCTGCCACACCCTACGGCCCATGTATGGTATCACAGGAAGGGACCTGCCTTATCTGGAGCAAGTTCTGAGGGACTTTGTCCCTCTGAATAAATAGAAAATAGGGACAGCGACTATTTATTGCGCCTTGCGAGGTCTTCCCCACGGTAATGCACTCAGTCTCCTGCTCAGCAATTTTTCCAGCCGGCGCATGAAGACTTCATCGCCGCATGGCCGGCCCGTCTTCGTATTTTTCCGAAGCTCATTAACCAGAGATGAATCCTCTTTCTCTCTGAGATATGCAGACCAATCTTTTATCTCTTCAACAATATAACAGTCCTCGGATAATATCGGATCAGTCCGTTTCTTTACATGAGCTCGTGCGCTCGACCATTGATATTGTTCTGCCTTCCTCACGATCTGTACCCTCACAGGGTTGTTCTCTACATATCGCATCCCTGCATAAAGATGCCTCTCGTCAAGTGCGCAAGAGTAAAAACGACCCTGCCATAGATGCCCCGTTGTTTTATTTCTCATGTTGAAATACTGAGAGTATCTCATGTGAAGGGTATTAAAGGTCTTCGCGAGAGACCCCGGCTCCATCGGCACCGCGATAAAATGCACGTGATTCCCCATAAGACAGTATGCCCATATCTTTAGCAAATATTTTTTACTGTAAAGTTCAAGCCACTCCAAATATCGATTATAATCTTCAGCGCTTTCAAAAACCGCTTGGCGATAATTGCCCCGTTGTGTGATATGATGGGGATAACCAACTGCTACAGCACGCGCTATTCTCGGCATGGCTACAATATAAATCAGCAGTAACTGCCTTGTCAATAAAATAGTCGCTGTCCCTATTTTCTGGTGAAATCAAAGAAATAGTATTCCACTCGGTTGACCATACACTCCATTCAAAAATGCAGATCATTACAGGCCTTTTGCACGAAGAGCACGGCATAATTGAGCTTGAGCTCTCAGAGATTATTTCAGGAGAATATTCCATACCACGTTCGGGACATTACTATAAGGTAATAATGGACGGAAAAATTCTTGCAGTATCTCCATCCCTCGTTGATGATAATTATAACCTGACATCCGGAACCCTCGAATATCACGACAGAAAACTCAAAGAAAAAGTCTTCACAGCCATTGGACCCGATGGAGAACCCATAAGGGTGCTACAGCACGATCTCGAATTCCTCGGCAGGAACTTCAGCGTATTCGTTGCAGAAAGCCTTACGGACAGTCTTACTATGATAGGAACTTTCAGAAAATTTCTATTAATTATTATTCCCGCCAGCATATTCATTGTAAGCCTTGTGGGCCTATGGATAACAAATAAGTCTTTAAAACCAATAAACATACTCTCCGGTAGAATAAAGACCATAACCCACAAAAACCTGAATGAAAGGATAGATGCAGAGACAGAGGCCGAGGAATTGACCGGTCTCGCCGATTCATTCAATGAGATGCTGAACCGCCTTCAACAGGCATTTGAAGCCGAAAAACGTGTAATCTCGGATGCATCTCATGAGCTTAAGACCCCTGTATCTGTGATAAAAACACATTGCGATGTCATGCTCCAGAAAGAAAGGACAAATGAAGAACTCGTCGAAACACTCAAGACAATCAAAACAGTCTCGGAAAACATGGGCAAACTGATAAAAGACCTGCTTTCCCTTGCAAGGCTTGATTCTGGAATATTGTCGCCTGCAAATTTTAAAAAAATATCTTTGAATGAATGCATCCTGCAGGCGATACAGCTAACAAAACCCCTTGCTGAAAGAAAACATGTAAGCGTCAAAACACTCCTTGTTAATGACATTAATATCATTGGTGATAAAGACAGACTTACAGAGGCATTTCTGAACATGATCGAAAATGCTGTGAACTACAACAAAGACAACGGTGCTGTGGAGATTGAAACAGCAATAAAAAATAAAGAGGTAAATATTTCGATCAAAGATACAGGCATCGGCATTAAGAAAGAAGATTTAGATAGGATATTTGAAAGATTTTACAGAACGGATGCATCAAGAAGCATGGAAGGCACAGGTCTTGGCCTGAGCATAGCAAAGGCTATTATAGAGGCACACGGCGGAATGATTAAAGCAGAAAGCGAGTTTGGCAAGGGCAGTTGTTTTACTATCACCCTGCCACTTAATATCTTTCCAATCTGAAATTGGAAAATATAATCCTGTATGTTAGGACTGCCGTGAACAGGAAATATAAAACCAACGACACCACGACAAACCTTCGCTGAATGGAAGGAGGATTTCCAATAGGCTCTTAATGTTTTTAAATGGCATCAACAAACCGACCCCCATGTCCAAAGCCGAACCGCCTAAGAGAGTGGATATAAAGCAAATAGCCTATGTATCCGTAGACAGACAGGAAACCTGAAACTAACGGGTGTGTCTTTTTAATTTTTATCATTATCGCTAATTCGTGCTAATGATGGTGATGTTCTTCTGCTTTGGTTTCCTCGGGATTGCTGTGAGCAGCCTTAGTAGCATCCATATACAGTCTTTCAACATAATGGGTGAATTTAACGTAAGCCTTAACGAATTCGCGGCCTGCCTCTACACTCTCATCTGCATGCTTCTTTGCCTCTTTTGCATGGGTAAAACGCTCTTTAATCCCCTCGGCAACTATATTTGTTACATACTTTATAAGATTCTCAACTGAACCACTCTCCAATGCCTTATCTGACTCAATTATAATTGGTTCGGGTTTTTCTGATTTCAATCCGGTATAAGGCGCTCCTTCACCTGCCCTGTGAATCCTGACAAGGGTCTCAAAGAAATACATGTCAGCAAGTTCCTTTGCATCTTTGCTTAGTTTCCTGACTGCCAATGTCTTTTTAAATACTTCTTTAATCTCTTTCTCATCTTCTTTCTTTACCCACTTCAAGATTGGAGTTATATCACCCTTTTCGAGGGCAGCCTTGGCAGCCATAACAACAGGCCCCTCGAGGGTGTCACAGTGGGCGCCAGCGATATTCGGGATAAACCAGATAACGACACTAACAGTTAATACGATCACCATCCTGAAAAAACCTTCTCTCATCTTGATCCTCCTTTTTATACCGCTACGAATAGCGGTTGGTTTTTATTGATAGAAATATTCTATCCGATTCTCTTTCTGAATCTGAGCGAACTCAGGGTCATAACTATTATACCAAGCAAAAGCAGCGACAACATCTGAGGCCATAGAATAGCAATGCCACTGCCTTTCAAAAATATTCCCCTTATTATCACAAGGAAATACCTGAGTGGGTTTATGTAGGTTCCATACTGGATTATCTCGGGCATATTCTCTATCGGAAACATAAAACCTGATAGCAAAACAGCAGGAATATAAAAGAGGAATGTTGCCATCATTGCCTGCTGCTGGGTCTTTGATATGGTGGATATGAAAAGACCTATGCCCAATACTGACAGGAGATATATTGCTGTAGCCAAAGGCATCAGTTGAATAGGGCCTTTTATTGGAATATTGAACCAGAATACACCCACCATTGTCACAAGTAATACATCAAAAAAACCAATAATGGCAAAGGGAATGGTCTTGCCGAGCACAAGTTCAATCGGCTTTAATGGTGTGACCATGAGCTGCTCCATAGTGCCTATCTCCCTTTCTCGGACGACTGCCATGGATGTGAGCAAAAGGCAGGTGAGCATTATCACTATTGCAATAACCCCAGGCACATTGTAGTTTCTGCTCCTCAAATCTGGGTTATACCATGCCCTTGTGCGCAGATCAATCTTTATAGGCTCGACTCTTTGTACTCCTATATCCTTTGCATATTTCATGATGATCCTGTTTGCATAATCCATGGCAACTGTTGCAGTATTGGAGTCAGTGCCGTCAACGAGTATTTGAATCTCTGTCTGCCTTTTATTCTTTAAATTCGATGAAAAACCCCTGTTTATCTGGATAGCAGTGGTAATCCTGCCTCTGTCAAGCAAATTTTGAATTTCATCAGGAGATCCGGCAAAGTATCTGATATTGAAATATCCTGATGACTCCAGTCTCCTCACAAGCTCCCTGCTCTCGTATGATTTATCGAGGTCGTATATTGCAGTTGAAATGTTGTTCACATCTGTTGTAACAGCATAGCCAAAGGCGAGCAACTGCATTACAGGGGTAAAAAAGACAATGGCGATCATCCTTCTGTCCCTGAAGACCTGGATGAATTCCTTTATTATCATCTGCTTTATTCTCTCAAACATTTATACAATCCTCTTTTTGAATTTTTTATTTGCAAGCCCAAACACCACCAAACCAAAGAATGTTAAAAGGATCGTCTCAAAGATTAAAAATTTAAAAGTATTTCCTTTAAGAAATATTCCTTTTAATATCGATACAAAGTATCGGGCAGGTATTATATGAGTTATTACCTGCAAAGGCTTCGGCATATTGGCTATAGCATACATAAAACCAGAGAAGAGAAACGCTGGAAGAAATGTAACAACCATTGAGATCTGGCTTGCAACAAGCTGTGATTTTGCGGCAATGGATATGAGTATTCCTAAGCTTAAACCTCCGAATAGGAATATAGATGAGAGCACAGCGAGTAGAAGGAGGTTTCCACGCAAAGGAACTTCAAATACAAAAACAGCCATTATGACAGACAGTGCAACATCGATAAATCCGATAAAGAAATAAGGAAGCAGCTTTCCTATGATAAGTTCCGGCGTCTTCACAGGCGTTGATATCCCAAATTCCATAGTCCCCCTCTCCCATTCCCTTGCGATGGTAAGAGAGGTAAGCAGTGCTGCAATCACAGCCATTATCACTGCGATGAGTCCCGGGATTATGTAGTTCCTCGATTTCAGTTCAGGGTTATACCATACACGCACACGCGGGTCTATGAGAGGGGTTATCCTGCCTCCCTTTATCCTCTGCGAATACAGTTCCGATATTGCCGTTATATATCCAAGTGCTATGGTCGCTGTGTTTGAATCGCTTCCATCAACAATCACCTGAAGTTCAGCATTTTTCCCTGTCTTTATGTTTTTCGAGAAGTCATTGGGTATCCAGACCGCAACCTGTGCTTTCCCGGAATCGAGGTATTTATCGATGTCTCTGTGATCATCTGCATAGCCAACAACCGTAAAATAACCTGATTCCCTAAACTCAGCAACAAGCTCCCTGCTCAGGCTGCTTCTGTCCTGATCATAGACAACAGTCCTGAGATTGTTCACATCGAGGGTTATTGCATACCCAAATATAAAGAGAAGTATCACAGGCATCATGAATGCCATTGCAAGGCTCAGTGGATCTCGCCGTATTTGAATTATCTCCTTCTTGGCTATTGCCTTTACTCTCAAAAATTTCATCTCACGCAGCCTCTATTAATGTTACAAATACATCTTCAAGTGAAGGAGGGATCTTTTCAATCCTGGCTACCCTGATATTAGATGATTCCAGTATTCTCTTAACCCTCGGTATATCGATCCTCGCATCCGCTACAACGGCATGCAAGAGGTTTCCGAAAATCGCTGCTTCTATCCCTTCCTGTTGCAGTATTTCCATTGCCTCCACAAACCTGTCAACTTCGATCTCCAAAACATTCTGCCTCATGTATTCCCTTCTCAATTCATTGGGTGTGCCTTCTGCAATGATTTTCCCTCTGTATATAAGTGCAAGCCTGTCACAGTAATCAGCCTCGTCCATATAATGCGTAGTAACAAATACAGTAGTGCCTGCATTTGACATGTCATATATGAGATTCCAGAAGTTACGCCTCGAAATAGGATCAACGCCTGATGTGGGCTCATCGAGGAATATTATGGGAGGTTCATGCAAAACAGCACACCCGAGGGCAAGCCTCTGTTTGAAACCGCCTGGAAGTGTTCTTGTTATGGCATCCCTTCTGTCTTTAAGCCCTGCCATTTCTAAAACCCATTCCATCCTCTCCTTTTTCTTGCTGTTCGAAACCCCGTAAATACCGCTGAAGAATCTTATATTTTCCTCCACAGTAAGGTCATCGTAAAGAGAGAACTTCTGTGACATGTAACCTATGGTCTTTTTTATCTCTTCAGACTCTTTCATGATGTCGTATCCACCTACGAAACCATTCCCGCTCGTGGGCAGCAGAAGGCCGCATAGCATCTTTATTGTTGTAGATTTT
>JBBISG010000046.1:0-11826 GCA_037441365.1 Nitrospirota bacterium
TTATAAGAAAGTGCCAAAATATATAGTAATCTTTCCCGTGATTAACCTTGATGCCCTTGGAGTTGATCTACAAATTTTCTTCCTTAAATGTCTTCAATCAGGTGATGGTAATGTCTTAACCAACGACCATTTGAAAGCACCCTATGCTTTAAGTTATATTAAATGAATTTAATCATGCAGGATCGCATTGTAATCAAGGGAGCAAGGGAGCACAATCTTAAAAACATAGATGTGACCATACCCAGGGAGAGGATCACAGTCATCACAGGACCTTCAGGCTCTGGCAAATCATCTCTCGCGATAGATACCATCTATGCAGAGGGACAGAGGCGCTATGTCGAGAGCCTCTCTGCCTATGCCAGGCAGTTCCTTGAACAGATCCAGAAACCCGAGGTTGATTATATAGAAGGGCTTTCCCCTTCCATAGCCATAAACCAGAAGACAGTCTCAAAGAGCCCCCGTTCCACGATCGGGACAATAACAGAGATCTACGACTATATGCGCATCCTCTACACAAGGATCGGGAAACCCTTCTGTTATAAATGCGGCGGCCCAATATCAACACGGGATGTAGAAGACATAATTGATTCTGTTATGTCCATGCCGCATGGAACAAGGCTCCAGGTCCTTGCACCTATTGTGAGAGACAGGAAGGGCGAATATAAGAAAGAGCTGCATGAAATGAGGAGCGAAGGATTCGTAAGGGCAAGGATAGACGGACAGATGATAGACCTCACAGAAGAGATATCCCTTAAAAAACAGAAGAGACATACCATAGAGATCGTTATAGACAGACTGATAGTGAAACAGGGTATCGAAAAAAAGATAGGGAATGCTATAGACACCGCACTCAAATACTCCGATATGGTCATTGTTAATCTCGTGGACAAGCACAGAGACATCCCCTTCAGCAGGGTCATGGCCTGCCAGAAATGCGGCATAAGCTATCCTGAGATTAATCCAAGACTATTTTCATTCAACAGCACTTACGGCGCATGTCCCCGCTGCAGGGGACTCGGCATCACGGGCATAGATGATGTAGAGGATGAATCAAAGGTCGATATAAGTGAATTGAAACACTGCAGATTATGTAATGGCATGAGATTGAGAAAAGAGGTGCTCGGTATAAAAATTGGGGGCGTTAATATAGGGGAGTTCTCGCAGATGACAGTAGAGGATGCCCTCTCCTTTGTGAATAACCTAAACCTCAGCGAGAGGGAAAAGGCTATAGCCTTCAGGGTCTTGAAAGAGGTGAAGGACAGGCTTTCTTTTCTGATAAAGGTGGGGCTCGGCTATCTTACCCTTGACAGGGTCTCTCTCTCACTTTCAGGAGGCGAGGCGCAGAGGATAAGGCTTGCAACACAGATGGGTTCATCCCTTACCGGAGTCTTATATGTCCTTGATGAGCCGAGCATAGGCCTTCATCCGAGGGATTGCACAAAGCTCCTCGAAAGTCTTTCATCCATAAGGGACGCAGGAAACACCGTCATCGTTGTGGAGCATGATGAAGAGACCATACGATGGGCAGACCATATCGTAGATATGGGTCCAGGTGCAGGGGCAAGGGGAGGCTGGGTCGTGGCAGAAGGCACACCAATGAATATTCAATCCAATGAGAATTCCATCACGGGGAAATACCTGAGGGGTGAGCTGTCTATCCCGCTGCCACCAAAAAGAAGGCAGCCCCTCGGATTCATCGAAGTAAGAGGGGCATCAGAATTCAATCTAAAGGGCATCGATGTGGCCATTCCCCTCGGCACATTCACGTGTGTGACAGGCGTTTCAGGTTCTGGCAAGAGCACTCTAATCATCGAGATACTCTACAAGGCATTGATGCAGCATATTCACTCGAGCACTCAAAGGCCGGGAAAACACCAGGCCATCATAGGGATAGAGAAGGTAGACAATATCATATGCGTTGACCAGTCACCCCTCGGAAGAACGCCCCGATCGAATCCAGCCACATACACTGGTGTATTTACGCATATCAGGGAATTATACGCCCAGGTTCAGGAATCGAGGGTCAGGGGTTATTCTGCATCGAGGTTCAGTTTCAATGTCCCTGGCGGCAGATGCGACAAGTGCCACGGCGATGGCCTGCTCAAGGTTGCGATGCACTTCCTCCCTGATGCCTATATACAGTGTGATGCATGCAAGGGCAGAAGATACAATAAAGAGACATTAAGGATAAGATACAGGGACAGAGACATCTCTGATATACTCGGCATGACTGTATCAGAGGCACTCGAATTCTTTGGCGCTATCCCTGCCATAAGGCAGAAGCTGGAGATACTCGAGGACGTAGGCCTTGGTTATCTCCAGCTCGGACAGCCTGCACCAACGCTGTCAGGGGGTGAGGCGCAAAGGTTGAGGCTTTCGAGAGAGCTCTCAAAGAGGTCCACAGGCAACACCCTTTATATACTTGATGAACCCACAACCGGCTTGCACTTCGTGGATATCCAGAGACTCCTTGATGTGATAAATAGCCTTGTGAACAAGGGAAATACAGTTATTGTAATCGAACATAATCTCGATGTAATAAAATCAGCAGATTACATAATAGACCTGGGCCCCGAAGGCGGAGAAAAGGGCGGCAGGTTAATCGCCTTCGGAACCCCCGAGGAGGTCTCAGCCAATCCTGCCTCATATACCGGTAACTTTCTGAGACAGAAGCTCTCCGAGATGGGTGTGGCGAGGGTGGCATGACGCAAAGGTCCAAAGTCAGAAGCCCAGACCCCAGAGTCTTGTTCAGCATCCCCTTCTTCCTGCTTCTGACCGTTTACTTCCTCCTTCTCCCTTCCTGTACACAGAAGGAAAAGGTGTACAGAAAAAGCAGGATACTCATGGATACATTGGTCACTGTCAATGTCGTCTCTGATTCAGCGGATAAGGCGGAAAGGGCAATAGATATTGTCTTTGACGAGATTGCTAAACTCGACAGTATGCTTAACTTCTTCTCTGATAAAAGCGAGCTTTCCATCATTAATAAGAATGCAGGCCTTTCTGAGGTAAGGGTCTCTCAGGAGACCATTGAGGTGATAGAAAAGGCGATATATGCATCAGAGAAAACAGATGGTGCCTTTGACGCAACCATAGGTCCTGAGATCTCCTTATGGGATTTCCCTAATAAAATAAAGCCCGATGACAAAACGATCAGGGAGAGGCTGAGTCTTGTGAATTATAAATTGATACACATCAATAAAGAGAGGTCCACCGTATACCTTGAAAAAAGAGGTATGCTCCTTGACCTCGGAGGCATTGCAAAGGGTTATGCAGCCGACAGGGCTGTGGCAGTGCTCAAAAGGATTGGTATCAAGTCAGGCCTTGTCTCTGTTGCTGGAGATATAAAGGCATTCGGGCTCAAGCCCGATGGAAGGGCATGGGTAGTAGGCATTCGAAATCCGAGGGCCATAGGTAATGATGATGATATAATAGCGACCATCGAACTCAGGGATGCGGCAATCTCTACAGCAGGTGATTATGAAAGATACTTTATTGTGGATAGCAAACGTTACCACCACATCCTCGATCCAAAGACAGGCTATCCTGCTGATGAGTGCCAGAGTGTTACTGTGATTGCAAAGGATGGAGTTTACACGGATTCCTTTTCTACCGGTGTGTTTGTGCTCGGCCCTGAAAGGGGGATGGCGGCATTAAAAGAGATGGGTTTCGAGGGGCTGATAGTTGACAGCAGCGGCAGTATTAAGACGACTCAAGGACTGAAGGACAGAATTGAATTTAAGAAAGACCATAGATAGCACAACCATCGGCGATAGGATACTCCTGATATTCCTGCTGCTTGTATCATTTATCAGCATTATCTTTATCCGAGAGGTACTTCCTAAAACCAGGGATGTTATCGTCGAGGTTGAAGGGAAGATCAGGTATAAATACCCCATAGACACCAATAGGCTGGTAAAGATTGAAGGCCCTTACGGCCATCTCAGCGTGGAGATAAAGGACAAAAGGGTCAGGGTTATCGATGCATCCTGCCCGAATAAGCTATGTGAGCGGCAGGGATGGATAACAAGGGGTATAATAATCTGTCTCCCAAACAGGATTACCGTAATAGTCGGCAGTCCTGATGGGGCAGAGGACAGGGCAGTTGATGCAATCACAGGATAAATACCGGATCGCCCTCCTTTCCGCCTATGCCCTGGCCCTCCACGGTCTCGAAAGCCTTATACCCATGCCCATCCCATGGCTGAGGATAGGTCTCGCAAACATAATTACCCTCACTACCTTCATCCTGTTTGGGTTCAGGGCTGCGATGACGGTGACACTGATAAGGGTCTGCCTGGCATCCATCTTCACAGGCTCCTTCCTCGGTCCAGGCTTTATACTGAGCCTATGTGGCGGGGTCTCGAGCATACTCGCAATGGGACTTGTCCTCAACATACTGCCAGGGCTCTTCGGACCCGTCGGCCTGAGTATAATCGGGGCCCTCTTTCATAACATCTCCCAGTTATTCCTCGCATATCTCCTGTTCATTCAAAAGATAGAACCGGTGCTTTTAATAACTCCAATCCTTATATTGATGGGAACAATAACAGGCTCTGTCAATGGCCTTGTAGCAGATATCCTCATCAGGGGCTTGAAAAATAGTGACGATAAAATCCAAAATAATTCGGTATGAAGATCATATGCCCCATATGCAAAAGGGAAACTACCTGGGAGGAAAATCCGTGGAGGCCCTTTTGTTCTGAGAGGTGCAAGCTTATCGACCTCGGAAAATGGGCCTCAGAGGAGTACAGGATCAAAGGAGGCGACGGTAGAGAAAACGACAGGGAAGACAACAGTAATCCCCTCCAGTGAACAAAACAGCGAGGCAGGCTTCGTCCCCAAATGCTGAAAGCAGAGGGTTCATCGTCAAATCGTCATTTAAACCCTGAGCAAGGGGAGGGGCAAAATCCCTGAAAGGGGTCCCCCAAAAGTCTTTGACTTTTTGGGGACCCCGGTTATGATTACCAGGAGGTTTTTATGATAAGGATTGCAGTTGCAGGAGCGCTTGGAAGGATGGGTAGCCGAATTACTGTCCTATCAAGGGAATATGAGTCCCTTAAACTCACCGGGGCCTTTGAGAAAAAAGGACACAGGGACATCGGCAGAGATATAGGAACCCTCATTGGTATTGGTGAAACAGGTATCATTCTCGAAGACAGTCTTGAAAAGGTTATCGACCAGACTGATGTAATTATTGACTTCACCCACACAAGCTCGAGTATATGGCACCTCAAACTGGCATCTTCAAGGGGGAAGGCAATGGTGATAGGCACAACCGGCTTCACAAAGGACGAGCTCACTGAGATAGGATCCCTCGCAATGAACATCCCTGTTGTTCTTGCCCCTAATATGAGCGTTGGGGTGAATCTTCTCCTCATGGTGTTAAAGGATATCGCAAAGGTCCTGGGAGAGGAATACGACATAGAGATAATCGAGGCCCACCATAGATTGAAAAAGGATGCCCCAAGTGGCACAGCAATGAAGATGGCCCAGGTGATTGCAGAGGCACTAAACAGGGACCTCGATGATGTTGCGGTCTATACAAGAAAGGGTATGATAGGAGAAAGGACAAAGAAGGAGATAGGCATCCAGACCATCAGGGCAGGAGACATAGTTGGTGAGCACACCGTCTTATTCGGAGGCCTGGGTGAAAGGATAGAGATTACGCATAAGGCATCAAGCAGAGACACCTTTGCGCGTGGCGCATTGAAGGCAGCCCTTTGGGTTCACGGCAAACCTGCCGGGCTTTATAGCATGCAGGATGTGCTGGAACTGAAGTAACCCCTATTCATCATCCTGTCAGTATCTCCATTATCTCCCTGTATCTCTCTGATGTCTTCTTGATTATATCCTCTGGGAGATGTGGACCAGGCGGCCTCATATCCCATTTAAGGGTGAGAAGATAGTCGCGAACAATCTGTTTATCATAACTATCCTGCCCCTTCCCTCCCCTGTAGTCCTTCTTAGACCAGAAACGTGAAGAGTCAGGGGTGAGCAGTTCATCAATCAGTATAATCTCATTATCGAAAAGACCGAATTCGAACTTTGTATCTGCAATGATTATCCCCTTTTCCTCTGCAATCTCCCTAGCCCTTGAGTATACAGAAAGGCTCAACCCCCTTAGCTCTTCTGCGGTATCCTTACCAACAATCCCCTTCATCTCATCAAAGGTTATATTTATATCATGACCTTCCTCAGCCTTTGTCGAGGGTGTAAAGATGGGTTCATCGAGCCTCGATGATTCAACCAGTCCCTCGGGTAGTCTTATCCCGCAGACCGTCCCTTTCTCCCTGTATTCCTTCCATCCACTCCCTGAGAGATAACCCCTTACTATGCACTCAACTGGAAGGGGCTTCGCCTTCTTTACAAGCATACTCCTTCCTTCAAGCAGGCCCCTGTATCTCTTGAGTTCTGAGGGGAATTCGTCAACATCTGCTGTAATAACATGGTTCTTTACAACACCCCCCATCTGCTTAAACCAGAAAAGGGATATACCTGTCAGGACCTTACCCTTACCTGGAATCCCATCAGGCAGGACTACGTCAAAGGCTGATATCCTGTCCGTTGCTATAAGAAGGAGCTTATCACCAAGGTCATAGATGTCTCTGACCTTCCCTCTCCTCGGAATACCAATATCAGGCATATCAACTCTAAGGATAACATCATCCGTATTCATAAACCCCCCTGAGATCTTAATGCCCCACGGTCCGTTTTCCGTTTTCCACAGCCCGTTTCCCAGTGCACGGGATCACGGTGTATCACCGATGGATATTGGTATATATGGTAACACAAAAAGCGAAAATCTCACTACCTCATAGAATACTGCCCTTTAATCTTTCTCTAATCTTTAGTCTGATACCATGTAACCAAGGATTGGAAAGAATACCATATAACCGATCCGGAAAGGAGGACGTCATGGAGGCAACGTCGATTCTCATCAGTGGTTTGGCTTTAGAGGCCGTGACTGCTCTCATTGCAACAGTGATACTCCTCGGCTTTGAATTACCGGGATGAGAGGAATTCAACTCAAAGGCTGTCTATCGACCTTGAAAGGTCCACAAACTTAAACCGATCTGTATCAAAAGGAGGTTTGTATGAAGACTCTATCAGTAGCTATAACAATAGTGTTGGCTCTTGTATTAGCAACAGGGACAGTCCTTGCAAGCGAATATGAGAGACACGGAAGGTACCATGAAAGGTATGAAAGCAAGATTTACGGAACCATTAACAAGATTCCCGAAGGAGGTGTCGGGACATGGATTGTTAATGGCAGAGAGGTGCTTGTAACAAAAGAGACCTTCGTAAAGGAAGAATATGGGAAGGCTACCGTAGGTGGATATGTAGAGGTAACGGGCAGCTATGATGGAAAGGCATTCCATGCTTATAAAATCGAGGTAAAGAGGGCACGGAGATAAGAAGACTTTCTGGTGCGAGGCTGTGCCTCGCACCAATTTATAAAACTGGAGGAATCTGAGATGAAAAATAATAATGCTAAGAATGAGACCCTTGGCATACATGCAATTATAGTTCATCTTGGACTGACTATCTTCGGGATAATTGCATGGCTTACCCGCGGACTTGCTGATGACTATAAAAGGCTTGAACATATAGGATTTACGATCCACACATGGCTTGGAATTGGGGCATGTCTTTTTATTCTTCTTCGTCTATTACTGGGCTTGTTCGGTCCCTCAAATGTCCGTTTCACTGAATGGCTGCCCTATACAAAAGAGAGATTGATCCCTGTCTTTGAAGATATATCAGGGCTCTTAAAGTTTCGCCTCCCCGAACGTCAGACACATCAGGGTCTGGCCGGTATTGTAGAGTCATTCGGTCTTGCAGTATTCCTCTGGATGTCATTAACAGGGATTATGTTATTCATCTATCTTGAACCAGGATATAAGGCAAGAGGGGTAATACACCTGATAAAGGAATTGCACGAGATTGGCAAAATATTTATTCCTGTATTTCTGTCAATTCATGCTGGTGCTGTAATACTACATGCTCTTAGCGGACGGCGTTTATGGAAAAAGATGTTCTTTATTGGAGAGAAAAGATAAAGAGATGATAAAATAGAAATCTGAATTCGTATTAGTATGAAAATTCTTGTTGTAGAAGACGAAAAGCATCTGGCAGAGATTCTAAAAAAAGGCCTTGAAGAAAAAGGCTTTACAGTGGATCTGTCCTATGACGGCGAGGAGGGGCTATATATGGCAGAGACCTATCCCTACGATGCCATTCTTTTAGATATAATCCTTCCTGAGATTGATGGCCTTACAATCCTTAAGAGATTAAGACAGAAGGGTATTAATCTTCCGGTCGTGATGCTTACAGCTAAAGGGGAGATAGAGGATAAGATTAGTGGTTTGGATCTCGGTGCTGATGACTATGTTGCGAAACCTTTTGAGTTTTCAGAGCTGCTCGCAAGATTAAAGGCTGTCATAAGGAGGAGCAAAAGCAGGGCAGCTCCTCTTATTAAGATCAATGACCTCGAAATAGATACAAACTCGAGAACCGTTAAGAGGTCGGGCAGAGAGATCAGGCTTTCTGCAACTGAATACAGGATCCTCGAATATCTCGCATTTAATAGTGGAAGGGTGATAAGCAGAACAGAGCTTATAGAGCATATTTATGACACTGAGTTTGACCTTGACAGCAACATCATAGATGTGTATATCAATTATCTCAGAAACAAGATAGACAAGGGGTTCGACGGGCAGCTTATACAAACGGTCAGGGGCTCAGGATATCTTATAAGTGATGGATAGACACTTCTTAAAATCAATAAAAGGGCGGATGTTATTCCTTTTTTTTACATTCACATCCATCCTTTTGCTCGCCATTGGGCTATTCCTGTATTATGAGGTAAAAGATATTGTGTTGCACTCTGTTGACCATACGCTCCACTCAAAGATGCAGATGATTACAGGCCTTCTGCACGAAGAACACGGTGCAATCGAACTGGAACTCTCAGAGGTAATCTCAGGGGAATATTCTATACCGCGTTCAGGACATTACTATAAGGTCATAATGGATGGGAAAATCCTCGCAGCATCTCCATCCCTTGTTGATAAAACCTATGACCTAACATCAGGTGTTCTTGAATATAATGATCTAAAAGTAAGAGAAAAGGTCTTTACATCCATCGGACCTGACCGAGAACCTATAAGGGTGCTCCAGCATGATTTCAAATTCCTCGGCAGGAACTTCACTGTATTCGTTGCAGAAAGCCTTACGGACAGCATTTCTATGATAGGGGCCTTCAGAAAATTTCTATTTATTATCATCCCTGCGGGCATATTTATTTTAAGCATCACGAGCCTATGGATAACTAACAGGTCTTTGAAGCCGATCGGTAACCTCTCAGACAGATTAAGAACGATAACACATAAGAACCTGAATGAACAGATAGACGCAAAGACAGAGGCAGAGGAGTTAGTCGGATTTGCTGACTCATTCAATAGTATGCTTAACAGGTTGCAGAAGGCCTTTGAGGCAGAAAGAAGATTAATCTCGGATGCATCTCATGAACTCAAAACACCTGTCTCAGTTATAAAGGCTTATTGTGATGTGGCGCTTCAGAAAGACAGAACAAAAGAGGAGCTTCTTGAAACATTGGTGACGATTAAGGAGGTATCAGAAAACATGGGAAGACTCGTAAAAGACCTCCTATCCCTTGCCCGACTTGATTCAGGCGTGATAGAACCAGCGAGTTTCAGCGTCATATCCCTGAATGAATGCATTCAGCAGACAGTGCAATTCATAGCTCCATTTGCAGAAAAGAGACAGATAAAACTAAGGACATCCCTAACTGATAATGTCAGCATCCTTGGTAATAAAGTCATGATAGTAGAGGCGATTCTTAATATAATCGAAAACGCCGTCAATTATAATAAAGACAGAGGAACCGTTGAGATTTCCTCATTCTTGAACACTGATGGGGTGATAGTCTCGATCAGGGACACGGGTATAGGCATTAAAGAATCAGATACCGAGAGGATATTTGAGCGGTTTTACAGGGCTGATACATCGAGAAGCACACAGGGGACTGGTCTCGGCCTTAGCATAGCAAAGGCCATTATAGAGGCACATGGTGGCTTAATAAAAGTGGAGAGCGAAATCGGCAAAGGTACCAACTTTTATATTAGCTTTCCCATTACCCGACATCCTATCTCACTATAGAGGCATATACCCGTTTTAATTTTTTAATCTTTTTTTAATCTTTCATTATGTAAACTGAAACCATCAAGCGTGGCTTGGAAACAAATACTCAGTGGAGGTGCGGCATATGAAAAGAAAGATTCTTCAGTCTCTGGAGTGGATCGCAGCTTTATCCCTGCTTATGAGCATGATAGTGCTTTACTCCTGTGGAGGGGGTGGCAGTTCAGGCACAGGCAGCAGTAATCCAGACACATCAGGAAATGTTTCTCTCATAGTAACAGATGACCTTAACACTAATTATTTTAAGGCATGGGTAAGAATCCAGAGGGTGACTGCTGTCTCTCAGGATGGAAAAGAATTCTTGCTTTTCGAAGAGCCGACAGGCAGGGTATTTAATCTGCTGGAATTATCAGGTATCGGTTCACTGCTGAGCACATCTGAACTACCTGCAGGAACGTATAATCTTTTCAGGGTTACTCTGAGCAATGACATTACGCTTGTAGATAAAAATAATATTACAACAAATGCAAAGTTTGCTGCACAGGGCTCCCAGTATACAATAGATGTGAGTGGGAGCCTTACGGTCTCAGCAAATCAAAAGACCTCTTTTGGCCTGGACTTCGATACAAAACAATTTAATTATAATCCGCAGACAGGTTTGGTTAGTGCGGTCATAATCTTCAAGTCCGAGAACGAGATACGGTCTCTCCCGAGTTACGCAGAAATCAAAGGTTATGTCGCCAACGTTACATCTTCAAATACATTTAATATTACGCTTTATAATGGAACTGCTTTGACGGTGTTGTTAGGTCCAAATGCAGTTGTTTTCGATGAAAATACCGGTATGTCAGCAACAAACACCTCTCTGATAAAACAGGACCAGCGGGTAGATGTATATGGGGATTATAATCAGGCATCTCTCACGATAAATACTGTGAGTGTAAAGATCGAAAAAAGCGGTCAGGGTATCGCTCAAGCAGCCAAAGCAGAGGGATTTGTTAAATCTATTAATGGCAATACGATTACCCTTGATGTGAGAAAAACAGAGTACTTTGTGCCTCAAGTTTCTATCATTGCAGCAGACATATCAGGTGCTATCTTCAGCAAAGGCAGTGCATCAATACTGGCAGTGGGTCAATGGATCGAGATAAAAGGAACATGGGATGGAACATTATTCAGGGCAAATGTAGTAGAGATTGAAGGTGCACCAGCGAATCCTCCACAGAACCCGAATCCTCCACAGAATCCCTATGTTGAGGTTAAGGGGTATATCCAGAATGTGAATGGGGATATCGTTACAATGTCCATAACAAAATATGAGCATTTTACACCCCCTTCAGCCATGCTTGAAGTGAATGTATCTACTGCTTTTTATAAACACGGCAGCAGGGCAAATCTTATAAATGGTGCCTATGTAGAGATCAAAGGTTCGTGGAATGGCTCAAGGGTAACAGCATCGATTGTTGAGTTCAAGAGTTATGACGATCATTAAATCAGACTATAAGATATCTCCCCTCTGTTTTAGTGGATGTCTGCAGCAGAAGCAGGCATCCACTGCACCTATTTATGGCTAAAGTATTAGGAGAATCTATCTTCATATGTGATGTTTTGCCTCTTCCCAGAGCAGATCCATCTCGTTTAGTGTCATATCCGATATGCTTC
>JBBISG010000047.1:0-11760 GCA_037441365.1 Nitrospirota bacterium
GACTGCCTGAGTCTCTGATGGGATCTCCGCATGGATAGCAAAGGAAGTGGCTGCAAAGCCAAGAACGAACATTACACCTAACAATAACACTAAGTACTTTTTCACTTCCTAACCCTCCTATGGTTAGTTCAGTATCTCTCCGCCAAGGGCGGATCTTGTTTCTGTCTACTACCTGCTGTCTACACCTTTACCCCAAAAAATCTTGCGATTTCTGGGGGGACCCATTTTCTGCCTTACCGGGGTCCCCAAAAAATCGTTGATTTTTTGGGGTGCCCTTCTTCTCATCACCCCCTTTCAGCAGGCTCGCAGGATAGGGTCTATTGCCTGCGAGCCTGTTATACTTTGAAAAGTATGGTTAATATTATAGTTATCCAGCTCGCAAAAAGCAAGCCTACCATCCACTGGAATCTCGCATTTAAATTTTTTCTCAGTTCTCTGAACTCTGATTTTAAATCTCTGATTTCTGATTTTACTTCTGTCATATCACGCCCAAGTATGTCAAGCCTCGTGAGAACCTGTCGCCACTCTTCTTTTGTAACACCTGTATCATAAACCTTCTTACTTACAAGCTCTTCAAGCTCCCTTAATCCATCAAGCCCTATCACTTCAACTAATGCTGGCATCTTAAATCTTCAAAACGAGATCTCAGGCCCTTATTTTTCATGCCTTCGCAGGAATGACTCTCCATGGTCCCGGCACTACTGTAATTTATAGCACTGACACGGCGTCTTTGTCAAGAACATATCTATTTATCATGCTGCTTTATGCTTACAGGTAACTGGATAACAGTATCTTCCTCTGGTTAAGCTGGGCTATCTCATTCCTTAACTCATTTCTTAACTGCCCTATGGGCAATTATTTTAAGACCTTAAACAATATTGCACCACCTGCAAGTATAATCCCTGCCACGCTAAAAGTCAGCTTTATCATAAATGAACGGAGCTCTTTAATATCATCTTTGATTTCGATTCTCAATGCATCTATTTTACCCTCAAATTTACTATCAAGCGCATCTATTTTACCAACAAATTTGCTATCAAGTGCATTTATTTTATTGTCAAGTGCATTTAAAGTTTCTTCAACCTTGTCAATCCTTTTGTGAATTGCATCGAGTTCCCTTACAACAAAGTATAAGGGGTCTATCTGCCTTACCTCGACTTTTGCAGTAGTCTCTTTTTCTTCTGCACCGTCCATGTTTTTATGTCTCTTTTATCAGTTCTTCTTACAGCTCCGCAGCTTTCAAAACGAAGCCTAATCATGCCTTTGTCTGCTTACAGTAATCGCATTTAGTATCGATTCTCTGGTTTAGTTGGGTTATTGTCCGCTCCTTTTCTAAGGTAAGTTTATAGCACGGTAGGGCTGTTTTGTCAAGGGAAAAGTTGTCAAAAGAACAAAATATCACACAGCTAAGAAGCAACAAACATACCAGACTCAGTTCATTGAAAATAAAGAATTCTATAGTATCGAAAATCCGGGGTGCTGTGTCTATTCCGCAACATGGTGTTTACCCTGCACCACAGTTTTGACAGTTTCTGACCGCAGGTTGTATATTATGAATATGATTTTGATGAAGAAGAGATGGAAATACGACCTCGGTATTGATAGATACAATAGAGCCATCGAAGCAAACCCCACAGACTACAGGGCCTATAACAACAGGGGGATTTATCATATAAAAAGGGGCCGTTATGACCTTGCAATTGTTGACTTTAATAAGGCTATAGAACTGAATCCTTCATCCGACATGGTCTATGTAAACAGGGGAACAGCCCATCAGGAGATGGGGCATTATGAGCATTCCATTGCTGACTTCAGCGAGGCGCTGAGGCTCAATCCCAAAAACAGTATGGCATATAACAATCGTGGTTTCAGCTTACTCCTGCTCGGAAGGCTGGATGAGGCTGAAAGTGACATCAGAAAATCGATCGAGATCAGCCCTGAAAATATCTATGCGCTGAACAGCATGGCAGAACTCTATGCAGCGAGGAATAATGCCCCTGAGGCATGCAGATGGTTAACAATGGCTATTGAAAAGGGGTATAACAACTGGTCTTATCTCAGGACATCAAGGACTTATGACAATATCCGCAATTCCCACTGCTTTAGAAAAATAATCTCGCAAGGAAGGGAAGGTCTCCATCGGGATGGGCAAGGTGCCTGAAGGTCCTCTAAATGCATGAAGATAATTCATAGGGCGATTATCAGGGAGCTATTATTCACCTTTGTCCTGAGCCTTTTATCCCTGAACTTCTTTCTGATGATGGAGAGGATTCTGAGGCTGAGTAGGCTTCTTTCAGGTGTTGGTGCATCCATACTTGATATGATAAGGATAATCCTCTACATCCAGCCTCAGCTCATGATGCTCACAATCCCGATGTCCCTTCTGCTTTCCATCCTCCTGACATATGGCAGGCTGAATGCAGACAATGAGCTCGTAATTCTCAGGGCAGCAGGGATGCGTTTCAGGGATATTGCCATGCCAGCCTTTGCCATGGGGGTAACCTGTTTTCTTGTCGGGCTGATTGTGAGTTTCTACCTGAGCCCTGTAAGTGCGGTCAGGCTGAGGGATTCAGTATCAAGGATGATCGCAGAGAGGGCCCCCATGGCGATCGAGGCCGGGATATTTAATACATCCTTCAAGGATATGGTTATACTTGTGCGCGAAAAGCCGAGACCTGATGAGATGAGGGGGATATTCATATATGACAGCAGAGACAGGAAAGAGCCAAAGGTCCTGGTGGCAAAGGAAGGCAGGGTTTACTCTGACAGGGAATTTAATCTCTCTGTGTACATGAAGGACGGCTTCATTCACATGGCAAGACCTGATGGCTCGGTTGAGATATTCTTCAAGGGCTATAACCTTTCATTGAATCTCTCTCAGGACAGTCCAGCAAAAAAAAGCAGTGAGATGACACCGATAGAGCTGCTCAGCAAGGCAAAAAAGGGGGATGCACAGGAGACAATACCCCTCCTCTTAGAATTTCACAGGCGTCTATCACTGCCGTCTCTCTGTCTGCTGCTCATGTTCCTCGGCCCACCCCTCTCACTGCTTTCAGGTAAGGCAGGCAGGCTTGGAGGTTTTACAATAGGGATGGGTGTCTTCACAGTCTTTCATATAATGCTCGTATATAGCGAGAATATGGCAAGGTCAGGGAAGGTTCCAGATTATATCGGTGCTTGGGCCCCCGTGATCATAATCGGCATCGTTTCCCTGTGTGCATTCAGAAGGGCTGCATCGAGATGAATACAGTCCAGAGGTATTATCTAAAAGAGTTCTTCAGGCTGTTTGTGATAATCGCCGCAGGTCTTGGCATGATATTCAGTCTGGCCGAGCTTGTTGATAAGATAGATGACTTCATCCCGTACAGGCCGTCAATCAGCACCCTCTTCCTTTACTCGGGGCTGAATCTTCCCAGGAATCTCTTTTACCTCATGCCAATGGCAGTCCTGATAAGCGGTCTGTTTGTCTTTAGTCAGGCAGGCAGGAGGAGAGAGACGGTTGCCATAAAGGCAGCAGGCGGCAGTCTTAAAACCCTTCTGGTCCCCTTTATTTATTCAGGCATACTCCTGAGCATTGTCAGCTTTCTGTTAGGTGAATTCATAGTCCCCGACCTTTCAAGAAAGGCACACAGGCTCAGGGATTCTATTACAAAAAAGGAAGGTCTCCTCTCCCTCAAAGGTGGGACGGTCTGGTTGAGGGCTAAGGACTATGTGGTCAGGATAGACCTTTTTCTGCCTGACAAAGGCATTATCAAAGGCATCAGTATAATAAAGATCGAGGCAGATACGCTTTCAGAGAGGGTCGAGGCAGAATCAGGCGAATGGAGACCTGCGTGGGGCTCTGCCCCATCCTCAGCGGCCAGAGAGGGCCGCAGGACCTCGGGGAATGTCGGCAGGGGCATCTGGTATCTGAGCGGAGTTACAAAATACAATATAAAAACAGGCATTATCGAAAAATACAAAGATCTCCCATCTGATGTCATCGACCCACCTGAAATCTTCAGGGAAGGCATGCAAAGACCAGAGGAGATGAATGTCAGGGAGCTTATCTCGTATACAAAGAGATTAAGGGATGCCGGGTTCAGAAACACCAGTCTCCTTGTCGATATACACTCAAGGGTCTCCTATCCACTGGTCAATCTAATAATGCTAATCATCGGCATCTCGATAACAATAAGGGGGGAGATGAGAAGGGGGCTCGTCACCGCTACAGTGGGAATATTTATAAGCCTTCTTTACTGGCTTGGATTTTCAGCGGCACTCTCTATGGGCTATACAGGCATATTGCCGCCTGCGGTGGCTGCATGGACAATGCCTGTTGGGTTTGGAGGGGCGGCGTTTTATCTGTTTACGAAGGTGCCTGAGTAGATGATTTCAGGTATTCTTCCATTATCACGACCCCTGCCGATGTTCCTATCCTCGTTGCCCCTGCCTCTAATAGCTCTTTAACATGGGAGAGGGTCTTTATGCCGCCTGATGCCTTTATGCCGCAGCCATCCTTAACAACACTCTTTATGAGCCTCACATCGTCCTGAGATGCTCCGCCAGGGCCAAACCCGGTCGATGTCTTTACGAATTCAGCGCCAGAGGCAAGGACAATCTCTGAGGCCTTAATCTTTTCTTCCCTGTCGAGATAGCAAGTCTCGATTATCACTTTGTGGATGGCCCCTTTTGTTGCTGAGACCACATCGGAGATGTCCTTTTTAACATAACCCCATTGTCCTGATCTGGCCATACCTATGTTCATCACCAGATCAATCTCATCAGCACCTGAAAGGACGGCCTCGATCGCCTCATAGACCTTGACCCTGGTGAGGGTCATGCCGAGAGGGAAGCCTACGACGGTTGTGACCTTCACACCACTTCTGGAAAGCATATCCTTAGATAGAGGAACAAAGAAGGGGTTGACGCAGACAGAGCAGAATCCGAATCGCTTAGCCTCATCACACAGCCTTTTTATATCGTCTACTGTTGCATCAGCCCTGAGAAGACTGTGGTCGATCAGCCCTGCTATGTTCATTCATACCCCCAGAGGGATGGGCCGCTGCCCTTTACATTCGCCACATATGCCCTCACCTCATCTCTGTAAATCCTGCGCAAAAGCCTTGAGGTATCTCCAACCCTGTATCTCACATCATCAACCTCGCACACAGGCATGACCTCTATTGTTGTGTTCGTTATAAAGACCTCTGAGGCTCCGTAGATGTCGTCCCTCGTGAATTCGCCCTCTCTCACCACCAATCCCTCCCTTACCGCCAGGTCGAGGACGACACCTCTTGTGATTCCATCAAGGCACCCGCAATCAATAGATGGCGTACAGAGGGTTCCGTCTTTGAAGAAGAATACATTGCTTATCGTGCCCTCAGCTATATGGCCTGAGGAATTCAACATTATGGCTTCGTAGGCACCCTTTTCCTTTGCCTCCACCTTTGCGAGGATATTATTCAGAAAATTCAGGGACTTTATCTGTGGGTTTAAGGCATCCCTCAGGTTTCTCCTCGTTGTCGGGATGATGACTTTAATGCCACTTTCATAAAAGCCCTTTGGATAGTCTCTCATCTCCTCGGCTATGATTACGAGGGTCGGCTTCTTGCAGAGGTCAGGGTCAAGCCCTACGGGGCCCTCGCCCCTCGAGATGGTCAACCTTATATAGGCATTTTTTAGAGAGTTTGCATTGAGGGTCTCGTAGATGGCGGTCTTGAGCTGGCTGATCTCTCCTGGGATGGTGAGCCCTATTAGGGATGCGGAGCGGTAGAGCCTTGAGAGATGTTCATCGAACATGAAGATAACGCTATCATAAGCCCTCATGGTCTCATAGACTCCGTCACCGTATAAAAACCCGTGGTCGAACACGGAGACCACGGCTTCCGACCTGGGAACAAGTCTATCGTTCAGGTAGACATACATATAGAATTATACCATTTACAGCACCATCCAGAATATCTGATCTCTGAGGGGTCCCCAAAAACAGTTTTTATACAATATTTTGAACTTTAAACTTTTGATTTATCAGAGACTTTTTGGGGACCCCTGTGGCCTCTGTCGCACTATTCATGTGAAATCTGTTAAAATTCAAATACAAAGACATGGCGACAGGGTTAAACGAACTTAAAAAAACAGTTTTTTATGAGATGCTGAATATGGCAGGCCGCGCCTTTATCGTAGTCAGATATTCGGATGATGTGATGATAGGAAAGAGGGGTTTTACAGAGGAAGAGATGAAGAACGGCCTTGTGCTCGTTTTTAACAGGAGGATGAACTTCTCATGGGATGACTCTGGCATAACTGCATCACTCGTCTTCGGCACATCCCCCCAGAAGTGCTTTATCCCTGCTGATGACATTGTGATGATATACTCCCCTGAGCTGAATTCTCAGTTTATTACAGCCTCACAGCCTTCAAAGGAGGAACCTAAGGACAAAGGCGACCCGAGAAGGTCTGGGGCCCCAGGTGCAGACCATGAAGCGGATGGGAAAGGGGCAAAGGTTGTGCAGTTCGATTTTAAAAACAGGAAAAGGGGCCGCTGAGGTTCCATTTGAGCTCAGATAAAGTAAACAGGGTGCTTACAGACTTTGACCTTTACCTGATAGGCGAAGGCAGCCACTACAAACAATACGAGAAGCTCGGTGCCCATATTATTGAGATCGATGGCGTCAGAGGGGTTTATTTTGCTGTATGGGCACCAAATGCTAGGGGTGTCAGCGTCATCGGGGATTTCAATAATTGGAACGCAAAAACCCACTGTATGGAGCTTGTAGGATCATCAGGTATATGGGAGACATTTATACCAGGACTCAGCGAAGGTGAGATCTATAAGTTCGAGATAAGGTCGAAATATCATGGTTATGTCATGCAAAAGGCAGATCCCTTTGGATTTTATTTCGAGCTGAGGCCAAAGAGCGCATCCATTGTCTATGACATAAATGGATATGAATGGAAGGATAGTGCGTGGCTCCAGCAGAGGACAGAGACGAACTGGCTCGAATCACCGATGACCGTATACGAGGTCCATTTAGGTTCGTGGATGCGGATACCAGAACAGGGCAATAGATGGCTCACATACAGAGAACTCGCAGATAAGCTAATAGGATATGTCAGGGAGATGGGTTATACCCATATAGAGTTCCTCCCCATAAACGAACATCCCCTCGATGCATCATGGGGGTATCAGACCATAGGGTATTTCGCTCCAACGAGCAGATACGGGGAACCAAAGGACTTTATGTATCTGGTGGATCAGTGCCATCAGGCTGGAATAGGCGTGATACTCGATTGGGTGCCTGCCCATTTCCCTACCGATGGTCATGGCCTCGGATTCTTTGATGGCACCTGCCTGTATGAGCATGAAGACCCTAAAAAGGGGTATCACCCTGATTGGGGCACGAAGATATTCAATTATGGAAGGAACGAGGTGAGGGGATTCCTGCTCTGCAATGCGATGTTCTGGCTCGAAAAATACCATATTGATGGGCTACGTGTCGATGCGGTTGCCTCCATGCTCTATCTTGATTATTCGAGGAGGGAGGGTGAGTGGGTGCCTAACATCTATGGCGGGAGGGAAAATCTTGAGGCCATAGATTTTATAAAGAGATTTAATGAGATAACACACCAGCACCACCCTGGTATTCTCACCATTGCCGAGGAGTCCACTGCATGGCCAAATGTATCAAGGCCGACCTATCTCGGTGGGCTTGGATTCAGCATGAAGTGGAACATGGGCTGGATGAACGACACCCTCGAATACTTCTCAAAGGACCCCATCCACAGGAAATACCATCACAATAATCTTACCTTCAGCCTCCTTTACGCATTTTCAGAAAACTTTATCCTCCCTCTTTCACACGATGAGGTGGTCCACGGCAAAGGCTCACTCCTCAGCAAGATGCCGGGGGATATGTGGCAGAAGTTTGCAAACCTGCGCGCCTTGCTCGGATTTATGTACGGCCATCCGGGCAAGAAACTCCTCTTTATGGGGGGAGACTTTGGTCAGTGGGATGAGTGGGGCTTTGATAGAAGTCTCGATTGGCACCTCCTTGAATTTGAGCCTCACAGAGGACTTCAGATGTTTGTAAAAGACCTCAATCGGATATACAGGACAGAACCATCTCTTTATGAGGTCGATTTTGATTACAGGGGCTTTGAGTGGATCGATTTCCACGATGTAGAGGGAAGCATCGTCTCATTCATACGGAGGGCAAAGGACCCGAGAGATTTTACCCTCTTTGTCTGCAATTTCACACCTGTTGCAAGACATAATTACAGGGTAGGCGTGCCGGAGCCCGGATTTTACAGAGAGATGTTGAACAGCGACTCTGCCTTTTACTGGGGAAGCAATACGGGCAATGCGGGGGGCGTTTATTCAGAAGGAATTCCTTTTCACCTGAGACCATATTCGATCAATGTAACACTGCCCCCTCTGTCAATCCTTATCTTTAAACCGATTAAATAGTCAGGGCTACTGTTTCAGCATCTCTTCGATCGTGACCACAACAGATTCCCCGAGGGCCTGTAAATCATAGCCGCCCTCGAGGGCAAAAACCGCTGGCAGACCAGATGAGAGTATCCCCCTCACAATGCCTTTAATGCCTTCTGTGGATACCCTTATCGATGATAAGGGGTCATTTACATGGATGTCATATCCAGCAGAGACGATGATAATATCGGGTTCGAATCCCCTTAAAAGTCCGGGCAGGATGTCATTATAAGCAGAAAGGTATTCTCTATCGCCAGAGCCTGCCATCATGGGCATGTTATAGGTAAAGCCCTCCCCCTCTCCTCTGCCGCGCTCCGAATCCCTCCCTGTCCCGGGGTAATGTGGATACTGGTGTGTGCTGAAATAAAAAACAGTCCTGTCATCTTCAAAGATGTGCTGCGTGCCATTGCCGTGATGGACATCGAAATCCACGATGAAGACCCTTTCATACCCGATCTTCTGGGCATACCTTGCGCCCACGGCCACATTATTGAAGATGCAGAATCCCATGGCCCTGTCAGGCTCTGCATGATGTCCTGGAGGTCTTACTGCACAGAAGGCCCTCTCGATCTCGCCGGCCTTACATCTGTCAACGGCCTCCATTACGGCACCAGCAGCAAACAAGGCCACATCAAGACTTCTGCTGGATATAAAGGTATCAGGGTCTATATAGCCCTGGTGAAAACCCCTTAGCATCTCCACATATTCTGGATGATGCACCATCTCGATATCCTCGAATGTAGCCCTTCTCGGCCTGATATGAAACAACGCATCCCAGAAGGGAGAATCCTTAAGGGCATCGACTATGGTGATTAACCTCTCCCTGCATTCAGGATGCCCGCGAGGGGTTTCGTGCAGCAGGAATATATCGTCATACAAAAAGCCGACATTCATGAAGAATTATAACATCAACGGGCGGCTTCACAAAACGCCAGCAAAACCTTACAATAGGGAATGACTAAGAAAAGATACCTCGGACAGAACTTCCTTTACGACCCGAGCATCCTGAGAAGGCTCATCCATGTTGCAAGGCTTTCCCCTGAGGATACCGTTGTCGAGATAGGCCCTGGTCCTGGGAGGCTCACAAAGATGCTCGCAGAAAGGGTTAAAAGAGTAATTGCCATAGAGCTTGATGCAGAACTGTATGAAAGACTCGTGAATGAACTTTCAGGATATAAGAATATAGAGATCGTCCATGGCGATGCACTGAAATATCACTATGAGACGCTCAAGGAATTCAAGGTCGTGGCTAACATACCGTACTACATAACAACGCCGATCATCTTCAGGCTCTTTGAATACAGAAAGCGTCTCATATCTATCACGATTACTGTTCAGAAGGAGGTTGCCGAGAGGATTGTGGCAGGGCCAGGGGGAAAGGAATACGGGGTATTGTCATTAATGGTCCAGTATTACGGAAAACCTGAATTGAAATTTATTGTGCCGAGGGGCGCCTTCAGGCCTGTGCCGAGGGTTGATTCCGCTGTTATCCATATCGAGATATTCAAAAGGCCGCCCGTCTCTGTTAAGGATGAATGCCTCTTCTTCAAGCTGATAAGGACTGCCTTTACAAAGAGGAGAAAGACGATTGCAAATGCCCTTAAGGGATTAAATCGCGATGTAAAGGAGACACTGCTGAAACTGGGTATAGAGCCGTCCCGAAGGCCTGAGACATTGAGCATCGAGGAATTTGCAGGTCTTGCAGATGCGATGAGCAAATAAGTCCTCAGGTGGGGTTTCAGAGGGGGAGACAGAGTCTCCCCCTCTGACCTTAAGACTATTTTTCGAAACTGAGCTTCTTCACGGTTTTGTAAAGTTCTAACTTTTTACTCCCGGCAAGACGGGTCACTGTAACCTCAATCTCAGCACTCTTTGTGTCTGGAGGAAGCTCTGTTACAAACCTCTCCTTTGTCGTCTTCATGGGCGGAAGGGTGAGGTCTATGATCTCCTTTATCTGCCAGGCGCCGAGCCTGTGGTCGCCATCGAGATCCATTCCGAGTTCCCAGTATTCCTTCTTTCCTATATTTATGACCGTACCCTTGTCTGTCTTAGCGGTCACTTCCAGGACCACCTTGTCAGCCCATAGTCAGCCATCAGGAATTCTGTGCCCTGCCTTGTTTGTAAGGCCAACACTCACGATTGCCGTCGGTATCCACTTCCCTGGATGGAGCCTGATCCCTGTTATCTGGGCATCAAATGCAAGGCCCTCCCTTGCTATATCAAGCTGGTAGGCGCCTGGGAATGTATGACCCCTGTTGTTCTTCTTCATATGGCAGTCCTGACAGGTCTCTACCCCACCATTTGCACGGTATGCATCCTGATAGCTTCCATAGAGGGTATTACATCCAACTGTGTCACCATCAGGCGGTGTGTATATGCCATGACACTGCCCGCAGAAAAGGGGCGATGTCATAACATTTGACTTTTGTGTCTTATGTGCGGGTGATGCCTTGCCAGAAGGACCATGGTAAGTATCCTTTGCAGGGGCACCGTGAAGGTTCTTTTCTATCGAGACCTTTGTGTTGTGGCAGATGACACAGTTTACATTCAACTTGGCGAGTTCTTTCTTTGCAGCCTCATCCTTCTTGTCTACTGCCTTGACGATCAGGTCTGCCACCTCTTTGATGAGGGATTCAGATGCATCCTTTAACTGAGGGGAGTGACAATCCATGCACCTCATCATATGCTCCTTGCTTACAGGCTTATTCCACTCCTTTCCCAAGCCGACAACTATAAAGTTTCTTATCCCGCCAAGGGAATGCACAACAGACTGTGAATGGTAAGACGACTTCCACTCATCGTAGACCTTGGCATGACACTGCTTGCACGTCTCATCGCTGTATGCCTTTGCAAGATCATCAATGGTCTTATACTCAGCGAAGGCGATCAAAGGCAATGCAATAATTGAAACAACTAAAAGAAACTTCAGACACTTCATAAACCCTCCTCCTTTGTCTTGATCTCACTAATGACTCCTTACCTTCAAGTGTTTCTCATCTCATATCGATAAACATCACCTCCTTCTGAAAAGGGGTGTGCCGGGCGATCCTAAAATTAGAAGTTCAGTTCTCTAACAATCTGGTATGTTTCCTCATAAAGCGATAGGCCGTCGGGATGCATTTGTTATCCCTTATTAATAAAAAGTAACAGAAATGTTCGGCAGTGTCAATATCAAATTTTCTTTTGGGACCAGGTAGGTATAGACATATTAACCAGTTTATAGACGGTTTTGGAAAAGAAAAAGAAGGAGAAGAAGGCAAGGAGATCAAGGAAGGTATAAGCAGGAA
>JBBISG010000048.1:0-10826 GCA_037441365.1 Nitrospirota bacterium
CGATGAACGCTCTGCCTCGTACCTCTCTTTGTTCCTCGACAGGGCATCAAGCATCTGGGATACCGCCTGTTCAGCCTCTGTCTTCCTTGTGTTTATCCCATTGATCTCTTTCTCCCTTTCAGCAATTACCCCCCTGATGGATTCCTTTTCTCTTGCTGCATCTTCGCTTTCAACCTTGAGATAGGCAAGCCTCCTGCTTATCCTCTCTTTCTCTTCCATCTGTCTTTCAACCGTCAGCCTCATGAGTGAGATCTCTTTTTCTGTATCGATTATCCTCGATTCAATCTCCTTCAGCAATGTCTTTCTTTCCTTCAGCGATGCCTCTGTCTCTGCCATCGTCTCCTCAAGATGTCCTATCTCTTCCCTCTTCTGCACGATCAGTGCATCGAGCTCTCTTATCTCCCGCTGTCTCCTCAGTATTCCCCTGTCATCGCCCGCTGTGACCACCCCTGAGGGTTCCACGACCTCTCCATCGAGGGTCACATATGTCGCCCTGCCTTCTTTAAGAAGGGACAATGCGGTGGAGAGGTCTTTGACGATAAATACATTATTCAGTATGGACCCAAGAACAGGCAAAAATGCCTCTCTCCGGATATGCACAAAATCTACTGCCCTGCCGATCTTTAGCGGCAGGGTTTCATTATTTACCCTGCTATTTGCATCTGTTTCTGCTATCAGATCCAGCGGGATAAAGACCGCCCTGCTGATCCCCTTTTGTTTCAGGGTCGTCAATGCACGGGGGATATCCTCAGAGGTCGGGAGTATAAGTCCCTTGAGCCTTTCAGACAGGGCATTTTCTATCGCCTTCTCATATGCCTCATCAACCTCTATGAGTTCGGCTATGGACGCCACTGCAGGGATACCTCCTGAAAGATCTTCAACATGGAGGTCCTCATGCATTATCTCCCTGAGAGATTCAAGTCTTGAAGATGCCGAGGCGAGCTCTTCCCTCTGTTTTGCAACCATCTCCCTCACTGCATCGAGCCTTGACCTGTATTGTTCTATTGCAGCGATAAACTCCCCCTTCTTCTCATTAAGCAGAAGAAGCTCACTATTTTTCTCTACGAGTGCTGCATCAGAATCGCGGATGCTATTTTCTATCTCCAGAAGCTGAACCTCGGCTATCTCGGCCTCTTTCATAGCCGATGCCGCCCTTTTATCGAGCGTGTCCATGGATGCTGACAACCTTCCGATCTCATTTCTGAGTGAACTCGCCTCCTCTGCTATATTGAATATATCCCTCCTCTTTGCCTCGATAATGCCTTCTTTCTCGGATATCTCATTGTCCAGACCTCTGATGGATTCGTTTTTCTCATTAAGCTCCTCCCTCAGGTTATCGATCACTGCCCTCAGGTCAGCCTCTGCTGAATCCAGTTCTCCCTTTTTATTCTCAATTCCTGCTATCCTCTGGGTGATATCCGTTTCCTGTTGTGATAGCCTCTCCAGATACTCCTTCAGGTTATTACCTTCTGTTGTCGAGACCGCAATAACCCTCTCTGTCTCGGCTATCTCTTTTTCAAGTCCATGAAGTTCTGAGATGAGCAGTTCGAGGGACTTCTCCTTATCTAAAAGACCTATACGCCTGGTCTCTACAGTGTTTTCTATCCTGTTGATCTCTGCCCTGAGGGCAGCCTCTTCCTCTTTAAGAGCACCATAATCCTTCAGGGTATTGTTCAGGGACTCCTGCAGGATGGAATAGTCCCTCTTTGCGATCTTCAATTCAATGGCCCTCAGCTCTGCGGATAGCCTTTTGAACCTCTCTGCCTTTTTGACCTGTCTGTCGAGCGCGTTTATCTGCCGCTTTACCTCTGCGATAATATCATTTATCCTCTGGAGGTTTGCCCTTGAGGATTCGAGTTTGGACTGCGCCTCTGCCCTCCTGACCTTATATTTCATTACACCGGCCACTTCTTCTATCAGAAACCTCCTGTCAGACGGCTTAGAGCTGATGATCTCGTTTATCCTCCCCTGTTCGAGAATGGAGTAACTCCTTACCTCGAGACCTGTATCAAGAAAGAGGTCCCTTATATCCTTCAGCCGACATTGGACCCTGTTGATAAGGTACTCGCTGTCTCCCGACCTGTAAAGCCTTCTCGCTACAGATGTCAGACCCTGAGAGCCGCCGTTGCTCTGATCAGGTGAATCAAATGACATCACAAGATTCACCTCAGACATCCCCCTCGGTTTCTTGGTTGCAGAGCCGTTGAATATAACCTCCTCCATCTTCTCCCCCCTGAGGCTCTTTGCGCTCTGCTCTCCGAGTACCCAGCGGAATGAGTCAACGATGTTGCTCTTCCCGGCCCCGTTAGGCCCGACTATGCAGGTTATACCGGGGTGAAGATTGAAGGTCGTCTTTTCAGCGAAAGACTTAAACCCGATGAGTTCTATCTTTTCTATTCGCATATCTATACAGGCATGATGTTAAGTGCAAATCGCACATGCATATCGCCTTTTAGTATAACCCTATGCCGATATTCCTGACAAGGTTATATTTATGATTAGTAGATAAATAAGCAAATATGATTTAATAATTAATTTTTTTTATTTGACTATAAACTTATTTTTATATTATCCTTTAATACTTCATTCCATATCGTTCCTATTCCTGCTTGATGAGGGGTCAGGAAAATCAAGGACAAAGAGGAGGAGACAATGAGCGAAAAACGGAAGACGCCCTTGCTTGATCAACTTGAGAAGGGACCATATCCAAGTTTTGTTACAGAGATCAAGAGGGCAGCTGAAAAGCATGAATCAGCAAACGACCTTTTAGGCGCCCTTGAGCAGTGCTATAAAGATAAAAGGACGCACTGGAAGCATGGCGGCATCGTTGGGGTCCGCGGTTATGGCAGCGGTGTCATCGGGAGATACTCCGACATACCCGAACAGTTCCCCGGTGTTGCCCATTTTCACACCGTAAGGGTTAACCAGACGAGTGGATTCTTTTATACCTCAAAGGTATTACGCGAAATATGCGACATATGGGATAAATATGGAAGCGGACTGACAAACTTCCATGGTTCTACAGGCGACATGATCCTCTTAGGAACCACCACAGAAAATCTCGAACCCCTGTTTGCCGAACTCACATCGAGGGGTTGGGATCTCGGTGGTTCGGGTTCTGCTATGAGGACGCCGAGCTGCTGTGTTGGGCCTGCCCGCTGTGAGTGGTCAAATATAGACACGCTCGACATCACCTACAGCCTGACACAGGAGTTCCAGGACGAGATGCACAGGCCTGCATTCCCCTATAAGTATAAGATAAAGGTCTCAGGCTGTGCGGTTGACTGCATAGCATCAATCGCCAGGGCGGACTGTTCGATCATCGGGACGTGGAAGGGGGATATCCAGATAGACCAGGATGCTGTCAGGTGGTATGCAAAAAACGGAATGGATATTAATGCAGAGATAGTCAACCTCTGTCCTACAAGGTGTATGAGCTATGATGGGAAGGAACTGAAGATAGAGGACGAGGATTGCAACAGGTGTATGCACTGCATAGCGAAGATGACAAAGGCCCTCAGGCCAAGCGGTGAAAGGGGTGCAACTATCCTCATCGGAAGCAAAGCCCCGTTTGTCGTAGGCGCGCTACTTTCATGGGTTATAGTCCCATTTATGAAGATGGAACCGCCTTACACCGAGATCAAAGAGCTAACGAGGAAGATATGGGAATGGTGGGATGAACACGGGAAAAACAGAGAGAGGATTGGTGAGTTGATCGAGCGTAAAGGGATGCGTGATTTTCTCGAGGCAGTGGGGCTTGACCCCCATCCCGTCATGATCAAAGAACCAAGGAGAGACCCGTTCTACTTCTGGAAACCTGAAGAACTGAAATAAATAATTTGAGGAGGAAGATATGTCAACACCACAGAGAAGAACAGATATTGGGCCACCACACTATAAACAGTTCCTGCCGCCTGTAATTCAGAAAAACTATGGGCAGTGGAAGTATCACGAGATACTGAGTCCTGGCGTTATGGTACATGTGGCAGAAAGCGGTGACATGGTCTGGTCTGTAAGGGTTGCCTCGCCAAGGCTTATCAGCACAGATTTTATTCGCGAGATAAGCGACATTGCTGATAAATACTGCGATGGTTACCTCCGCTTCACATCAAGACACAATGTGGAGTTTCTTATCTCTGATGAGAGCAAGCTGAAGCCGCTGGAGGAGGAGCTCAGGAAGAGGGGTTTTATGATGGGCGGCATCGGAGACAGGGTGAGCAATATAGTTCACACTCAAGGATGGGTTCACTGCCACTCTGCTGCCACAGATGCATCAGGTCTCGTGAAGGTCATAATGGATGAGTTTGCAGACTACTTTACAACAAAGGAGCTTCCGAACAAGGTGAGGTTTGCAGTTGCATGCTGCACAAACATGTGCGGGGCTGTTCATTGCTCTGACATAGCACTGGTCGGTGTCCACAGAAAGCCGCCGATACCTGACCATTCGAGGGTTCCAAATCTCTGCGAGATACCCTCAACAATAGCATCATGCCCGACCGGCGCAATAAGCCCCGACCCTGCAAAGAAGAGTCTAAAAATAAATGAGGCAAAGTGCATGTATTGTGGAAACTGCTACTCGGTATGTCCTGCGCTGCCCATCTCTGACCCTGAAAACGACGGTGTTGCAATTGTTGTGGGAGGAAAGGTCTCAAATCTGAGGTCAAATCCTAAATTCTCAAAGCTCGTATACCCATGGCTCCCAAATAATCCCCCGAAATGGCCTGAGGTTGTTAATGCGATCAGGGGCATCCTCGAGACATACGCAAGGAATGCGAGGAAGCACGAGAGGGTAGGGGAGTGGATAGAGAGGATAGGCTGGGAAAAATTCTTTAAGATTACGGGCATCCCCTTCACATTCCAGCATATAGATGACTTTACCTTCGCGAGGGAGACCTTCAGGACAGCAGCGACATTTAAATGGTAAAATAATGGCAGTTGGGGCGGATGGCTACGCCCCAATTAATTTTATCAACTGCAATAAAATAGGGGTCCCCAAAAAGTCAGAGACTTTTGGGGTAACAGTCGAGGTGGCACGATGGAGAAAGAGGAACTTAAGCAGAAGATATATGCATTAGTCGAAAAATCTGTGGGCAGGAAAAAACTCAAATCTTCTGACATTCAGAAGACTATAGCAGCAGAGACAGGCGTTACAAGGGATGAGGTCAAAGACGCCCTGAAAGACCTTATCGATGAGGGCAAATTGATCTACACCTATTTTGGAGGCAGCTTTGTAGAGATACCTCCAAAATAATAGGGTTATCTGGTCATGTGCTCAAGGCAGTCTTCACATCTCGACGTGGGCTGCCTTTTTTATTTTCAGATGCCATCGAGATCAAACACCTCAAAGGTGAAAGGGACCGTACAGTGAGAAAGGCAAAGATAGTCTGCACCATAGGTCCAGCATCGAACAAAAGGTCTGTCATCTTCTCTATGATCAGAAATGGGATGGATGTGGCCCGTCTGAATTTCTCCCATGGCGACCGTGAGAGCCATGGCAGGGCCGTAGACCTTATCAGAGAGGGGGCTGCAAGATATGGCAGGCCGGTCGCAATACTCCAGGACCTTCAGGGGATAAAGATCAGGGTCGGGTTGGTAAGAGGTGGTTCTGTTTTTCTCAAAAAGGGGAGTGATATCCTTGTATTGCCAGGCGGGGGCACAGGTGATGAAGGGAGGGTATATATATCCTATCAAGGCATCGTCCGCGATGCAAAAAGGGGAGACAGGATTCTGCTTGATGACGGCCTCATTCAGCTTGAGGTGGTCTCGAAGGGCAGAGATGCATTGAAGGCAAGGGTCATTGAAGGGGGCATCCTGAGAGACAGAAAGGGTGCCAACCTTCCATTTAAGATATCATCGCGGTCATTCACACCCAAGGATGCTGCTGACCTCGATTTCGGCCTGAAGATGGGCATTGATTATGCCGCACTATCGTTTGTGAGGACCGTACAGGACATAAAGCTCGTCAAGGAATGGTTGAAAGACAGGGGTGCAGAGATCCCGATCATAGCAAAGATCGAAAAGCCTGAGGCCCTTTCTAATATCGATGGGATCATCGATGAGGCCGATGGCATCATGATAGCAAGGGGTGACCTGGGCGTTGAGGTCTCTCCTGAAGAGGTCCCTGTGATACAGAAAAGGCTCATCAGGCTTTCGAATACAAAGGGGAAGATCGTTATCACAGCAACCCAGATGCTCGAATCTATGACCGAACACAGGCGTCCCACAAGGGCTGAGGCAACGGATGTGGCAAACGCTGTTATTGACGGTTCAGATGCATTGATGCTCTCGGCCGAGACGGCTGCTGGAAATTATCCCCTCGACGCCCTTATGATGATGGATAAGATCATAGAGTATACCGAAGGGCAGTGCATCGAACAACCCCCTCCCTATAAGGTCCACGGCTTCAGGCCGTCAGGCTTTTCAGAGGCTGTTGCGGATGCTGCCTGCAGGGCGGCAGAAGACATAAAGGCAAGGTTTATCGTTGCCTTCACACACTCAGGATTCACCGCAAGGCTTGTGTCAAAATTCAGACCAAAGACCCCCATTATTGCCTTTACGACCGGCGAGGATATTCTGAGAAGGATGTCCCTTTACTGGGGTGTAAGGCCCGATCTTATGCGTCCACTCTCAAGCACCGACGAGATGATAAAGGAGGTTGAACGCCTGCTGCTGAGTAAAAGACTGGCAAAAAAGGGAGACAGGGTTGTCATCACAGCCAGCACACCCATCCTCGGTGCTGGAAGGACAAACCTTCTGAAACTCCACAGTATAGGGGAATAAATAGTTCAGATTGGATTCCAGAGGTGGCAGGCGACCGATCTTTTCGTGGCACCGGGGCCTGCTAAAACCCTGAGGTGCGGCTCTATCCTGTCGCAGGGGGCAAACCTCTTAGGACACCTCGGATGGAAAGGGCATCCCGAGGGGATATCTATAGGGCTCGGGACCTCACCGATATCCCTCAGCAGCGAGTATCGGGTAAGAGGTAGGGGCCCTCTTTCCACACCGATCTCTGGAACTGATGTCAGCAGGACCTCTGTGTATGGATGCAGTGGCCTTTCAAAGAGGTCTTTTACCCCAGCCTGTTCAACGATCTTTCCAAGATACATGACACCAATGCTGTCGCTGAAATAATGCACAACCCTGAGGTCATGGCTGATGAAGAGGAATGAAAGGCTTGATCTATCCTTTATCTCCTTAAGGAGATTGAGGATCTGGGCCTGAATGGATACATCGAGGGCCGAGAGGGGTTCGTCTGCCACTATCAGTCTCGGGGATACAGCAAGTGCCCGAGCAATGCATATCCTCTGCCTCTGTCCACCGCTGAACTCATGGGGATAGCGATTAAGGGCATCATCGTCAAGGCCTACCTTTCTGAGAAGGTCTATCACCCTTCCTTTTATCTCACGCCTTTCAGCGAGTTTATGAATCCTTATTGGCTCTGAGACCGTATCCATTACAGTCTTCCTCGGATTCAGTGATGCAAATGGGTCCTGAAATATTATCTGCACAGACCTCCTGAACTGCCGCAGGGAATCGCCGTGAAGCAGCCATATATCTTTATCCTGAAAAAACACCCTGCCTGATGTGGGCTGCAGCAGCCCGAGGACGAGCCTTGCCACTGTCGATTTCCCACAGCCGCTTTCACCAACAAGGGCAAAGATGCTGTTGTCACCTATAGAAAAATCTATGCCATCTACTGCCTTCAATAACCTGCGGCCGCTCCCGAATCTGTCCCTTACATCAAAGTATCTCTTAAGAGACTGCACTGTCAATAATGCCATGGTGGTAGTTCCTTTGCTCTGACACAGCGCACAGAATGCCCCCCGGATACCAGCACAAGCCCTGGCTCATTTTCCATGCAATATGGCATCACAAATCCACACCTGTCTGAGAACTTGCAGCCTGCAGGAAGTTCACCGGGCCTCGGGACAAAGCCTGGTATGGGTTTCAACGGTGCCCCTTTTTTCCTCGGGATGGAACCGAGAAGTCCCATCGTATAGGGATGCCTCGGGTCTGAGAACAGCTCCCTCACATCAGCCATCTCCATAATCCTGCCTGCATACATTATGGCGACTCTGTCTGCATTTTCGGCTATTATACCGAGGTCGTGGGTTATAAGGAGAAGGCCCATCCTCCTTTCCTCCTTCAGCCCGTGCAGGAGACCGAGTATCTGTGCCTGGATGGTGACATCAAGTGCCGTTGTGGGTTCATCTGCGATCAGGAGTGAAGGGTTGCATGCAATGGCCATGGCTATCATTACCCTCTGCCGCATCCCTCCTGACATCTGGTGCGGATATTCCTTTACCCTTATCTCAGGCGATGGGACCTTTACCGCCCTTAAAAGCTCTACAGCCCTGCCCATGGCCTCTTTCCTCGACAGACCCATGTGTGCGAATATAACCTCTGCTATCTGATAGCCGATGGTTAGCACAGGATTGAGGGATGTCATGGGCTCTTGGAATATCATGGAGATCTCCTTGCCCCGGAGCTTACGCATCGATTCCTTATCGAGTGACAGAAGCTCTCTCCCTTTGAAATTTATCATGCCACCAGCATAGGCATTGTCAGGCAGCAGTCCCATTATGGCAAGGGCAGTAAGGCTCTTTCCACAGCCGCTTTCACCAACGAGACCAAAGACCTCTGCCTCTTTGATACCAAAATTCAGATTATTCACGATATTCAGAGGGATTGTCGGTGTTTTAAAAGAGATGCTGAGACCCCTTACCTCAAGGAGGGACACTGCTCTGCTATTCCTCTTTTCTGAGGAGCCTCAGGTAGGTCCTTGCCTCTTTGAGATTCGGGTTGTATTTCAATGCATTCTCCCATTCCTCGACAGCCAGGCCTATCATGCCTTTCATGTAATAGGTCAGACCGAGCTGCACCCACGCCTGGCCATAGTCAGGGTTTATCTCCTTTGCCCTGACAAAATAGACAACGGCCTCCTCATATCTACCCTTGCTCCTCAGTGCAATACCAAGCTTTGTGTGGAAATCAGCAGCCCTTGGGTGCAGCTTTAGCGCCTTGGTGTATTCCTCTATGGCATCATCGTACAGGCCGAAATCGAGATATATATTGCCGATCCTGTAATGTTCGTTTGCGAGCTTCCCTGCTGCAAAGGGGTCAAGGGACGCAGGTGTTGGATGGGCTATCTGCGCTGCGAGGGAAAATACCTCCTGCGCCTTCTTGAACTCGCCCATCTCATTATAGGTGATCGAAAGGTTGAGGGACGCCTCTGTGTACCTCGGATTTATATCGAGGGCCCGCTCAAAGCACTCTGCCGCCTCTTTGAGTCTGCCGCCCAGATGGGCAATGATCCCGAGCCTGTTCAATACATCTGCATAGTCAGGTCTAAGCCTTATGACATCCTTCAGGATGGGTTCTGCCTCGGAGTATTTACCTGCCTCAAAGAGCTCGCTGCCGAGCTGGTAAAGCTCATATACATCCTTATCCATACCATGAAAGTATAGGAGGTCAAAAGATTTTTTGTCAAGTTAATAGGTCGATCGTATCCGTCCTGTCTTTCTATCGAATATTATCTTATCCACAGGCCTGTTATCCCTGTATATCTCTGCCTCAACAAACCTGCCTTTATGCCTTATGTTCACTGCCCTGAATCCCTTGCGCGCAAAATACTGCTCTATGGCATTTTCAGCCTCCTTAGGTTCCATGTCCTCCTTGCAAATGCCGTAGGCGCCGCACCACATGCAGCAGTCACCATAGGGTGTGACATCATTATGGGCAGCGTATGCGATGCCAGATGAAAGAAAGGCCAATAATGACAGTGTCAGTGCGGTATTCCGCATGATCTTTATTATCCCGGAAAAGATTGAAGAAATTGTGAAAATTTTACAGGCCACCTATCCCATCAATCCTGACTACCTTCTGCCTCGATGCTAAACCCTTCTCGATGCGGATCGATCTCTTTTTGATGCCGAGCTCCTCCGAGAGAACCTCTATAAGCTGTTCATTGGCCGCACCGCCTACCGGCGGAGATGTGAGCCTCACCTTCAGCGTATCGCCAACAACGCCTGTAATTCCCTTTTTAGAGGACCGCGGCTCTACTTTCACATTAATCGTTATGCCACCTTTCGTCTTCTTAAATGGTATCTGCATATCAACTGTTTGTTATCCCTGCTATTTAGCTTACCCTTAAAGACAGCCATGTTTCAAGTGCCGAAAGGCATATCAACCCTGTTATAGGCGATAGGCAAGAGGCACAAAACCCCATAGGCTACGGCATGTGACATTTCATGTCAAATCATATACAATATCCATGTGGATTACCGTTTGACCGAAAAGGTGAAGGCTGCAGGCTGAGCAGCAAAACTGGGTCCGTCGGACCTTGAAGAGATTATAGGCTCTATACAGAGGTCACTCAGGGAACCCGTCATTGTGGGCCCCGGGGATGATGCAGGGGTCTATCTCCTCAATGAGGGTTATGCAATTGCAGAGACCGTTGATGTCATAACCCCACTTGTCAACGACCCGTTTGTCTTTGGCTCTATAAGTGCTGCAAACTCCCTGAGTGATGTTTATGCCATGGGTGGGAGGCCCCTTACCGCACTCGCAATAATCGGGTTTTCATCCTGCGATTACGAATCTGATGTCATAAAGGAGATCCTGCGTGGTGCTATCAATGTGCTGGATGAAGCAGGGGTGTCGCTTATGGGAGGGCATAGCTTTGAGGATGCTGAGCTAAAGTTTGGACTTTCGGTCACAGGCGTTGTGGACAGAGAGAGAATACTGAAGGTTCATGGTGCAAAGGAGGGAGACGTGATTGTTGTCACAAAGCCCATCGGCACAGGGATCATCACGACTGCGCTTAA
>JBBISG010000049.1:0-10609 GCA_037441365.1 Nitrospirota bacterium
CAGTGCGACAGAGCGACAGTAGCGTTTATAGCGTTTGTTGCGTTTGTTGCGTTTAACCCGATAACTCAATAAACTCGATAAACCCGATTAACCCAACTGGGTAGGTGTTAGGTGTTAGGTGTTAGGTGTTAGGACTGAACCCTGAACCTGAACCCTAACCCCTATCCTGTTTGTCTGTGCTCTTACACTTGCAAAAAACTGCGGTTCAGGGTAATTTAATATCCATGGCAAAAGACCCATTGCAGATAACAGTGCCCAATGGCTTTGTTTTTTCCACTGCCGAGGCTGCTATCAAAAAACCGGGCAGGAAAGACCTCGCCCTCATCTATTCGGAAAAAGAGGCTGTTACGACAGGCATGTTCACAACCAATATGGTCAAGGCAGCCCCTGTGAAGCTTGATATGAAAAGGATCAGATCGGGCAGAGGACAGGCAATTATTATAAACAGCGGCAACGCCAATGCATGCACAGGCAGGCAGGGACTGAAGGATGCCATGGAGATGACAGGACTCGTTGCAAGGGGATTGGGACTGAAGCAGGGTATGGTCTATGCGTGTTCAACAGGGGTGATCGGCACACCCCTGCCGATGGAGAGGATAAGGCGAGGGATCTCAGGGCTTTTGAATAATATCGGTAAATCGACCATACACGATGTTGCTGCAGCAATCATGACAACAGACACCTTCCCAAAGGTGGTGAGCAAAGATTTAAGGATAGGAGGTAAAAAGGAGACCATCACAGGTGTATGTAAGGGTGCGGGAATGATATGCCCTGATATGGCCACGATGCTCTGCTTTATTATGACCGATCTTAATATTACAAGATCGGCGCTGGATAAGGCACTCAAAGATGCGGTGGGACAATCATTCAACAGGATAACTGTTGATGGTGATATGTCAACAAATGATACTGTCCTCTGCATGGCAAACGGGATGGCAGGCAATAGCGTGATCATGGAGGATTCCGTGGTATTTAAAGCCGTTACCGATGCACTCCATGAGGTCGCACATAAATTGAGCAGGATGATAGTTGCAGACGGAGAGGGTGCAACAAAGCTTGTAGAAATAGAGATAAGAAACGCAAAGACCGAGGGGGATGCTAAAAGGGCTGCCCTTGCAGTAGGAAACTCACTCCTCGTAAAGACAGCACTGTATGGAAATGATGCAAACTGGGGCAGAATTATGGCAGCGCTTGGATATTCAGGCATTACCCTCAAAGAGGATAAAACAGACATATATTTTGGAAGGGTTAGATTGGTTAGGGGAGGTATTGCTACAGGAAGGGATGCAGAGGCTGCTGATACGCTGAAAAATAAGGAGGTCAGGATAACCATTGATCTCCATCTCGGCAATGCCTCTGCAAAGGTCCTCACCTGTGACCTCACAGAGGGGTATATAAGGGTAAATGCAGAATACAGAACTTAGGGAGGGCATAATGGCCAGGCAGGGCACTATCGATGTCTTATCAAAAGAACAGAGGAGGTTTCCGCCTCCTCCTGAGTTCCAATCAAGGGCACATATAAAAAGCATGGAGGAGTACGAAAGACTCTATAGATGGTCAATAGATGACCCTGAAGGTTTCTGGTCCTGGATTGCAGGGGACAATATCCTCTGGCAGAAGAGGTGGGAGAGGGTTCTGGATTACGACTTCTCTGTTCCATATGTGAGGTGGTTCATAGGTGGAAAGCTCAATGCATCCATCAACTGCATTGACAGACACATCAACTCGCCTGAAAGAAACAGGGCTGCCATCATATGGGAATCAGACGACGGCCATTACAGAACATTCACATACCAGCAGCTCCACTACGAGGTAAACCGCTTTGCAAATGTCCTGAAAAAGAAGGGTATTAAGAAAGGTGACAGGGTTGCTATCTATCTGCCGATGATACCTGAGCTCCCTGTTGCAATGCTCGCCTGCGCCAGAATTGGTGCAATCCATAATGTTGTCTTTGGCGGCTTCAGCCCAAAGGCCCTGAGGGATAGGGTCAATGACTCTCAGGCAAGACTCCTCATCACTGCTGATGAGGGTCTGAGGGGGGGCCGGACGATCCCGATGAAGGCAAATGCAGATGAGGCATTGATAGAATGTCCGACCGTAAAGAATTCGATTATAGTTCAGCGGACTGGTGCTAAGGTCTACATGGAGAATGGCCGTGACACCTTCTGGGAAGATGAGGTGCTTGCAGGGGATATAGAAAACTACTGTGAGCCTGAGGTGATTGACGCAGAGGACCCGCTCTTCATCCTTTATACATCAGGGTCTACAGGAAGGCCAAAGGGTGTGATACATGCAACAGGCAGTTACATGGTTTTTAACCATATCACATTTAAATGGATCTTCGACTACCACAACGAAGACATCTTCTTCAGCACTGCTGACATCGGATGGATAACAGGCCACAGCTATACAGTCTACGGTCCACTTTCAAACTGCGCCACAACCCTTATGTTCGAAGGCATACCGACATACCCGATACCCGACAGGTTCTGGGAGATCGTAGATAAACACAGGGTTAGCATTTTCTATACAGCACCGACTGCAATAAGGGCATTGATGAGAGAAGGCGAGGAGTGGGTAAGGAGGCACGACCTCTCATCCCTCAGGCTCCTGGGCACGGTAGGTGAGCCGATAAACCCCGAGGCATGGATGTGGTATCACACCAATGTTGGAAAGGGCAGGATACCTGTTGTTGATACATGGTGGCAGACAGAGACAGGGGGCATTCTGATAACGCCGCTGCCTGGCGCCATGACCTTGAAGCCAGGCTCTGCAAACAGGCCCTTTTTCGGCGTAGCTCCAAAGGTAGTAAGGGAAAATGGCGAGGAGGCACTTCCTGACGAAGGGGGCTATCTCGTAATAGAAAGGCCCTGGCCAGGGATGCTGACAGGCATGCACGGGGATGTGGAGGGTAAAAGGTTTAAAGAGGTATATTTCAGCCGCTTCAGTGGCAGGTACCTTACAGGTGACGGGGCCAGTGTCGACAGCGATGGCGATTACTGGCTCATGGGAAGGATAGACGATGTCATAAATGTCTCTGGCCACAGGCTTGGAACCGCTGAGATCGAGTCGGCGATTGTTAGCCATGAGGCCGTTGCAGAGGCTGCTGTGGTAGGGTTCCCCCATGAGATCAAAGGTGAAGGGATCTATGCCTATGTGGTATTGAAAGAGGGTTTTGTTCCCTCGGATGACCTTAAGAAATCCCTTATCAACCAGGTCAGGAAGGCAATAAGCCCTATAGCAACACCTGACAAGGTACAGTTTACCTCAGGGCTGCCAAAGACGAGGAGCGGAAAGATCATGAGGAGGATACTCCGAAAGATTGCACGCGGGGATATCGAGGACCTTGGAGACATCTCAACCCTTGCAGATGCATCAGTTATGGAGGGTCTCATAAGAGAGAGGGTCTAAAAAATCCTTATAGCCCTAAAATTATAATTTATAGGAAACATAGTATTTTTTACTTGACAAATTCAATTATTTTTGCGATTATATAATTGTTAAGCGCCTCGTTACCTCCCCTAAGCTGCTGTTCGGTACCAACGAACAGCAGCAATTTTTTTTATATGCTGACCAATTCGTATGTTCGTGAACCAAGGCCAAGTCTCTCTGCCTCTTCAACCTGAATCATATACGGTTTCTTGCTGAGGCTGAAGAGGATATCTCCATCAGGGCCGAGGGTTTCCTTAATAACCGCAGACTCAGGGAGTGGTTCTGACTTTCGGAGCATGTCTATGCTTGCCTGTTCGATGGCAACTACATTATCTGATACGAGAACCCCCTTATCCTGAATCACAGGTACATCTGCCGCTGGCATGCAGTCGCACTCAGGCTGTACCTCTGTGAGAAAATTTATGTAAATGACCTTCTGTGGTTCGAAGGTGTCCAGAACCGCCTTTGCAGCCTCTGCAAGTGACCGCATAAATCTCTCATCATCCCCTGGCAGATGGATAGCCTCAGCCTGACAGACCCTCACGCACCTGCCGCACCTCCAGCATGTATCGCCATCCCATACAAGTTCATTACCCTCTTCAAAGACGATCGCATCGAGAGGACATATCTCAGCACACTGGTAACATAATTCGCACCTCTCACTATCCCATATTAGCTCACCCTCCCCTATGGTATGCAGCGCACCCCTTCCACACTTCCACCCCGAGTAGCGGTGGGATGAGCTTACACATCCCATTGCAAGATTCTTTATGGCACCTGCATAACCAGCATTTATGTGACCCTTAACATGGCTGCAGACAACCATGGCAGGGACATCGTATATCAATGAAGCGACAGCGATCTCTCCGAGTATCTCACCTGCCTTCACCATTACATTGTCATTGCCATAAAGTCCATCAGCGATAACCACAGGTGCACCAACCGACAGATGATTTATACCGTTGTGATTGGCAACCTCAAGATAATCAAGACCCATTATCCTCACCGTGTCAGTAACAAACGGTCTTGCACCGATACCCTTTAGCGCCTCGACCACCTTCCTGAGGAATACGGGCCTGATGACCCTGTGGGCACCCTCAGAACCAAAGTGCGTCTTCACGGCAACCCACTCCTTTGGGCTGAAATAATTAGAAAGGCATATCTCCCTTAGAAGCCTCTCGACCTTCGCCGGCATGCTGTCATCGTATCTCCACTTCAACGCCCTTGCTGATGCAAAATAGACCTTTGCCATAGACCCCTTATGGATAAGATGATCGCATTACCTAAAATCCTGGGTTATATAGTAAGTCTCCCGCCCATCATGGGCTACACCAACGCCGGTAAAATTGTAATCCGCATTTAAAATATTGGCCCGATGGCTTGGGCTTTTCATCCATGTGTTCATCATAGCAGTGGCGATATCCTTCAATGAGCCCGTATAGCCGTATCCGATTGCATTGCTGCTCGATATCATACCTATATTCTCTCCAATCTGACCGCCTGTTATAGCAATCCCCCTTTTCCTCGCCCTGACAGCAAGGTCTTCACCCTTTAAGTTTTTATGGGAAAAAAAGCCGTTATCTGCCATGTCCAGGCTATGACGCCTTGCCACATCTGTTAGTAGAGGGCTCCAGCCTAGGGCTTTTAACCCGGACCTTCTTCGCTCCTGATTCACCTTTTTGAAGATTAATCTCTCAAGCGTGTAGGTCTTTGAATCAAGTCTGGACTTCTGGTCTGACCCGCTTCCGCAATAAACATCAAGGGGATACAGCACAAGAAATAGGGTCCCCAAAAAATCAAAGATTATTTGGGGTAAAAGCAATGATGCCAGTGCCATAAAGATAAAACCCTTTTTGCCTGTCCCTGACACCTGTTACCCTTTGCCTGTCACTATCCTGTTGTATATCCAGCCAATAAGCGCTGCGCTAACAAGGCCGTCTAAAAAACCGTAGAACAAACCCAGAAGACTCCCCAGAGGTGAGATTGTATACCCGGGATATATAGACTGCGCCAGAACCTCGAGAAACAATCTCCCATATCCTGTATAATACGAAAGCCATGTCGTGACGAATAGAGAACCGCCCCATACCAGTCCAAGGCTGATGCCCAGCGCAAGGGGTTTAAGTCTCATTCAGGCTCCTCTCATAAAGCTCCCTTTTGCTCAATCCGTATTGTTCTGATACGACCTTCACCGCATCTTTTCTGCCCTTGCCTCTTTTTATCAATGCCCTCACCTCATCCAGCGCCTCATCAAAGGTGGCAGCACCCTCCTTTTTCCCCTCAACAACAATAACATATTCACCTGCAATGGTTCGGTCGCCAAGCATCCGGAAAATATCGTAGAGGCTTCCCCTCAGCACCTCTTCGTGTAACTTTGTTATCTCTTTAACAAGTGCAGCCCTTCTTTCTCCAAAGACATCTCCCATGTCCCTAAGGGTTTCTAAGACCCTGTGTGGTGCCTCGTAAAAGACAAGGGTCCTGCGCTCCATTTTCAGGTCCATCAGGGTCCTCTGCCTCTGCGACCTCTTAGGAGGCAGAAAGCCGATGAAGGTAAACTCCTTTATGGGGAGTCCTGATATAGAAATGGCCGCAATAAGTGCAGAAGGCCCTGGTATAGATACAACATTGATGCCCTCCCTGACTGCCTTCTCTATCAGGACAGAGCCTGGGTCGGAAATCCCGGGTGTTCCTGCATCAGATATTAAGGCAACCGACTGCCCCGAGCGCAATCTGTCAAGCACATCTTCGGACCTCACCCTCTCCTTCTCGCCCCAGTAACTTATCACAGGTTTTGAGATACCATAATGGCTCAGGAGCTTTGCAGAGTGCCTGGTATCCTCAACAGCAATAACATCGACCTCCCTCAAGATCCTCAATGCCCTGAGGGTTATATCCTCGAGATTCCCTATCGGTGTCGAGACTATATAAAGGGTGCCTTTCATGCCTCCTTGTCTTCACCATCCCTCACCTATTTAATAAACCCATGCTTGAACCTATTAAGCCACATTATATGGCTTCTTTCCTCATTTATAATCTCCTCAACCACCTCCTTCTCCCTCACCACATCCATTAACCCATGGAAATACAGAAGGGTCTCCTTCTCGAATCCGAGGGCAAAGTTCACCGCATCTTCAACAGTCTTTATATTCTCGATGGAGGGAAGGGATTTCCCCTTTCCAAGAAAAAACTCTGACTCGACAATGGCCCTGAGATACTGTTCTGCATCCTCCCAGTTTTCAGGACCTTCGTCCCCGATAATCCCCATCAACTCCCTGAATGTCATTTCGTGCCGCTGCTCCTTTGATGCAAGGGTCGTGAAAAGCTTGCTAAGGTCCTCATTATCTTTAAACCGTTCTGCCACAGCCGTATAAAACTGATACCCTAATACCTCGGTCTGTACAGCCTGTTCAATAACCTCCCTGATAGAAAATCTCTCCATGCATCCTCCTTTCTACTGTATCTTCAGCAATCTCCTCAGTTTCCTGTCTATCTGTGCAATCTCATCTGCATCGTCCCCTGTGAGGTCCCACGAATATTCCCCCTTTGCATTCCTGTGGAGTTTTATCTTTACAGGTTTCTTAGGTCTTACCTGCTGGATCTCAAGCTGCTTTCTAAACTGAAAGTCGGCTTTTTCTGCAGGAAGTCCACTGCGGATCAGGGGGAAGGCAAGCAGGGCGATAGATAAAAGAAAGACAGATAAAGCACCCAACCCTCTGAATTTTACATGCCGCATTCAACAGCTCCTGTACCTGTTCGTTATCGGAAATCTCCTGTCCCTTCCAAATGCCCGCGGGGTTATCTTTATACCCGGGGGAGACTGCCTCCTCTTGTACTCGCTCCTGTCAACCATGCCGATCACCTTCTCGACGCATTCCACCTCGCAGCCCATCGAGAGTATCTCCTCAAAGCTCTTGTCGTCCTCCACATACGCCCTCAAGATTGGGTCAAGGACCTGATAGGGAGGGAGCACATCCGTATCCCTCTGGTCGGGTTTAAGCTCAGCAGAAGGCTCTTTTGTCAGCACCCTTTCCGGTATCAAAACCCTCCCGTCCTTCAGGTTCCTCCATTTGCAGAGTTCATAGACCATTGTCTTGGGCACATCCTTTATGACTGCAAAGCCGCCCGCCATATCACCGTAGAGGGTTGCATAACCAACGCTCATCTCAGATTTATTGCCTGTTGTAAGGACAAGCCAACCAAACTTGTTCGAAAATGCCATAAGGATATTACCCCTTATCCTCGCCTGGATGTTCTCCTCTGTTGCATCAGGAGAAAGACCCTTAAACCGCTCCTCGAGGGTCTGAATATAGGTATTATATATACCCGTTATCGGAACCTCAATTACATCGATGCCGAGATTATGGGCAAGGGCAAAGGAATCCTCCCTGCTCTCCTTTGATGTGTATGGCGATGGCATAAACAGGCCCTTTACATTTTCCCTGCCCAGGGCATCCACTGCAATAGCAGCAACAAGGCAGGAATCCACACCCCCGCTTAAGCCGATGACAACCGACTTGAAATTGTTCTTTCTCACATAGTCTGATGTGCCGAGGACAAGGGCGTTATATATCTCCTCTGTCGAGCCCAGAATACTGCCAGTCCTGCATGATAAGGGCCTACCTCCCTCCTCTGCCCTTTCCCTTGTAATGACTATCCTTTCGCCAGCCGTCTTTTCCAGCCTCAGAACCTTCTGCCTCCTCCTGGGGTCATGGAGCCTCCTCATAAAGACCGCATCGAGGTTCAGATCGACAACTATAAGGTCCTCCTCGAATTGCCTCCCCCTGCAGATGACCTCGCCTTTTTCATTCAATATGAGGCTGTGCCCATCAAAGACAAGCTCATCCTGGCCTCCGACTGTATTAAGGTATGCCACTATTACTGCATTATCTGAAGCCCTTGTGGAAAGCATCCTCTCCCTGTATGCTGCCTTGTTGATATGATAAGGAGAGGCGTTTATATTTATTATCACCTCTGCCCCGAGAAGGGACTGGACATGGGCGGGGCCTTCAGGATACCATATATCCTCACATATATTAATGCCTATTGCGGTGCTGCCGAGTTCATATACTGGAAATCTCGCTCCTGCCTGGAAATATCTGAATTCATCAAATACCCCATAATTCGGCAGATACATCTTATGATAAACATCCAGAATGGTCCTGTTATGGATTATCGCGGCAGCATTATATATCTCATCCTTTCTGTCAACAAACCCGACTACTGCAGTAATACCCGCGACCTCCTCTTTGACCCTCCCGAGTGCCTCAAGATTATCCTTTATAAAGCCGGGTTTCAACAAAAGGTCCTCAGGCGGGTAGCCTGTTACAGCGAGCTCAGGAAATGCCACTATATCTGAACCATATTCGACGGCCATCCTGATGTAGTGAATGATCTTTTCGGCATTGCCCTCTAAATCCCCCACAGTAGGGTTTATCTGGGCAAGTGCGATCCTCAATGTCCTCATGTATAAATAATAATTGAAGATGCTTGATTTGTAAAGGCAGGTAATCTATAATCAGTCAGGGGTCTGCCTTCTGGATGTCTGTCTTGCTTGCTGTCTTTGTCTGTTCTCTGATAAGTAGTATAATGTGAATACATATGGATACCAAAGTAACCACAAAAGACATCTTCCTTGTCTTTCTCAAGGTCGGCACCTTTGCCTTCGGTGGGGTTTACTCAATGCTTGCCTTTTTTGAGAGGGAGCTTGTTCATAAAAAGAGATGGCTCAGCCACGAGGATTTTGCCGAAGGCGTTGTCATAGGCCAATTGACACCAGGGGCACCGATAGTCAATACAGGAATATTCATAGGCTATTCACTTAAAAGGTTGAAGGGTGCCCTAACAACGGTTATCGGCCAGGTTTTGCCGTCCTTTATAATTGTCCTGGTAATTGCATATGCCTACATTAAGTTTAAGGAGATCGCACTTTTCAAGGCCATATTTAAAGGGACCGGTGCCGCTGTCGTTGGCCTCATCGCATCCGTTGTTTATAGCATGGGCAGGAAGATTCTGAGGGACTATAAGGGTATCTTATTCGCAGTGATTGCATTTATCTGCCTTTCTGTATTTAAACTCAATCCGATAATGCTGATAGTCTTATCCGGCATTGCCGGCCTGATAGTGTTCAGGGGGGAGAAGACCTGATGGAAATTCTCAAATTCCTATGGGTGATCTTCTATATAAACCTGTTTACCATCGGAGGCGGATTCGTCATGATCCCGCTCCTCCAGAGGGAGATAGTTGACCACTACCACTGGCTCACAAACAAGGAGTTCATCGACAGCATCGCCGTAGGCCAGCTCACCCCCGGGCCGCTTACAATAATGAATGTATTTATAGGTTATAAGATATTCGGGCTCTGGGGCTCGATAGGCGCTGCCATGGGCACCTATCTGCCATCGATTATCATCGTGACAGTCGTAAGTCACTATTATGTACAGTTTAGAGACTCGTGGATTGTAAATTCAGGCTTTCAGGGGATAAGACCCGCAGTGATAGGATTGCTCGCTGCTGTTGCGATAACATTGGGGAGGGAGTCCATAATTGATATTCAAACAGCCCTTATTGCAGCCGGCAGTTTTTCAATAATCGCCTTCACAAAAATCGACCCCACATTCATAATTATTGGGGCAGGAATACTGGGTGCATTGATATATTAATATGGCCCTGATCCTTAAAATTTCACCTTTGGCGCCTCTTTTTCAGCAGCCGGAATTTCATAGTATGGAGCTTCACCAACGCCTGCTATTGCTGAAAAAATTCTACCAAAAACTGTCCTTCTATATGTGTTTAATCTCTGAACCGCCTCGTTATATCTCTTTCTTTCAACAGAAATCCTGTTTTCTGTGCCCTCAAGGCTATCCTGAAGTTTCAGGAAGTTTTCATTCGCCTTGAGTTGAGGATATGCCTCTCTCAGCACGAGTAAACGTGACAGTACCCCTTCAAGGGCATTGGATGCCTCAATCTTTTCTTTTGTAGTCTTAGCCTGAAAATACTTGGTCCTTGCCTCTGCAATGTTTTCGAATATCTCCTTTTCATGTTTTGCATATCCCTTGACAGTCTCAACAAGATTGGGAATGAGGTCATATCTCCTCTTCAACTGGTTTTCGACCTGAGCCCACTGTGCCTTCACCTGTTCATCCATACTGATTACCTTGTTGTATTGACCAATGCCCCA
>JBBISG010000050.1:0-10454 GCA_037441365.1 Nitrospirota bacterium
AAGTCCTTCATCGAACGGACGCTTAGACTTGCATTCAGGGCAAGGGGAATTACAAGCCCTAACCCCATGGTGGGTGCTGTTATAGTCAGGGATGGCAGGGTTGTTGCCGAAAATTATCACAAAAGGCCTGGCACACCACACGCTGAGGCCCTTGCCATAGAAATGGCAGGCGACGATGCAAGGGCCTCAACGCTCTATGTAAATCTTGAGCCGTGCTGCCATACAGACAAAAGAACGCCGCCGTGCACAGAGGCAATAGTAGAGGCGGGCATAAAAAGGGTTGTCATAGCGATGAAGGACCCCAATCCGAGGGTCTCAGGCAGGGGCATCCAGAGGCTCAGAGATGCCGGCATAGAGGTTATATCAGGGATACTCGAAGAAAAGGCCAGGAGGTTGAATGAGCCCTACATAAAGTATATAACTACTAAAAAACCCTTTGTAATCCTGAAGGTGGCTATGACCCTCGATGGAAAGATCGCAACACCAGAGGGAGAGTCGAGGTGGATAACAGGTGATAGAGCAAGACGGATGGTTCACCGTCTGAGGAGCAGCGTTGATGCGGTAATGACGGCCATAGGGACTGTAAAGGCCGATGACCCTGAGCTGACTGCGAGGGTCAGGGGTGGGAGGCATCCAGCACGAATTGTTATTGACCCTCGGCTCGAAATTCCCCTCAATGCAAAGATACTACGGACGCCTCCAGAGACGATAATTGTGACAAGAGATGTTGAGGATATGGACAAGGCCACGCATGATAAGATAAAAAATCTTGAAAAATCAGGTATTAATCTAATATTTTTTAAAGAAACACTTGATCTTAATTGGCTGATGGAGAGACTTGGTGAAAGGGAGATCGCATCTATTATGATAGAGGGTGGGTCTTCTCTTAATGCCCATGCGCTGGAGGACGGAATTGTTGATAAGGTCATGTTCTTTATTTCACCGATAATTATTGGCGGCAGAGAATCATTCCCTGCTGTCGGAGGGAGTGGATTTAAAAGACTTGAAGATGCGTACAGGTTAAGGGAGGTAAAATTCAAAAGAGTAGGGGATGACCTTCTTGTGGAAGGGTATCTATAATATTTATTTGAGTTGACAAAATCCGACTGTCTGTATTTTAATATAGAATTATCTTTTGAGCGGGCGGATAGCTCAGATGGGAGAGCACAGCCCTTACAAGGCTGGGGTCACAGGTTCGATCCCTGTTCCGCCTACTGTAGTAATAAGTGCCAGTGAAGGGTGTTAGCCTCTATACCCTTTCTGACAGGACAACGCGAATCATTATCAATCGCTCTGACGCTAAGTGCTGGTCACTGGTTCCTGAATGGGGTGGTAGTTCAGCTGGTTAGAACGCCGGCCTGTCACGCCGGAGGTCGCGGGTTCGAGCCCCGTCCACCCCGTAAATCTTTTCCTTTAATTTCAATAATTTAGTCTTCAGAATTTTACATAATTTCCGTCACCAAACCGTCAGTAGGCCTGCCACCCTCCCCTTAAACACAGGGGGGGGTCAAGGGGGATGATTGAGAACGAGGTGTATCAGCGTTGTTATCTCGATGATTCCTGTGGCCACTTTAGTTATCAGAAACAGCGGTCATATATATTCTGAGCCTGCTTGAGCTGGATAAAACAAAAACATTTGATTCTGATATTATATATCCATGAAGGTCCCGAGGGTAATGTCGACCCAGCATCCTGACAATGTTGTCCTGCCATTCTTTGCGGAGACGCCGGATATGGCAGGGGATGATGAGATCCAGGAGGCTTATTATGCCTTCTCACACCTCGGCTGTGATGAGCAGATGTGGGACTGCGAAGGCAAAGAGGTGGACGACTTTGTTGTGAGAAAGCTCCTCACAAGATACGGCCATTTCTTTGAGAAGGAGAGGCTTGGAGAGGATATATTCCTGACTCTGAGGGTGCCAAATCCTGATGTAGAGAAAGAAGAGGCAAAGGTGCTTGTTGAGACCCTCGAAAGCATTCCGAGATCATGTGATGCTGCAAGGTTGTTTTACGGAACCGAGATACCTCCTATATTTGAGGTAATCCTACCAATGACGACCTCTCACGAAAGCCTGAACAGAATCTATTATTACTACAAAGACTTTGTCGTTGGCAAACAGGACCTGCCCTTTTACCCCGGGGACATATCGATCTCCGAGTGGATAGGTAGATTTAAACCAGAAATGATTAATGTTATACCACTTTTCGAAGACAAAGAGCATATGCTCGATGCCCATAGCATTGTGAGGGGATACATCCTGAACAAGAACATAGAACATCAGAGGGTCTTTCTTGCGAGATCGGACCCTGCGATGAACTACGGCATGATAAGTGCTGTTTTGTTCAACAAGATTGCCCTTATGAGATTAAGGAGACTCTCTGAGGAGACAGGGGTCGAGATATATCCTATCCTCGGTGCTGGTTCAGCGCCCTTCAGGGGGCATCTTACCCCAGATAATGTTGAGAGGGTCCTTGAGGAGTATCCCGATGTCCAGACCTTTACAGTGCAGTCTGCATTTAAGTATGACAATCCTGTGTCCTCCGTGATCTCGGCCATCAAAAAACTTAAAGAAACCCCGAGAACAAAGGGCAGAGATGTGGATGGAGGAAGATGTTTGGAGATCATTGATAAGGTATCCATGGAGTATGGCAGGGTAATAGAATTTCTGGCTCCTCTGATAAATCATCTCGCCGGTTTTGTGCCGAGGAGGAGGATGCGTAAGCTCCATGTGGGGCTTTTCGGGTATGCAAGGAGCATAGGGAAGGTGAGGCTTCCCCGTGTTATAAGCTTCTGTGCCGCCTGTTATTCTCTGGGATTGCCCCCTGAGATCATCGGGCTGAATGCATTATCAGATGATGATATAAGGTATCTGAAGGATGTATATATTAATCTTGATTATGACCTTAAGACAGCCATGTCTTTTTTTAATGAAGATGTCTTGAGTGTTGTTCCTGATGAGGTAAGGGTATCTCTGAAGCCCTACTGCTGCCGGTATGAGATAAATGAAGAACACAGGGATATTACTTCGAGGATCATCAGGGCGGTAAAAGAGGGAGATGACAGAAACATCCAGGGCATGCTCATAGAGGCAGCGCATGTGAGAAGGTTTTTAGGATGATATAGATTGACAGGAGGTCTTTATGGCGCACCCGAAGGTCATTGCATTTGTCCTTGCCGGGGGGAAGGGTGAGAGGCTCTTTCCCCTCACCGCATTCCGTTCAAAGCCGTCTGTCCCCTTTGGGGGGAAGTACAGGATAGTCGATTTTGTCTTGAGCAATCTCGTTAATTCGCATATCTACTCTATCTATCTCCTTGTGCAGTATAAGTCCCAATCCCTTATCGAGCATGTAAGGCAGAACTGGGTTTTATCATCGCTCATCAGGGATCATTTTGTGGCTGTTGTCCCCCCGCAGATGCGTATGGGGCCTGAGTGGTTTCAGGGGACGGCAGATGCGGTTTTCCAGAACGTTAATCTCATCCGTCAGCATAACCCGGAGCTGGTTATTGTGTTCGGCGCTGACCACATCTACAGAATGGATATTCGTCAGATGATAGATTTCCATCTTGAGAAAGACGCCTCTGTTACTGTTGCAGCACGGCCTGTTCCCATTGATCAGGCATCGGCATTCGGGGTTATCATGGCTGACAGTGAAAGGCGAATCGTGGGGTTTCAGGAAAAACCAAAGAAGCCGATGCCAATGCCGGATGATCAGGGTCGCGCATATGTCTCGATGGGCAATTACATATTTAAAAGGGATGTGCTTCTGGATGCACTGGCAAGGGCGCAGAGGAAAAAACAACACGATTTCGGCGCCCATGTTATACCTGAACTGGTTGACACAGGAAGGGTCTTTGCCTATGACTTTGCAACAAATATCATCCCCGGTACAATGCCCTATGAAGAGAAGGGATACTGGCGGGATGTTGGCACAATATCAGCATTCTTTGATGCTCATATGGACATGCTCGGCAGCACTCCCTTGTTTGAACTTAATAACCCTTTGTGGCCCATCCATCCATCGAGTTATGAAGGGCCTTCAACAAAGATCCTGAGGGGAGACATCAGGAACAGTATAATTTCTGAAGGGGCCATTATTCACCGTGCCAGGGTACGTAATTCTGTTATCCGCAGCGGTGTTCTGATCGAGAATGACGTCAGCGTTGATGACTGTATAATAATGGACCATACGGTGATCAAGAAGGGTTGCAGCCTGAGGAGGGTGATCGTGGATAAGTTAAATGTAATAAAGGAGGGAGAACAGATAGGTTTCAACCCTGATGTGGACCGTTTTCGCTGCCATATAGACCCATCAGGAATAGCGATACTTCCGAGGGGCGGTAGACCGATAAAGGCATCTAAGGAATAGTCTTCTAATATGCCATCTAAAGACGAATTGATCGATGATCTCTCAGGGCTCTACGGCATTATTCACGAGTATTTCGATATCTTTGGCAACAGGCATGTAACCTCTGTAGAGACCAAAAGGGCTATCCTCAGGGCGATGAGGCTCAGGATCGGTTCTTCTGAAGATATTAAGGGTGAGATCGAAAGGGTGCGGTCGAGGCCATGGAAGGATTTTATCGAGCCTGTGAAGGTTATCCCGGTTAACCAGCCTCTGATAATCCCCGTTTATATACCCATCAAAGAGGGCGAAGACAGAAGGCTCATGCTTACATGGTCTATCGGGGATGAAAAGGGGCAGAGGTATAGTTCGGCGATCTCGGGTGATGACATTACCATCTCCGAGCACCGATGGATAGACGGCGTCAGATATATAAGGGCAGACATTGTTGAGAGGAGAGCGCTCGATATCGGTTATTACAGTCTTGATGTTGAGTGCATACATATAGAAAATATCTTCCCGGGAGGAAAGAAGTCTCTGCATAAAGCCGCCAGGCTCATAGTAACCCCTGATACCTGCTATATCCCGCCTGAGCTTCAGAATGGAAAAACGTGGGGACTCTTCATCAACCTCTACTCGATCCGCTCAGCCCGAAACTGGGGCATCGGCGATTTTACCGATCTTAAGGGGATTGTGAGATGGGTTGCAGGTCTGGGAGGCGACCTTGTCGGGATTAATCCACTTCATGCAATTCCGAATAAGCGACCTTATGGTATCAGTCCCTATTCTCCGATAAGCAGGCTTTACAGGAATTTCATTTACCTCGATGTTGACAGGATACCTGAAGTGAGAGAATCAGAGGAAGCAGGGAATATAATGCTTTCCATGATGTTCAATGAAGAACTCGATAAACTCAGAAGGTCAGACAGGATTGATTATGAGATGGTTGCATTGTTTAAGGAAAGGATACTGAAGGGCGCCTTTGATCTATTTTACGAGCAGCACTACAGGGGAGATACAGACCGTGGAAGGGACTTCAGGGAGTACATATCAGAACAAGGCGATGTACTTGAGTCCTTTGCGATATATATGGCACTTGCTGAGCGGTTTGGGACCGCCGAGGCGCCGCTTTTTGCCTGGCGGCAGTGGCCTGCCCAATACCATGACCCATCAGGCGATGCGGTTCAGCGATTCAAGGAGACACATAAAAGGGAAATACTCTTTTATCAATACGTACAGTGGCTTATTGATAGACAGATCAGAGAGGCATACGATGAGGCTAAAGACCTCGGTATGACCGTGGGGCTTTACCACGACCTTGCCGTAGGCTCTATCGGTGGAGGAAGCGATGTGTGGTACTATAAGGATATCATTGCAGACGGAGTGGATGTTGGTGCACCACCTGACGACTTCAGTCCTGACGGCCAGAACTGGGGATTCCCACCTATAGTTCCGAATAGGCTGAAGGATACAGGATATGAAATGTTCATTAATACGATAAGGGCCAATATGAAGTATGGCGGTGCCCTCAGGATAGACCATGCCCTCGGTATGTTCAGGCTTTTCTGGATACCGCACGGAATGTCTCCAGGAGATGGCGCTTATATACGCTATCCAGCAGAGGATCTCCTCAGGATTATTGCACTTGAGAGTGTGAGAAATAAGACAATGGTTATTGCTGAAGACCTCGGGACGATAGGCGAAGATGTGAGGGAAACCCTGAGGAGGTTTCATATGCTCTCATACAGGCTTTTTTATTTTGAGCGGAATTATCCCGATCCATCCTTTATCCTGCCTGATAAATACCCTGATATGGCACTGTGTGCGGTAACGACCCACGACCTGCCAACACTGTACGGTTACTGGGTAGGGCAGGATATAAACATCAGGAAAGGGCTGGGGAAGTATCCTGATGAGAAGATATTGGATGAACACCTGCGCGAAAGGGAGAGGGACAAGGCGCGGATCCTCCGGGCATTAAGGTCCGCGGGTATTCTGGCTGATGACTTTCCTGAATCGATGATGCCAGAGATAACTCCTGAGCTATGTCTCGCCATCTATGAGTATCTTGCAAAGACCCCATGCAAACTGCTCCTTGTGAGTCTGGATGATATCATAGGGACACTGAATCAGCAAAACATGCCTGGCACGGTTAATGAATATCCAAACTGGATTCAGAAGACAACGATGACCCTCGAAGAGATATTTTCTGACAGACGTTTTATTGCCCTTGCAGGGTTGTTTGCCTCGTATAATAGGGGTTCGGTATCTCGTAGAGGAGCCGAGCAATAGGTTGTAGTGTCAAAAATTGCACTTTCCTTGCACAAATTCCATTTTTGGTTTATACTGTCTTATGAACTCTGAGAATATCTCATTCATAGAGGTTGGCTCACCTGGCGCACATATATTCAGTAAATTCCCGATCCCCAGGCTCGGCTCTATCCTGCTTTCTACGATCCTCAGGGATGAGGGGTATAATGTAAGGGTATTCTTAGAGGACATAGCGAAACCTGACTGGTCATTTATAGAGAATTCCGGGATCGTCTGCATATCCACGATAACATCGACTGCCATCAGGGCATATGAGATTGCAGATAGATTGAGAAGGTTGGGCATAATAGTAATAATCGGGGGCGCCCATCCATCATTTATGCCTGATGAGGCACTCGGGCATGCAGATTATGTGGTTAGAGGAGAGGGCGATTATACCCTTCCTGAACTAATAGATCATCTTAGAAATGGCAGACCACCGATAGAATCCATACATGGTATTTCTTATAAGAACAATTCAGATGAAATAGTGCATAACCCGCCGAGGCCGCTCCTCGATGATATGGATGCCCTGCCCGAGCCTGACTTTTCTCTTATCCACGGCTGGAGGCCTTCTAATATATATCCTGTATCTACATCGAGAGGCTGTCCCTTTAACTGCAGGTTCTGTTCTGTTATACCGATGTTTGGAAGGAGATACAGGTTTAAATCAGTAGATGCAACCCTCAGAGAGATCAGGTATGTCTCCTCTGTCTCAAAGGCTACGGTCTTTTTTGTTGATGATAATTTTGCTGCAAATAAGAACAGGACGAAGGCGATACTCAGGGGTATGATTGATGAGAAGATAAGATTGAACTGGTCAGCTCAGGTGAGAGTAGATGTTGCAAAGGATGGTGAGTTGCTCCATTTGATGGCTGATTCAGGATGCAGCACACTGTATATAGGTTTTGAGTCTGTAAACCCGAAGACCCTCGAATTCTATAACAAGAAACAGGGTCTGGAGGAGATAGTAGGTTGTATAAAGGCTGTCAAGGAGCATGGTATTAGGATCCACGGCATGTTTGTCCTCGGTGCTGACACGGATGATACTGATACAATAAAGATGACGGCCGATTTTGCAACCAAACTCAAGATCGATACTGTCCAGCTAATGATGCTTACACCCCTGCCAGGGACGCCGGTATTCTTTGAGCTCAGGGATTCGAAGAGGCTCCTGCACACCGACTGGAGCAAGTATGATGCACATCATGTCGTTTTTATGCCTGCTATGATGAAGCCCTGGGTCCTTCACATAGAGACCCTAAAGGCAATGAAGAAATTTTACTCATGGAGATATATCCTTGTTCATCTCATTAGGTTTGACTTCTACTATGCCGCAATAGGGCTTTATGGCAAAAGGGCTGTGCAGGAGGCTCTGGATAAGGCAAGGGCATATCTTGAGTCCCTCGAGCCCTTGGCCGATCTGTCACTGCAGCAATCATAAGTGTAATCTTTATTGCATAATTAGAAATATGCCAGGCCTCAGGGTTTTACAATAAAGCAGTAGAACAACAGGCAGCGCAAAAACTGTCGCACTGTTTTACTTTGCTGCCTGTCTATGCTCCACTGTGGAGGTTTAGATGGATATCAGCCTTAAATGGATTTTGATACCTGCTGCCATAGCCTTTGTATCAGCATCTATATTGTTTGTAATAAGGGGTGTTGCCTTCGGTCTCCTTCACCGATGGGCAAAAAAGACAGAGACGAGGATAGACGATATTATAATAAAATCTTTCAGGATTCCTTCTGTATACTGGTGCATAGCCATCGGACTTTACATAGGCGTTGCTGTTTCTGAGCTTCCGGAACGATATGTTTTCTATTTCAGCAAGGCCATTCATATCATCGTAATATTCTCCATCACGATTGCTACCGCAAATCTCTCAGGTAAGATATTCAGAAATTATATACAGAAGTCTGAATTACCCATTCCAACTACAGGCCTTGCCTACGGGATATTGAAGGGGACGGTACTCGTTATAGGAATTCTTATAATACTTACCATCCTCGGTATCTCCATAACCCCTCTTATCACAGCCCTCGGTGTGGGAGGTCTTGCCGTTGCCCTTGCCCTTCAGGATACGCTGGCAAACCTCTTTGCAGGAATCCATATCCTTGTCGAAAAATCCATAAGGGTTGGAGATTTTATAAAACTTGAGACAGGGCAGGAGGGCTATGTGGAGGATATTACATGGAGGACAACGAGGATAAGGATGCTTCCGAATAATATGGTCATAATTCCGAACAGCAAGCTGTCGCAAAGCATTGTGACGAATTATTATCTGCCTGAAAAAAGGATGTCCCTGTTGATTCCAATAGGTGTCAGCTATTCCTCTGACCCTGAAAAGGTTGAAAGGATACTTATAGAAGAAGCTAAAAAGGCAGTTGGCGAAATTCCAGGACTGCTTGGAGACCCTGAACCCTTTGTAAGATTCATACCGGGTTTCGGCGATAGTTCTCTTGATTTTACGCTTATATGTCAGGTGCAGGAATTCGTCGATCAATATCTTGCACAGCACGAATTGAGAAAGAGGATATTTAAAAGATTTCAGGAGGAAGGCATAGAGATACCGTTCCCGCACAGGACGGTTTATTTAAGAGAGGAAAAGGACTGGAAGAGATAGAGGATCGCCTCTTTCCATCCCACAGGTCCTATTCCATCTGCCCTTATGAGCCCTGGAATATTTATAGACTCGTAGCTTCCATCAGGCCTCTTTACAATCACGGGATACTCAACCCTTTCAAGCATCGGCACATCATTTGGGCTATTACCAATTGCAACGGTAAAAACATTACCGAATTTTTTTTTAAACATGTCAATCATGATTGATACTGCCTTACCCTTATCACTGTTGCCAAGGATGTGGAAGAATCGTCCCTGTGTGTAGTTGAAGCCTTTTGAATTAATGGCTGTAAAGAGCTTCTGAAGCTCTTCTTGATTACCCTCGAGAATAAAGGGCTCATCAAAATCCCTTTCTTTTGCCATCCTTGCCTCGTGGATGCTCATGTTAGCAATGTTTGCAAGTTCCTCAGCCGTCATATCGCCGAAGCCTCTGACATTAAAACCCTCATTTCGTAACTCTTTTATCGCCTCTCTTAAATCAGCATATCTTGCACCAAGTCTAATAACATGGTAATCACCGTTTTCCTCAAATTTGAAATCTGAAATTTGAGATTTGAAATACTCTGTGGGTATGAATATCCCTCCGCCATTCTCCGATATGAATGGATCATAATTTTCCAGTTTATCCCTGTAATATTCTATCTCCTTCTTAGTCTTGCTTGAGCAGATAATCAAGGGGATGCTTTTTTCTTTAAGCAATGTAAGTGCAGGCAGTGCAGGCTCAAAGGAATAGGTCTCGGCATCCAGCAATGTGCCGTCAAGGTCAGTGAAGACAATAGTTTTCTTCATGGAATTATTTTATTATTTATCGGGAAGATTTTGCGAGTGAAATTTGTCTTTTTTATAGAGGGGTATTCGAGTTGTACAAAATGCAAGGCAGAGGTGGAAAAGCCCCCTCAAAAACACCATTTTCTGTCAAATCTCATTAAGGACCTTCAATGATTCCTCTGAGGATGAGTGCAGCGCCTTTATAGAAATCCTCTTGCGTAGTCTCTAATACTTTATCTACAAAGAAAGATACCCACTTTGCCATGTGATCGTTTAAAAAGTTGTACTGCACCCCTTTTGTCAAGACATTTTTATGCCAAAAAGTTGTAGAGGTCATGCTGCCTTCCTTATCCTCTCTTCCTCATATCTTGCCTCAAACTCCTCTGGACTCAGGTATCCAAGTTCAGAG
>JBBISG010000051.1:0-10368 GCA_037441365.1 Nitrospirota bacterium
CCTGGAGACAATGTAAATGTGACAGTTGACCTTATAGCACCCATAGCGATGGAGAAGGAACTCAGGTTTGCGATAAGGGAAGGTGGAAGGACAGTGGGTGCTGGTGTGGTCACAGAGGTGCTGGAGTAAACGAACATGAGGGATATAATACTTTTCCAGTGCACAGAATGTAAGAACAGGAACTACTCGAGCATGAAGAACAAAAAGAATACGACAGAAAAGCTCCAGCTCAAGAAATACTGCCGGCATTGCAGAAGGCACACTTTACATAAGGAGACAAAGGCATAGAAGGGGTGAAGGGCGTCAGCGATTTATATCAGCAGTTTACATTGTCACCTGGCGCTAAAACTGACAGTAGGCCAGTAGCTCTAACGGCGAGAGCATCGGACTCCAAATCCGAGGGTTGGGGGTTCAAATCCCTCCTGGCCTGCCAATAAATTAAGCTGGCAGAGAAAGAGGGGCCGGGATGTTTGACAGGGCAAAAGAGTTCTTTAGAGAAGTAAAGGTCGAGATCAAAAAGGTTGTTTACCCGAGTAAGGAGGAGCTTATAGGCTCTACGTGGGTCGTGATAATAACCGTTATAGTGGTCTCTATTTTCCTTGGGATTGTCGACCTCGGCCTTTCAAAGATTGTGAAAATGGCACTGAGGTGAGAATGGCGAAAAACTGGTATGTTGTTCACACTTATTCTGGTTATGAAGAAAAAGTGAAGCTCAGCATAGAGGATAAGGTCGACAAAAGGGGGTTAAGGGATAAGGTAACAAGAATCCTCATCCCTACTGAGCGGATCGTTGAACTGAGGGCTGGCAAGAAGAAGGAAAGCGACAAAAAATTTTATCCGGGCTATATCCTTGTCGAGATGGACTTAGATGATGAGACGTGGCACCTTATAAGGAGCACTCCAAGGGTTACCGGCTTTGTTGGTGGGGTCAAACCAGTCCCGATACCTGAGGAAGAGGTCGAGATAATCATCCAGCAGATTGAAAGAGGGCCTGCCCCTCAGGTAAAGACACAATTCCAGAAGGGCGAAAATGTTAGAATAATAGATGGTCCTTTTACCAATTTTGTTGGCTATATCGATGAAGTCGATATGGACCATGGGAGGCTGAAGGTCATGGTCAGCATATTTGGGAGGCAGACTCCTGTGGAACTTAATTTTTTCCAGGTGGAGAAGGCATGACAAGGCATAGGTCATATGAGACTTATACGACTATAATTTGCTTTTTTGGAGGTTTAAATGGCTAAGAAGGAAGTGATAGCCCAGGTCAAATTGCAGATACCAGCAGGAAAGGCCAACCCAGCACCGCCTGTTGGACCTGCCCTGGGTCCTCATGGTGTAAATATAATGGAGTTTTGCAAGGCATTTAATGCCCAGACTCAGGTCATGGGTGACACTATAATCCCTGTTGTCTTAACCGTGTATTCGGACAGGTCATTTACCTTTATAACAAAAACACCCCCGGCATCGGAGCTGATTAAGAAGGCAGCAGGCATTATCAAGGGGTCAGGGGTGCCGAATAAAGAAAAGGTTGGTAAGATAACCTCTGCCCAGGTGCTGGATATTGCTAAGACAAAACTGCCAGACCTGAATGCATATTCTCTGGATAAGGCTGCTGCGATTATCCGGGGCACTGCGAGGAGCATGGGGGTTGAGGTTGTTGATTAAATATTCTCGGTTCTGGAGGTTATGATGGGGAAAAAGATAGAAGCTGCGCGCAAAAAGATAGATATGGGGAAGGAATATCCCCTTGAAGAGGCGGTAAGGCTTGTCAAGGAGCTTTCCTATACAAAATTTGATGAGAGCGTTGATATGGCGCTGAACCTCGGGGTTGACCCCAAGAAATCAGACCAGGCAGTCAGGGGGACTGTTGTTCTGCCTCACGGCACTGGCAAGAAGGTTAAGGTTCTTGTCTTTGCCAGGGGTGAGAAGGAGAAGGAGGCATTGGAGGCAGGGGCTGATTATGTCGGGGCAGAAGACATGGTCGAAAAGATACAGAAGGGCTGGCTGGACTTTGATAGAGCCATAGCCACCCCTGATATCATGGGGCTTGTGGGGAGGCTCGGCAAGATACTCGGTCCGAGGGGTTTGATGCCGAATCCGAAGCTCGGGACGGTCACCTTTGATGTTGCAAAGGCTGTGAAGGAGATCAAGGCGGGGAAGGTGGAATATAAAACAGAAAAGGGTGCAGTGGTGCATGTCCCGATAGGAAAGGTTTCCTTTGATTCCGACAAACTCCTCGACAATGCAAGAGCTATCATAAATGCTGTGATAAAGGCGAAGCCGGGCACAAGTAAGGGGAAATATATTAAGAAGATTGCGTTGTCTTCAACAATGGGGCCCGGCATTAGAATCGATATCGGAAGGCTGACAGTGAGCAAGTGAAGGTTTGAAATACAGGATCTGGAGGTTAACTTTAGGATCCTTAAATCTTGATAATTAGTCGAAAGTTCTTTGAGGGTTAGTTTGCGGACATCGTCCGTTTAAATATCTTGTCAGGGACAGTAGGTGTTCAACTTAATTGCCCGCCAATACTGACAATGGTGGTCGGGCTGCCTACCGAGACAGCGGAGTAAAAAGGGTGAAGAGGGGTTAGTCGAAAGCTCAGAAGCTCGGAAGTGCAGAAGTCATACCAGTGCAGAAGCTTGGAAGTTCGGAAATTACATTAAGGAATTCCTTCCGCACTTAGTTGACTTTCGACTTTTAACTTCGTTCCCCTGCAGCTTCTGTATGTTGGTCTCTGGGAAAGGAGGATAATCTGAACAGGGAGGAGAAGGGACAGGTCATAGCAGAACTCAAAAAGAGGTTCTCAGAGGCAAAGGCCGTGATCTTTACAGATTACAAAGGTCTGACTGTTGCAGAGCTGTCCGAGTTGAGGAGTGTCCTTCGGGGCGATGGTGTGGATTACAGGGTGATAAAGAATACCCTTGCCCGTATAGCCTCTCAGGATACCCCTGTTTCTGTTGCAAGGGATTCCTTCAAAGGCCCTACAGCGATAGCTATAGGCTATAACGACCCTGTGAAGGCGGCCAGGAAGATTGTCGAGTTTGCAAAAAAGAATGAGAAGCTCAAGCTCTGTGGCGGCGTGATCGAGGGGAGACTTTATAATGCGGCAGAGGTCAAAACTGTAGCAGGCCTGCCATCGAGGGAAGTCCTTCTGTCGATGTTTGCAGGTGTCCTGCAGTCGCCGCTCGGTAAGATGGCTGCTGCACTGTCGGCAACGGTCGGCAGTTTTGCCAATGCGATGAAGGCATTAAGCGCTGCCAGACAAAGGTAACAAGATTAGTCGAAAGTTTAAAGTTAAAAGTTTTAAAGTCGAGGACTTTTGACTTTCGACTTTTAACTTCGTTTGGGAGTGTCGGGTAAGGGTTCATATGGTTTTGCCCTAACTCGTCACCTATTGCTTATAACTAAAAGGAGGTTTGATAATGGCAATCACAAAGGATCAGGTTTTCGAGTTTATTGACAACATGACAGTACTCGAGATGTCGCAGTTCATAAAGGAGTTTGAAGAGAGATATGGCGTTACTGCTGCTCAGCCTGTCATTGCCGCTGTAGGCACAGGAGCGGCAGCCCCTGCTGCTGCACCAGCAGCGGAGGAGAAGACGAGTTTTGATGTCATCCTCTCCGCTGCAGGTGACAAGAAGATACAGGTCATCAAGGTTGTGAGGGAACTTACAGGGCTCGGTCTCAAGGAGGCTAAAGACCTTGTTGATGGCGCTCCAAAGCCATTAAAGAGCGGTATTACAAAGGAGGAGGCTGAGTCGATCAAGGCGAAGCTTGAGGAACAGGGTGCGAAGGTAGAGATAAAGTAAGAACAGGCAGCAGGCGTAAGGCAATAGCGGGCTGTAGGCGGTAGGTTCCTATGGCCTGTTGCCTATAACCTAAAATTAGTTAGAAGGAGAAAAATGGCAAGGGTTCTGAGAGAGAGATTAAATTTTGGCAAGATTCCACCTGTCCTTGAGGTCCCGAATCTCATCGAGATACAGAGGCATTCATATGAGAAATTTCTGCAGAAGGATGTCCCGATGGATAAAAGACAGGATGTCGGGCTTCAGGCAGCCTTCAAGAGCGTGTTCCCTATAATGGACTATAACGAGACCGCATCTATCGAGTTCCTCGGCTATATAGTTGGTGAACCGAAATTCAGCGTAAGGGATTGCCTCCATAAGGGGATAAACTATGCTGCCCCGCTCAAGATCAAGGTCAGGCTCAACCTATGGGAAGAAGAGGGCGGCAGTAAAAGGCTTAAGGAGTCGAGGGAGCAAGAGGTCTATATAGGGGAGATGCCTTTGATGACAGAGACAGGGACGTTCGTAATCAATGGCACTGAAAGGGTCATTGTCAGTCAGCTTCACCGCTCTCCAGGTGTCTTCTTCAGTCATGACAAAGGTAAGACCCACGCCAGCGGAAGGCTACTCTATTCAGCCAGGGTCATCCCCTCTCGAGGCTCCTGGCTCGACTTTGAGTTCGACACAAAGGACATCCTCTATGTCCGTATCGACAGGCGGAAGAAGCTTCCGGCGACTATTGTCCTTAAGGCCCTCGGATATACAAACGAAGACCTTCTTAAGATATTCTATCCTATCGAAACGATCAGGATAAAGGGAAATTCCTTTACAAGGGTGGTCAGTGATGTCCTCGTAGGCGTTAAGGCCGTGAAGAACATAATAGCGCCTGAGACGAAGGAGCTCATAGTAAAGGAGGGGAGCAAGATTTCAAAGGGTGCCATAAAAAAAATGGAGGCATCCGGCATCAAGGAGATACCGATACCGAGGGAAGATATTATCGGCAGGATTACGCTTAAGGATATTGTGGACCCAGAAACAGGAGAGGTGCTGCTGGAGGGCAATGAGGTCATCACAGAAGAGGTCTTTAACAGGATACTCAACCTCAAGATAGAGACCCTCAGCCTCCTTTACATAGACAATGTAAAGTATCTCGCATCCTTGAGGGACACGCTCTTAACAGATAAAGTGGGAAGCCAGAATGAAGCACTCATCGAGATATACAGGAAGTTGAGGCCGGGAGAACCGCCGACCCTTGGTGCTGCAAGGGAATTGTTCAACAGCCTCTTTTTCGACCCCAAAAGATACGATCTCTCCCCTGTTGGCAGGTTAAAGATAAACAAGAGGCTTGGCCTCGATATAACCCTCGATAATCGGGTTCTCACAGATAAGGACATTATAGAGATAGTCCATTATCTCCTCGACCTCAGAACAGGCAAGGGGGAGGTTGATGATATAGACCACCTCGGCAATAGACGGATCAGGGGTGTGGGAGAGCTGTTGGAGAACCAGTTCAGGATCGGTCTGGTGAGGATGGAGCGGACCATAAAGGAGAAGATGACGCTGACAGAGCTCGAGACCGCCATGCCTCACGACATAATAAACGCAAAGCCTGTGATGGCCGCGGTAAAGGAATTCTTTGGCTCAAGCCAGCTCAGTCAGTTCATGGACCAGACGAATCCCCTGTCAGAGATTACACATAAGAGGAGGCTCTCAGCCCTTGGCCCTGGAGGCCTCACGAGGGAGAGGGCAGGGTTCGAGGTCAGGGATGTGCATCCCACCCACTATGGGAGGATATGCCCCATAGAAACGCCAGAAGGTCCGAATATCGGACTCATAACATCTCTTGCCACTTATGCGAGGGTGAATGACTTCGGCTTCATAGAGGTCCCTTACAGAAAGGTCGTGGGCGGAAAGGTCACTCAGGAGATAGAGTATCTCTCAGCTATCGAGGGCGAGGGGTATATCATTGCTGAGGCCACATCCCCTGTTGATAAGAAGGGTAATCTGATCGGTGATGCTGTTTCTGCAAGGGTGGGAGGCGATTTCAAAATGGTGACTCCCCAAGAGGTCCAGTATATGGATGTTTCTCCAAAACAGATAGTTGGGGTTTCGGCGTCGCTGATACCATTCCTTGAAAACGATGATGCAAACAGGGCCCTCATGGGGTCAAACATGCAGCGGCAGGCTGTGCCCCTGATCCAGACAGAGTCGCCTATTGTCGGCACTGGAATGGAATTCGTTGCGGCCAGGGATTCAGGCGCCCTTGTGCTTGCAAGAAGGGCAGGCATTGTGGAGAGTGTTGATGCATCAAGGGTCGTTGTGAAGGCGACCGAGGAGGGCGGCGGTGTTGATATATACAATCTGGTTAAGTTCCAGAGGTCGAACCAGGCTACCTGTATAAACCAGAAGCCTATAGTGAAGGTTGGCGATGTTGTTCAGAAGGGAGATGTCCTGGCTGATGGTTCATCCACTGATAGAGGAGAGCTGGCACTTGGCAAGAATGTCCTCGTTGCCTTCATGCCCTGGGGGGGATATAACTTTGAAGATGCCATCCTGATAAGCGAGCGCCTTGTCAAAGAGGATGTCTTCACATCCGTCCACATAGAGGAGTTCGAGGTCGAGGCAAGGGAAACGAAGATCGGCCCTGAGGAGATAACGAGGGATATCCCTAATGTAGGCGAAGATGCCCTCAGGGACCTCGATGAGAGCGGTATAATCAGGATAGGTGCGGAGGTTAAGCCTGGTGACATCCTTGTAGGCAAGGTTACCCCGAAGGGCGAGACCCAGCTCACGCCCGAGGAAAAGCTGCTGAGGGCTATTTTCGGCGAGAAGGCAGAAGAGGTTAAAGAGAGCTGCCTTTATGTCCCGCCAGGGATAGAGGGCGTGGTCGTGGATGTGAGGATATTTTCGAGAAGGGGTACAGAGAAGGATGAGAGGGCGAAGAGTATAGAGGAGGACGATATCCTGAGATTGCAGAGGGACCTTGAAGAGGAGGTCAGGATAGTTAAGGAGGAGAAGTACAGGAAGATCAGGGAGCTGCTGGTGGGCAGGAAGGTCCTCGAAGACGTAAAGGATTCAAAAAGGAAAGAGGTGATCTGCCCTGCAGGGAAGAGGCTGGCAGAAAAGCACCTCGATAGCATAAAGGATGAACATCTGATGCGGATAAAGGTTGCCGATGAAGAGATAAAAGAAAAGATTGACTCTATTAATCATGAAGCCAATCAATATATCCACTACCTCGAGTCGAGATACGATGAGAGTGTCGACAGGGTGAGGAGGGGTGATGAGCTCCCGCCGGGTGTGAATAAGCTCGTCAAGGTATATATAGCCATGAAGCGCAAGCTCCAGATAGGCGATAAGATGGCAGGAAGGCATGGGAATAAGGGTGTGGTCGCAATGGTATTGCCTGAGGAGGATATGCCCTACCTTCCGGATGGAACGCCGGTGGATATTGTGTTGAATCCATTAGGTGTTCCATCGAGGATGAATGTCGGACAGATACTCGAGACCCATCTTGGTTGGGCTGCAAAGGCATTGGGCCTGCATGTGGCCACACCTGTCTTTGAAGGGGCAAAGGAGAGTGAGATAAAGGAGATGTTGAAAAAGGCAGGGCTCCCCCCATCAGGGCAGACAATATTGTATGACGGAAGGACCGGTGAGCCATTCAAAAGACCCATAACAGTCGGCTATATGTATATGCTCAAACTCCATCACCTCGTGGACGACAAGATCCACGCCCGCTCTATAGGCCCTTACTCCCTTGTTACCCAGCAGCCTCTCGGAGGTAAGGCCCAGTTTGGCGGTCAGAGGCTCGGTGAGATGGAGGTCTGGGCGCTGGAGGCATATGGGGCGGCATATACGCTGCAGGAATTTCTGACTGTGAAGAGCGATGATGTTACAGGAAGGGCGCGAATGTATGAAGCGGTGGTGAAAGGTGATGCGACCCTCGAACCGGGGGTCCCTGAGTCTTTTCATGTATTAATAAAAGAACTCCAGAGTCTCTGCCTCGATGTAGAGCTTCTGGAGAAAAAAAGGTAGGGGGGAATGAGCTTGGTAGAAGATGTTTATGCCCTTTTTCAGAGGCCAAAGAATCCAACAGACTTCGAGGTTATAAGGGTAAGGCTTGCCTCACCTGAGAAGATCAGGGAGTGGTCTTACGGAGAGGTAAAGAAACCCGAGACGATCAACTACAGAACCTTCAAGCCTGAGAGGGACGGACTCTTTTGTGCAAAGATATTTGGGCCGGTAAAGGACTGGGAATGCCTGTGCGGAAAATATAAGAGGATGAAACACAGGGGGGTTGTCTGTGATAAGTGCGGGGTTGAGGTCATTCAATCCAAGGTGAGGCGGGAAAGGATGGGTCATATAGAGCTTGCAACTCCTGTGGCGCACATCTGGTTTCTCAAGGGTGTGCCGAGCAGGATAGGCACGCTGCTCGATATGACCATGAGGCAGCTCGAGAAGGTGTTATACTTCGAGAGCTATATCGTCATAGATCCGGGTGACACACCCCTGAAGGCGAAAGAGCTCCTTACAGATGAAGAACATAAAAAGAAGATAGCCGAGTATGGGTCAAGATTAAAGACAGGGATGGGGGCCGAAGCTATACGGGAGCTGCTCAAGAGGATCGATCTCGATGTCCTTTCAAGCGAGCTGAAGGCGAAGATTAAGGAGGCATCCTCACTCGGTGTCAAAAAGAAACTCACGAAGAGATTGAAGGTGGTTGAGGCATTCAGACAATCAGGGAACAAGCCTGAGTGGATGATAATGGATGCCATCCCGGTTCTCCCCCCTGACCTGAGACCCCTCGTGCCTCTGGAGGGAGGACGCTTTGCGACATCAGATCTGAACGACCTTTACAGGAGGGTCATAAACAGGAATAACAGGCTCAAGAGGTTAGTTGAACTCAAGGCGCCGAGCGTAATCATAAAGAATGAAAAGAGGATGCTGCAGGAGGCTGTTGATGCCCTCTTTGACAATGGCAGGAGGGGGAGGGTTTTAAAGACAGCTACAAAGAGACCGCTGAAGTCCCTGAGCGATATGATCAAGGGTAAGCAGGGCAGGTTCCGGCAGAATCTCCTGGGTAAGAGGGTCGATTATTCAGGCCGTTCGGTGATTGTCGTAGGGCCTGAGTTGAAACTGCACCAGTGTGGCCTCCCGAAGAGAATGGCCCTCGAGCTCTTCAAGCCATTCGTCTTTAACAAGCTCGAGGAGAAGGGCTTTGCAACCACATTAAAGGCTGCAAAGAGGCTTGTGGAAAAGGAGCATTCCGAGGTGTGGGATGCCCTCGAAGAGGTAATAGCAGAGCACCCTGTTCTTCTTAACCGTGCACCAACCCTCCACAGGCTTGGCATTCAGGCGTTTGACCCTGTGCTTGTGGAAGGCAAGGCCATAAAGCTCCACCCCCTTGTCTGCACGGCGTTTAATGCTGATTTTGATGGCGACCAGATGGCTGTTCATGTGCCACTCTCCATAGAGGCGCAGGTAGAGGCGAGGGTCTTGATGATGTCAGTGAATAACATCCTTTCGCCTGCCAATGGGAGGCCCATAGTGGTGCCCACACAGGATATGGTTCTGGGCATATACCAACTCACAAAGGAGAGGGCGGGTGCGATGGGTGAAGGGAAGATATTCTCGGACCCTGAAGAGGTCAGAATTGCATACGATTCAGGAAGATTAGAGGAGCATGCGAGGATAAAGGTAAGGATGGATGGCAGGCTTGTTGATACGACCTGTGGGAGGGTCCTTCTCAGCGAGATACTCCCGAAGGGTGTCCCTTTCGATCTCGTGAATAAGGAGATCACAAAGAAGGAGATCGGAAAGATCATAGAATACACCTATAAAAGGGAAGGAAAACGTGGTACTGTGGTGCTTCTCGATAACCTCGAGAGACTTGGTTTCGATTCTGCTACAAAGTCGGGCATCTCGATATGCATGGCTGACATGCATATCCCCTCGAAGAAGGCCGAGCTTATCAAGGCTGCAGAGCAGGAGGTGATGGAGATACAGAAGCAGTATGCCGATGGCCTGATCACACATGGAGAGCGGTATAACAAGGTTATAGATATATGGGCCAATGTAACCGAGAGGATAGCCGATGAGATGATGAAGGAGCTCGGCGCAGAGGACGGTAAGAAGTTCTCTGAGGAAGAACTCAGGGAGAGGAGGTCCTTTAACAGCATCTTTATGATGGCAGACTCAGGTGCAAGGGGAAGCACCGCACAGATAAGACAGCTTGCAGGGATGAGGGGTTTAATGGCAAAACCTTCTGGAGAGATCATCGAGACGCCTATAACGGCTAACTTCAGGGAGGGCCTCTCGCCGCTTCAGTATTTTATCTCGACACACGGAGCAAGGAAGGGTCTTGCAGACACAGCACTCAAGACAGCGAACTCAGGTTACCTCACGAGAAGACTTGTCGATGTTGCCCAGGATGTTATTGTAACAGAGGATAATTGTGGCACGACAGAGGGTATCACAGTAACCTCCCTCGTTGAGGGTGGAGAGATAATACAGCCCCTTGAGGAAAGGATTATAGGCAGATTTACTGTCGAGGATATACACGACCCCATGACTAAGG
>JBBISG010000052.1:0-10120 GCA_037441365.1 Nitrospirota bacterium
CGGTCTGTCCAACATCAACATTCCTTGATACAACTATCCCATCAACAGGAGAGAGTATCCTTGTGTATCTGAGGTTTGTCTCGGCATATTTCAATGCAGCCTCTGCTTGCAAAACCTGTGCCTTTGCTGCATCTACCTGCGCCTTTGCTGTCTCATAGTTTGTCTCTGCTGTATCAAGGTCACTCTTTGCGATCAAGTTTCTTGAGAATAATTCCCTGTTTCTCTCCATTGTCCTCTTTGCATCAATAAGTGATGCCTCTGCCTTCTGGAGATTCGCCTCTGCTGAAAATAGATTTGCCTTTGCCTGCTCTACCTGTGCCTCAAATGTGGCTGGATCTATCTGGGCAACAACCTGCCCCCTCTTCACGGGTGAATTGAAATCGACATAAATCTGTTTTATCGTCCCTGAGACCTGAGTCCCTACAAGGACAGTCGTAACAGGATTGACAGTGCCTGTGGCTGTGACTGTCTGCACTATATCCCCTTTAACAATCCTTTCGGTCCTGAATCTTATTTCCTTCCCCTTACCCCTGAGTAAGAGGAATACGCCCGCACCAAGAATTGCGACTATCGCGATGCCTGTCAGTATCCTTTTCATCTCACTCCCATCGCCTTCTCAAGGCTTGCCCTTGCGACCCTATAGTCATAAAGCGCCTGGATATAGGCGGTCCTTGCATTGATCAGCACCACCTCTGCATCGGTGACCTCTACAGGATTTCCGACGCCGGCAGCATATCTCCCTGTTGCTATCTCAAAGTTCTCCTCCGCCTGCTTCACTGTTAACTCTGCGGTGGGGATCCTCTCCTCAGCCTCTTTGAGGTTTAAGAATGCCTGCTGCACCTCGAGGATCACAGTCTGCCTGATGGATTCCTCATTGGCCTTCAGGACGTTCAGATTTGCCTTTGCCTCCTCCACCTGATATTTTGTGAGAAAACCGCTAAAGAGGGGAAATGTAAAAGTTGCACCTATATTCCACCCCCTTGTAAGCGGAAACTCATTCCCTGCATAGTTATAACCAGCGCTTCCAGTTAATACCGGATAGTAGTTCTTCTTCGCAAGTTCGACAGAGGTTTCCGCAGCCTGTCTCTTTGTGATGATCGATCGTAAATCAGGCCTGTTCTCAAATGCCTTTGACAGTGCGTCTTCAAGTGTCATTTCATATTTCTGGAAGGAAAGATTATCCTCGATGGTATATTCAGGGGCATCAGGCACACCCATTGCGTTGTTCAGGCTCACAATGGCTATTCTGAGGGCATTGTCTGCCTTTATCAGATTCAGCTTTGCATTACTCAAATCCACTTCAGCCTTGGTTACATCAAATTTCGGCTTCGTGCCAGCCTCGTAAAAACCCTTCGCCTGCTCGAGGTGCAACTGGAACTGCCTCACTGCCTCCTCTGAAACAATCCTGTTCCGCCTCGCCTGCAATACGCCGAAATATGCCTGCTTAACATTCAAGATCACTTGTTCCGACACATTTTCAAGGTCTGAACGTGAAGAATAAAGATTCAATCTCTGTATCTCTACTTGTGTTGAGGTCTTTCCGAAGTCATAAATGTTCTGGTTAAGGGTGACGCCGGTCGAATAGGAGTTGAATAGAGCCGAGCCTGTCCTGAAGCCTAATGTCTGCCTCGGACCTACGGAGGTTCTGCTGACATTGGACGTCCAATCGATCACAGGAAGATAACCTGCCCTTGCCTGACCAATTCTGCTATCATTCACATTTACTGCATTCCTTGCTGCAACAATGGTTGGATTTTTCCTCAGGGCGATCTCGATACACCGCTCCAGATTAAGCACTTCGCCTTTTTGTATAATATCCTCTGCACCGTTACCCCCCTCTCCTGTAAAAGGAACAATCCACAGTAGCAATACCATCAAAGTGACAAACCTATTCATAGATAACCTCCTGAACCTTTCATTCGATCAACCCTGCTTCAAACATATATTAGACGTCATAGCAATAAAAAAAGTTTAACTTAGCGAACAATCACATATCCACACGGAATTCGGTCATGCCTTTCTTACCCTTCCGCTTAACCAGCAAGCCGCTCACCGTTTCCTGAAACTTATCCATGTAGTAATAAACCACAGGAGTGATATAGAGTGTCAGAAGCTGGGAAACGACCAGCCCGCCGACTACAGCAAGCCCGAGAGGACGGCGAGATTCAGCGCCTGCTCCGAAACCGATAGCGATCGGCAATGTCCCCATAAGTGCAGCCATTGTAGTCATCATTATAGGTCGGAAGCGTATTATCGCGCCTTCATAAATCGCCTCCATGGGTGATCTGGCTTCATTTCGCTGTGCATCGAGGGCAAAGTCGATCATCATGATTGCATTCTTCTTTACTATCCCCAGCAACATGATGACACCCACAAAGGCATAGATGTTAAGGTCCTTGTGAAAGAGCATGAGTGTTAATAGTGCCCCGAAACCGGCAGCAGGAAGTCCTGATAGTATGGTAAGCGGATGGATAAAACTCTCGTAGAGTATCCCCAGGACGATATATATAACCAGGACGGCCATGATCAACAGAAGGAAAAGACCTTTGGTCGACTCCTGAAACGCCTGGGCAGACCCCTGGAAGCTTGTGCTGATGGTCTGCGGCAGGGTATTACGGGCAACCCCTTGCACAGCCTTTACCGCATCGCCAAGCGAGACCCCCGGCTTGAGGTTAAATGAGATAGTAACAGCAGGGAGCTGGCCCAGGTGATTCACAGTAAGGGGACCAGCGCTCCTGCCCTGACGGGTCACTGCCTCTAACGGCACCAGTTGACCATCCCTTGATCGAACATACAGCATTGAAAGGGCTGATGGGTCCATCTGATACTCAGGGTCGAGTTCCAGGATCACCTGATACTGGTTATTGGGGGCATAAATAGTAGAGACCTGCCGTGAGCCATAGGCATAGTAAAGCGCATCCTCTATCTGCTGAGCTGTGAGGCTGAGTGCAGAGGCCCTGTCCCTGTCAATCTCCACATTCACCTGAGGGCTTTTTATCTGAAGGTCGCTCGTCACATCCTGCAGTTGTGGGAGTTCCCGCATCTTTGATTCAAGCACAGCAGCATATTTGTAAAGTTCCTCAGTTTCTGGACTTTGCAGTGTAAATTGGTATTGGCTTTTTGTCAGCACTCCTCCGATACGAATTGGGGGAAGGTTCTGCATGAACATCTGGATTCCAGTCACCCTCGAGACCTTCTGCCTCAGTTCCTGTATAATCTCATCCGCACTCAATCTCCGCTCTTTTCTGGGTTTCAGTCGCATAAAAATGCGCCCTGTGTTGTTAGCCACGCTGATCCCGCTTGCACCCACAGCCGACATAAAGGAGGCTATATTCGGATCCTCCGCAACTATGGCTGCCAGCTCTTTCTGGTGTCTCACCATGTCCTCAAAGGAGATGCCCTCTGCAGCCTCTGTAAAGGCAAAAATCTGTCCGGTATCCTCCGAGGGGAGGAACCCGAGCGGGATCTTTGCAAACAGATAAACCGTGGCCACGGTAAGGACAATAGTAACCGCAAGGGTGGTGCGGCGATATCGAAGCACCTGCCTCAATGTCTTCCTGTAGGCATTCAGCATCCAATCAAAGATGCGTTCCATGAAAACATAGAGACGGCCATGCCGTTCAGCCCCTAAAGGACGAATAAAACGGCTGCTGAGCATAGGGGTAAGCGTCAGCGAGACAAATCCGGATATTAAAATCGCCATGCTGATGGTCACGGCAAATTCGTGAAGGATTCGCCCAAGAATCCCGCCCATGAAAAGAACAGGTATAAAAACTGCTACAAGGGAAAGCGTCATTGAAAGAATGGTAAAGCCGATCTCCTTAGAGCCTTTCAGCGCGGCCTCCAAAGCCCCCTCCCCCTTCTCAATGTGGCGCACAATGTTTTCGAGCATAACTATGGCGTCATCAACTACAAACCCAACAGAAAGGGTGAGCGCCATGAGGGATATGTTATCGACACTGAACCCCATGAGATACATGGCCGCAAAGGTGCCGATAAGCGAGAAGGGGAGCGCAAGGCTCGGAATTACTGTGGCCGAAAGATTGCGTAAAAAGAGAAATATGACCAATATCACAAGGCAGAGGGCGAGGAGAAGCGTAAGCTTTACGTCCCTTACCGATTCTCTAATGGATACGGAACGGTCATAGAGGATGTTCAGATCCACAGAAGGGGGCATCTGAGACCTGAAGACAGGAAGGAGTTTTTTGATGCTGTCTACTACCTCCACAGTATTTGTGCCTGGCTGCCGCTGTATGGCAAGGACAACGGCCCGTGTATTGTTATACCAGTTTGCCACCTTGTTGTTTTCGACATCGTCGATGACCCTGCCGATATCCTCCAGACGCACCGGCGAACCATTGCGATAGGCCACTATCAGGGGGCGGTATGATGCTGCATTGTAAAGCTGCCCTGCTGCCTGGATAGTAAATGCCTGTTTCCGTCCATCAAGGGAACCTGTGGGAAGGTTCACATTTCCCTGAGCAAGGGCAGCCCCTACTTCATCGATCCCGATACGTCTCGATGCAAGGGCCTTCGGGTCAACCTGAACGCGCACCGCATACTTCTGCGAACCGAAGACCTGCACCTGGGCCACGCCGCTTATCATCGAGATGCGCTGGGCGACAAAGGTGTCAGCATACTCATGGACCATAGAGAGAGGGAGGGTTGGCGAGCTAAGGGCAAGATAGATCACAGGCTGATCAGCAGGATTCACCTTGGTATAAGTGGGTGGGGTCGGCATATTCTGCGGGAGCTGTTTTGCAGCCTTCGTAATCATCGCCTGCACATCCTGACCTGCGGCATCGATGTTCCTGCTGAGATTGAACTGCAGGGTGATCCTTGTGTTTCCAAGGCCGCTGATAGAGGTCATTGAATCGAGACCCGCAATGGTAGAAAATTGCCTCTCAAGCGGAGTTGCTACGGCTGATGCCATGGTCTCAGGACTTGCACCAGGCAGGCCTGCAGTAACCTGGATGGTCGGAAAGTCCACATTGGGGAGATCGCTCACCGGCAGAAGCCTGTATGCCGATATCCCGAAAACGAGGATTGACATCATGACCAGTGTGGTCATAATGGGCCTTCTGATGAAGATCTCCGAGATGTTCATCACCTGCCGCCCTCGGTCCTGATCTCCACACTAACGCCAGGAATGAGCCTGAGATGTCCGTCTGTTACAACCATCTCTCCAGGCTGAAGCCCCTTTTCGACAACTGTCTCTCCATCGAGTGTTCTGGAGATAACAACAGGACGGGACTCAACAGTAAGGTCGTTCTTTATGACAAAGACGTACTGTCCACTCTGCCCGCTCTGGATTGCATGAGAAGGAACCACAACGGCATCAGGCTGTGAAGCGAGCGTAAGGACAACATCCACAAACTGGCCCGGCCAGAGCCGCTTTTTTTTGTTGACGAATATCCCCTTGAGTTTGATCGTTCCTGTTGCAGCATCAACAGCATTGTCCATAAAAGTGAGCGATCCCTGCTCTGGTTCCGCATCTCCGCGGGACGGGAATGCCTCGACCTTCAGTCTCCCAGTCGACATATACCTCCTGATCTCATTCATGTATTGTTCAGGGATAGAAAAGTTCACATAGACAGGCTGGATCTGGTTAATGACTACCATAGGGCTGTCGGCGTTGGCCTTGATCAGATTGCCCTGGTATGCCATAAGGCTGCCGGTGCGACCGGTAATCGGTGAATGGATATAACAGTATTTAAGTTGAAGACGCGCATTTTCTACAATAGCCCTGTCAGCATTCACCGTTGCCTCAAGGACAGCAACACTGGTGCGGATCTGATCATACTGTTCCTGGGCCACATAGCCCTTCCTGACAAGTTCCGAATATCGGTCAGCCTCCACACGGGCATTCTCCATCTGGGCGCTATCCCTTGCAAGGTTCGCCTCTGCTTGTTTGAGCGCAGCTTCGTAGGGACGTGGGTCAATGGTAAAGAGGAGGTCCCCTTTATTCACATCCTGACCCTCCTTAAAATGAACCTGAACAAGTTCCCCACCAACCTGTGCCTTCACCCCTATAGATGAATACGCTTCGACATTGCCTATGGCACGAACCTGAACTGGTACTGTTTTCCTGAGCACAATGGCTGCTGATACAGGGACAGCCTCCTTTTTCTGGGTCTTCCCTTGTTTTCCATCAGAACAGGCTGAAAGTAATGCCAACAGCGAAACTATTATGATGGAAGGATAAAGCCCCAGAGTTTTTCCATACGCTGCATAATTTTTAATTGACATCTTCTTTCCAGTTCCCTTAATCATTTTTGTTTTTGTTCTTCAACAACCCCTTGAGTATAAAACTGCTACACTCCTCAGGAGAAAATAGTGCCCCTGGCTCTATGATGAGGGAAAGAATGAATCCCCTCAATACACAGAAGATTATCTTTGAAACCTCTTTCACATTACATTCCCTGAACTCGCCTGATGCTATCCCGCTCTGGATGATCCCTTCAATAACCCTTCTCTGCCGCCTGAAAAACCTCTGTTTTATATCTTTTCCGAAGGAAAATCCGTGCTCCCTCCCCTGGATGATGATAAACTCCCTGTGCTTTTTCACATTATCGAGATAAAGATTAATGAAAACACCGAATGCCTCTGAAGGTGTCCTTGTATACATGAGTGCCTCGCTCAACCTCCGATTGAAATCACTGAGCCTCTCTTTCATAAGGCTCAGATACAGTTCTTCCTTGTTTTTGAAATATAGATATATACCTCCAACGCTGATGCCTGCCACATTAGCAATCATCCTCATGCTTGCTCCCCTGTATCCATACTCCGAAAAGACCCTTATCGCAGCATCCCTGATTCTCTTCTTCGACTCTATTGCTGAACGTTTGTTCATGTGACCCTGTGTTTATTTTATACTATTGATGTCGCCAGGTCAACGGCATAATACCAGCCTAAAATAGAGATAGAGATTATCAAAGCATCAAAACCTCGGTAGGACAGCCGTCTCGGCTCATTAAGTTTAACCTTCTGGACAGACGAGACGCCTGCCTCCAGAGTCTGTGGTTTCTATGTCTATTTTTCGGATAAGACCAGTAGTGTCCAAAATAAGAGATGCTCCCGAGCACTCAGTTGTGGTCAAAGATAGGCTTAAGGCTTTAGGGCACTTATTCAGAGACCCTTAAACAAGTTCAGGGTGACAATTCCATATAGGAAACTTCAGCCTGCCTTCAGCCTATAGCCTATTTTGCAGATTTATTCATACCTTAAAGGCTCAATGGGATTTAATCTGGCCGCCTGCCATGCCGGGTAGAGCGTGGATAGGAAACTGATGAGTATGGCAGATAGGGATACCGCCACAAAATCGGTCAGCTTCATCTTAACAGGCAGGTGGCTCAGGTAATAGATGTCAGGGGGGAGCTTTATTATCTGGTATGTGTTCAGGATATATGAGATGGCATATCCGCCTACTAATCCAATGATGGTCCCCACAAGCCCGATGAGGAACCCCTGAAACACGAATATTGCCATTATGCCCCCGTTTGTTGCCCCCATCGCCTTGAGTATCGCTATCTCCCTCTGTTTCTCGATCACATTCATTATGAGCGTGCTCACGATATTAAAAGAGGCCACGAGGATTATCAGTACCAGTATAATGAACATCGCAAACTTCTCGAGTTTCAATGCCGAAAAGAGATTCCTGTTCATCTGCATCCAGTCCCTTGCATAGTAGGGATAGCCGAGCAGCCTCTGAATCTCCTCTCTCAAATCGTTCGCCCTGTATATGTCTGAAATCCTCACCTCTATTCCTGTCACCGAACCCTTTAATCCAAAGAACTCCTGAGCAGGTTTCAAAGCAACCATCACAAGATTAGAATCGTACTCAAACATCCCCACCTCGAAGATTCCAGTTACCCTGAAGGATTTAACCTTCGGAAGCATTCCAAGAGGACCGATCTCCCCTGTTGGAGATAGGATGTTTATCACATCGTCCTTAAAGACGCCAAGTCTGTTTGCAAGCTCTTTTCCAAGAATAATTCCCGGCAGTCCAGCCGTTGCGTCAAGGTCTTTGAGGCTTCCTTCCTTTAAATGGCCTGCGATGTCCGTTGTTTTTGCCTCCAGCGCAGGCTCTACACCGCGGAGATAAACGCCCTGCCCCTTATTCCCGGAGGAGACCATAACCTGACCGAGGACAAATGGAGAGGCGGAGACAACACCCTTCTCTCCCTTTATCTTTTTCAAGACATCCTCGTAATTGCCCAACGCACCCCTGTAATCGAGGACGATGATATGGGCATTCACACCGAGGATCTTCCTCTGGAGGTCCTCGTGAAATCCGCTCATGACAGACAGAACAATTAACAGCGCCATCACACCAACCGAAACACCGCCAATCGATATGGCAGTATTAAAGGAGACACCCCTGTGTCTCTTCTTTGATTTCAGATAGCGGAATGCTATGAATAGCTGATAGGGAAAGGTCATTGTTCTGGTTTTAATTGCGGGAAGAGTATCACATCTCGTATCGACTGTGAATTGGTGAGCAGCATTATCAATCTATCGATCCCGATCCCCTCGCCTGCTGCAGGGGGCATGCCGTATTCAAGGGCCCTCACAAAGTCTTCGTCCATCCACTGTGCCTCCTCATCGCCCCTCTGCCTCGCCTCTACCTGCTTGAGAAACCTTTCACGTTGGTCAACAGGGTCATTGAGCTCTGAGAATGCGTTGGCAATCTCACGGGATGCTATGAATAGCTCAAACCTCTCAACGAGCCCGGGGTTGTCCTTTTTCTTCTTTGCCAGGGGTGAAAGATCAACGGGATAGTCGACAATAAATGTCGGCTGGATGAGCTCTGGCTCCACCTTATCTTTGAATATCTCATCGAGTATCTTTCCATGGGATGCCCCGGGCTTTATATCTATCCCCTCTGCCATAGCCCATCGCATCGCCGTATCCCCATCCCTTATGACCTCATCAGGAACCTCTCTCTGCCGCATCGCCTCAAGCATCGGCACCCTCGGCCATGGCGGCGTCAGGTCAATAGTGAGGTCCCCGTATGGGATCCTTAAAGAACCGACTGTTTTCAATGCAACACTGCATATAAGCTCCTCTGTAAAGGACATGAGGAAATTGTAGTCTTTATAGGCGATATAGAATTCAAGCATCGAGAACTCTGGGTTATGCTTTGTGGATATCCCCTCATTTCTGAAGTTCTTGTTGAGCTCATATACACGCTCATAGCCTCCTACAAGAAGCCTTTTGAGATAAAGCTCAGGAGCGATCCTCAGGTATAAATCGATTCCAAGTGCGATGTGATGTGTCCTGAAGGGCTTTGCTGCCGCCCCTCCCGGGATAGGATGCATCATTGGCGTTTCGACCTCAATAAAGCCCCTACTCTCAAGAAAATCCCTTATCGTCTTTATTATCTGACTCCGCTTCTCGAAGGTCTTTCTTACCTGCGGATTAACTATCAAATCTACATACCGCTGCCTGTATCTCGTCTCTATATCCTTAAGCCCATGCCATTTCTCGGGCAACGGCCTCAGGGACTTTGTGAGGAGCCTGAAATCATTCACCTCTATGGTGAGCTCATCTGTCTTTGTCCTGAAAAGCCTTCCCCTTATCCCGATAATATCACCTATGTCCAGTTTCTTTGCAATAGAATATTTTTCGCCGAGGATATCCCTCCTGAAATAGACCTGAATCCTCCCTGTAGAATCCTGAATATGCGCGAAGGATGCCTTACCGAAGTCTCGCATGGCCACAATCCTGCCGGCTATGGTGCATATGATAGGGTCGGACTCAAGCCCCTCCTTCGTTGTATCTCCATATCTATCGAGTATTTCAGAGGCGTGCTCTGCTACCTCAAACGGCCCTCCAAATGGCTCCATACCAGCCTGCCTTAGCTCATCAAGCTTTTTCAGACGTTGCTGTATCTGTTCGTTGATTTCTTCCATAGTTCAGCCTCGCCGTACATAGCTGCTTGCTTTCCATTTCTGCCGCGGGCCGCGAATTGATAATCCACTCAGCAGACGATTCAACCGATTATAATGGTTAAAATCCAAGCAAGTCAAGTATCCGCATTAGATCATAAAATCTGTCCCTGAAATACCTCTGGTTAGATCAAAAATCCTGTCCCTGAAGTAATATCATATCCCTGACT
>JBBISG010000053.1:0-9012 GCA_037441365.1 Nitrospirota bacterium
GGTTTATAGAGAGGGGAGAGTTTTTTGAGTATTTTCCTGAGTATAAGGGCAAGGTTATAATCCCTATCTTTTCATCCCTTTATATTGATGATGATTCAGTGAAATACCTGAGCCAGAAGAGAATCTATGCCTTAGCTATGAAGGATGATACAATGGAGATACTGAACCCTGAGTTTTAAGGGTAGTGTAAGTCCGTGATTCGTGTCCATTATCCATACAGGCACGGACAATGGATTATAGTCTGTGTTCTGGAGAGATGACCGAGAGGCTGAAGGTGCACGACTGGAAATCGTGTGTGAGGTCTAAAAGCCTCACCGTGGGTTCAAATCCCACTCTCTCCGCCATTCGCAGAGATTGAACAGAACATTATTTAAGAATGTTTAAGAAGATAGGCGTTGCGGTCTCTCTGCGGTTAGGGAATGGCCCTGCGCAGGACAATGGTGTGAACCCCGTCAGGTCCGGAAGGAAGCAGCGGTAAGCGCTTATTCTCCGTGCCGCAGTAAGTTGTTCCCTAACTGCAGAGAGGCTGTAACGGGCTGAAAGGATATGAGCTACCTCGTATTAGCAAGAAAATGGAGGCCCCAGGGCTTTGATGACCTTATAGGGCAAGAGCCTATAAGCCGCATCCTGCAAAATGCCATATCTCAGGGCAGGATTGCCCATGCCTATCTCTTTTCAGGCCCGAGGGGTATTGGCAAGACATCGACTGCGAGGATACTGGCAAAGGCGCTGAACTGCGAGAAGGGCCCTACGCCTTCTCCGTGTGGTGTTTGCATTTCCTGCAAGGGGATAGTTGATGGTTCATCCCTCGATGTGATGGAGATAGATGGAGCGTCAAACAACAGCGTGAATGACATCAGGGACCTCAGGGAAAGGGTGAGGTATGCCCCGGCAGGGGATAGATATAAGGTCTATATTATAGATGAGGCGCATATGCTCTCTGACGCAGCCTTCAATGCCCTCCTGAAGACACTTGAAGAGCCGCCATCACATGTGGTCTTCGTTCTGGCGACAACCGCCCCCAGAAAGATACCTGCCACCGTCCTTTCGAGGTGCCAGCACCTCCCCTTCAGGAGGATTTCGAGCCAGAAGATCAAGGAGAGGCTCAGGGCAATCTCTGATTCAGAGGGGATAAACATATCAGACAGCGCCATCGAGATGATAGCGCGGGTAGCCGAGGGAAGCATGAGGGACTCCCTCACAATCCTCGATCAGGTCTCTGCCTTCACATCTACCATAGACGAGTCAGAGATAAAGGACCTTCTCGGCATCGCTGATTTCAGGATACTGTCAGAACTATCCGTGGCTGTCATAAACGGTGATAGGAAGAGGATACTCGACCTCATTGCAGAACTTGCTGACAGGGGCACAGATTTCAAGTCCTTTTCAAAAGACCTCCTGATTTTCTTCAGGGACCTCCTTGTGGCAAAGGTTGTGGGTAAGGCTGAGGGCCTGCTTGATATCAGCGATAGTGAGATTGGTGTCATAACAGAGATCCTCAGGTCCACATCCGATGACTATCTGACGGTCTTACTCTCAGAAATGATAAAGGCAGAGTCAGACGTGAGGCTTGCCTCCTCGCCCCGTGTCGCGCTTGAGATGTCGCTCATGAGGATAAGTTTCCTGAGCACACTCCGCCCTTTAAAAGAGGCCATAGAGAACCTAGAATCGTTGATGGCAGGGCATGCAGAAAAGGGCGGCGAGATCCCTCACGAACAACAGACAACAGAGGTCAGACGACAGACAACAGACAGTCTGTCTTCTGAAAGTCTGTCCCCGGCTGAGAGTGATATCCGCGAACTATTGATCAAAAAGATAGAGACGATCAACCATCCGCTGTCATGCAGGCTTTCGGGTGCAGAGATCAGGTTAGATGGCGACTCTATCATCATCGCCTTCAATGGGGGGGCAGCCATACACGCTGATTCTGTGAAGAAGAATCTCAGGACAATAGAGGATGCGGCCTCAGACCTTATGAACAGAAAGGTGTCAGTCAGGGTCGATATAACGAAGAAAAAGACCACACGCAAGAGGGAGATGACGGAAAGGCTCCTATCGGAGCCTGTTGTGAAGGAGGCGATAGAATTGTTTGAGGGAAGGGTTATTGATATAATACCGTCAGAAAATTCTGACAATGGAGGAAGAGATGTCCAAGAAGATGTTCGGTGATATTATGCGTGAGGCCCAGAGACTTCAGGCAGAGATGCAGAGACTGCAGGAGGAGGCACGGTCAAAGACTGTCGAGGCAAGTGCAGGCGGGGGGATGGTCACAGTGGTCGCAAACGGCGGCGGTGAGCTGGTCTCTATAAGGATAGAGAGGGATGTAGTAAACCCTGATGACGTGGAGATGCTCCAGGACCTCATACTGGCCGCAGCTAATGAGGCATTGAGAAGGGCGCAGCAGATGATTAATGAAGATATGTCGAAGCTGACAGGAGGACTGAAGCTTCCCGGCCTTGGGGGCCTGGGGAATATATTTGGTGCATGACACAGGGTATAATCGAAAATCTGATAAATGAGCTGACAAAACTCCCTGGCATAGGAAGGAAGACCGCTCAAAGGCTCGCCTTTTTCATACTGACAATGCCCGATGCTGAGGCAAGGGGCATCGCAAAGGCGATCAATGAGGTTAAGGAGAGGGCAAGGTTCTGCAGGCAGTGTTTTAACATTACCGATTCTGAATTATGCGGGATATGCACGGATGAACAGAGGGATAGAACGAGGATATGCGTTGTTGAGGAGCCAAGCAATATCCTCGTTATAGAGAGGTCGAGGTTTTACAACGGCCTTTATCATGTCCTGCTCGGATCGATTTCCCCCATAGACGGTGTCACACCCGAAAGGCTCAAGATCAAAGAACTGATAGACAGGGTTTGTTCTGATAATATTGTAGAGGTTATTATAGCAACAAATCCGAATACAAGGGGAGAGATAACGGCTCAGTATATAAAGGAGAGGCTTGAAGGCTCTCCTGTCAAGGTCACGAGGATAGCCTATGGCCTTCCGATGGGAAGCGACATTGAGTTTGCCGATGAGGTGACCATGAGCAAGGCCCTTGAAGGAAGAAGGCAGATGTAGGTGAAGGATTGAAATTAGCCATTGTCGGACTATCAAATTCCGGAAAGACAACCATCTTTAACGCCCTTACAGGACAGGACATCGAAACCACCATCTATCCCACAGTCAGCGGAGAGCCGAGGGTCGGAGTCGTTAAGGTGCCCGACCTCAGGGTTGATAGGCTTGCAGAGATATATAAGCCTAAAAAGACTACCTATGCGGCGGTTGAATATATCGACTACATAGGTCTTACGAAGGGGGACATTGCTCAGAACAGAAAGGTCTTTGACCTGATAAAGGATGCAGATGCCATTGTCCACGTGGTGAGGGCATTTGAGGACGAATCTGTTCCACATCCGATGAATGAGGTCAATCCACTCAGGGATATAGAGACACTTGAGCTTGAGCTCATCTTTGGTGATCTGGAGTTCATCGAAAAGAGGCTTGCGAGGATGGAGGAGGCATCGAGAAAGGGCAAAAAGCCGAACGAGGCTGACAAGAGGCTTCTTCTGAAATGCAAGGAAGCACTCGAAAGGGAGATACCACTGAGAGATATAAACTTTGATGAGGAGGAGCAGAAGGTGATGAGACCCCTCCAGTTCATCTCCATCAAGCCAGAGGTGGTAGTGTTGAATATAGGGGAAAGGGTTCTGAATACCGAAAAAGAAAAGAGACTGCTGAATGATGTGGAGGGCTATTTTAAGGATAAATGCACCAATTCATCACTCATCACTCATCACGCAGCACTGCCTTTATGTGGAAAGATAGAGATGGAGATTGCCCAGTTAAATCCAGATGAGGCAAAGGCATTTCTCGATGACCTCGGAATACAGGAGCCCGCGCTTAATAGATTGATACATGTAAGCTATGACCTTCTCGGCCTTATCTCCTTTCTCACATGCGGCGAAGACGAGGTGAGGGCATGGACTATTAAAAAGGGCACCAACGCACAGCAGGCAGCAGGCAAAATTCATTCAGATATTGAGCGGGGGTTTATAAGGGCAGAGGTCATCGGTTTTGATGATTTCGTCTCTGCAGGCAGTATGTCCGCTGCAAGGGATAAAGGGCTGCTGAGGCTCGAGGGAAAGACTTACGAGGTAAAGGACGGGGATATAATCAATTTCAGATTCAATATATAGAGAACAGACCACCCCTACCCTTCCATCCCGTATCTCTTCAGTTTTCTCCAGAGCGATACCCTGTCAATCCCGAGTATCTGGGCTGCGAGGGTCTTGTTCCCACCAACCTCTTTGAGTACCCATTTTATATAGGCCTCTTCCTGTTCATCAAGGCTCGGGATCATGCCCTCTTTTTTTCTGAAGGTCTTTATAATGATCTGTCTCAGGTCTTCAGGCAGATGGGCAATCTCCAAACGGCTGGAATTTGTAAGGGCAACACCCCTCTCAATCAGGTTTTCGAGTTCCCTGACATTTCCAGGAAAATCATAATTCATAAGAAGGGCCATGACCTCCTCTGATATCTCTGTAACATCCTTTTTCATCAGGGCTGAGTATTTCTTGAGAAAATACTGGCTCAGAAGAGGAATGTCTTCCCCCCTTTCTGAAAGGGGTGGAATCCAGAGAGATACTACATATAATCTGAAGTAGAGGTCCTGTCTGAATTGTCCTGCCTTTATTGCATCCTGTATGTCACGGTTTGTTGCTGCAATAAACCTCACATCAACCCTTACAGGCTCTGTGCCGCCAACACGGAGGAGTTCTCTCTCCTGAATAACCCTCAGGAGTTTTACCTGCATGCTCGGTGCCATCTCTGTTATCTCATCAAGAAAGAGTGTGCCCCCTGATGCCATCTCTATTAATCCCTTTTTCATTGTTGTTGCTCCTGTGAATGCCCCTTTTTCATGGCCAAAGAGTTCATTCGCAAGGAGCTCTTCTGTGAATGCACCGCAGTTGATTCCAAAGAATGGTCCATCAGCCCTCTTACTATGAATATGGATATACCTTGCAAAGAGCTCCTTACCTGTGCCGCTTTCACCTGATATGAGTATATTGCAGTCTGTTGGTGCAACCTGACGTGCCACATCAAGGAGCCTCTGCATCTCTGCATCCTGAGTTATGATCTTTACCTTACCTTCATATCGCTCTAATTGCTCCCTCAGTATGGCATTCTCCTTTTTCAGCCTGACCTTCTCAAGGGCCTCTTTAACTATCCTTCTAATCTCATCGAGCTTGAAGGGCTTTGCAATGTAGTCATAGGCACCCTTTTTCATCGTCTCGACTGCTGATGGTATGGTTGCATAGGCAGTGATCATGATTACCTCAGTGTCAGGATGGAGCCTCTTGCAGTTTTCGAGTATCTCCATGCCATCAACCTTTTCCATCTTGAGGTCTGTGAGGACAAGGTCGAATTCCTCTTCCTGAATAAGCCTGAGGCCGTTTGAACCGCTTGTTGTGGCAGCAACATCATAGCCTTCCTTTTTCAGGATGTGCTCGAGGTTCCTCAGGGCTATCTTTTCGTCATCAATAATGAGAATTTTTGGCATATCTGAAAACTTTCACTTTATCTTTATCTTTCACTTTTTAATGGTAACCTTATCAAAAAGGTCGTTCCATGACCAGGACTGCTCTGGACCTCAATCGTCCCTTCATGTTCTCTTATGATATTGTGGGTGACAAATAATCCAAGACCATAGCCTTTTCTTCCATCTTTTGTTGTAAAGAATGGGTCAAATATCCTTGATAGGACCTCCTGTGTCATGCCCTTTCCTGTATCACTCACCCTTATCTCAACATGGTTGTCATGGAGTCTTGCTGATATGGTGACCGTGCCTTCTCCTTCCATTGCCTCGATGCTGTTTTTAAGGAGATTAATGAATACCTGTTTCAGTTGCTGTGGGTCTGCAAAGAGATCCATATCTTCAGAAACATCTATGGAGAGGTCTATCTTTGGAGGTATTTCTGCCTTCATAAACCTCACTGTTTCACCTATAACCTTGCTCAGGTTCACAAATTCCTTATTGCCAGTTTTTGAGTAATCGAGTATCGAACGGACGATGTCCCTTGCCCTGTCTGTCTCCTGTTCTATCTGGGAAAGGAGTTCCCTTTTGAATTCAGGGTCTGCTGTCTCAAGCTCTTCCTTTAATATCTGGCATGATGTGGAGATGTTATTAAGGGGATTATTAAGCTCATGGGCAACTCCAAAGAGGAGTGCTCCGAGGGATGCGAGCTTCTCTGTCCTTATTAGATGGGCCTGTCTCAGCTCGAGTTCAACGAGCATCCTGTTAAAGGCCTTACTAAGGGGAAGCATCTCTGTATCCTGAGATACAACAGGTATAAAGGAGTATTCGCCTTCTGCAATCTTTTTCATGTGCTGTTCAAAGAGCATAAGGGGCCTTGCAAACATCCTGTAAAAGACTGCTCCTGCAATAAAACCTGATGATGCAAGGATTATTATCGATGTAATCAGGATATTTCTTGAAGACAGAAGATAGGCTGCGATCCTTTCTGTCTTTATCCTTGAAAGGGTTTCAGCATACCTCACTATATCCCTTCCCTTGCTCCTTACCCTTGCCTCCCAGTATATAAACCGTGAACCGCGTTCCGTGAACCGTGAACCGGGCAACGGGACCATGGGAAAGGCCGTAAGGTATTGCCTGTATTCTTTTATGTCTTTACTAATGCCGGAGACCATCTCCCTGTCGCTAAAGAGTATGATATCCTTTTCATTATAATGAAAAGGATACTCGATCCTCTCAAGATACTGGGTGAGTTCCCTGAAGTCCTACTCTTTTCCGTAGAGAAAGAGGTTTTTTTCGTATCTCCTTACCTCAAGGGTTGTATCAATGAACTCGGAGACCCTTTCGCCTGACAGCACGAGCGATCGCATCCTTTCAGAGTTGTGCCAGTTTATGAGGACAACCCCTGACATAAGCAAGAAACCCAGGATGTAACCAAACATAACCTTGAGGCTGTGAGGTATGACGCCCTTTAACTTTTCAACAAGCTCCATGTGTTGCATTATAACAAGTTCAAACGACACATTTACACATAGTCTACCATTTATGTTATAGTATTTTTGTTTCAAAAATAAATAATATGTTGCATATTGTTATAATTTTTCTTAAAACAGGAGGCTAAAGAGATGCGGTTTAAGAAGTCTTTTGTGATTGGCCTTGCCTTAATAATTCTTTTCTCAGCATTACAGATCTCCTATGGCTCAACAGGAATTGAGGAGGCCACTGCTGATTCATCAACACCCTGGTGGATATGGCCCCTTGTGCTCTTTATAGTTACATTTATCCTCGGGATAGTGGCTGTGCTTGGCGGTGTTGGTGGAGGTGTGCTTTTTGTGCCGATAATTGGTGGATTTTTCCCTTTTAATTTGGACTTTGTAAGGGGAGCAGGTCTTCTCGTTGCCCTCTCTGGCGCTCTGGCAGCTGGCCCTGGACTCCTTAAAAGAGGGATGGCTGATTTGAGGCTTGCCATACCTGTTGCACTCATTGCATCTTCAAGTGCCATAGTGGGTGCAATGATAGGCCTTGCCCTTCCAAAGAATGTCGTAAACACTGCCCTTGGTCTTACTATTCTTGGCATCGTGGCCATAATGCTCATGGCAAAGAAATCAGAATTTCCTGAAGTTCCAAAGGCTGATGCCCTTTCAACAGCATTAAGGATAAACGGCATATATTATGAGGTCTCCTCAGGTCAGGAGATTAACTGGAAGATACACAGAACCCCGCAGGGCCTTGCCCTCTTTATAACATAGGTGTAATGGCAGGAATGTTTGGTCTTGGCGCTGGCTGGGCAAATGTGCCTGTTTTGAACCTCCTCATGGGTGCGCCCCTTAAAGTATCTGTTGCTACAAGCAAGTTTCTTCTCTCAATCACAGATACATCTGCGGCATGGATTTATGTAAACAATGGTGCAGTCCTTCCGATGATGGTTGTGCCCTCAATAATAGGGATAATGCTTGGCTCTATTGTTGGTGTGAAGATACTCGCAAAGACAAAGCCTGCTGCAATAAAGTACATAGTTATAGCACTTCTCCTGTTTTCAGGCCTGAGGGCATTGCTCAAGGGCCTTGGAATATGGAATTAGTGCAGAGGGAGAAACATTGTTTCCCCTGTGAGACCACCTATTTAATAACTTAGTAAGGAGGATATTCACATATGGCAGATAAGTTAAAGGCAACGGAGGAGCAGTTAACCTATGCAAGGATTCTTGACCTCGGCATGAAGGTAGGTTTATTAATCCTTATTGTATTTTTTATTATCTATCTGACAGGCATTCTACCAGCCTATATACCAGTTAATGACCTTCCAAAGTACTGGAAGCTCTCTGTTCATCAATACCTTGAGGCAACAGGGATCCATCAGGGCTGGACATGGCTTAAGTTACTGAACAAAGGAGACTTCCTTAACTTCCTCGGCATAGCCTTACTTGCAGGTGTGACAATCATATGCTACATTTCTGTTATCCCGATATTCTTCAGGAAAACGGATAGGGTCTATGGAGTCCTTGCAATAATCGAGGTCATGGTATTGCTGCTTGCAGCATCAGGGATACTCAGGACAGGAGGTCACTGATTGGGAAATAGGAAGTCTTCACTTCCCATTTCTCATTTCTTAACCGGGTCCCCAAAAAGTCTCTGACTTTTTGGGGTGCCCTCTTCCCATTTGTTAGTGGGAAATGTGAAGGGTGGTTTTAATATAATCAACAATCCTTGAATCTTTTGGTTCTAAATAGATTATCCAGTAATGAGAACCGTCTGTATCAGGTTTCCCTTTGTGATTTACAGTAGATTTTAAAATATAGGCATATCCTTCTTTGCCGGGGCCAAAGGTATCATCCCTGTTAATCTCCCAGTAAAAGGGGCTTTTAAATGGTTTCTTCCAGGCATGTAGACGAATAAATGTGTATCCAGATCCTGCATGATGCTACTTGAGATTTTCCTTTTAATGTTTATTATATCGGTTATTTTGGCGCATAATGGATG
>JBBISG010000054.1:0-8302 GCA_037441365.1 Nitrospirota bacterium
TAACAGAGGATGATTGTGGCACGACAGAGGGTATCACAGTAACCTCCCTCGTTGAGGGTGGAGAGATAATACAGCCCCTTGAGGAAAGGATTATAGGCAGATTTACTGTCGAGGATATACACGACCCCATGACTAAGGAGGTCGTGGTCAGGAAGAACAGTGAGATAACAGAAGAGATTGCACAGAAGATAACCGATGCGGGTATCGACAGGGTGAAGATAAGGTCTGCCCTTACATGTCAGCTGAAGTTTGGAATCTGTGCAAGGTGCTATGGGAGGGACCTTTCGAGGGGCGACCTTGTCGAGATAGGCGAGGCAGTCGGCATAGTGGCAGCCCAGTCCATAGGTGAGCCGGGCACTCAGCTTACGATGAGGACATTCCATATTGGAGGCGCTGCAACAAAGGTGATAGAACAGGCCGTCCTCGACGCCAAGAACAGCGGAAAGGTAAAGTTTATAGACATAAATGCCGTGAGAAACAGGGAGGGCTTTCTCGTTGTCCTCAACAGAAATGCCCTTATCGCCATTGTTGACAAACAGGGAAGGGAGAGGGAGAAATACAACCTTGTTTATGGAGCAAAGTTGAAGGTAGAAGAGGGGCAGAAGGTTGAGGCAGGGCAGAGGCTTGTTGAATGGGACCCCTATTCGACACCTATACTGACAGAGGTTGGCGGCAAGGTAGCCCTCGGTGATATTGTAGAAGGGGTATCTGTCAAGGAAGAGGTCGATGAGATAACAGGACTCTCACATAAGGTCATAATCGATTACCCTGCAACGATGAGGCCGAGGATATCCATAAAGGACGAACACGGGAAGGCGACCCTGAAGATACCTGGCACCAATAACCCTGCCAGGTATCTGCTGCCTGCTGGTGCGCACATACTTGTTGAAAAGGGTGATGTTGTCTCTCCTGGTGATATCCTTGCAAAGATACCGAGGGAGACCACGAAGACAAAAGACATAACAGGCGGTCTACCGAGAGTTGCTGAGCTTTTCGAGGCAAGACGTCCAAAGGAGCAGGCCATCGTGACAGAGATCGATGGGGTTGTTGAGTTCAGGGGTGCCCACAAGGGAATGCGCGTCGTTGTTGTAAAGGGTGGAGAGGAACAGAGGGAATACCATATACCAAAGGGTAAACATGTGAGCGTTCATGAAGGTGATTGGGTAAAGGCAGGAGAGCCGCTTATGGACGGCGCTGTAAATCCTCACAGCATCCTCGACATCCTCGGACCTCAGGAGCTACAGAGGTATCTTGTGGATGAGATACAGAAGGTCTACAGGCTTCAGGGCGTCTCTATCAATGACAAACACATTGAGGTGATTGTGCGGCAGATGATGAGGAAGGTCAGGGTCGAGGACCCGGGCGATACGATGTTCCTCGTTGGTGAGCAGGTGGACAAGGCGGTCTTTGTCGAGGAAAACGAAAGGATTAAGGCCGAGGGCGGGACACCTGCACAGGGCAAACTCCTCCTTCTCGGCATCACAAAGGCATCCCTCACAACCGAAAGCTGGGTCTCTGCTGCTTCTTTTCAGGAGACCACGAGGGTTCTGACAGAGGCTGCTATCAATGCCCAGATCGATGAACTCAGAGGGCTGAAGGAGAATGTGATAATGGGGAGAATAGTTCCGGCAGGGACAGGGATGCAGAAATACCGCAACACCTTTGTGAAGAGGGAACTCCCCCAACTGCTCGCTCCTGAGCCTGCAGTCGAGGCAGAACAGCAGGTGGCAGGCAACGAGTGACAGACGTTTTATAGCGGATGCGATGCTGGGCCGTCTTGCGAGATGGCTCAGGCTTCTTGGTCTTGACACACTCTATTACCGTGACATAAGCGATGGCGACCTTATCAGGCTGGCACTCCATGATAATAGAATCATACTCACAAGGGATACGCACCTCCTGAGGGTGAAGAACCTGCGAAATCTGTTCATCGTGCACTCCGTCAATCCCATAGAACAGGTCATAGAGGTGATAAGCCTTTTCGATGTAAAGGAATTCGGGCCAGGCAGGTGCGCACGCTGTAATGGGATTCTTGATGGTGTTGATAAAAAGATCATAATGGATCAGGTCCCTGAATATGTTTTCCACAGATGTAACAGCTTCTTTAGATGCCGCGACTGCGGCAATGTCTATTGGGAGGGCACCCACCTGAAGAGGTTCAGGGAGATGCTCGAGGCAGTAAAGAATCTAAGATGAAATTCAACCCTACCCTTAGGACTACAATTAAGGGGACATCCTTATAGCACTTAGGAAAAGGTCGAAGCTCAAGATGCTGAAGGAGATGGCAGGGAGGCGGTGAGCAGTTTCCCGTGTCCCTCTGCTATTGTTTCTGAACCAGGGCCTCTTATATAGGCTATCGCATCTATAAGCCTTCTGGCATGTTTCACAATCTCAGCCTCTACAGTAGCCCTCTCGCCCGCCATGAGAGGATTCTTAAACCTGACGGTTATCTCTGCAGTAATTGCGTTTATTCCACAGAAAAGGGCAGCCTTTATCATCGCCTCGTCAAGGATTGCAGCGATTATGCCGCCGTGGACAATGTCCTTATATCCCTGATATGTTTTCTTGAGGGTGAACTCTGCGAATACCTTATTATTGTTATAAGAGAAATTTAGGTTGAGGCCAAGGGGATTTTGTCTGCCGCAGACAAAGCAATAATCGTCATCCTCAAGATTTAGAATGGTCATGGGTTTTTAACTCCACCTGATGATCCGTGAACCGTGATCCATGCAAACGGAAAAGGTGACTCCGGTTCGAGCCCTTATTCTATTTGTTCATCATATCGAGGAATTCCCTGTTGCTCTTTGTGCCTGTCAGTTTGCTAAGCAGGAACTCCATACTTTCGACTGTACCGAGGGGATGGAGGACCTTTCTGAGGATCCACATCTTGTTCAGCGTATCCCTGTCAACAAGGAGCTCTTCTTTCCTCGTTCCAGAGGCATTGATATCTATGCTCGGGAATATTCTCTTATCAACGAGTTTTCTGTCGAGATGAAGCTCCATATTCCCTGTCCCCTTGAATTCTTCGAATATGACATCATCCATCCTGCTTCCGGTGTCAACAAGCGCAGTTGCTATGATTGTGAGGCTGCCTCCATCTTCGATATTCCTCGCTGTCCCGAAGAAACGTTTTGGTTTCTGAAGGGCATTTGCATCGAGGCCTCCTGAGAGGACCTTCCCGCTTGTAGGGATGATTGCATTGTATGCCCTCGCAAGCCTCGTAATGCTGTCAAGCAAGATGACCACATCCCTCTTACACTCCACCAATCTCTTCGCCCTCTCTATTACCATCTCTGAGACCTGACAGTGCCTCTGGGGTGGCTCATCAAATGTGGAACTTATGATCTCTGCTGTTGAGACCTGGCGTTTCCAGTCTGTGACCTCCTCTGGTCTCTCATCTATCAGCAGTATTATGAGGTGGATCTCTTTGTGGTTCTTCTTTATCGCCTTTGCGATAGACTGAAGGAGCATGGTCTTTCCTGTCCTCGGCGCTGCCACTATCATCCCCCTCTGCCCCATACCTATCGGCGTTATCAACTCCATCACCCTTGTGGAGTAGTCCGTGGGGCTGTACTCCAGTTTTATGCGCTCGGTGGGATAATATGGGGTGAGATTGTCAAAAAGGGGCCTGCTGACGTTATCTTCAGGGGATTCGTGGTTTATGGCCTCGACCTTCAGAAGGGCAAAATAGCGCTCGCCCTCTTTTGGGGGCCTTATCTGGCCCGATACGAGGTCCCCTGTCCTGAGGTTGAATCTCCTTATCTGGGAAGGCGATACATATATGTCATCAGGGCTTGGAAGGTAGCTGTAGTCAGGCGACCTTAAAAATCCAAAGCCATCGGGAAGGATCTCAAGGACGCCTGCTCCAAAGACATTCCCTGTCTTTTCTATCTGCGCCTGGAGTATAGCAAAGATCAGGTCCTGTTTACGCATACCTGTTGCGCCTTCAACATTCAATTCCTTCGCTACCCTTGTGAGATCGTCGATGGTCTTTTCCTTTAACTCTGAGATTGAGATATTCTCCATCATTTGCTCCTATCTTGATTTGTCATCTGGCGGTATTTTAAAACCCGGTAGGTGTTTACCTATCCAGGAAGGTTATATGCAGAAGCGTTATCTGTAAGATAGCCAAAAATTATTTTTTTGTCAATACCCTGTCAAAGCAGCCCTGCCCTTTCCATAATCAAAGGCACCTTATCCTCCATACCGATTGCCATTATATGGACACCGTCGCATACCCTCTCTTCTTTTAACTGCCTGATGTGTCTTGCAGTGATGTTGATGCCGGTATCGAGGGCTTTCTCCTTACCTGCAGCCTTTAGCTCGTCGATTAATTCCTGTGGAACCCTTATACCGGGAACATTGTTGTTCAAGAAGTTAGCCATTGCAGCGGACTTAAGGACAACAAATCCTGCAAGTATTTTTACAGGAAACCTCCTTGCATACTTCATGAACTCCTTAAATTTATTAATATCATAGATCGCCTGTGTCTGGAAGAACCTTGCGCCTGCCCTCACCTTCTTCTCGAACTTTATGAGCTGGGGCTCTATCGGATTCGCCTCAGGTGTCACAACAGCACCCTGGAGAAAGTCTGCTGCACCATTTAGTTCATTTCCTGACATATCTCTGCCATTATTCAATCCATCAACGATCTTGAGTAATTGAACAGACTCAACATCATAAACCGGCTTTGCACCTTTGTGATCACCTGCTGAGACGTGGTCGCCTGTCATGCAGAGGACGTTTTTTATACCCAAGACGCTTGCACCTAAGAGGTCTGACTGAAGTGCAATCCTATTCCTGTCCCTGCATGTCATCTGGAGTATCGGCTCGAGGCCGTACTCGATAGCAATCTTGCATACCGCAAGGGAGCATATACGCATGACAGCAGACTGATTGTCTGTGACATTAACAGCATCTACCTTTCCCTTGAGTAATTCCATGTGGTGGACCATATCCTTTATGTCTGTGCCCTTGGGCGGGCCGACCTCGGCAGTAACAACGAATTTCCCTGAATTTAATGCCTCCCTGAAGCTCACCTTTTCTTTTCCTCCCTAGCATAAAGATTCCTCGGCTTCTGCGTCTTTGACCAGTCCTTTGCCTCGAGTATAGTTTCGCAAAACTCCTGAAGCTTATCGAGCCTCTTCATCCTCTCGTATATCCTCACCCATGCGCATTCAATATCAGGGCTTACCTCGCAATGACCGTCCTTGCATCCGCCGCATGGACCGTTGAGAAGACCCTTCGGGCAGGTTGTTATCGGGCATATCCCGCCGGTCCTGTCGAGGATGCATTCGCCGCAGAGCGAGCATCTTTCATCAAACATCCTGAACCTCGTCATGTTTCCTAAGAAGAGGCTATCATTGGTGGGATATACAGGCTTGTCCTCGAATATCTCCGTAGCAGCCTGAGTTCCTGCACCGCAGGACATCACCAGGATGCATTCAGCCTTGTTGAGTTGTTCTTTGAACTGTTTGAGCTCTGTCTTTGTCCCGAGCACCTGGCAGCCTGTCTTTGCGACAATCCCACCTGTAACAATCTTCCCCTCTGCCTCGAGGGCTCCCTTCATCTCACCAATCTCAGGCTCTCCTCCAGTCCCACAGAGGGCAGCACACTCAGAGCATCCTATCAGGAAGAAACTCCTGTATCCTTTGATATTCTCCATCAATCCCTTAAGGTCTTTCTTTTTGCTGATTATCATGGTTTTACCTCACCTGCCGGCTGCCATTCTGGCTGCCTGCACTGTGTTGTACATAAGCATTGCAATGGTCATCGGTCCTGCACCTCCTGGAACTGGTGTTATATATGCTGCACGCCCTCTGACCGCCTCGAAGTCGACATCACCTACTATTTTGCCATCAGGGGTGACATTTATCCCTATGTCTATGACCGCTGCACCCTCCTTGACCATGTCACCGGTGATCGTCTTTGCCCTTCCGATCGCAACGCAGAGTATATCTGCCTTAAGGCATTCTTCCTTGAGGTTCGGCGTCTTGCTGTGACAGATGGTCACGGTAGCGTTTTTCCTCAGAAGAAGCAATGCGAGTGGTTTGCCAACAATAACGCTCCTTCCAACTACAACTGCATGTTTTCCTGCCGGGTCGATGTTGTATGCCTCAAGCATCTTTACGGCACCGAGGGGTGTGCATGGGACGAATGTGGGCTCATCGAGCACGAGCTTTCCGAGGGAGTGTGGACCGAAGCCATCAACATCCTTTTCAGGCGATATCCGGTACATAACCTCCTTTTCATTCAGGTGTTTCGGTAGGGGAAGCTGGACGAGGATGCCGTGAACTCCTGGGTCATTGTTGAGTCTATCGATGAGGTCCATAAGCTCCTTTTGCGATATGGACTCGGGGAGCTTATATCCAAAGCTCTTAATGCCTATCTCCTCGCAGGTCCTTTCTTTTGAGGAGACATACTTCTTTGAGGCAGGGTTTTCACCAACGAGAACGACCGCAAGCCCTGGCGCTATACCCTTTGCCCGGAGTTCCTTGATCTCCTCTTTCAGGCTCTCCCTTATGTCTGCTGCAACCTTTTTACCGTCAATCAATTGCGCTGCCATTAGGACCTCCTGTTTAGTCAAAGTTTTAAAGTTAAGGACTTTTAAGTTCTAACTTTTAACTTTCTGCTTTATAGTGGTTCTACGAACTATACCAGCTATTAATGCCTTTCCTTTATCAGGGCCAGCATCTCCTGTCTTGTGCTCTGTTTGGTCCTGAATATCCCTCTGACCGCAGATGTTACAGTCCTTGAACCTGGTTTTTTTATCCCGCGCATACTCATGCAGAGGTGTTCGGCATCCACTATGACCATGCAGCCCTTTGGCCTGAGCCTTTCCATTATCAGGTCTGCAAGCTGTGCTGTCAACCTCTCCTGGACCTGAGGCCTCTTTGCAAATACCTCCAGTGCACGCGCAAGGGAGCTTATACCCACAATCCTGCCATTGTCAGGTATGTATGCGATGTGGGCCCTGCCAGCGAATGGAAGGAGATGATGCTCGCATACTGAGTAAAAGGGTATATCCTTCAACAGGATCATCTCATCGTGTCTCTCTCCCTCCATAGGTTTGAGAATCTCTTCTGGCGAGATGTCGAGACCTGAGAATATCTCCTCATACATGTCAGAGATCCTCTCAGGCGTCCTCCTGAGCCCTGGCCTTTCAGGGTTCTCTCCGATGCCTTCGAGTATCAGTCTGACGCCCGTCTGTATCTTCTTAACATCCATATATATCGTCGATTCCCGATAAGGTCGGGTGATGACAGAAAAATGGGGAGTTCAAGTTACAATATTAACATTTAATCCTTCTGATTGCAATTGCGGCAGTAGCCCTTTATCTCGAGGGTATGCTTTATTCCCTTAAATCCCTTCTTCCTGCATAACTCGTCCTGTATCGCCTCGAGCTCTGGAGAGAAGACCTCGATGACCTTGCCGCATTTAAGGCATATCAGATGGTCGTGATGTCCATGGCCGAATGTGTGCTCGTAGTGTGCATGTTTATTATTCTTCTCCACCTGTTCTATCAGGCCGCTTTCGAGCAAGAGTGGAAGTGTCCTGTAAATGGATGCCTTTGATACCCTGATGCCCTTTTCCCTCATACTGATCATGATCTCTTCAGGGTCGAAATGGCCGTGAAAGGAAAAGACCTCATCGAGTACCAGTTCTCTCTCTCTGGTGAACTTAAGACTCCGCTTGTTCAAAAATTCTCTGAAGATATGCTTTTCCATCTCCATAGGATATTTTAAAAGAAACTGAGATCGAGTTTCAATGACATTTTATGACCCTTAAATCGGTCACTATCGTGTGCACCCTTATGTCATGCGGTTCATGTGGTATGCAGTCCACAATCTGTTCCTCGTAGGCAATGGCTATCAGGGGCGTCTGCCTTGTCAGTCCTGAGAGGAGTTTGTCATAATAACCTGCGCCGTAACCGAGCCTGTTGCCTTTGGGGTCAAAGGCAACACCCGGCATAATCACAAGGTCAATATCATTGATCCCCCTCTGCCTCTCCTCGGGGACATTCGGCTCGGGAATTCCCATCACACCAGGGGATAGCTCGGAGAGGTCCTTGATCTCATAGAGCCTCAGTCCACTTATTTTTTTGTCCACCAGTGGGAGGACGACCCTCTTTCCAGTCCTCAATGCCTCTTCGATCTGCATCAGGGTGTCGACCTCGGAACTGAAGGATGCGAAGTAGAAGATGACCCTTGCCTGCCCGAACTCAGGCAGCGAAAAGAGCCTTTCTTTTATGACGGCATCTTTTGCCTTTTTGGTCTGGAGGCTGATGCTGCCCCTCTTCTTT
>JBBISG010000055.1:0-8078 GCA_037441365.1 Nitrospirota bacterium
ATCACGGCGTCCGACGCGCCGTAACCCCAATGACCGAAGTGCCAGGAAACAGCGACCACTCCCGGCGCCATGCCCTCCACGGCCTTGATCTTGCCGACCATGTCCTTTGTCCCGAAGTTGGGCAGATGCCACTTGCCGTCCGGGTTCGTAGCGGACACAAGCCTCGCCTTGTCGCCGTCCTTAAAGCCAAGCTTTTCCGCTGTGCCTGCATTTATGAGAAGGTAATTTTCAGGCAGAATAGAACTCATCCAGTAATTGTTCGGCAGGGTCCTCGACTGTCCTCCGAGGATGTCCTTGTAGGTGATGAGCTGAAGCGGCATATCCGTGTCGACAGCGACATTGCCGCCGGCATCTTTGGGAAGTTCGAACACGGCAACGCCGGAAAACCTCTTGCCGGTCAGCGAATGTTTCGCCTTTGCGACGTTTTCGGCATAGAGATTAAGCTGCTTTCCGTATGTCTTCAGCAGCATACCCTTGCCGTCTGTTACCTTGTCGTTCCAGTTGGCCCATCTTCCGCCTCTATTAAGCACGGTTATGGTCCTCTTCCACTTATCAGGGCCGACCGCTTTTTCCCAGCGTTCCATCGAAAAGACAGAGGGCTTCAGGTGCTTTCTCGCCTCAGTGAACACCTTGATCTCGTCGAAGGACGCCTCGGGAACGGAATCGCCCTCTTTGTCGCCCACCGCAATATTCGCCGCGTTCTTGAGGTACCAGTCTTCCTGCCTGGTCAAGTCCCATCCTGGGCCGAAGGCATCCTTGCCGAAGCCCGGGAGGTTCAGCTTCTCTGCAATGGCAAGAAGGACAGCCTCATACGAGCAGTGCGTTTTCTCCCCATAGACGGTGACGACCTCGGTAAGCGGCGTGATCGTGGGCTGTCTGAACTTGGAAGCAGTCAAAGGAACATCCGGCGAAGCGTGAGGATTGCCGAACCGCTCCCAGATGGCCGTATCGGGAAAGACATAGTCCGCATACATGCTCGACTCTCCGAGCACGATGTCCGTGGCAAAAAACAAGGGTATCTTATTCACATCGGCCAGGATAGGGAGAGCCGTATGACCCGCCGGTGCCGCGTAGCCCGGCGTGCCCATGTGGAGCCAAAGGGCCTTGATCGGATAGGGGTAGCCGTCCGCTGCGGAGGGCAGCGCCTCCTGATACACGTTACTCGTAAACGGCAGCCACGGCCTCTTCGCAGGGTAGCCGCTGAAGAGCGTGGACTTCTCATAATGAGATCCCTCCCTCGTGATTTTGTGTCCGAAGGCCGTCAGCTTGTTTGGGTGGGTCTTAGCGTGATCGAACTGCTCTTTGTTCTTTCCGCTTGCATACTCGTGCCAATGGCCGCCGCCCTTTGACATGCCGCCCTTGTGGTCCGCATTGCCGATTAGGATATTCAGAGCGATGATGGCCTGGGCGTTGTAATATCCATTGGTGTGCTGAACAGGACCGCGGTAAAACTCCACCCCTGCCTTCTTCCCGTGCGATGTGAACTCTCTTGCCACGTCTTCTATGTCTTTGACTGGAATGCCGGTTATCTCGGACCACTCCGCCATGCTCTTTGAATACGCCTCTTCCTTGAGGAGGGTAAATGCGGTCTTTACCTTGATGCCTTTAATTTCGCCGCTATAGTCAAGATCGCCTGTTACGGCATTCTTATCATCATCCGCCTTAACAGCAACAGGAGATCCATTCTTCACGACAACAAACGTATCCTTGTCTCCAACTCCGATGTCAGACGCTCTGAGAAGTGCACCCGGGCCGTCTTTTTCAATCTTGACAAGATGTGTGGAGTTTGACCATGTGGTCTCTCCGCCTGCCTTTGCCGCAGCCTTATTTGCATTGGCAAGATATTTGGCGTCATATCTTTTGTTTTCAATTATCCAGCGAATCATGGCGAGGGCCAGTGCCGCGTCGGTTGATGGCTTGATCGGAAGCCATTTCCATGCCCTTGACGCGGATTTGGACATTCTCGGGTCAACCACGGCAACTTTCAACCTGCCTGAAGCCAGGCCGTCCGTAACCTTCTCAGCCATTGCCGGAGGCCCGAAATTGGCTTCGACAAAGCCCGTGCCGAAGTAGATGATGAACTCGGCGTTGAAGGAATCCGGCTTCATATGCGTGATGCCGCCCGACCACTTGCCGTCCTTATATTGATGCGTCGCCTCTTTGTAAGCGATATGGTGAGACTGCTCACAGATCGTCGTATGCTCGATCAGGTTTTGCGAGCCGAACCCTCCGTACATAAACCGCTTGCCTAACTCGATCCTGCCGTGCTCAATCCTGCCCCACATCGCAAGGAGTTGATTGTTTTTGGGCCCGAGGTCAGGATGGTCCGGATCGATAAGCTTATCAAGATGGGCTGCGTATTTTGCCTTGAAATCCGCAACCTTCATCTTGCCTTCGGCAACTGCCTTTGCATCTTTTGCCATATCTGCCGACAGCTTCGGGTCGGTCAATGCCCGAATCTCTTTCAGGCCAGGTACATGCCTGTTTTCTCCAATGGAGGCGAACAACTTCCCGCCGTTGACAATTTCATCAATTGCCTGGTTAAAAGGAATGACCTTCCACTTATTCGAGCCCCTCGGCCCGTTCCTCTTCAGGACCTTGACGATTCGGTAGGGATCATAGAGACTCTGGATGCCTGCCTGCCCCTTAGGACACACCTTCGCATCGATCTTTGCGGCCTTCGACAAAGGGGTGGAATAATCAAGATTCGGAATCATATTTTCGCTGTATGGGTTGCCGTCGATCTTCACGGCCACGCCGTTGAGTATCTTCACCTTTATCGGGCAGGCTGTATGGCATTGCAGGCATACGGAATAGATGACGCTGGTTGCCTTGGAAAGCGGGTAATCACCGGCAACTACGCCACCGGAGGCCTCGGCTTCGCGCAGGAGTCTGAAGGCCCCTTCCATCCGACTGAGTAGCAGGGCAGAGCCGCCGAGCAGCGCGGCCGACTTGAGAAGAGTCCTTCTCGTCATCCCATTCTGCGGGAGCGTATCGATATATTCCTCAAGCTTGCACGTTTTGTCTTTATCTTTTTTATCCATGAGAGCACCCCCTTATTGATGACATGCCGTGCAGGATGCCGGCGTGCCTATTGAAATCTTTGTTCTGTCTTCATACCCGATATAGTAAACCCTCGGCTTCGTGCCGAGCCCCGCCTTAAGGTTCCAGACCTTCTCTTTTTCTATCAGCTCGGACACAAGGCTCTTCGGGTCGTTCTTGTCCCCGAAATACATCGCCCTGCCGATGCAGGTCGAAACGCAGGCAGGGAGCATGCCGCTGTCGAGACGGTGAGCGCAGAAGGTGCATTTTCTTATCGAGCCCTTTGTATCGCCCTTTTTGCGGTTCAGTTTTTTGTCGTATTCGTAGAAGTCCCGCGTCTCGTAAGGTTCGAGGACCGGCGTTCCACTTGTATAATATCCACCCTTGTCCTCAACGATCGCGTAATACGGGCAGGCCTTCTTGGCGGCAGCCGAGGCCTTCGGGCTCTTCGCGAGCTTTGCATAATCGAAGACCACGATGCCGTCGGGCCGCTTCGCGATGGCCCCCTTCACGATTCCGTTTGCCGCCTTCATGCACGGCGCATTGTCGCAGTGCTGGCAGTTTGCCGGCATGAAAAACCGGTCGAGGTCCGGAAAGCTTTTATACTCGGTCTCGAACACTTTCCGGTACGACGTTTCGGGCGGGCAGACGTTTTCCGCCATGCAGGAGACCGCGCATGCGTGGTCTCCGACGCACTTCCTGATGTCAATGACCATTACCCATGAACGTTCCGCCACAGGTTTTTTTAGCGACCTTTCAAGATCTTCGTGCATACGCACGATTTCATTCAGTGCCATAACTCCTCCTTTTCTTGAAAAAGATTCTTAAAGTATGCTTAGTCATGTAGTTCTTTCTCGCTCGTCCCCCTTATAGCCATCTTAACACCTCCTGAAACTTTAAATATCTTTTCTTCGCCTGACTGCTTAACCACAACTAAATACACAACTAAATACATCGGATTTTTAAACTAATTGAGATCTAATCCCCTATCACCCCCTCTGCCCATGCTCTTAAGGATTTTGGATTATTATTCCTCATTGTTTAGATACAACTTTCATGCCAGCCTATAAATCTTTGATTTTAAAGCTTTTACAATAAGCCCATGTTACAAAAAAGAAACAGTAAGGTGTAAGGGGAAACATAGAAAACTTCGAAAATTCAAAAGAATTTGGTTAGGCAATCAGAATGGAGATATTTGTCACTTTTAAGTAACATAAAGAGTTATTATTCTATCGGGTTTTTTACAACCCCTTAAAAAATATCTCAGACTTTTTCTCAAGACATTCCCTCAACTTTCTTATCATTATAATTAGCATCTTCTCTCAAGGCCTTCAGTATGGAAAATTTTTAGCAAAACCTGATGGTAGCAAGGGTTGAGACAATCCAGCACCAGTTCATTTTTCCACCTTCACATAATAGATAAAAATAGGCAGTGAAAGCAGGAGCATTAAAGATATTATCCAGAATGAATAGAGGTAATCTAATCGTGCAATCAAAAAACCTGCGAGGATAGGACCAGAGGCATGACCTATATCAAATATAGTTCCGAATGTTCCCATGGCTGTTCCAAAGTGTCTCTCCCTGCTTATGGCAGCAACGAGCGCAGCAGATGAGGATGTTACAAAGGCCTCTCCAAGACCGAATAAAAGTGCTGAGAGCATGAGTGTATAAAAATCCCTCAAAAGTGGAATAAGGCCAAAGGAAAGAGCACACAGTAGCATACCTGTAATAATGATAGGTTTTCTTCCATATCTATCCGATGTCTTTCCCATAATAGGTTTTGAGATAATGGTTATAAAAACCTGCACACCCCATAGCAGGCCTGCCTGGAACTCATTGAGCCCTGCAACCTTTACTGCATAAACTGGAAGAAATGCCTCTAATGCCCCAACTGTCATATTCTGCAACCCTTCCATATTTGAGGTTATCAATATCCGTTTATCATTCATCACCTCTTTTATACCTGAAAAGAATCTTCTGTATGACCCTTTTAGATTTTTCTCTCTGTTGTCACCTTCTTTATAATTTAAAAATCTGAGGGCAATTAAAAGAGATACCATTCCGGCAATCCCACTAACAATGTAGGCAGTATGAAATCCTGAAAGGGTTGAAGCATCTCCTGACATACTGTGGATAATAAAGCCACCAATGGGTGCACCAATAAGATTGCCAATAATGGTGATAGATGAAAACCACGAAAGCATGGTTCCTTTGTTCTTTCCAGCTATGTCAGCAACAACAGCCATAGAGACAGGGCCGTATATAGCGGTTGCAAGGCCATGTATGAACCTTATTACAATAAGGTGAGAATAATCCCTTATCAGAAGGTAGCTGAAGGGCATAGCAGCAAATATCACAAGCCCTATCAGCATTGTCCTTATTCTTCCTATAATGTCTGAGATCGCACCTGAAGGAAGCTTAAATAGAATCCCTGTTATTGTTGATACACCAACTACAAAACCTATGATCTCAGGCCCTGCTCCTAAATATAGGGCAAACAGAGGAAGAACAGGTGTTCTTGCAAGGGCATAGGAGAGTCTCGCAAATAAACCTACTGTGCAGAGTGTGGTAAATGAAAGATTCATCTCAAATCTTAATGTTTTACTACAGTCTGTCTATCAAAATAGATATTTTTACCTGTAATACTGACAGGTATACCCAGGACTACCTCTGCCTTTATAAGGCCCAGTGCCTTAGCTGCAGCTCCTACCCTTTGCTGAATCCTGTTATCTACATTCAAAAGATTTGCAGTCTTTGCAGATGAAGAAAGCGCAACACCTATATCTATCATTCTCATTACACAATGAGGACCTGAATATCCCATCTCCTTTTCTGCCATCTGTCTGTTTTTTAAAAAATCCTTACATGTTGGATATCCACATCCACCGCAGTCATAACCGGCAGTTACAGGCTCTCGGAGGCCCACAAGAAGAAGCGCCTGGGAATTCTCAATATTCGTCGCATCCCTCAACCAGAATGCCTCATTGCTACTCTTCGGGGCAAACTCCCTCATTAGCTCAGCAATCTTTTTAAGGTCTTTATCTTCTGTTATTACGACTATCTCTAAAAAATCCTTTCCACCAGCCTTTGGTGCCGTTCTTGCTGACGCAGCCATTAGATTTATCACCATCTCAGATACTTTCTTCATAACTAAATCTCCTTTCTAATGTTATATATGATTTTAATGTAACACTTATTACATAAAAAGTCAATAAAAAATTTTTACATCGACTGATAGAGCATCTCAAATATCTCCATGCCCTTTTTGAGGGCCTCTTCATCAGTCTTTGATGTCTTTTTAATACCCCTGAGCAGTAACTCTATACCCTTTGATTCTTGGGTCTTAACCTTCTCATCACTCATATCTATCTCATGAACGATTGTTGCTATCTTTGACAGTTTCTTATCAGTAAGCTTAAAGGCCTTTATCAAAACTTCAAAGGTGCACATCTCGCCGAGATGGGAGAACTCACCACCTCTGATATCAAAACCAATAACATCTTTGCCATCCGAGATCATCTTATCCTGTTTGATGAATTTAAAAGAAGCCTCGGGATCTATAAACCTCTTTATTAGCCAGGCTGAGGCCATCCTGTCCACAAAGGGCCTGCTCCTCGTTACCCATGTCTTTCCATGATAGTCCTTTATATCCCGATAGGGCAAAGAGAGGGGTCTTGTAATACCCTGGGTCTTCTCAAGCCTTTCTAACTCTACCTTCAGGTCCTTAATGGAACTCCTGAGCATTCCTGATGTCTTTGAGGAGAAGAAATCAATTTTGACAATGACCTCAAACTCCTTTTCAATCTTATTAAGCTGGTCATACAATTTTTTAGTGATAGAAGAGTAGCTTCCTTTTTTTATGCCCTGAAGCCTCCTTTCTATCTCCTCAAGGCCTTTCTCTATTCTCAGATAATCTCTCTCCCGCTGTCTGTTGAATAACTCTATAATCTCACTATCATCTATATCTTCTATCCCTTCAACCTGCACAAAGGCTGCCTCTCCGCCCATCTCATTAACTTCTTCTGTAAGCCACTGGTAGAATTCGTAGTGCTCATCACTGTAGGGAAGTACATAGACAGCACCACGGAATAACAATGCCCCTGCCTGCGTGAGCCTTCTCCATATCTTCATCCTGTTAGCCACAGGCCTTGAAGGAATGCTGTAGAAGAATAAAAGCCAGCCCTTATTTCTTTTCTTCTTTAACATCTGTTATAAATGTAACAGAAGTTCTGTTAAGAATCAAGAACAGGCTTAACGCTGAAGGCTGAAGTTTCCTCTATCTAATCCTTTTTGCTTCAATGCACAGGAAACCTGCGCCTCCAAGGTAGCCCTCGACTGGTTCTTCAACCCTTCTTGGTTCATCTGGTCGCTGTAGAAGTGTGCTCCTTATCCTTACTATAGTAAGGCCAGCCTCTACCACCATCTCTTTAATATCATTAAATGTATAAAACCTTGCCTCAGTGTAAAATGGATGGCCTTCCTTTTTCTTTTCCTCGTAAAATATACCCCACGGAGAGTCCTTCGGGACAACCCCTATTATGATGCTACCATCCTTTTTTAAGACCCTTTTTGCCTCTCTCAATACATCGAGTGGTCTTTCGACAAAGCACAATGTCACGACAATAAGGATGCAGCCAAATGTTTCATCTTCAAAGGGTAGATTCTCTCCATAGCCATACATGGTTTTAACCCCTCTTTTTTCAGCAATTTTAAGGGAATTCACAGATGGGTCGATTCCTGTAGCACCAGGAAAATGCATGGCAAATCGTCCAGTGCCGACACCGATTTCGAGGATAGGCGGAGGAGAGCTTTCTACCATAGGCTGAAGACATTTTAGCTCGCTCTCATAGATGGGACGCCCCTCCTCTGAGTCATACCATGCGTCGTATTTGTCTGTAAGGATATCAAATATGTTCTTCATGATTGCCCTTTAACACTACATCACGATTATTGATATGATCGCTCCGATCAGCACAACATAAACTTTTTCAATAATGCAATCAATGCCACAATCCCTAATAGGACCCTCATCATGT
>JBBISG010000056.1:0-5413 GCA_037441365.1 Nitrospirota bacterium
GGAAGGCCGTTTCCCACCACATAATTGCAGGGATAATCCTCAGTATAGCTATTATTCTTACAGTAGTGCTTAACAGGTACGAAAACAGCCTCCTCGATGCCGCAGGGAGGCTCGACCTCATAAAGATAAACGCAGTAAGAGTCAAACAATCCATAGCAGAGATGGACTCTGCAATGAAGAGGATAAGGGCGATGCTGCCGCCCGACTATGATTCAAGGACACATAGAGAGCTCGTATTACTGGCACTTGACGACATAAAAATAAACTTTAAAGGCAGCGAGATAACAGTGACAAACTTTGAAGAAAAGGATGGAGGAATATCCCTTCCTGTGAGCATTAAAATCCCTGTCGATAACTATACTGTGCTGGTCAAAAGGGCAGGATACCTCCAGTCACTCAGATTTCCCCATTTTGTAATTAAAGGTTTGACTATTGAGAAGGCATCTGATAAGGAAGGTGTTATAATATTAAGGATAGAGGGTTCGCTGAAGATGCCCCTCGAAAAATTGAGGACAGGCAGGGGATGATGGACAGATATATGAAGATAAAGATAGCCCTGCCGTTCTTATTGATCATCGTGAGCCTTGCGGCAGTTAGATGGATCAATTTTAAGCCTGCACTGACACCTGCTGAGGTGAGGATACTCGGATTAACTCCAGAGAGGATAGATATTGAGGAGAGACTGCCCTTTGAGGTCAATAGGGACCTCGGCAGCCCGATAGAAATAATGAAGAAAAAGGAGTTTCCTCCCATGCCCCTTTCGGCAGTTGCACCACGGGTTTCAGTAGAACCAGAAAAGCCGCTCGAATTAAAGATCTCTATGATAGTTGTCGGCGAGGGCCGCAGGATGGCCATTGTAAATGGGCTTGTTGTCAGGGAAGGAGACGGCATCGGCTCGGCAAAGGTAACAAAGATAGAGAAGGACAGGATACTAATAGCAGAAAAACAGAAAACGAGGTGGATCTATATGGAGGGGATTAAATGATTAATAAGAAATTCAGGTATCTTTTTCTCTCTGCAATCTGCACGGCCCTGCTGTCCTGTGCCACAACAGGGTCTGTAAAGAATGCTCCTGAACCACGACTTCAGGGTCCCGAAAAACAACAGATGTCCGAACCAGGAACTCAGGATTCAAAACTGGCGTCTCCTGAATTCGTTCCTGTCTCTGAGGAGCTCTCACCTCTGAAGACACGGATCGTCTCTGTTTCTGCAAGGGGCACCCCCCTGAGGGATGTCCTCCACCTCATCGCAGAATCCACAGGCCTGAATCTCGTGATGGAAAAGGGTGTTGACCCTGAGATACCCATTACACTCACATTGAAGAATATCAGCGCTGAGGATGCCCTGAATACAATATTTTCATCTGTGGATTATTTTTACTCCATCAAGGAGAATATGCTCATTGTAAAGGCAATGGATACAAGGATCTTCGAATTCAGCCAGCCATCGGTCATTCAGGATTATACTGTTGATGTTGGTGGTGACATACTGGGTGGAGCGACGACAGGTGCCACAACAGGCACCGTAACAACAGGGACGACGAGCATCAAAGGCAATGTGGCACAAAAGATCCAGGCTGATAAGGACTCTTTTAAATTATGGGATTCTGTAGAGAAAACAGTCGGCAGCCTCCTCGGCATTACCGCCGGCACCACAAAGGCGGCAGGCACTGAGAAGGCTGCCGCAACGACCCTCCAGCCGAGCTTCAGTGTCAACAGGATGGCAGGAACTATCGTCATAACGGCCTCTAAAAAGGACCTCGAGAGGGTAGAGAATTATCTCAGAGAGCTGAAGAAGATACTGAACAGGCAGGTCATAATAGAGGCCCGCATTGTAGAGGTTCAGTTATCAGAGGGACTTAAATATGGCATTGACTGGTCAGCGCTCGACATAAACAACCTTGGCCAGGTCACATTTGGAACAAGCAAGTTTTCTGATGTTGTTGGCGACCTGCCTAATTTCAATATCGGCATATCAAGATGGGACTTTACAGGACTTCTAAAGGCACTCCAGACACAGGGGAATGTCAGGGTTCTCTCCAATCCGAGGGTAAACATAATGAATGGCCAGACAGCCCTTCTGAGCGTTGGCAGGAATGTGAACTTCATATCGAGGGTCGAGACAACCACCTCAACAGCAACAACAGGCATAGTGCCTACCACAACATTTACAGTCCAGACAAGCAGCGTGCTTTCAGGCATAATCATCGGACTCATCCCTCATATCAATGAAAAGGGCGAGGTATCCATGACCGTGACACCGATAGTGTCCGACCTCGTGAGGCTCGATGACAGGACTATCGGAAAGGTCGGGGAAAATACCATACAGATTTCCCTTCCAACCGTTGACCTGAGGGAGCTGAGCACGACTGTGAAGGTCAGGGATGGGCAGATGGTGGTAATCGGAGGGCTCATACACAACAGGGACAAACTTCAGGACAGTCAGGTGCCTTTCCTTGGCAATTTACCGCTCATAGGGTATCTCTTCAAGAGCCGTGAGAGCATCAATGAAAGGACAGAACTTATTATCATGCTGCAACCAAGGATAGTGACACAATAATATGGCAGCCCTGAGACTTGGTGAATTATTAAAGGCAAAGGGGCTTCTCACAGATGCCCAGTTAGATGTGGCAATGGCACAGCAGGCCATAACAGGGGACCTCATTGGTGACACATTGATAAAACTCGGCTTTGTCTCGGCAAAGGAGGTAGCCCAGACCCTATCGGAGCAGGCAGGCATTGAGTTTTTAAATCTTGATGGCTATGGGATACCTGAAAAGGCCCTCCGCCTTGTATCGAGGGAGATTGCTGAAAGGACAGGCTTTCTACCGCTTGACTTTGAAAATGGAGTACTCGCCATCGGGATAACGAGTCCAAGCAATATACTCGCCATAGATACCGCAACAAGGCTAACAGGCAAACCCCCGAGGGTCTACATGGTAGACTCAGAGAGTTTTTATGACACCCTCGAAAGGGCATACTATTTCTTGGAGCATCCAATACACCACAGAATCGATAGCATTATCAATGCGATGAAGGGCATAGAGTCTCCGTCGGCAACGATGATCTCCTCGCTTACAGAACTCCTGATAATGGATGGTATCCGAAGAAGTGCAACCGACATCCATATAAACCCTGCATCAGAAACAGTCCACGTGCTTTACAGGATAGATGGTGTCTTACACCACGCTCACTGCTTTCCGAAGATTGCCCAGAGCGGGGTCGCATCGAGGATAAAGATACTTTCCCAGTTAGATATAGCAGAGCAGAGATTGCCGCAGGACGGCTCATTCTCCTTCTCATTCCTAAGGAAAAAGTATGATATGCGAGTCTCGACCATCCCTACCATATACGGCGAGAATGTTGTTATAAGGATACTGAGCGGCACCGGCCCGCTACTGCGTATCTCAAATCTGGGTTTTGATGAGCAGGACACAGAGAGGCTGCGCCTCTTATTCTCAAAGCCCTATGGCATAATCCTGATCACCGGCCCAACAGGAAGCGGTAAGACAACAACCCTCTATGCTGCATTGAGGGAAATAAACCTCCTCGAAAAGAATGTCCTTACTGTAGAGGACCCTGTTGAATACAGGTTGAGCATGGTCAGACAGACAGAGGTGAATGAAAAGGCGGGTTATGACTTTGCGCTTGCAGGAAGGAACTTCATGAGGCAGGACCCTGATGTTATGCTCCTTGGTGAGATCAGGGATGAGGAGACTGCAAGGATAGCCATAAGGTCTTCGATCACAGGACACCTTGTCCTTACAACGCTCCATACAAACGATGCGGTCACTGCCATTCCGAGGCTGATAGACCTGAATGTCGACAGATACCTCCTTTCATCTTCACTCCTTGCTGTTATAGCCCAGAGGCTTGTAAGGAAGATATGCACTAATTGTAAGAGAGAGTATCAGTTAAGGGATGGTGAGCTGAGGGCAATCGACCTCCCAGAACTGGAAGGAAAGGTAAAGGCAGCCTTTAAGGGCAGGGGCTGCACGGTTTGCAACAATACGGGATATTTTGGAAGGATCGCAATCGGAGAGATACTTATTGTGAATGACGAGATAAAGGAGCTTATCTATTCAGGTGCTTCTGTGAGGGCGATAAAGGAGATCGCCATAAAGGCAGGAATGAGGACACTGAGAGACGACGGGATAAGAAAGGCCATCAAGGGCATAACAACCTTTGGTGAGGTTGTGAGGGTTGCGGGATAATGCCATTTTTTTCATTCAAGGCCGTTGACGAAAGCGGAGCGGTCATAAGGGGAATGGTAGAAGGCACGGATATGGCCATTGCCCATGATAGCATCTCATCTGCAGGGCTGCATGTAATCAATATAAAAAGGTCTAACGCATACATGGCAGCCATTTCGAAGAGTCTGTTAGCAAGAAAGATAAAGAGGCGTGACATTATCGAGTTCTGTAATAACCTTTCCGTAATGTTGAAGTCAGGGGTGCCGATACTGACCGCACTTTCTGATATAGCAGACACAACTGAAAATAGATACTTCAAACAGAAGGTAAACAGCATACACAAGATGATAGAATACGGCTCAAGGTTCTCCGATGCCATAGCAGCCCACAGGGAGATATTCCCTGACATCCTTGTCCGCCTCGTCGTTATAGGGGAGGAGACAGGGGCGATTGACAGAAGCCTCTCAGATGTAGCTACACACCTGCAGAGGATGGAAGACCTCGCAGCATCTATCAAACGGGCGCTGATATATCCGATCTTTGCGATAGTCACCACAACAGGGGCACTTCTTTTCTGGCTTATGTATGTCCTTCCAAAGGTCATAACGGTATTCAAGGAAATGGGGATTGTCCTGCCTTTGCCAACGAGGATACTCATATATATGAGCAATTTCGCCAGGTCTTACTGGTATCTGATCCTGCTCCTGCCTGTGGCTCTGTTTGTGGCGGTCAAGATATTGAGGCAGAAGAAGGAGGGCAGATACTATGTGGACCTTGCGAAGATAAGACTCCCGATAATAAAACATATCATTTATAACAAACTCCTTGCATTGTTCTCAGAGCAATTGAGGATCCTTACTGTGGCCGGTATAACAGTTGATAGGTCCCTCCAGATAGTGGCCGATGTAATTGGCAATGATGTCTTCAGGACAGCCATCGGAGATTCGATGCAGAGCATAGCAGCAGGCAGCAGAATAGCTGATGCGCTACGGATGCATAAGGTATTTCCACCTCTGGTGGTGAGGATGGTCTATGTAGGCGAGACGAGTGGTAGACTGGATGAACAGTTCGCCTATCTTTCGGAGTATTATCTCAAGAGGCTTGATGATGTATCCCAGAAGCTCGGCAGGATGATAGAGCCAGTTGTTATAGGTTTTATAGGCCTTCTCTTTGCATTGATTATAATAGGCCTCCTCTTCCCCGTGTATGACCTTGTATCCA
>JBBISG010000057.1:0-4801 GCA_037441365.1 Nitrospirota bacterium
TGCCTCTTCTCAGAGACAGAGATTGACCTCAAGCCTGCACTTCGCAGAGGGGCATCGGATGAAGAGATAGGGCGTCTCTTGAGATTATCTATCGAGGTAAAGCCCGAAGGACACAATATCGACCAGCGAAATGATCTGGAGTCCCTAAAGGCGATGTCGAGGATAGGAGGATGAAGCTCACACATATCGATAAAGAGGGAAAGGCCAGAATGGTGGATGTCTCGGAAAAGCCGCTCACACAGAGAGAGGCTGTTGCGAGGGGTTCTGTTTATATGAGGCCTGAGACTATAAAATTGATAAAGGATAGGGCCATTGAAAAGGGTGATGTGATTGCAGTCGCAAGGGTTGCAGGCATAATGGCTGCAAAGAAGACCTCTGAACTCATCCCCATGTGCCATCCCCTCAACATAACCTCTGTCACTGTTGATATAAGAATCGATGAGGAAGGCAACAAGTTAGATGTGGAGGCAAAGGTAAAGACAGTCGGTCAGACAGGGGTCGAGATGGAGGCGTTAACCGCTGTCTCGATAGCTGCATTGACCATATACGATATGTGTAAGGCTGTGGATAAGGGGATAGTGATATCCGATATTATGCTCATGGAGAAACGCGGCGGGAAGAGTGGAGAATTCCGTCGGTGACCCCTATTACTAACTCTGTTCAAGGCCCTTCTTAGCCTTCGCATTTTCAGGGTCTATTCTCAGGGCCCTTTCGAACTGATGTCTTGCCCTCTTCTTGAGACCTGCCTTGAGATATATGAGACCGAGGTTTGTGAGGTGTTCGCTATTGAATGGCTCAAGCCTTATGGCCTCAAGAAGTGCCTCCTCTGCATCCTTCAGCCTCCGGGGAATCTTGCTCAGTGTAAGGGAGAGGTAGCTCCATGCCTTTGGGTTTTTTGGGGCTTCCCTTGTTACCCATCTGAAAATATCCGCTGCTCCCCAGTAGTTGCCTTTTTTGAATTCTTCAACTCCCCTCCTGAATTGTTCATCTATAAGTGAGGCATGTGTATCCTCTTCATGCTTATACACATTGCTGATGTTATCAAAATACTCCTGTCTCTTTGCATCGTCCTTTAACTGGTTATACGCCTTTGTCACGGCATCAAAGATGGTTGTGAGCTTGTCCTTCAGATCCTTATCATCAGAATTATAGGCCCTGTCAGGATGGAACTCCCTTGCGAGTCTGTAATAGTTCCTTTTTATCTCTTCAGGGTCTGTATTCCTGTTTATTTGGAGGATCTCTGCTCCGCTCATACTGCCGAGCCCTCTGTATATCTCCTCAACCCTTTTCCTTAATGCCTGCTCCTCTTCTGACATGGTCTCCAGTATCTCCTCTATGCTTATATGTTCAACACCCTGCTCAGCACCGGTGCCCTTCGGCCTTTCCACGATGAGACCTGTTGACCAGAGGACATAGAGGGTCTTCATCACCTCAAAGGAATTCTCACGGGACTCCTCTATTATCTGCCTTACACTCCTTTGCCCGTCCACAAGGGAGTGTATCCTCCTGTCCTGGGCGCTCAGCTCGATGCCCCTGAAAAGACCTGTTGGATCCTCACTGAGTCTGAAGACAGCATCAGGTTCGGGCATCTCCTTCCTGATCCTCGTCAGGTTGTTTATCCTCTTTACACCCTCATAGATCAGGTTTCCCATCCCTATCTTTAAGGTTATCACCTCATCCGAAGGCACGGTGTTTTCATCAAACTCATATGTCCCGTCCTCGAGTTGAAAGAGGCTGTAGATTATCTCCTTAACCTGATACTTTACACCCCAGAAGAGGTCCTTCGGTGTGATATAACCGAGTTCCACAAGGATTGCACCCTGGCGCTTCCCTGTGGTCTTCAACAGCTCTACTGATCTATCATACTGCTCTATGCTTATCTTTCCTGCCTTAACGAGCATCTCGCCGAGCCTGTCATCTTCGACTGTGGAAGAGGCGAATATCGCATTGCCATCTTTAAAGTAGATCTTCTTTGTGAAATCGGGGGTGGTTACGGATAGAGTCCCGGTCGCCCTCTGCCTGTTGAGGTCAGCGAGTATCTTTGGAAGGCTGTAATCCTTGAGACTCCCCTTCAAAGGTATATCCATTCAGTGATACCTTCTCACCTCGAATCTATAAATGTCAACATCCTCATCGGGGCCTATCCCTGCCTTCATCTTTGCGATCCTGATCTGCTCTTCTACCGTGTCAACACCCTCAAGGTCTGGCAGGAGGAGGCCCTTCCTGCCGCCGCTGACAACTATGACACCATACCTCTCTGGGTCGAGTTCGCCTGTGCAGCTTACCTTTTCAGGGGGAGAGAGAAGGTCAACAGAGTATCTGAGGTCAGGAAGTTCCCCTTCTTCAACAGGATAAAAACGGGGGTCCTCTGTTGCAGCAGAGATGGCATTTCTTATTATCTCTTCAGCCACATTCCTGCAGACAGGCATAAAGGTTCCTATACACCCCCTTAATTGACCATGTTTCTTCAGGGATACAAAGACCCCTGCCTTCTCATTCATCTCTGGTGTCAGGTCCTTGGGGGGAGAGATGATCTTCCCTTTCACTATGTACTCCTCCACGGCCCTCTTTGCAAGCTCAACAAGGGGATGCATCACTTATCCCTCGCAAGGGCATAGTCCGCCATCTTCAGCAAGGCTTCTTTCTGGGGCGAATGCGGAAATAATTCAAGCTCACCCTTTGCCTCCATCACCAGCCTTTGCGCTGCCCTGAATGCCTCCTCTATGGCACCGTATTTTTCGAAGAGGTCGAGTATCCTCTTGAGGTCATCCTCCTTCAACTGGCCGCTCTTAATTATTCCCTTTATCTCCAACCTTTCTTTTGAAGCGGCCGCACCGAGCAGATGTATCAGCGGCAGTGTTATCTTGCCCTCTTCAAGGTCTTTGCCAAGTTTCTTTCCAAGCCCTCTTTCATCTGCCATATAATCAAGTATATCATCAGTCATCTGAAATGCAATCCCTGTTTTCATGCCGAACCTTCCGAGGGCATCCTCTTTGTCCGATGGGAGTCCGCCTAATATCCCCCCTATTCTACAGGCCGCTGATATGAGGGCACCAGTCTTTGCAGAGATTATCCTGTAATACTCCTCTGATGTTATCTCGGGGTCTGCAATCCTGCTGAGCTGAAGGATCTCGCCCTCGGTCATTGCAGTCGTAGCCCTGGAAAGGGCCTCCATTATCCGCTGATTCCTCTGCAGCACAGCGAGCCTGAGTGCATTTGCATAGAGGAAATCACCCACAAGGATAACTATCTGATTGCCCCATATCATATGCGCCGCTGGTTTTCCCCTCCTCATCTCAGCGCTATCCACCACATCGTCATGGAGGAGGGATGCCGTATGAATGGCCTCGATTATACCGGCAAGAAGGACCCTGTCTTCACCATCGTAATTGGCAAGGTCTGCGCTCAGAAGGAGGAAAAGGGGCCGCAGCCTCTTACCCCCACCCCTTATGATATGCTCACCAATCATCGGTATTACAGGGGTATCACTCAAGAATATCTCCCTCAACCTTTCCTCTACAAGGTTAAGGTCTTTTTCGTGATTTAAAAAGATGTCATTGAACTTCATGCCCTATTATCTGCTCGATCTCGGATGGCCTGAAAATGCCCCTTTCTGTAATTATAGCAGTAATATACGTGTGGGGTGTTACATCGAATGCCATGTTCCTTACGCCGACACCCTCAGGGGCTATGCGGATGGTCCCCCATACCATATGTTCTATATATTCCTCTAACAGCACCTTGCCGGAAACACTTGTCACCTCTGACGGGTCCCTCTCCTCGATCGGGATCATGTCTCCTGAGGGGATTGAGAGGTCAATGCTGCTCAGGGGTGCTGCCACGTAAAATGGTATACCATGCTCCTTTGCAAGAACTGCGAGGCTATATGTCCCTATCTTGTTTGCAATATCACCGTTTCTGGCCATCCTGTCTGTGCCGACAATAACAAGGTCTATCTCGCCTTTCTTCATCAACGCACCTGCTGAGCTATCTGTGATGAGTGTGACAGGGATGCCTTCCTGGTGGAGCTCCCATGCGGTGAGTCTTGCACCCTGAAGCACAGGCCTCGTCTCATCAACATAGACATGAAAATGCCTCCCCTCGTCTCTGGCAAAGAGCATCGGCGCTGTTACTGTTCCATACCCGCCTGTGGCAAGGGCGCCAGCATTGCAGTGGGTCAGGATGCTGCTGCCCTCCCTTATGAATTCGGCTCCAAACCTGCCGATGGCCTTGTTCACCTCTATATCCTCATCAAGTATCCTGACCGCTTCCTCCACGATCATCTCCTTGAGCCTGAAAACAGGGAGGTCTCTGTTCATTTCGAGAAGCCTCCTTATCCTGCCAACCGCCCACCTTATATTCACGGCGGTAGGCCTTGTAGAGAGCATCGTATCGAATATCGGCTCGAGCCGCTCGATAAATTCATCAAACCCCTCAGCCTTTATGCCCTGCGCACCAAGGGCGATACCCATGGCAGCAGCAATGCCGATAGCAGGCGCGCCCCTTATCCAGAGCCTCTTGATGCCTTCTGCAACCATGCCATAGTCGGTGCATTCGATGTACCTCGTCTCATGGGGGAGTCTGCTCTGGTCGAGCATTATGACCTTCCCATCACTCCACTGTATTGATCTAACCACAAGACCTCCAACGAAAGTCGAATTCACTTTCCCCATTTAATAGATTATTATATCTGATGATATACATTTTTGCTTGTGGTTTCACTGCCCGTTATGTTACTATGTCAAAATTTCTGGAGGTGAAAGATGAGTAAGATATTTTTCGTAGTAGCTATAGTCCTGGC
>JBBISG010000058.1:0-4791 GCA_037441365.1 Nitrospirota bacterium
CTATTTCCCAGAAGCATGACAGGTGTGAGATATGGAAAAACACCGATTTTTATCTATCGTTGCTGAGGTCATGAAGGGCATGGTCTGTCATGACAAGATGATGGCCTCCATTCAGAGGTCCTGCATGAGGGGAGAGACTCAGAACCTTGAGCTTGTGGAAATAGAAGCTGAAGGGGTGGACAGGCTTATAGAAGGTATAAACGAAATAGGAGAGCTCGAGCTCCGTGACGAGACCCTCGATGCCCTTGTTCTGAGATACCTCAAAAACACACAGTTTCTTGCTAATCTTGAGGAAGATGAGATAGATGTCTCGGGGTTGAATGACGGCCTCCAGTGCTGGAAAAAGACAATGCTCTATAAGGTCCATGAAGTTTAATAGACTCGTTGAATTCTTTGAGCGCCTTGAGACCACTGCAAAACGGCTCGAGATGTTCGATATACTCTCTGAGCTCTTCAGGGAGGCATCTTCCAAAGAGATTGACAAGATAATCTATCTCAGCCAGGGCCAGCTATTGCCCCCATTCAAGGGGGTCGAGATGGGCATGTCAGAAAAGCTCCTGATAAGGGCGATCTCTGATGCCACCGATACCCCTACAAAGAAGGTAGAGGAGGAATTCAGACATACAGGCGACCTGGGGGCGACGGCTGAAAACCTTACACAATGGAAAGGTCAGTATTTGGATGTTGAAGACGTATATAAAGAACTCATGGATATAGCCCTCACATCAGGGGCCGGGAGTGTCGAGAAGAAGATAGGTTTCCTCAGCAATCTCCTGAAGGGCGCCTCTGCAAAGGAGGCGAAGTATATAGCGCGTTTTGTGATAGGGAGGTTGAGACTCGGCATCGGGGATCCCACTGTGCTTGAGGCCCTTGCCCTCGCCCACGGAGGGAGGCATTTGCGGGTTGAGCTCGAAAGGGCCTACAATCTCTGTTCTGACCTCGGCCTTGTGGCAAAGACCCTTATTGAGAAAGGGATAGATGGGGTAAGGAGATTCAGGGTGCAGGTAGGCTATCCAATCCGCATGGCCCTCTGCGAGAGACTCCCTTCATCAGAGGAGATAATTGAAAAGATAGGGAGGGCTGCTATCGAGGCAAAATACGACGGCTTCAGGTGCCAGGTGCATAAGGATGGAGAAAGGGTCGAGATATTCTCGAGGAATCTTGAACGGACAACTGAGATGTTCCCTGAAATAAGGGAGGCTGCAAGGGATTCCATCACCCCTCAGAGGACAATATTTGAGGGTGAAGCGCTTGCCTACAATGAGGTCACAGGTGAGCTCTTTCCATTCCAGGTCACCATACAACGGAAGCGGAAACACGGTGTGGCAGAGATCGCCAAGGAGTATCCTCTTAAGTTCTTTGCATTTGAACTCCTATACTCCGATGGGATTGACTATACAGAGAAACCATACTCGGAAAGGAGAAAGAAACTCGAATCCATAATAAAGAAAAACCCTGTTATCGAGCCCGCAGAGATGTTTATCACAGATGACCCGAAGAAGATATATAAATACTTCGAGGCCGCGATAGAGAGGGGGCTTGAGGGTGTAGTGGCAAAAAGGCTCGATGCTCCATACTCTGCAGGCGCAAGAAACTTTAACTGGATAAAGCTCAAAAGGAGCTACAGGGGTGAGCTTGCAGATACAATCGACTTATGCATAGTCGGTTATTTCAGGGGAAGGGGTTCGAGGGCCAAGTTCGGTATTGGCGCCCTCCTCGGTGCTGTCTATGATCCCCGAACAGATACATTCAAGACGGTGAGCAAGGTGGGGTCTGGTTTTACAGAAGAGGAGTTTATGGAGCTGAAGAAGACCCTTGACAGGATAGCAATCCCGCACAAACATCCGAGGGTGGATTCCCTCATAGAGGCAGATATATGGGTCGAGCCGCGGTATGTCGTCACTGTTACCGCTGATGAGATAACCCGCTCACCATCCCATACCGCAGGCATAGACAGGGAAGGCATCGGCTATGCCCTGAGATTTCCGAGGGCCGCTGGATTTCTCAGGTCCGATAAGAGGCCTGAAGATGCCAACACTGTTAAAGAGATCATAGAGATGTTTAAGCAGCAGAAGAAGGTGAAGGTGTAGGGCCTCCCTCCGTCAATACCTCCAGCAGCCTGTCAAGCTCATCGAGGGAGTAATATTCTATCTCGATCTTCCCTCTTTTCCCCTTGTGATGAATGCAGACCTTTGTGCCGAGACTGCGGATGAGCCTATCTTCAAGGGACGCTATATGTGGGTCTTTTTGAGAGCGGGATTCTTGTCTCTTTTTCCCCTGTCTGCTCAGCCTCTTTGCAAGGGTCTCCGCTTCCCTGACGCTCAAGCCTTTATGAATTATGCTTCTTGCTGCCTCGATCTGTCGCACCTTTCCTTCTATCGAAAGGAGTGCCCTTGCATGGCCCATGCTCAAGGAACCTGTATTTATAAAACCCTTAATCTCATCAGGGAGTTTCAGGAGTCGCAGATAATTTGCAACCGTGGCGCGATCTTTACCGACCTTCGCAGAAAGTTCCTCCTGCGTGAGAGCGAAGTCATTCATTAGCCTGTGAAACGCCTCTGCCATTTCCAGAGGGGTTAAATCCTCCCTCTGGATGTTCTCTATCAATGCTATCTCGAGGGAATCAGCCGAGGCAGCATCCTTTACGATTGCAGGGACCTTCGTGAGCCCTGCAATCGACGCTGCCCTCCACCTCCTCTCACCTGCAATAAGCCTGAACATCCCATCACCTGTCCTCGATACGATTATGGGCTGGAGTATTCCCCTTTCCTTTATGGACATGGCAAGCTCATTCAGTGATGTGTCCTTAAAGACCTTCCTCGGCTGTCGATCTCCAGGGATTATGCGGTCAATGTCGATGTTTATGACCTCTCCTGCCCTGTCGGGAAGGAGTGCCCCAAGACCCTTACCCAAAGCCGTTTTCATTGAGAACCTCCTTTGCCAGAGAAAGGTAGCTCTGCGCCCCTCTTGACCGAATATCATAGAGTATTGCCGGCTTCCCGTGGCTCGGCGCCTCGCCGAGGGTGACATTTCGAGGGATTACCGTCTCAAATACCCTATCTCCAAAATACCTCCTCACCTCATGGGCAACCTGATGGGAAAGGCTATTTCTCGGGTCAAACATTGTAAGAAGAATCCCCTTTATCTCTAAGGTCGGATTAAAAGAGCTTCTCACCCTCTGGAGTGTCTTTGTGAGAAGACCGAGGCCTTCGAGGGCATAGTATTCGCACTGGACAGGAACTATCACGGAGTCAGCAGCCACAAGGGCGTTCAGACAAAGGAGTCCGAGAGAGGGGGGGCAATCAATCAATACATACCGATACCTCTCCCTTACCTGACTGATGATGCTGGATAGCACCCATTCCCTTCCCTCCCTGCCGACCAGCTCAACCTCAACACCAAGGAGGTCTACGGTGGAAGGGATTATATCGAGGTGCTCAACAGGTGTGGGTATGATTACATCACCGGGGCTGTATCTACCTGCGTAAACATCGTAGAGGCCTTTTGCGATCTCATCACGGTTGATGCCAAGACCACTTGTGGAGTTGCCCTGGGGGTCTGTATCTACTATGAGGATGTCCTTTCCGGCCAGGGCAAGGGATGCTCCGAGGTTAATGGCAGTCGTTGTCTTACCAACCCCGCCCTTTTGGTTAACAATGGCAATGACGCTGCCCATTTAAAGAATTTTAACAGAGTTATGACTAATTTTACAAATGGAAGGTAGGCCCATAATCCGTAGAGTATACGGCAAAACATAGTTACTTGTGAGACCCTAATCTCTGATTGCGGATTATGGTAGGCTGAAGCCGACAATCCACTCCTCTTTATGTTATATTAGAGAATTATGAAGATAGCTATAACAGGAAAGGGCGGTGTTGGTAAGACAACGCTATCTGCCATCCTGAGCCACATCTATGCCTCAGGAGGCAAGAAGGTTATTGCCGTGGATGCAGACCCTGACGCTAATTTAGCTACAGCACTCGGCATACCAAAGACAGCTGCTGACAGAATAAGGCCAATAGCAGAGATGACCGAACTGATAGAGCAGCGAACAGGCTCGCGGCCGGGTGCCAGCGGTGGGATATTCAAGCTGAATCCGAGGGTAGATGACATCCCTGATGAATTCGGCTACAGATTTGACAACATCACACTCCTCATAACAGGCAGGTCAAAGGAGGCGGCCTCTGGCTGTTACTGCCCTGAGAATGTATTCCTGAGGAGACTTCTCAGGCACCTTGTCGTTAGCAGGGATGAGGTCGTTATTGTCGATATGGAGGCAGGGATAGAGCACCTGACGAGAGGGACCGCCGAATCTGTAGATGCCTTCATAGTCGTTGTAGAGCCAGGACAGAGGAGCATCCAGACAGCCAACACAGTTAAGGAGATGGCGAAGGGGCTTGGTGTTAGAAAGGTGTTTGTCGTCGCCAACAAGGTAAGGGGAAAAGAAGACCTTGACTTTATAAAAAGACAGCTCACCGACATGGAGATGCTCGGTTATATCGGCTTCAACCATGAGATAATGGAATCTGATATTGCAGGGGTCTCTCCTTTCTATATAAAAGGTGCGCTTGATGATGTCCTCAGGATCAAGGAGGCGATGGAGAGCCGCATTGAATAAAAAGGCCCACATCAGGAAGGATGTCTTAAAGAAGAGGGGCAGCATCAGCCTCCAGACCAAAAAGGCAAAAGATGCCGTCATAAAAGAAAGGCTCTTTTCGCTGCCTGAGTTCGGGCAGGCAAGGGTCATCTTCTACTTCGCATCCTTCAGTTCTGAGGTCGACACCCTGATGC
>JBBISG010000059.1:0-4583 GCA_037441365.1 Nitrospirota bacterium
GCTTATCGCCCGAAGGGGTGCTGTCCTCGTCTGCGGCGGCCTGACCGGTGTTATGGAGGCAGCATCGAGAGGGGCCAGATCAGAAGGTGGGATTACAATCGGGATATTGCCCCAGGAGCATAAAAGAGAGGCCAATGAATATATAGACATCCCTATAGCTACTGGACTGGGTATAGGAAGAAATGTTATCATAGCACGAACAGCAGATGTCCTCATAGCAATTGGCGGCGGATATGGGACGCTTTCAGAGATAGCCTTCGCTCTCCAGATGGGAAAGACCGTCATAGGCATAAAGACCTGGGACATAAAGGGAGTCGTAAAAGCAGAGGACGCTGAAGACGCACTAAATAAGGTCTTCGAGATTTTAAGTCGTGACTCATAACTCTCTTAAATGGTTTACTGCCCCCTTAGCTCAGTAGGATAGAGCACAGGTTTCCTAAACCTGGTGTCGCAGGTTCGACTCCTGCAGGGGGCGCTTAATTATTTCCCCACACAGAATTCACTGAATATCCGGTTGAGGATATCCTCTGTCGTGACTGCACCGACTATCTCCCCGAGTCTATCGAGGGCATCACGCATCTCTATAGCAACTATCTCAAGAGGCTGACTGTTTTTGAATGCACTGGATGCCCTTTTAAGGGCATTGATGGCACTGTCGATGGCTATCCTGTGCCTGATATTGGTGACAATAACCCCATTAGTTTCACCCCCGGCCAGGGTCGAGGTAAGGGATGGGGTGGATACCTCTAATATCTTATCCTTCAATATTTCGAGCCCTTCCCCTGTCTTTGCAGATATCCTGAGAACATCTATTGCAGAGGTGCGCTGCAACATGGCCCTGCATTCCCCCTCGATGCCAGTCCCTGCAGAAGGAAGGTCTGTTTTATTTATGGCGATGATGACCCTTTTCTCCCTTACCCTCTTTAGAATCTCGATGTCCTGCTCATTCAATGGGGTGCTCCCATCAATGAGGACTATTACGAGGTCAGCATCATCAATGGTCTGAAGGCTTCTCCTCACTCCTTCCTTTTCTGCCATTTCATGGGTCTCCCTTATGCCGGCAGTGTCCATTATCCTCACGAGCAATCCCTTAATATTGAGATACTCCTCGAGGACGTCCCTCGTTGTTCCAGGGGTCTCTGTCACTATCGCCCTGTCCCTCCTTATGAGGGCATTGAGAAGGGATGACTTTCCCACATTGGGTCTGCCAACTATCGCAACCTTAATGCCTTCTCTGAAGAAACGGCCCTCATCGAAGCTATCAGACAGAAGTGATAGCTCTCTACAAATATCTTCGGCATCTTCCATGATATCTTCTCTCGATGCTGGCTCGATCTCTTCCTCAGGAAAATCTATATACGCCTCTATATCGGCACAGAGGTCTGCTATCCTGTCTCTCAGTGATGCGATACTTTCTGAGAGGCCACCAGAAAGCTGCCTCAGGGCCATCTTTCCTGCTTCATCCGTCTTTGCCCTTATAAGATCAAGCACCGCCTCTGCCTGGGACAGGTCTATCCTGCCGTTGAGGAATGCCCTCTTTGTAAACTCCCCCGGCTCTGCAAGCCTTGCACCATTTCTCAGCACCAGCTCCAGGACCTTCCTCATGGGAAAGAACCCACCATGACAGTTTATCTCTACAATGTCCTCCCTTGTATAGGTATTCGGCGCCTTCATGACCGAGATAAGGACTTCATCGATAAGGGTCTCAGAAATGGGGTCCCTTATATAGCCGTAGATGAGTCTGTGCGATTCTGATTCCTCAAGCCTCTTATCCCCCGGGGACAAAAAGAGTTTCGCGGCTATCGGAACAGCATCCCTGCCGCTGAGGCGGACAATGCCTATGCCGCCCTCACCAAGCGGAGTGGAGATAGCAGCTATTGTATCATCGAGCATGGTTTGTCGAGTAATTTCTGGATTGGTATGGTTGATACGGTTAACCCATTAACTCATGTCTGAGACCCTATTCTCTGTCAGGGAATATCTTTCCTGGATTCAGGATGTTCCTTGGATCAAAGATGCCCTTTATTCCCCTCATCAGGGCGAGCTCACGCCCCTTGATCTCCATCCCGATATAGGGGGCCTTTGTGATACCAATGCCATGCTCGCCTGATATAGTCCCTCCGGAGGCAAGTGTGAGCTTGAATATATCCCTGACAATCTGCTCCCCTTTTTTGTATTCCTCCTCATTGGCCTTATCAACCATTATATTAACATGGATGTTGCCATCACCTGCATGGCCAAAGTTCACTATCTTTATCCCTGATTCCTCTGAGAGTTTTTTGAGGCTATGAAGCATCCGGGGGATATTACTGCGCGGTACAACTATGTCCTCATTTATCTTTGTCGGGCTTATGTGGTAAAGAGCGGGCGAGACAGCGCGCCTGAACTCCCACAGCCTGCTCCTTGCCTCACCGTCCTCTGCCATCCTTACATCGGCACTTAATTTCATGCAGATATCGGCAACCTTTTCTGCCTCTTTCTTGATTGCATCGGGATATCCATCGACCTCTATGAGCAGGAGTGCTTCTACATCGTTAGGGAGCCCGAGCGGCTGAAACCTCTCGACAGCGTCTATGGCCTCTCTGTCCATGAATTCGAGTGTCCTCGGTATGACCCTTGAGGTAATAATCGTCGAGACTGCCCTCCCTGCTGCCTCAATGTCGCTAAAGAGGCAGAGGAGGGTAACGACATCATCAGGTAATGGAAGGAGTTTAAGCCTTATCTTTGTCAGGACAGCGAGCGTGCCCTCTGAGCCGACAAGCAACCTCGCAAGGTCATATCCTACCACCCCCTTATGGGTCTTCACACCAGCAGTGATGAGATTCCCATCAGGAAGCACTGCCTCTATCTCCATGACATAGTCCCTGGTGACGCCATATTTCAATGCCCTGGGTCCACCAGCATTTTCAGCCACATTACCTCCTATGGTGCAGAAGTTCATGCTGGCAGGGTCTGGCGGATAAAAAAAACCCTGGCCTTCTACCTCATGCTGGAGTCTGCCGTTGATCATCCCCGGCTCGACGAGGACGTTGAGATTATCACTGTCGAGCTCTATCATCCTGTTCATCCTTTCGAGGCTCAGGACGATCGAGCCTTTCATAGGGACAGCGCCGCCAGTCATACCTGTGCCAGCACCCCTCGGGACTACAGGTATGCCGTTGTCAAAGGCGTACCGCATTACCCTTATGACATCTTCTGTCTTCTCAGGCCAGATGACAGCAGAGGGGATTGTATCGAGACCGCAGGCATCAAAGCTGTAGCAGATAAGGTCTTCAGGATTTGTAGATACCTTTATATCAGGTATTGTATTTAAGAGTTTCTTCATAATTAGTCAAAGTTTACAAGCCGCATAGATATTACCTTCGAGACACCTGGCTCTTCCATGGTTATCCCATAGATGTAGTCAGCAGCCTCCATTGTTATCCTGTTATGGGTTATGACAATAAACTGTATCCTGTCAGAGAGCTCTCTCAGCATCCTCGCAAAACGCTCAACATTAGCCTCATCGAGGGCTGCATCCACCTCATCGAGTATGCATAGAGGCGAGGGTTTTATCAGAAAACTCGCAAAGAGGAGCGACAGTGCAGTGAGGGCCTTTTCTCCGCCTGATAGGAGGTTTATGTTCTGAAGCCTCTTGCCAGGCGGCTGGGCGATAATCTCTATGCCGGAGTCGAGGATATTAGTTTCATCGGTCAGGATGATCTCTGCCTTACCACCACCAAAGAGATAGGTGAAGACCTCGGAGAATTTGGCGTTGAGCTCAACAAATGCCTCTCTCAGTTTCTTCCTCGTGGTGCTGTTTATCTTTGCTATGGCCTCCTCAAGCTCTGCTATGGATTTATTGAGGTCGTCCTGCTGCCCTGTGAGAAATTCATAGCGGTTTTTCAGCTCTTCATATTCCTCCAATGTGCCTAGGTTCACGGGGCCGAGCTCCTGGATCTTTGACCTTATCTCTGAAATGCGCTCTTCTTCTTCGGGGATCGGGGGTTCTGCGACAAGGGAATCTATATCTACACCATAGTTCTGCCTGATACCGGCCGCCAGGTTCTCCAGCCTCAGCCTGTTTTCCGCTATAGAGACATCTGCATCTGTTATCGCCGCTGTCAGGGAATCCAGTCTATTGCGGAGGCCCTTTAATTCTCCCTCGAAACGGATCAGATCCTCTGATTCGGTGCGGTTGAGCTCCCTGCCCTCTGCTATTGCTGCCCTGAGGCCGTCAGCCTTCAGCACAAGCCCTTTCAGAATATCGTTGCTCCTGCTGACGTCCTCCCTGCACTGGAGCATCTTGGAGCTAACATTCGATTTCTCTTCGACCAAGAGTTCCCTTGTCCTTGAAAGGTCAGCGAGCATCCCGGCGCATGCCTCCATCTCCTTCCTTACCGCATCTATCCGTTCTTTATAGGAGTTTAGATTAAGTCTCAATTCTGTTATCGATGAACGCTCTGCCTCGTACCTCGCTTTGTTCCTCGACAGGGCATCAAGCATCTGGGATACCGCCTGTTCAGCCTCTGTCTTCCTTGTGTTTATCCCATTGATCTCTTTCTCCCTTTCAGCAATTACCCCCCTGATGGATTCCTTTTCTC
>JBBISG010000060.1:0-3306 GCA_037441365.1 Nitrospirota bacterium
GCTCCACAAGTGTCCTTGAACGCTCCTTCAGGGTTTTAATGGCCCTTGCAAGCCAAACCTTATCTATCTGCTGGGCATCGGAGATTACCCCATCCCTTATCAGGAATGGAATGACTAATGCAACAAGTTCTTTAGAGTCTGTATTATTTATATAGTGGCTGTTAAGCCAGAGGAGCTTTTCTGGATTAAATACCGCTGATGATTTCCCCACATTGTCGAAAGAAAAATATTTTATCAGCTCTTCTCTTGTGAATACTTCCTGGTCTCCGTAGGACCATCCAAGGCGGACAAGGTAATTGACAAGGGCATCAGAGAGATAGCCCATCTCCCTGTATGCCAGAACAGAGGTTGCCCCATGTCTCTTACTGAGCCTCGTTTTATCCGACCCCAGTATCATGGGAAGATGGGCAAACTCCGGGATGTCATAACCCAGTGCCCTGTATATATGTATCTGTTTTGGTGTATTATTCAGATGGTCGTCACCCCTTATGACATGGGTTATCCCCATATCAACATCATCCACTACTACCACAAAATTATATGTTGGCGTTCCATCTGACCTCATGATTATCAGGTCATCGAGATGGCTGTTGTCAAAAACCACCCTCCCCCTTATCAGGTCATCGACAATCGTATACCCTTCCTGGGGCATCCTGAACCTCACTGCAGGGATGCGGCCTGAAATTGGTTCTTTCAGATCACGACATCTGCCGTCATATCCTGGTGGCCTGCCCTGGGCCAGTGCCTCCTGTCTGCGCTGCTCAAGTTCCTCTGGTGAACAATAGCAATAGTACGCCTTGCCTTCTTTCAGGAGTTTACCGATGTAGCTTCTATATATATCGAATCTGTCTGTCTGCCTGTAGGGGCCTTCATCCCAGTCGAGTTTAAGCCATTTCATGCCTTCTATTATCGCCTCGATATATTCCTCTGTAGAGCGGCTCCTGTCGGTATCCTCTATCCTCAGGATAAAGACACCTGACATGTGCCTTGCATAGAGCCAGTTAAACAGAGCAGTCCTCGCCCCACCAATGTGGAGATGCCCTGTAGGGCTTGGTGCAAAACGAACCCTTACCATTATGCAGCCTCCTGATGATCGCTTAAGGGTTCTATATGGTCGGTTCTGCATTCCATATAATTTCAACCCTGTATTTAGCAATTAAGGCGTCCGAAGTTATTATAGGCAAACCTTCCAGCTGCGATTGGGCAACAATTATACGGTCAAAGGGGTCTCTATGGAGACCTGGCAGATTAAAAACATGGAGGGCGTGACCTGCCTGAATAGGCAGACCCCTGATAGCATTTATTGCCATTTGTTCGGATATAAAGACATCAGGCTTCTTCGGGAGCTTTATTCTGCCCAATCGAGACTTTATCGCAATCTCCCAGCAGCTATAGCAGCGCTGAAAAACAGATCATTATTACCATCTGCGATTATTCCGCGGATATAAAGGGGTAGTTTAGGGTCATCGGTAATCCACCACAGGAATACATGGGTATCTAACAGGGCCCTCATTTCTCAAACCCTTTCAGGATAGAATCTGGTAAGGGCTTAAAAAAACTTTTCTTTAAAACGATACGCCCCTTTGCACTACCCGGTGTTCGTTTCCCTGCCTTTTCTATAATGGGAACTATCATGGCTATAGGTTTCCCTGCCTTAGCAATCACAATCTCCTCTCCGCCCTCTACACGACTCAACAGGCGGGAGAGGTGGGTCTTTGCATCATGTATATTCACTGTAGCCATCTATTCACCTCCATGCCTTATTATAGACTAAGTTATTGACTAAGTCAAAATCTTCTCCTGGTCAAAAATTCACAGGGCCTTCCTGATCTCCAGCCTCAAAAATCTCTCGGTTCCATCAGTCACCCTGAATCTCTCATCCCCCCTGTAGCCGGCAATCCAGACAATATCATTCCCTGATAAAACGATTGGAACCGAATCACGTTCATCCCGTGGAACCTTTTCGTCCACAAAGAAGTCCTGGAGTTTCTTTCTTTTCCCAAACCCCATCGGATAAAAGAAGTCACCCCTCTGCCTCGGCCTGACAGTCAGGACAGTTCCTGTTTTACCTGCATCAAATACAGCAAGGCCTCTCCCGTCCAAAGGCCCTTCCTCCTCACTACCTTCATCCCCCACCTTGTCCTTGAGAGATGCCTTAATCACCATCCCTGTCTCCTTCAGGATGACCTCGCCAGGGACGCTTAGTGTATGTGACCCAATTCTCACGGGCGGCTCCGATGTTACTACCAGGGTTGAATAATCCTTTATTACCCTTATCCCCTTTGGGAGATAGAGCCTGTCACCATGTCTTCCTTTCTTTATCAAATCAATCATACCCTCTATATGGACAAAGTTTATACCCCGAAGACCCTGCGTCTCATCTATTGCCCTCCTCAGGACTCTCCGGAGTACGACCTTATCCATTGCCTCCATTGGCGCAAGGAACAACTCTATGCGCTGATCTGTCTTTCTGCTGATCAGCTTCATTAGAGTCTTTGCAACAATGATGTCGAAGTACCTCTCCTCCTCTCTCAATATCCCCATTGTTCGGGTTATGGTTTCTGTGATATCTGGATTAATCCTTTTGACCTCCGGGATAAAGGAGAGTCTTATCCTGTTTCTGAGGTAATCCTCTTTCAGGTTTGATGAATCGACAATGTAATTAATCCTCTTTTCATCAAGATATTTCTCTATCTCTTCCCTTTCGATCTCGATTAAGGGTCTGATTATCCTTCCCCTTACAGGGGGTATACCCGATAGGCCCCTCGGGCCTGACCCTCTGAGGATCCTCATAAAGAATGTCTCTATCTGGTCATCTGCATTGTGACCTAAAGCGATCTTATCTGCCCTCAATTCAGAAGAGACTTCATCAAAGACCCTGTATCTCAGTTCCCTCGCAGCCTCCTGTTTATTAAGGCCATGCTCTTTCGCATATGTCTTTACATTTACCGATTTTGTAACAAAAGGGATAGCCAATCCTTCGCATAGTTTTCTGCAGAACTCCATCTCAGATGGGGTTTCGGATGGCCGCAGGCCATGGTCGATGTATATTGCATGCAGCTTTAAACTGAATTCCTCCTTCAGTTTATCCAACACAAGAAGGAGGCATGCCGAATCAGGCCCTCCTGAAAGGCCTATCAAAACCGTCTCCCCACCGGAAAGCATGGAGTGCTTTGTTATTGTTGCCTTTATCTTTTCGAGAAGATTATCCCCCTTTACTGAATCCTGTGCCGATCTCATTGCGTAATCCGTTTTCCGCTTTCCGTGTCCCGCAATTTCATTGTCCTGTTGTCCGTTGTCCATTCA
>JBBISG010000061.1:0-2796 GCA_037441365.1 Nitrospirota bacterium
GACAGCATAATGATAAAAGATAAAATGGCAAGGGACAACCTGATTTTGAAAATGAAGATTTACCCGTCTAAAAGCCTTATTTTATAAGGATGGATTTTGTGATTTCAGATTATTTTGGACAGCAGTGGATATAACCAAAAACTCAAAAAGTTGCATTTTATAGTTAATTTGTAAATCCATGCACATCGGCATCTGGATAAGAGTCTCCACTGAAGACCAGGCCAGAGATATTATCATCGAGTAGGAAAGAAGACCTCATTTAGAAGGGATTGCGACGGCCCGCTATAGAAGGGTCAATCAAGGGGATAGCGAGGCAAATGGATCTGTCAAAGAACAAGGCAATTTGTATCCTTGACATGCCCTCTGCTTAACTGGTAAAGTATCATACTTCTGCCACCTAATGCACACAGGCGGATAGATAGTTCAAAAAAGGGAGGAGGGGTATATGAATGCCCTCTGTCAGGGTTCGTGAGAGTGATTCCTTCGAGAACGCACTCAGAAAATTCAAAAAGCAGTGCGAAAGGGAAGGCATACTCTCAGAGATAAAGAAACGGGAACATTACGAAAAACCGAGCGTCAAAAGGAAAAAAAAGGCGCTTGCAGCTCGTAAAAAGGCCCTCAAAAAAATAAGATTCAGCGTGAGATAGGATGCCCCTGCTCAAGAGATTTGACGATGACCCCAGGAGGGCATTGAAGGCCTCGGAGAAGGTCAGGGCCTCTGCCCTCAGAATGGTAAAGGCAGAGGTTACAACCAGGGAGCTTTTAGAGTCGCAGAGAAGATTTCCTGAATGAAACTGAAAGATCTATACGACAAGGCTATATCTATCGCTATAGAAAACGACCCGAGAGGCAAAGAGGCTGCCCTGAGCGACCTTGATGCGAGGAAGAAGGATTTTGATTCCCTCAGGGAAGATGAAAGGGAATTCTTTGATCTCGAGACCCTCAGAAATCCTTACTCCGACACGAGAATCCTGAATGGAAGTGGAGAGGAGGAGATAAGAAATATACTCGTCGGAATAGACATCGAGGTTGGAGAGGTCATCCTCTGCGATAGGCTAAGGCAGATGGGGGTGGAGATAGACCTGCTGATGTCACACCACCCCGAGGGGAGGGCCTATGCAAACCTCTATGATGTCATGCGCATACAGGCTGATATCCTCCACAGGTTTGGTGTCCCTATAAGTATTGCAGAAGACCTTATGGACAGCAGGATAAAAGAGGTCGAGCGGAAACTGATGCCTGTAAACCATACAAGGGCAGTGGATGCTGCAAGGCTTCTCAGCATCCCCTTTATCTGTCTCCACACCCCAGCTGACAATATGGTCGCCACATACCTTCAGAGAATATTTGACGAAAAAAAACCCTATACCATCTCAGATGTTATGGACATACTCAGATCTATCCCCGAGTACAAAGAGGCATCCCGCAATGGAGCAGGGCCTAAAATACTGATAGGCTCCAAGACAAGGAAGGCCGGCAGAATATTTGTTGATATGACAGGCGGCACCGAGGGCTCTAAGGATATCTTTGAGAGCATGGCCTCCAGCGGAATAAACACTATAGTGGCCATGCATCTCAGCGAGGAGCACCGCAAAGAGGCCGAAAAGAATCACCTCAATGTCATCATAGCAGGACACATATCGAGCGACAATATCGGGCTGAACCTCCTCCTCGATGGGCTGACAAGGAATGCCGGGGCATCATTTAAGATATACGAGTGTTCTGGATTCAGGCGGTTCGATAGATTGACAGAATAGAGCGATAGTTTATAGACGATAGCTACGGAATTAAGGCGCATGAAGGCTGAGAGGCTTCTTGAGGATATAAAGACACGCCTTGATATAGTGGATGTTATATCCGATTATATTGAGCTGAGACGGGCAGGCCAGAATTACAAGGGGCTCTGCCCATTCCATTCTGAAAAAACACCATCTTTTGTTGTAAGCCCTGATAAACAGATATTTCACTGCTTTGGCTGCGGTGTCGGAGGTAATATCATTAACTTTGTGATGAGATACGAGAACCTCTCCTTCCCGGAATCCCTCAAGCTGCTTGCAAAAAAGGCTGGCATAGATCTGAGGGGATATAAATTAGGCTCAGATGAAGGCATAAGGGAAAGGCTCATAGAGATTCATAAAGAGGCATCAAGGTTGTTTGCAGAAGGTCTCAGAAAGTCAAGGTTAGCATCCACTTATCTCATGGACAGAGGTATTGAAGATGAGACGATCAGGGTCTTTTCCCTCGGTTATGCCCCGAGAGAGTGGCACTTCCTCTATAATTGTCTCAAGGGTCAGGGATATTCTGACCCTCTTATACTCCAGTCAGGTCTTGCAACCTCAGGGGAAAGAGGCATCTACGACACATTCAGAGACAGGATAATGTTCCCCATATCCGATATCCACGGCAATGTGATAGCCTTCGGCGGGAGAGTGATGGATGAGTCCCAGCCAAAGTATCTGAATTCACCTGATACCCCCCTTTTCAAGAAGGGCGAGACCCTCTACGGCCTGAACCTTGCCAGGGAGTGGATAAGAAAAAACGGCTATGCAATTATTGTTGAGGGTTATTTTGATGTTATTGCCTGCCATCAGCACGGATTTAATAACACTGTAGCGCCTCTCGGCACTGCCCTGACAGCAGGGCACCTCCAGAAATTGAAGAGGTTCTCAAAAAGGGCTGTGCTTGTCTTTGATGGCGATGAGGCAGGCAGGTCTGCAGCCAGGAGGTCTATCCCGATGCTCCTTGAGCATGAGTTTTCTGCGAGCATCCTTCTGCTACCAGGAGAGGATGACCCTG
>JBBISG010000062.1:0-2676 GCA_037441365.1 Nitrospirota bacterium
ATAGTGAGGCCTCTTGTGGGCCCCTAACCTTGTCAATCTGATCTTAACCAAAGATTCACCTCCTTTAATATCTGAAATTTTAATATATTTCTTTGCTCAAAGTAAAGGATTTGTTACAACCATGGTCATATCTTGTCGCTGAGCACGATTATGGGCTAAAAGCCAAATCTCGGGAGACTGAACCCCTTTTTGCCCTTAAACATCTTTAACATCTTCTTCATCTCAACATACTGTTTTATCACCCTGTTGACATCTGCGACAGTTACACCGCTTCCAGTAGCTATCCTCCTCCTCCTGCTGCCATTTATGATGTTGTGGTTTCTTCTCTCTTCCCTTGTCATGGAATTTATTATGGCTTCCACCTTCACAAATTCCCTTTCATCTATAGATATATTCTTTATTCTGCCTATCCCGGGCACCATGCTCAGGAGATTCTCAATAGGTCCCATGCTGCGCAGTTTTCTGAGCTGTTCCCTCAGGTCTTCAAAGGTAAAGGATTCACCGAGTATCTTTTCCTGGAGTCTTTCTGCCTCTTTCTGGTTGTAGACCCTCTCTGCCTGTTCAATGAGGCTCAGGACATCTCCCATGCCGAGTATCCTCGAGGCTATCCTGTCAGGATGGAACACCTCGATCATATCGATCTTTTCACCTGTGCCGATATATTTAATAGGCCTTCCAGTGACAGCCCTTATGGAAAGAGCAGCACCACCCCTGGCATCTCCGTCCATCTTTGTGAGTATTATCCCATCAATGCCTATCGCGTCATTAAAGTTCCTTGCGATGTTAACGGCATCCTGACCTGTCATGGCATCGGCCACGAAGAGCGTTTCCTTTGGTTTGACCCTCGTCTTTATATCCTCGAGCTCTTTCATCAGGGTCTCATCTATGTGGAGCCTTCCTGCTGTATCCAGTATCATCACATCCCTGGCATCAAGCCTTGCCTTTCTGAGGGCCTCCTCGCAGAGTGCAACAGGGTCTGCCTTATCCATCGAATAAAAGACGGGGACATCGATCTGTTTGCCGAGGGTTATCATCTGCTCTATTGCAGCAGGGCGCTGCAGATCGGCTGCAACGAGCATAGGCCGTCTGCCCTCCCTCTTGAAAAGGGCTGCCAGTTTTGCTGAGGTCGTGGTCTTTCCACAGCCGTGAAGGCCTATCATCATGATTACAGTTGGAGGGTTTGGCGAGAGGTGTATCTTGCTGCTTGTGCCTCCAAGCAAGTCGCATAGTTCAGCATGGACTATCTTGATGACCTGCTGCCCCGGTGTCAGGCTCTCAAGGACCTCTTTCCCCACGGCCCTTGCCTTTACATTCTGGATGAAGTCCTTTACTACCCTGAAATTAACATCAGCCTCAAGCAGGGCGAGACGCACATCCTTCAATGCCGCATCAATATCATCTTCCCTGAGTATGCCCCGGCTCCTTAACCTCTTGAATATCAGCTCCAGTTTCTCGCCTAATGACTCAAACACTAAAGCAGTGCCTCGATCTCTTTTGAAATTTCCCCTCCAAGACCCTGGATAAAGCCTGTGCGCTTGCTCACGATCTTCCCTTCCTTATCGATTATGAAGCTTGTGGGGATACTGCTGACACTATAGGATGCATTAACATCGCTATCATCGATGAGCACAGGATAGGTAACAGAATGCTCCTTCACAAACGAGCTGACCTCGACAGGGGCGTTTTTCCCTTTATCTATCGATATGCCGAGCAGCACAAACCCCCTGTCCTTGTACTTCTCGTAGACATCTTTCATCTCAGGGATCGATTCCCTGCATGGAGGACACCATGTGGCCCAGAACTCCACCATCACAACCTTACCGGTCAGTTCAGAGAGCTGTATTTTATTGCCATTGAGATCCCTGAGGGTAAAGTCAGGTGCCCTGTCTCCGATAGAGGCATGGCCTTTGGTTTTGCTGCATGATAGTGCAAAGAGGGCAAGTGCCACCATACATATCATCAGTGACGAGTTTCGCAAGAAGAGTAGCAAGTGATGAGTAATAAATTCTGATGCAGCTGCCGCTCCCTGCCCGTCTGCAGCTTTCTGGGGACCCCATCTGTTGCTCTCTGCCCCAGACAGTCTGCAACTTTCTGGGGACCCCATCTGCCGCTCTGTCGCACTAATAACCATAAGATATACAATAAGGCACGATATTCACGATGCAAGGAGGGAATCGATCTTCGCCTTGAGCTGTGGCTTTGGAACCGCACCCACGATCTGATCCACCTTCTGTCCGTCTTTAAAAAACATTATGGTCGGGATACCCATTATTTTATAGCGGCTTGCTATGTCAGGGTTTTCATCGGTATTCAGTTTTGCAACCTTCAGCCTTCCAGCATATTCCTTTGCCAGTTCCTCAACTGTTGGGGCTATCATCCTGCATGGTCCGCACCAGATTGCCCAGAAATCCACCATCACCAGCCCCTGACTCTTGAGAACCTCTGTGTCCCATGTAGAGTTTGTTACCTCAACAATGCCTTCAGCCATAAGAACCTCCTGAATTTGTAATTTTTAATTATATTTGGTGCAGTTGTCTTTTGTCAATGTATATAGGTCCTATAGGACTTATAAGACCTCTACGTATTAGATCAAAATTCCATGTCCCTGAAACTGGGTACTGGTTAGATCATAATTTTGTCCCTGAAACCTTTTCTGTTTATTCCTTAACTTACCTT
>JBBISG010000063.1:0-2127 GCA_037441365.1 Nitrospirota bacterium
AACCTTGCCAGGGAGTGGATAAGAAAAAACGGCTATGCAATTATTGTTGAGGGTTATTTTGATGTTATTGCCTGCCATCAGCACGGATTTAATAACACTGTAGCGCCTCTTGGCACTGCCCTGACAGCAGGGCACCTCCAGAAATTGAAGAGGTTCTCAAAAAGGGCTGTGCTTGTCTTTGATGGCGATGAGGCAGGCAGGTCTGCAGCCAAGAGGTCTATCCCGATGCTCCTTGAGCATGAGTTTTCTGCGAGCATCCTTCTGCTACCAGGAGAGGATGACCCTGATACCCTCCTGAGAAGAAAGGGCAGAGATTCCTTTGCCCACATGCTGCTGAAGGCTGAATCACCCGTGAAATTCATCCTCCGTGTATCAAAAAAGGATAAGGTAGAGACTATTCACGAGGCCTTGGGGGTCATCTCTGCCGCCAGGGATATGATCATGAAGGAAGGGCTCATAAGAGAGCTCTCGGAAGGGACAGGGATCAGCGAGGCGGTACTGAGGGAAGAGATAAAGAAGCTCAGCCGAAAGGCAAAGGATAGCGTCGAGATCAAGGTACCCCCCGCGCATTACGATGAAGAACTCCTGCTGTTGAGCGCAGCCATTGCCCGTCCTGACAGACTTGATGATGTTATGCGCATGGTGCCTATGGAGGAATTTAGGAATGTCACGGTGAGAAGCATTTTTGAAAAATTGAGCGCTGTCAGCGGCAGGGTAGATGCGATACTGATGTCTCTGAATGATGAGGAAAAAACGACCATCACAAGGTTAACCCTTAATCCAGGATTTGACCTCGAAGATGTTGACAGGAATGTGGAAGACTGCATAAGGAGGATAGCACTGAGGAGGCTCGATGTGCGTCTCAGGGAGGCCAGACTGAATGGCGACCTGAGGTTATTGAATTCGCTATTGCTCGAAAGACAGAGATTGGTAAAGCCTAAACAGGCAGAGACCCCAGAGGTATGAGATGAAAGAGGGCTTCGATTCTTTTGAAGAATGTAGTGACAGGGATGAGATGGAATTCTTAAAGGAGGAGTCTGCCGAGGGCACGAATATTTTTTGGGATAATGAGGAGGCCGCTGAAGAGGAAGAAAAGGTCTCCTTTGTCGAGGGTGAATATGAGCCTGTGAGGATGTATTTGAGGGAGATGGGCAACATTCCCCTCCTGACAAAGGAAGGCGAAATCGATCTGGCAAGGCGAATCGAAAAGGGCAAGGATAAAGTGATGCGGGCAGTCTTTTCTCTACCATTTGCGCTGGAGAAGCTCATCGCCATAGGCAACCTTGTGAAGACAGGCGAGGCGCCACTTGCTGAGATCATACAGAATGACGGAGACTCCGAGGAGGCCCTCATAGATGAGGGTAAAAGATTTTTTGCAATCACTAAGCAGATAAAAAGGTTATATCAGAGAAGAGACCTTTATCACGCCCGGTCCTCTGCAGAGGGCCCGAAGGTTAAAGGTAAGAGTAGTAAGACAGAACATGAAAGGCTCCTTGCAGAAAAGAAAGATAGGATATTAGAGAAGATAAAGAGCCTGAAACTCAGAGAGGATGTCCTTCGTGCCTTCTCCGAGGAGATCGAAAGGAGCTTAAAGAGGATAGAGGAGGTAAACAGGAAGATGTCTCTGCTGGCCAGGAGGCTCAAGGCATTCGGATATGAGATCAACAGCACCGGTGTCCCCAAAAGGTCAAAGACTTTCTGGTATGCCCTCAAGCCTCCCGCAAAACCGGGCAGACATTTAGCCGGGTTAAACAAGGCGTGGAAAGACATGGATCCACTTCTGGAGAGATATCGTGATTATCAAATGGAGATAAAGGGGTATGAACGCCTGATCGGCGCTACCTATGCTGAAATGAAGGACGCCATGAAGTCTATTTCCGAGGGCATGGATGAGATTTCGAATGCCAAGGATGAGATGATAGAGGCCAATCTCAGACTCGTTATAAGCATAGCAAAGAGGTATATAGGTAAGGGCTTGAGCTTTCCAGACCTCATCCAGGAAGGGAATATCGGACTGATGAGGGCGGTGGATAAGTTCGAATACAGAAGGGGATACAAGTTCAGCACCTATGCCACCTGGTGGATAAGGCAGGCAATAACGAGGGCCCTCGCAGATCAATCAAGGAC
>JBBISG010000064.1:0-2030 GCA_037441365.1 Nitrospirota bacterium
ATGAAAACCCTGCAAGCCTTAATGCCTCCTTTGATACCGGTGCAGTGACTATAGCGTCAACCTCCTTCTGCATCGCTAAATCGACAGCCCTCCTGATATATGCCACAGATGCCCTGCCATTGTTGGCATCAGGCATCCCCTTTTTAAAGGCGGTCAAGGAACCGAGGTCCATGCACCACAGGGTATCAGGAGATACAGAGGCATTGTTTATATTATCAATAACCTTTATCCTTAGTGGAACTTCTAAGGTGTTGACAGTCTCTTTCAGCACACATGAATCTCCTATAACAACCGGGAGGCATTCCCCTGAGACAGCAGGTATCGATTTTGATACCACCTCTGGCCCTATTCCTGCAGGGTCTCCCATTGTTACGGCAACCCTTTTCATAGTCAATTATACCCCAAATCCAGGGATAAATTGGTGAATTTGTAATATTTGATAAAAAAATCTATAATTCTATTAGAAATTTATTATTAGGAGGATTACATGGCAAGGGTATATCTACTCGCAAATGTATTGCCCGGGAAGGATGTATTCATCAGGGATACCCTGAGGGGGATAAGGGGCGTGGTGAATGCTGATGTGGTCACAGGCCATTATGACATAGCAGCGGTTATAGAAGGAAAGGACACGAATGAGATATTCGACAAGATACTTAAGAAGATACGGAAGGTTAAGGGCATTAACCGCACAGAGACCTTTGTTGCAGTGGAATGACCATACGCCCGATGCTTGCAAGATCCTCTCCCCCTTTTGATTCTGATGGTCATATCTTCGAGTTGAAATGGGACGGCACCAGGTGCATCGCCTTTGTTGACAGACGCAGTCTAAGGCTCCAGAACAGGAGGCTCATGAATATAACCCACAGGTATCCTGAATTTCAGGGATTAATAAGAGGGTTGAGGGTGAGGTCTGCTGTCCTGGATGGTGAGATAGTTGTCCTTGACAGAGGAAGGCCTGATTTTGCCCGACTGGGGCAGAGGGAGCATATAGATGACCCAGAAAGGATAGAGATACTTTCAGGCATCATCCCTGCCACATATGTTGTTTTCGACCTTCTGCATCTTGATGGAAAATCCCTTATGCAGATGCATCTAATAGAAAGGCGGAGACTGCTTGAGGGGTTATTCCCCCTTGCCGACAATGTTATACTCTCTGAATCGTATACCGAAGGCAGGAGACTCTTTGAGTCGGCCATTAAAAGGGGGTTTGAGGGCATAATGGCAAAGGAAAAGACGAGTCCATACCTGCCAGGCGAGAGGTCAGGATTCTGGCTTAAGATCAAGAAGGCATCTGACATAGATGCGGTCGTATGTGGTTTTATCGAGGGAGAAGGTAGCAGGAGTCAATCCTTCGGCTCTCTGGTCCTCGGTGTTTATGACAGGGGGCGACTGATGCACATAGGACAGGTCGGGACTGGTTTTGATAATGAAACCCTTGGGTGCATCAGCAAGAGGCTGAAAAGGGTACAAATAAAGGGATGTCCCTTCGATGTTGTCCCTCAATTAAAGAGAAGGGCCCTCTGGTGCAGGCCTGAGATGGTCGTTAGGGTTGGTTATCAGGAATGGACAAAGGACAATAAATTGAGGGTGCCAGTTTTTAAGGGGATAAGAGATGATAAGGGGCCGGAGGAATGCACTATTTGAGCTCAGCGAGAGTTTTTCTCAAAAGGGGTTCGGGCTTCATTCGATAATTGAGACAATTTCTTTACAATATGGACCGAAAACAGATTGCCGTTATTGGTGGGAGAAGGGTCGAAAGGTCACTGCTTGATGAGGCAGAAGAGGTGGGAAGGCTTATCGCCCGAAGGGGTGCTGTCCTCGTCTGCGGCGGCCTGACCGGTGTTATGGAGGCAGCATCGAGAGGGGCCAGATCAGAAGGTGGGATTACAATCGGGATATTGCCCCAGGAGCATAAAAGGGAGGCCAATGAATATATAGACATCCCTATAGCTACTGGACTGGGTATAGGAAGAAATGTTATCATAGCACGAACAGCAGATGTCCTCATAGCAATTGGCGGCGGATAA
>JBBISG010000065.1:0-5563 GCA_037441365.1 Nitrospirota bacterium
CTTTCGTCTTGCTCAAGAATTATCTTTGTTCTCTTGGCGGTGTTAATCTTTTTGATCTTCTTCATCTTCACCCTCCAGGTAATAAGAATGAAGATATTTTACATGATAAGCAATCCCTTGTGTATGGCTGATTTGATGATGATTAGAAATACATTAGATAAACGTTATCGCTGGATTTGGGATATACTATCCTCCTCCTGAGGTTTTGTGCGTATGCCTCCAAATTTGAGCAAAAAGCCAAGAACTGCTATCAGCAGAGATATACCTACTATTTTTATAGTATCCAGTTCAATAGCTCCTTTAATTATAATCTCCCTGAGTATCGCAACAATTGCCAGTTCAACCATAATATCAACTGATACGTGATGAAACTCGATGTAGGCAATGAGAATCCGCATTACCTCTATAAGAATGAATATGAACAGGAACTCCGAAATCACATGAGGAATATTAGTTGCCTTGTAAACATCCAATCCTAATAAATAAATCGTTTTAGCTATAAAAACAAATGTTACCATTACAAGTCCGATCAGTATTATATCCATCGTTACTTCTATATATTTTCTGAAAAGGGCGTGTATCCAGAAATAAAATTCTTTTTGCCCTTTACTGCCAATCTTTTTAGTTGTTTCTTCCAAGACGTTTCCTTCCATCATGATTTATCCTTATTTTATAATGTATTGAAATTGCAGTGCAACAAGCTCTTTTACTTAGCCTCCTTTATCTCAAGTATCCTTTCTATGTGGAATACCCGATTATCCTTCCGGGTGGTGCAGAATGCCTCAACCCCGATGAATTTTCTGCCGTTATACTCAAGTTCTCCAACAAATGAGGGCAGGATTGTTCTTCGTGATTTCTCATCCTTTGTCTTCAGATAAACAATTTGGAGCGGCCTTTTATCCTTTATAGCCTTTTCTATTATGGTAATCTTTTCATCAATCGGCAGGCTTTTTTGCGCCTGCTTATACTGATATTTAGTAACAAAATCCACAACGCGCCAGTCCATAAAGATATGCCTTTTGGCTACTGGTTTTTTAAGGACGATCCCATTGAGGCTTGTGCATCTTGAAAGCGCAACATATAACTGCCCATGAGAAAAAGTTCCTCTGCCTATGTCTATTATCACCCGTTCAAATGTCATGCCCTGTCCCTTATGGATAGTGACTGCCCATGCAAGCTTGATAGGATACTGCGTGAATGTGCCTATCACATCGGATAGGACCGTTTTAGCCTTTTGGTATCCCTAAAATGCTGAAGCAGAGTTGATTTGCCAGTGCCTGCCCTGCCCGTGATGAAGACATTTTTATCGGTCTCCTCCATTATATGGAGGGCGTGGAGGAATTGTTCGCTGAGGTCAATGTTTGATGGGATATTTTCTGCTGTGTGCGTCGGTGTCATTGCCGCCTTCTATTTTCAAAAAAGCATTGACTGCCCTTTGTTCTCTTTCCTCTCCACCGCCTCGAATATCTTAATCTTTCCATATTCGCCGTCATAGCCCGGCACTATATACACATCACCCTTGCGCACCCTCGATATTGCATCCATAATGAGTGGAGAACTTGCCTGTTCTATATCTTTAAGCGGGACATCCATGAGTATCTTAAACTCGTTTCCTAATTTATTAAGGAGATTTTTGTACTCCTTATCCACAGCCTTACTGTTTGCTCCCACCTTCAAAACCTCTGAGATTATTTCAGGCAATGGAATTATCGAATGATATGAAGGCATGCCTTTTGGCTTAAAGCCCTCCTGTCTGTTCGCAAGTTTCTCTACCCTGTGCATAACTCCGACAGTAACCCTCTTACCGCATACGGGACAGAGATAGTTATGCTTTAAGGTCTCTTGTGGCGTCAGGCTTATGCCGCATACCCTGTGACCGTCATAATGATATTTACCTTCTTCAGGGAAAAACTCTATGGTTCCTATAAAGCCCTTTCGTGTCTTGATCGCCTCACTTATGGCTTTATAGGAAATCTCTGTATCAAATATATTCGCTTCACGGCCTATCTTGTTTGGCGAATGGGCATCGGAGTTGGATATGAGAGTGATTTTGTCCAACGCGGAAAGCCTCCAGTTCATGGGCGGATCTGATGAAAGGCCGGTCTCTATTGCATAAATATGTGATGTCAGTTCTTCAAAACATTCTTCAAGACAATCAAAGCCTGATTCTGAGCCGAATACAGAAAAATGAGGAGTCCATGCATGGGCCGGTATAAGTATTGCTTCAGGAGAAGTCTCTAAAACTATTTTTAGAAGTTCCTTTGCATCAAGGCCGAGTATAGGCCTTCCGTCGGCATTGAGGTTACCGATTTTTGACAGCGCTATATTTAATCTCGCAGCGGTAGAAAAATCAGGGACGAATATAATCAAATGCACCTTGCGTGTTCTTTTGCCTTTACTGTAAATACAGCTTATCTCTGCTGATAGCATGAACGAGACATCTGCCCTGCATGAATCTGGTATATCATTTGTCTGAAAAGCCTTTTTTAGTTTGAATAATCCGTTGCCGGTGGATTCAAGTTTTTCATTCAGTTCCTTAAACCATTTCGGATGTGTAAAGTCTCCCGTACCTATAGCCGTAATACCTTTAAGTTGAGCCCATCTCCAGATGCTTTCAGGCGACATGTCCTTGCTTGTTGCCCTTGAATATTGCGAATGTATGTGGAGGTCAGCAATAAAACGCATGGAGGATTATAACATAGAAAATAAAGACAATTCTGATAGCCAGATAGTCAGAAGAAACCAGACAACAGACTTAGAGATAATTGAAAGTTAAGTTGACTTTTTGTATAAGAGTGTTTATCAAGAATTTTTAAAAAATAAAGTAGAATATACAAAAGTGTAGCAGATAATACATAAATGTGTCATAGGGAAGTTTTGGTTTATAAATTGTTTTTGAAAATCAGCAGGTTATGAAGATGGCATCGCTCTTGCGTATTACCACAGTAAACTCGTGCGGTATTGATAATGGAGGTGCAACATGAAGACACAAAAGGGCAAAGATATTATGGATACTCATCCGTGTTTCTCGAATGAGGCGCATCACAAGTTCGGAAGGGTACATCTTCCTGTTGCGCCTGCGTGCAACATACAGTGCAGGTACTGCATAAGAAAATACGATTGCGCAAATGAATCGAGGCCGGGAATCACGAGTAAGGTTTTGACTCCTGCAGAGGCTTTGGAACGGGTAAAAATACTTGTTGAGAGAAATGAAAAGTTGAGCGTAATTGGAATAGCAGGCCCCGGAGATCCCCTTGCTAATGATACTACCTTTGAGACGATGAGGGCGATTCACAGGGAATTCCCAGAGTTTATTTTATGCGTATCCACAAACGGCCTTTATCTCTCAGATAGGCTTGAAGACCTTGTGAGATCAGGGGTAAGAAGCCTTACAATCACTATTAATGCTGTGATGCCAGAAACAGCAGAAAAGATATATTCGTGGGTTTTGTATAGGGGTAAACGATATACAGGCAGAGAGGCTGCCGAGTGTCTTTTATGCAATCAGTGGAGAGGACTCAGAAACGCCATTGATGCAGGGTTTATTGTAAAGGTGAACAGCGTCTTAATTCCGTGTGTGAATGATACGGAGATTCCTTTAATTGCATGGCTTGCTGGAGTCAAAGGAGCTGATTTAATGAACATTATGCCTCTGATTCCGCAGGCAGAATTTGAACATTTGCAGAGGCCTTCCCGCGAGATGATTAACAGAATGAGAGAGGAGTGCATTAAATACATGCCTCAAATGACCCACTGCAGGCAGTGTAGGGCAGATGCATGCGGGATTCTTGGAGAAGATAGAGACATGGAGCTTGAGGTATTGAATGCGAGGATTGGGGAAGAATACTGTGAAATGGTCGTCTAAAAAGATATTAACCGAAAGAGAACTTGATCGCTATCGCAGGCAGTTGATGCTTGATGGATTTAGCATTGAGCATCAACAAAGACTTAAGGATTCCACTGCTCTTATTGCAGGCATCGGTGGTCTCGGTGGAACTGCGGCAATATATCTTGCTGTGGCAGGGATAGGAAAAATGATATTTGTCCATTCTGGCAAGCTTACTCTTTCAAACATGAATAGGCAGATATTGATGAGACATGACTGGATTGGAAAAAGCAGGGTCATTCAGGCAATGAAGAGCATAGAGGACATAAATCCAGATGTGGAGGTTGAGATATATGATGAGAGAATAACAGAGGATAATGCCGATAAACTGCTTGACGGAGTACACATAGCACTCTCTGCACGACCAAATTTCCATGAACGACGGATTTTGAATAAGGCATGCGTCACAGGAGATATCCCGATGATTGAGGCAGCCATGAACGGAATGGAGGGCTATCTTTTTAATATTATCCCGGGCATTACCCCATGTTTTAATTGTCTATATCCAGAGGATAATCCCGACTGGGAAGAACTGGGATTTCCGGTTTTAGGCGCTGTGTCGGGGATGCTTGGATGCATTATGGCTATTGAGGCAATCAAGTTGCTCACAGGCTATGGGAAGCCCTTGCTTTCAAAAATGCTCATGTTTAATACCATTGATATGGAATTCAGGAAGCTCAATATCCGAAGGGATGAAGATTGCAAGGTTTGTGGCACTATCACTGATGAAAAGAACTTGACAGCCGTTATTCCTCATGATATATTACGACATGAAAAAAACACTTACCAAAAAGAAAAACAAAACAAGAGATGCCCGTCAGCCATGTGTGGCAGAAAGTAGCAAGCATAAAAAGTACGAATTAAAAGGGAGGCTCTGGATTGAGGGCAGAGATGGGACATTTCTTGGATATGGAAGGGTGGTGCTTCTTGAAAGGGTAAAGCAGTATGGCTCTATATCAGAGGCAGCGAGGTCAATGAACATGTCATATCGTCATGCATGGGAGCTTGTGGAGTCCATGAATAAACAGGCAGGTAAAATCCTCGTAGAGACATCCACAGGTGGCAAAGGGGGTGGCGGTGCAAGGCTCACAGAGGCAGGGGAAAGGGCGATAGAGGCATTCTGGAATTTTTACAACAACTTTAAGAAATTCCTGAAACAGGAAATGAAGGGATTCAGGATTTAAATATATTACGGGAGCTTCGTCATGTTTAAAAATCTTTGTGTTTTGGTTTTAGTCTTTTTATCTTTGCTGTCAACAGCAGTGATAAGCCCTGCAGGATCACAAAAGGAAATAACAGTTTCTGCTGCCATCAGTCTGAAGGATGCATTTAAGGAAATCGGTAAGCTTTATGAAGGCAGGAATAAGGGAACTAAGGTTGTGTTTAACTTCGGCGCTTCTGGGGATCTAATAAGGCAGATCGAGGCTGGTGCACCTGTTGATGTCTTTGCCTCTGCCTCATTGAAAGACATGGACGAGGCAGACACCAAAGGACTGATAATCAGGGATACAAGGGTTAATTTTGGAGGCAATGTGATGGTGCTTGTAGTCCCTGAATCTTCAAAACTCAATATCAGGTCATTTGATGACCTCAAAAGGCACGATGTAAAGAAGATAGCTATCGGGAATCCAAAAACGGTCCCTGCGGGCAGGTATTCAGAAGAGGTATTAAGGTATT
>JBBISG010000066.1:0-2400 GCA_037441365.1 Nitrospirota bacterium
GGCATGTCTCGGCAGACCCTCTTTTTCGAGCAGCTCTCTTCCGAGATAGCCGTGGCATATGTAGTCCTTATACCCATAGCATCCTATCTTAGGTGCATTGGTAAAGAATATGCCAATGTCATGGAGTATGGCAGCCTCTTCGATAAATGCCAGATCAGGATTGAGATACCCTACCCTTTTTGCTATCTCCAGCGCCTTTTTGGCTACCAGTTTACTATGGTGAATCAGGAAATAGTAAGCCTTTAAATCAGGGTCATAATACTTTTTGATTATCTCTATCGGATCCATTCTGAGATCTGCGCCGCCTCCACATCTTTTCTATCTCGACTGCAACGAATACCACAGATGACAGGGCGAGTGTGAGTATTAACTCGCTTAAAGTCAATGGTTCGGTCTTGAATATGGGGTTTAAAAATGGCATATATATTGTTGCCATCTGGAAAACAAAGGTCAACAGAAATGCCCCAATAAGAGGCTTATTAGACAAAAGTCCCTGACTGAAAAGGGATTCTCTTTCAGAGCTTATTGCAAGAACATGCCCCATCTGGCTCAGGCAGAGGACAGTAAAGACCATTGTCTGCCAGCGGGCATGTCCTGTCTTTATTGACCATGCCTGTGTGAAGATTGATACAAAACCCATAAGAAGCCCGACCCATATAATATGGGCACCAAGTCCATGGGCAAATATGCTTTCCTGAGGATGCCTTGGCGGTCTTTTCATAATATCCTTTTCAGTAGGTTCAGCCGCAAGGGCAAGCCCTGGAAGTCCATCAGTGACAAGATTTATCCAGAGTATGTGAATTGGCAGAAGGGGAATGGGAAGTCCCAGAAATGGGGCGAGGAATATCGTCCATATCTCTCCTGAATTGCTTGTCATTGTATATTTTATAAACTTCCGGATGTTATCAAAGATCCTCCTGCCCTCCTTCACTGCCTTCACTATTGTTGCAAAATTGTCATCGAGCAATATCATATGGGCAGCCTCTTTTGAGACATCCGTGCCCGTGATCCCCATTGCAATGCCGATGTCTGCCCTTTTTAATGCAGGTGCATCATTGACACCGTCTCCTGTCATTGCAACGAACTGTCCCTTGTCCTGAAGTGCCTTTACAATCTTGAGTTTCTGCTCAGGTGCAACCCTTGCGTAGACCCTTATCTTTTCCACATGCTCTTCAAACTCTTCGAGAGATAACTGCTCCAGTTCCCTTCCAGTAATAATTGCCTTGTGATCGTCATCAAGTATGCCAAGTCTCTTTGCTATTGCCTTTGCAGTAAGCGGATGGTCGCCTGTTATCATCACGGGCTTAATCCCTGCGGTCTTACATAGCGTTACAGCCTCTTTCGCCTCCTCCCTTGGCGGATCCATCATGCCAATGAGACCAAGAATTGTTAACCCTGTCTCTACATTACCAGGAGATATATCATCAGGCAGTGAATCCCATTGCCTCATGGCAATGCCCAGAACCCTCAAACCATCGGCAGCCATCATTTCATTTATCCTGACAATCTCCGCTTTGTGTATAGGCTTCAGCCCATCAGATGTTATAATATTATCAGCCTTTTCAAGAAGGGTCTCAATTGCACCCTTTGTGAATGAGATAAATCTTTCCTTGCCAAAGCCTTCAGCCTTAAGCCTGTGAAAAGTCGTCATACACTTTCTGTCAGAATCAAACGGCAACTCTGCAACTCTCGGGAAATCCCCCTCTATCTCTCTTTTATCAAAGCCATTTTCTTTTGCGATATTGTAAAGGGCAATCTCTGTAGGATCTCCTATGATATTTCCATTGGCATCAATCTGTGCATCATTGCTGAGGGCAAGGCCAGTCATAAGCAAGACATGAGGTTGAGAGGTTAAGAGGCTGAGAGGTTGAGAAAGAAAAGAGTTTTTATCCTCTGAGCCTCTTATCTTCTTATCCTCTGTTTTTATCAATTTCCCATCCACCCATATCTCCTCGACCGTCATCTTATTCAGTGTGAGGGTTCCTGTCTTATCGGAACATATATAAGTTACAGAGCCTAAGGTCTCAACAGCTGGAAGCTTTCTTATCAGGGCATCCTGTTTCACCATCTTTTTAGCGCCAATAGCAAGGGATATTGTTACAACAGCAGGAAGTGCCTCTGGTATTGCTGCCACTGCTAAGGATATAGCTGTAAGAAGCATCAATAAAGGCTCTTCACCTCTTAATACACCTATGCCAAAGACAACTGCACATATTACAAGAACGGCTATTGCCAGCTTCTGTCCAAAGGCTGCAAGCCTTTTTTGAAGCGGTGTCTTTACCTCCTCTTCTTCCTGAAGCATTGTGGCAATCTTTCCTATCTCTGTATTCATTGCCGTGCTTACAACAACACCGCTACCTCTTCCATATGTAACAAATGTGCCTTTATATGCCATATTTT